>PMYL01000019.1 GCA_003170825.1 Acidobacteriaceae bacterium
TCTTGACGCTCCACACCTAGTGTAGTGAATCGGAAGTTCATTGCATCATTCCGACGACGAAAACGCAGGTCCCCTTCGGCTACGCTCAGGGCAGGCTTTCGACTCCCTTCGCTTCGCTCCGGTCGCTCAGGATGACAGCATGGATGGAATGAACTTTAGACTCGGGACACTAGAAAGGCTTTCGATTACCTTATTGCATTTTCGAGATAGTTCTCCGCCGTTTCTCGGGTGAAGATGCGGCTGACAAGTGGAACCGCGTGCGGCGGGTTTTCGTCCGCGTTGGGCATGAAAGTTGAGACTAAAGCATTTCCACGTCCGCTGTACATGGGAACGGGTTTGTGGTCTCCCACCCTTTCGACACAAAAAAGTCGAAAGGATGGGGCACGGAGCCTCGTGCGGTGATCCTTGGTCCCTGTTTCCTTGTCACTCCGCTCCTCATGTTGCGCCTCTTCTTACCGATAAAGGGCTTGAGAGTTCGCTGTGCCCGGGGGCTCGAGGCCTGGCACGTTTTTTGGCTCGATTTCCGGGCGGGCGGATGAGTGGACGCGATGGATGAATTGACGAGGGAGTTCCTGATCGAGAGCCAGGAAGGTTTGGACCGCATGGAGCGGTGTCTGACCGACCTGGAGGAGCGGCCGCAGGATGCGGGACTGATCGGAGAGATTTTTCGTGCGGTGCATACGATCAAGGGAACCACGGGTTTTCTCGGCTTCAAGCGGCTGGAGAAACTGGCGCACGCGGGCGAGAACCTGCTGGGGATGCTGCGCGAGGGCAAGCTGGTTGCCAACCGCACAATTATCACCGGACTGTTGCAACTGCTGGACGGTCTGCGATCGATTCTGAAGACGATTGAAGCGGACAACAGCGAGGGCGACGGCGAGGACGGGGTGCTGATCGGGTGGCTGGAAGAGTTGCAGGCTCCAAGATTGGCAGAGGCTCCGGCTCCGGCCAAGGCAAAACGTCCTGTTCGCCCGCAGGGCGGCGGGAGGCGCTCTCCCGCAGCATCAGCCGCACCTCAACTTCCACTTTCCGCCGCGCTCGCAATCCCTGTGGCCGCGCCTCCTCCAGCCGCATCCACTCCAGCCGAATCAGCCGCGCCCGCTGCGCAAGCGCCGGAGCCGGCGGAGGCTGCGCGCGAGCCGGCGCCCGCACCCAAGGCGCAGGCGGAGGCGGCCAGCGATGGCGGCCGGCCGCGCGTGCAGGGAGCGGGGAGCGCCGCGGAGAGCACGCTGCGGGTGGACGTGGCAGTGCTGAACCGGATGATGAACCTGGTGGGCGAGTTGGTGCTGACCCGCAACCAGGTGCTGCAGGCCACCGCGGCCGATCCCAAGATGACCGTGCTCTCGCGCCGCCTGGACATGGTGACGGCGGATCTGCGCGAGAGTGTGATGAAGGCGCGGATGCAGCCGGTGTCGAATATCTTCGGAAAGATGCCGCGCATCGTGCGCGACCTTTCGCAAACGCTCGGCCGGCGGGTGCGGCTGCAGGTGGAGGGCCAGGACACGGAGCTGGACAAGAGTCTGCTCGAAGCCATCAAGGATCCTCTCACGCACGCGGTGCGCAACGCGCTGGATCACGGCATCGAGACGCCGGATGTGCGCATGGCGGCGGGCAAGGACCCGGAAGGAACGCTCAAGCTGCGGGCCAGCCAGGAGGGCAGCCACGTCGTTATCGAGGTTTCCGACGACGGCGCGGGGATTGCGGTGGAGAAGGTGCGCCAGAAGGGGATCGAGCGCGGGCTGATTACGCGGGAGCGCGCCGCGCACCTGGGCGAGCGGGAGCTGCTGCAACTGCTGTTCGTGCCCGGCTTCTCGACCGCGGCAGCGGTGACCAACGTGAGCGGCCGGGGCGTAGGGATGGATGTGGTCCGGACCAACGTGGAAAAGATCGGCGGCAAGGTGGAGATCGACTCGCGCGCCGGCAAGGGAACCACGCTGAGGCTGCGCATTCCATTGACGCTGGCGATCATTCCCGCGCTGATTGTGCGCAGCGTGAAGCAGAGTTTCGCGCTGCCCCAGGGCGCGCTGTCGGAGCTGGTGCACATTCCCCCGGAACAGGCTGCGAAAGCGATCGAATGGATAGAGGGCGCGCCGCTTTACCGGCTGCGCGGCAAGCTGCTGCCGCTGGTGTTTCTTGACCGGCTGCTGATGCCCGGCGTCGAGCACAAAATCGCCACGGAGCGGGATAACTTTATCGCCGTTCTGGACGCCGATGGGCGCCGTTTCGGGCTGGTGGTGGATGGGCTGGCCGATCCGGAGGAGATCGTGGTGAAGCCGCTCTCCGCGGTGCTCAAGGATATCGGGCTTTATTCGGGCGCAACGGTGCTGGGCAACGCCGATCTGGCGCTGATTCTGGACCCCGGAGCGATCGCGATGAAGGCCGGAGTGGCCATGAGCGCGGAGGATGAGGCTGCGCGCCCGGCGGAGGACGAAGACGAAGCCGAGGCCGCGAAGAGCCTGGAGTATCTGCTGGTGGAGGCCGCGGGGCGGCAGGCCGCTGTGCCGCTCAAGGACGTACTGCGGATCGAACAGCTCCCGGTTTCGCGCATCGAGTACATCGGCTGCCGGCCGGTGCTGAACTTCGAGGGGCAACTGCTGCCGGTGGAGGATTCGGGCGGGGTGCTGGCCGCGGCCGAGGGCAATCCCCAGGCGCAGGTGATTGTGGTGGTGTGCCGCGAGGGCAACCGGCATGTGGGCATTGCGGTTTCGCATGTGCTGGACGTGGCCGCGGGCGGTGACCTGTTCGAGGCCGGCACGAGCCAGCGCACGGGCGGCGTGACGCTGTTGAAGGATCGCGTGACCGGGGTGGTTGACCTGGGCGGCGTGGCGCCGTTGCCGGCCGGGGAGAACGCGGCCGAAGAGTTTGCGGAGACAGTGGGATGAGCACAGCAGGGACGGCAATCCATCGCGGGGAGAAGGCGGCTGAGACGTTTGCGGAGATGTGCTCAGTCCGCGTGGGGCAGGGGTTGTTTGGCGTGCCCATCACCCACATTCTGGAGATTGTGGGCTCGGCGCGGCCGCAACCGGTTCCGCTGGCTCCCAGCTACGTGGGCGGTCTGGTTCACTACCGGGGCGACGTGCTGACCACGGTGAGCCTGCGGCAGTTGCTCGCGCTTCCGCCCAGGGACGGCAAGCAGGACATTCTGGTGCTGGAAAGTTCCGGCGGAATTTTCGGTTTGCTGGTGGATTCGGTGGGCGAGGTGCTGACGGTTTCGTCGACCGACCATGAGCCCAACCCATCCATTCTGGATGAGCGCCGGAGGGCCTTGTTTGACGGCGCGTACAAGCTCAAGGACAGCCTGCTGGTGATGCTGGACCCTGAGCGGTTGGACCCGATGCGGCTGGGCGCGGCCCAGGCGGCGTAAGGGGAGCAGGGGGAGAACCTGTTCGGCGTGGAGGTAGCGAATGCGAGCGCTGATTGTCGATGATTCCCGGTTTGCGAGGAGCTATCTCCGCGGCCTGCTCAAGGAGATGGGAATCGAATGCGAGGAGGCCGCCGACGGTCAGGCCGGCCTGGACCTGCTGCACGCGGGCCCGGTCTTCGACGTTGTCCTGGTGGACTGGTACATGCCGGTGATGGACGGACTGGAGATGCTCAGGCAACTGCGCGCGCAGGGATTCGACGGCATGAAGGTGTTGATGGTGACCACCGAGGCGGAGAACCAGTTCATTACCCGCGCCCTGGATGCGGGGGCCGACGAATACCTGATGAAGCCTTTCGACGAAGAAGCGCTGAGCGAAAAGCTGGCCATGCTCGGCCTGGTGGAGGCTTAGGCGATGGCGGCCGGCCACCGGACCCGGATATTGATCGTAGACGACTCGGTGGTGATGCGGAGTCTGCTGCGCTCGGTGGTCTGCGCCGATGCGGGCCTGGAAGTGGCCGGAAGCGCGGCCGACGGCGAAACGGCCTTGCGAACCATTGAAATGATTCGCCCTGACCTGGTGCTGCTGGATGTGGAGATGCCGGTGAAGGACGGACTGGCGACACTGAGGGAGTTGCGCGCGCGGGGACACAAAATGCCGGTGATCATGTGCAGTTCGCTCACCCAGCGCGGCGCGAAGGTGACCATCGAGGCGCTGGCGGGCGGGGCATCGGACTATGTGGCCAAGCCGGCCGGGCAATCGGGGCGCGAGGCGGCCATGCAGGCGTTGGCGCAGGATTTGCTTCCCAAGATTCATGCGCTGACCAGCCGGGCGCAAACGCAGCCTGACTTTTCCGGTTCTGGCCCCGGCCCCGGTGGAGCGCGCTTGCCGCTGGCGCTCCCTTTGGCACCGCCGCTGAAGGCGCAGCCGATCTCGTCGATTCCGGTGGTGCTGGCGATCGGGGTCTCGACGGGCGGGCCGGCGGCTCTTGACGTTCTGCTGCCGGCGCTGCCAGCCAATTTTCCGTTGCCGGTGATGATCGTGCAGCACATGCCGGAGCTGTTCACCAAGCTGTTTGCCGAGCGGTTGGATGGGCGGTGCAAGTTGCGTGTTCGCGAGGCCGAGGAAGGCGATGCGGTACGCGCAGGAACCATATCCATCGCCAAGGGCAACTGGCACATGGAGGTGCTGGCGGCTGCGCGCGCCGGCTCGCCGGCCACGCTGCACCTGAACCAGGGCCCGCTGGAGAACCACTGCCGGCCCGCCGTGGACGCACTGTTTCGCTCGGCGGCCGGGGTCTACGGCTCCGGAGTGCTGGCGGTGGTGCTGACCGGGATGGGGTCTGACGGATTGATTGGCTGCAGCATTGTTCGCGGCCATGGCGGCAGCGTGCTGGCCCAGGACCAGGCCACCAGCACAGTGTGGGGAATGCCGGGCGCGGTGGCCAATGCGGGCCTGGCGCACAAGGTGCTGCCGCTTAATGAGATCGCAACCGAAATCCTCCGGATTGCCGGCCGGACACCCGCCGCGGCAGGCGAGGCCCGCGAGCTTCGGGAAGCGGCGGTCTAGCGATGGCGACAACCACGAGCGTCGACTACGGCTATCTGCGCGACCTTGTCTTAGGTTACTCGCAAAACGTGCTGGACCCTTCGCGCGACTATCTCTTCGATACGCGGCTGACCAAGGTCCTGCGCCACCAGGGCATGACCCGCCTGGAAGAGCTGGTGCAGTCTTTGCGGCGGAGGAAGGACCCAGTGCTGGAGCGCGCCGTCGCCGAGGCCATGACCATCAATGAAACCAGCTTTTTCCGCGACAGCCGTCCCTTTGAGTTGTTGCGCACCGGCCTGCTGCCCAAGCTGATCGAAGAGCGGCGGCAGGTGCGCGGCCTGCGGTTCTGGAGCGCGGCCTGCTCCACCGGCCAGGAGGCCTACAGCCTGGGCATGCTGATGCGGGAGTCCTTTCCCATGCTGAGCGGATGGAGCATCCGCATCGAGGCTACCGACCTGTGCGCCGAGGTGGTGGAGCGCGCCCAGGCCGGCCGCTATCACCGCATCGAGATGAACCGGGGCCTGCCCGCCCGCTTCGTGGTGCGCTACTTCGATCATGTGGGCGAGGATTGGGTGGTGAAGGAGGAGCTGCGGAAGATGTGCGCCTTCCGCCAGGGCAACCTGTGCGGGCCGCGTTTTCCGTTCCAGCGGGCCAGCGACCGGTTCGACGTGATCTTCCTGCGCAACGTGATGCTTTACTTCTCGCAGGAGACGCGGCGCGCCTTGCTGGCCAACATTCACCGGCTGCTGGCGCCGGACGGGATTCTCTTTCTCGGATCGACAGAGCAACCCGCGGATCCCTCGATCTGGAATTCGGTGCTGGCCGGCGGGACTTGCCACTTCAGGCCGAGACAGCCGAGTTAGAGGGTCAGGCTCGGGCTGAGGTGGTTTTCCAGGTCTCCCGCCGCGGCGGGCGAAAGCTGGGAAACCCGGCGTACTCGCCAAACTACCGTTCCATCGCCTAATCAGCGCTTACCCTCACGATCAAGTGAGGGTCGGTCACGGCAAGCGCGGCGCCGTCCTTGGTAAAGTTCACTTCCAATATATATTTATTTCCTTTTTCGCCTTTGAAGTCCCCTATGACGCGTACAGCCGTTCCATTCTCCCACTCCCCATCGTTCTTATGGGTGTCGCTGGATCCTTGACCGGCGATCCGGCCGTGGTTCCACAGCGTCCAGTTCGCTTGGATCATAGGTCCTTTGCCGCGATCGCATGGAACTAGCGGCGTTGGATCTGTCAATCCCATCATGCAATTCATATCGTCGAGCGGAAGGCGCGGCTTGGCCTCGATTCCGATGCTATAGTGCCCATTCTCCACCCTGAACTCCGGGGTTCTCACCTTACCCACTCCAAGCGAGACCGGCATATTCACGGGATATCTGGGTTGAGGACCTTGCCCCAACAGCCATGATCCGAAAATAAGCGTTCCCGCCGCTACCAGGAGGATGACGGCCCATGCACGTCCCGATAGCCTTTTCATAAATCACCCCAGAAAAAACGTTTAGGAAGTCTGAGCCATTGTTGATCACATTGCTCACTGCGTCAAATACGCTGAGACTTTTTCAATTCACCCAATACCCAGAACACCGATTCAGCCGTTGAGCAGCTTTTCCACTTCGACGTGCAAACGGGCGGTAATGGCAGCTTCGGAATCCTGCGGCGCAAAACGGATGGGCCGGCCTACGCGCACTTCGATGGCGCCGGAACGGAACCAGCGGCGGCGGCGCGTCTTTAATTCGCCCAGGCCGCGCATGGCCATGGGCAGCACGGCCGTTCCCGATTGCTTGACGAGCAGACCGATCCCTGGCCGGAAGCGGGCCAATTGACCTTCGGCCGAGCGCGATCCCTCGGGAAAAACCAGCACGTTGAAGCCGCGGTCCAGTGCTTCGCCGGCATGGGCAAAGCTGCGCTGGAAGTCCCGCTGGCGGGGCAAGGGAAAGACGTTGAACAGCGCCGTAATGAGCAGATAATACAAAGGACCTGGCAGAAAGAATCGTCCACTGGGATGGAGAGGCTCGGGATTGCGGAAGCGGCGATAATCCTGGAGCATCTCTCCGGACATGGCGACCGCGATGCGTCTTCGGATGGGGCCGGGGAGCGCGTATTCCAAAAAGGGTCCATCGTAGGTCGTTACATGATTGGCAACGATGAGCATCGGTGCATCGGCTTTCAGCCGGTCGGGCTCGGCAGCGACTACGGCGGGGTTTGCCAACAGCCAGACCAGGGGGCGCACCACAGTCTCTAAGAAAGCAACTCGGAGCCATTGGAAGGGCAACCACCATGGCCAATGCGGATAGATGTAACTTGGCGCCGGAGCGGGTTCAGTCTGACTCTCCTGGTGAACGGACTCCAGTTGGGTTTCGTGGTTTCCTATCCTTTGCTCAGTTTTTTCCTCGAAAATCGGCGGAAAGGATGGGGCGCCCGGCGTTTGTGGGGCATCTGCCCCGGGGTTCGCGGCCAACAACTGCCGCAAATCCCCCAGGGTTTGCACTTCTTCCAATAGCCCGCTCTCGGGAACCATGCCCAGCCGTTCCTCAACAGCGGCGGCCAACTGCACGCGGCCCAGGCTGTCGAGGCGCAGGTCTTCGGTCAGGCGCAGCTCATCCCCAACGCCCGTGGGGGCTTCGCCCGAAATCTGGGAGATCAGCACAAGCAACCAATCCGCCGATGCTCCAAAGGCCGCGGCGGCGGCGGGGTTTGGCGTGCCGGTTTGAGTAGCCGCAGCCTGCATCCTGGCCAGCCACTCCGCCACTGCCTTGCGCCGGACCTTGCCGGTGGAGGTGCGGGGCAAGTCGGGTTCGGGCCATAGCACCCAGCGGCGGAGGCGCTGAAACTCCGCGAGGCGGGCGTTGGCGTGCTCGATGGCGGCCGCGGCCTGTTCGCCCGGTCCGCGAATGGCGAGCACGGCGCAAGGCTCAGGGCCGGCGGCTGTTTCCATGGGCACCACTGCGCAGGCCGCGACGCCCGGCTGCAGTTCGATGGCGGCTTCCAGGTCCTCGGGGTGCAGATTCAGGCCTGCCGCGGTCACGATGACCTCGCTCTTGCGGCCCAGGAAGCGCAGTTCGCCGGAGGGTTGGGTTTCGGCCAGGTCGCCGGTGGCCAGCCACTCGCCGGTGCGCGGCTGGAGCGCGCCGCCTGACCATGTGGCGCCGGAGATGGATGCGCCGCGGACCAGCACCTCGCCATCCGGGCCCAGCTTCACCTCGCGCCCTGGAAGCGGCTTGCCGATGGTTCCCCGCGCCACGTGGAAGGGGTGGTTGAGGGTAATGATCGCGGTGGTCTCGGTCATCCCGTAGCCCTGCACCACGACAAAGCCGATCGCATTCCAGAATTTTTCCAGTGGACCGGTGAGCGCGCCGCCGCCGGAGATGATGGCCCAGAACTTGGGACCGAATGCGCGGTGGACATCGCGGAAACGCCACCAACGCTTCCAGACCGGAACGCCGGGGACCCCGGTTGCGGCGCCATGCGGGCCGGTGGCACGCTCGGCGAGCGAGGGCAGGGTGGTTTCCAGGTGGGTCTTGAGCAGGGCCATGACCCTGGGCACAGCGGCAAGAACGGAGATGCGCTCGCGGCGGATGGTCTCAATGAGCCGTGGCGCAACCAGGCGGCTCTCGAAGTGAAGCTCGGCGGTATAGATGGGTGGAACCCACAGGCTCATGGTTTGGCCGAAGACGTGGCTCAGAGGCAGCGTTTGGAGGATGCGGAGGGGATGGATCAGCCGCTCGTAGCGCATGTAGGGCTGGGACGCGTCCTCGATGGGTCCTACGCTGGCCAGCACGTTGCCGTGGGTGAGGACGATTCCCTTGGGATCGCCGGTGGTGCCGGAGGTGAAGAGAATTTCTAGCGGGGTTTCATGAGAGAGCCCTGGAACCGGACCGGCTTCTTCGGCGGGGAGGATGGTGAGCCAGTCTTCAAAGGTGATTTGAGGCCATTCACCAGGCAACTGGCTGAGCAGGAGAGCATCGCCGACGGCGAGTTTGGGAGCGACGTCAGCGGCGACGCGGGTGGCGAATTCCGCGGTTCCGTTGGCGTCGAGAGGAACGGCCAGCACGCCGCGCAGCAGGCAGCCGTGGAAGGCGGCGATCCACTCCGCGCTGTTTTCGGCCCAAAGGAGCACACGGTCGCCGGGCTCGATGCCCCGCTGGGCCAGCAGCGCGGCAAAACGGCCAGCCAGGCGCGCGATCTCACCGTAGGTGGTGACGCGGCGGCGGTTGCCCTGGTAGCGGACTACGGCGGCCTCGCGGCCGTGGCGGCGGAAGTCGTCGAGAAGTGTAGCCAAATGGTCGCGCATGGGCGCTCCGGCAAGGATCATGGTACGCGATGCGGCCTCTTCGGCGTTGGCGCTATTCTCTGAGTATGGACCGGCGACGGCGCGGCTACCAACTTCCCGCTCTCCACTTCATTCAGCTTCGGCCACGAAGTGCGCCGCAGATAGACCCACAGGTAAAAAATGCTCATGACCAGCAGGATGAGCGGGACTGTAAAGACCTGCACAGCCGTCAGTATCTGCCCAGACATCCCCGCTCTGGACAGGTATAGTTTGTCGGTGAGACCAAAATAAATCGACCATGAAAGATCTCCGGTCAATACGAACCCCGCGGTATTCACCAGGAGCGCGAGCCGGCCGATCAAGCCGCCCCCGGCCCACAGCATGGCGCAAGCGGGAACCGTGAGCAGCAGCAGCTTGGCGTCATATAGATGGTGATGGACAGGCAGCATGGAGAGAGGCGCGATGGCCGCAATCGCCAGCCAGGCTCTCGCGGGCGAGGAGCGGGATCGCAGAGTGGCAAACACCCATACGAGCAGGAGCGAGCCACATATAAGGTAGCTGACCGGATTGTAGATGCGCGGATCGTCCCGGAAGCCGCTGATGGCCGTTTGCAGGCTTATCAACATATCGAGGCTGCGTCCACCCGTTGCGGCGAAGCCAGGGTCGTTGAGACCGCCGTGTGCCGCAAACGCCGACACATTGGAGTGCAGTTCCCGCATCCAGTGCGGCGCGACGTGCCAGACCCACAGGACGCCCGGCAGGCTGATTGCAACCGCCGCGAGGAGGGTTTGCAGTGCGCGTCTGCGGTAAACTCCGCCCGCCAATAAGAAGTAGAGCCAGACCAGTCCCGCATCCTGCGGCTTGATTGCGAGGCTGACGGCAAGACACAGGATGCCGGCAGGAACAAACCTCTCCCTAAGAAAGCACCAGACGGCCACCACGCAAAGGCTTATAGCAATTCCGGACGGATTGCCGAGAATAATGAGCACCTGGCTGTTGGCGAGAAGGAAGCCAATCAGGGCGCCAGAGAGGATTGGCGCGTAATTTGCCCCGAGATTCCAAGCCAGAAACGAGGCAAAGACGAGGCTCCCGACGGTGAGCGTCATCCAAAGCATGTACGCAGGCCCCCACGGCAGCAACGCGAAGGGAACCGTGAGGGAAAATGCGGTTGGCGGGTATACATACCGCGTCGCAATCTGGATCTGGCGAGCCGTCGCGGTATTCAACGAGGCTCCACCCTCCGCCCGATAGATGCGCAATACCTCACTTTCACTGTATGGGTCGCAATGTTGAATAAGGCCTCGAGCGGAGAAGTAACTTGATTTGAAATCTGTTGTCCCGGCAGGAACGGCGTTGTGGAGAGCGATGCTCAGCAAAAGAAGCACCGAGCTGCCCAGGAGCAGCAGGCACAGGCCATCGAGCCGCGCTCTTGTCATCTTGAGCCTCTCACTGCGCCGGGGACGATCGCCACGCCAGAGTGGGCGATCGGGAATAGGACGAATGGATTCAGTTGAGAACTATCCACTTCATTCCCCCTTTCGACGCTCTCTTGCGAGGTGGACTCCAGGTTGAATGGTTAATTCGCTGGTTTACCCAGGCCGAAAATCTTTTGCAGCAGGTTGCGGTGGTCGGGAGGATGGTCGCAGGTGTCGGTGGGCGCGGTGCCGGCCAGGAAGGCCGCGTCGTAGCTGTCCGGGCAGGAGGCGTCGCTGAGCAGGTTGCTGACCTTGTCGATGGCGACAACGTCGACGCCATCGGGCCGGGTGAATTCGTGGGTGTCGGAGTACTGCGGCAGCAGCACGGCCTTCTTCATGAACTCCGCCCAGATGGGCGCGGCGGCGTGTGCGCCTTCGAGCTTTATGTCGGTGTAGTCGTCGTTGCCCACCCACACGATGCACAGCAGGTTGGATGTGAAGCCGGCGAACCATGCGTCGTGGCTGGTGCCGGTCTTGCCTGCGGCGGGCGAGATAAAGCCGCGGTTACGCACCCCAGCGCCTGTCCCTTCGCCGCGGAGCACGTTCTCCATCATGTTGGTGGTGAGATAGGCCACGCGCGGGTCCAGGACCTGTTTGGAGGTGGGCGTATAGTCGGTGATGATGTCGCCGGTGGGCGTGCGCACGCTGGCCAGCATCCAGGGGTCCAGGTGGAGGCCGTTGTTGGCGAAGATGGTGTAGGCGCCGGCCATCTCCAGCGGTTCCGCGTCATAGGAGCCGATGGCCATCGAAGGCGTTCCGCGCGCGCTGCGGACGCCGGCTTCGCGAGCCAGTGAGGCCACGCGATCGAAACCCACCATGCCGGCCAAGCCGATGGTGGCGTTGTTCAGCGACCGCATGAGCGCGTAACGGGCCGTTACCTGTTCGTGATACACGCCTTCATAGTTGCGCGGCGTGTACTCCTGGGCGGTGCCTACATCGTAGGTTGTCTGTTCGTCGCTGAGCATGGTCAGCGGCGAGAAGAGCTTGTTCTGCCCGGAGAGCGTGATGCCCTCGGCGGCGGTGTTGAAGGCCGCCGCGTAGACGAAGGGCTTGAAGATGGAGCCGGTGGGGCGCTTGGCCACGGCGTGATTCAATTGCGAGTTGCCGTAGTTGCGTCCGCCGATGAGGGCCAGCACCTGGCCGGTATGGGGATTGATGGCAATCAACGAGACCTGCGGGTAAAGGATGGTTTCGCCGGGCTTGCGATGCGGGTGCAGCCTGCCGACCAGCGTGTCTACATTGCGCATGCCCACTTCGACCGCATCGGCGGCGGCACGCTGCAGGCCAGGATCGAGCGAGGTGTAGATGCGCAGGCCTTCGTGGTTGAAGTCGCGCTCGCCCAGCTTCTGTGTCAATTGATCATGAACCAGGTCCACGAAGTACGGCGCCTCGCTGGCGTCCACGCTCTGCGCCGAAAGGTGCAGCGGCTCGGTCTTGGCGCTCTCGGCCTGGTCCTTGGTGATGGCGCCGGTCTCCACCATGGAATCCAGCACCAGGCCGCGCCGCTCGATGGCCCGGTCCGCATGGCGGAAAGGACTTAGCCGGTTAGGGCTCTGGACGATGCCTGCCAGCAGCGCGCACTCGGCCAGATCGAGTTGGCGCACGTCCTTGCCGAAGTAGGCCTGCGAGGCCTCGCCGAATCCGTCGATGGAGAAGCTGCCACGCTGGCCCAGATTGATCTGGTTGGCGTACATCTCGAAAATCTGCTTCTTTGAGAAGCGGTGCTCAAGCTGGAAGGTGATGACGATCTCGATGATCTTGCGCTTGAAGCGCCGCTCCGGCGTCAGGAAGAAGCCGCGCGCCAGTTGCATGGTCAATGTGGATCCGCCCTCGACGTACCGGCGCCCAGGCGTCAGATCGTTGCGTATCGCGCCCAGGATGCGGATATAGTCCACGCCGCTGTGCTCATAGAAGCGGCGGTCTTCGATGGCGAGCACTGCCTGCACCAGGTTCGGCGGAATCTCGCCGTAGGAGATGAGGCGGCGCTTGGTGCGATTGGCGTCTTCGCTGAGGCCGGTGATGAGCAGCGGTTCGAGTTCATAGCTGGCCAGCGGCTGGCCGTGGTCGTCGGTGATGGACTCCACAACGCCCGCGTTGATGCGGATGGCCGCGCTGTCCTGCGCGTGATAGGACTGCGGGCCGGGGCGCACGGTGATGACCTGCACGCCCTGCGAGTAAGTTCCCAACGGCGAGAGCTGCGAGGCGCCATCGGCGGAGTAGCCGGCCTCGCGCAATTCATTGGCGATGAGGCGGACGGTGAGCTTTTGTCCGGGACGGACCTCGCGCGGCGCCGCGTAGATCTTGGCGGTGTTGGCGAAGGGCTGCTTCAGGCGCTCATCCACGACGCCCCGATACTTGAAGTAGTAGTAGCCGCCGACGGTAATGATCACCAGCGCGATGGCCGTAAACGCGACCAGCGCGATGCGCAACAGCAGCGATACCACGGGATGCGGCCCCGTGGGTATTGCCCACTTGAACGTGGGTATTGCCCACTTGATTCTCAACTTCATCGCTGCTCCTTCAAAAGCAGTTGACAGTGGACAGCTAACAGTGAACAGTTGGCTGTGGGTTTCCATCCTTGTGGGCGCCCCACCCTCGCTCCGCCGCGGCGGACCGCGGCGGATTATTGCGGCTAGGGTGGGATGCCACGAACCTACGCTCCGACCGTCCCCAACAGCGCGTCTTCCTCGACGCGGACCTTCACCAGCGCCACCACTTCATTCAACGCCACGTCCACGCTGCTCGCCGTGGCGCGCGTCACCAGTTCCACCTGGCCGCCGGCGGCCTTTTTGCCCACATTGATGCGGTAGGGAATGCCCACCAGGTCCGCATCCTTGAATTTGACGCCGGCGCGCTCGTCCCGGTCATCCAGCAGCACGTCCAGGCCGTCGGCTTCGAGCTCCGCGGCCAGCTTTTCGCCGGCCTCGCGCAGTGCCGCGTCGGAAACGTTGGTTACCGTCACCACGACAGTGAAGGGGGCAATCGAAGCCGGGAGCCAGAAGCCGTTCTGGTCGTTGGACTGCTCGATGGCCGCGGTCAGGATGCGCTCGATGCCGATGCCGTAGCTGCCCATGATGGGCGTGACTTCCTTGCCATTCACGTCGAGCACGCGCGCGCCCATCGACTCGGAGTATTTATAGCCGAGCTTGAAGATGTGGCCGACTTCGACGGCCTTGCCGACGACGAGAGAGCCGGCGCAGAACCCGCCAGAGTTTCCAGTTTGGGGGCAGGCTTCCCCCTCGTTCACGCTGCGGATGTCGGCGCTGAGGGTCCAGGTGAAATCGCGGCCCGGCACAACGTTGCGCAGGTGGTAGTCGAGCTTGTTTGCGCCTGCAACGAGGTTCTTGCGGCCTTCGAGCGGCCTGTCCACGATGACGGTGAGACCGTCTTCGAGGGGCCTGGCGTTGGGTTTGAGGCCCACCGGCCCGAGGAAGCCGGCCGGTCCGTTGAAGTATTGCGCAAGCTCGTCGGCCTGCATGGTGCGGAGGTCAGCAGCGCCGATGACACCGAGCAGCTTGGTCTCGTTCACCTGGTGGTCGCCGCGCAGGAAGGCAGCAACACCGTGCCATGTGTCCGGTTTCGACCCCACGGACGAATCCGCCGCGGCGGACGTGGAGACCCCGGGTTTGCCGGCAGCGCCGCGCTTGAGGGCCATGTAGGCTACGCACTTGATATCGGAGGCTGGGGAGATCTTGAAGAACTCGGCCACATCGGAGATGGCGGCGCATCCGGGCGTGTGGACGAACTCGGGAGTGCCGTCGCCGGTGGGTTCCATCTCGACGACGGGGCCGAGGCGCGAAGTGGCTTTCTCCAGATTGGCCGCGTAGCCGCAGACCGGACAGCTTGCGATCAGGTCTTCGCCGGCGTCGGTGTAGACCATGAACTCCTGCGACTGCGAGCCGCCCATGGAGCCGGAGTCGGCCTCGACGGCCACAAACTTGAGACCGCAGCGGGTGAAGATTTTGCGGTAGACCGCGTCGTGCAGGTCGAAGCTCTTGTCCAGGCCGTCCTTGTCGATGTCGAAGGAGTAGCTGTCCTTCATGGTGAACTGGCGCACGCGCAGCAGGCCGGATTTGGGGCGCGGCTCGTCGCGGAACTTGGCCTGAATCTGATACCAAATCTGCGGCAACTGCTTGTAGCTGCGCAGTTCGCTGCGGGCGATCGTGGTCATGATCTCTTCGTGCGTCATGCCCAGACAAAGATCGGCGCCCTTGCGGTCCTTGAGGCGGAACATGTTGTCGCCCATGCCCGTCCAGCGGCCGCTCTGCTCCCAGGGTTCTTTCGGCAGCAGCGCCGGCAGGTAGAACTCCTGGCCGATCTTGTCCATCTCCTCGCGCACGATGCCGATGATCTTGTTCAGCGAGCGTTGGCCGAGTGGGAGGTAGTTGTAGATGCCCGCGCCGAGCTGGCGAATGTAGCCGGCGCGGAGCAGGAACTTGTGACTGGCCACTTCGGCGTCTGCCGGGGCCTCGCGGAGTGTGGGAATGAAGAGCTTGGACCAGCGATGCATACGAATGAGTGCGTGCTTTCCCGTCCGCGGGGCGGACGATAGGACAATTGAAGCCAAACCTATTCTAAATGTTCGGGCGATCGACGGTTTTGCGAAGGCGCTTCCCTAAGGCGTCCCAGTAGTCCTTCTTCAGGTCGTGCGCTCGTGGGTGCAAAGTAAACAAAAAGACCGTTGACCCGATTTTGCTGGGCTTGTCCTGTTTCAATGTTTGGCTGGCGATTTGTTCCCAGCTTTGCTGCTCGCCTTTTCCATACATGACCACAAAGACGGGCTTGTGCGCACGTATTCGTTCTCGAATCACTGCTATTCGTTCTTGCCGGAATTGTTTGTGATCGATCTGTACTTTTGAATTATTTGCAGGCAACCCTGAGAGCTCAATCACGCATGTTTCGCCATTGTGCGCCATGCCCCATCGGTCGCGTTGATAGATGCGCCGTATTTCATCATCAGTCGGATCGTCAGTTGAATTCTCTTGGAATGTCAGAAGCAGGAGAATCAATGATTTCCACGTGGATTGGAGCTGAGGATGATCCCTGTGCCACCTGCTTTCACGGATTAGGTTATGCGTATGAAAAGCGCGACAATCGCACAGCTCCTTTCCTCCGAGATCAAGCCATGCCTCGACTCGATGCGCAAGGTTGTCACTACCGGTGCGAGATTGGCCTTGTTCTGGCCCGATAAACCAGTAGGGCGCGTCCCAGTTGCCGTAGCCGTAGCATCGGTACGCCATTTCGACGATGGGATCTTCCGCTGGCATTTTTTCTCTCTAAATCAGCTCCACGCCCCACAGATCGTGCAGATGCAGCACGCCTTCGACTTTCTGCTCGGTGTCAACGACAACCAGGGAGGTGATCTTGCGTTCTTCGAGGATGGCCAGCGCCGTGGCGGCGAGTTCTCCTCCGGCAATCGTCCGGGGATGCAGATTCATGGCTTCGCCGGCCGAGCGGCTGAGGGCTGCGCCGCCTTCGCGTTCGAGCAACCGCCGCAAATCGCCGTCGCTGATGACGCCGCGCAGACGGCCCTGATCCTGAACGGTCGTGATGCCCAGTTTCTTCGAGGACATTTCGTAGATCACGTCGGTCATGGGAGTGGTGGGAGCGACCACGGGCACCTCGTCGCCGGAGTGCATCAGGTCACGGACCTTGGCCAGGCGCTTGCCCAGCTTGCCGCCGGGGTGCAGATCGGCGAAGTCCTCGGCGCGGAAGCCCTTGCGCAGGCTGACGGCGATGGCCAGCGCGTCGCCCAGGGCCAGCATGGAGGTGGTGGAGGCGGTGGGGGCGAGATTCAGCCCGCAGGCTTCGCGCTCTACGCCGCAGTCGAGGGCCACGTCGCTGGCCGCGGCGAGGGTCGAGTTCAGATTGCAAGTGAAGCTGACCAACGCGTCGCCCTTGCGCTTGAGCGTGGCCAGCAGGCGCAGAATCTCCTCGGTTTCGCCGCTGGCGGAGAGCGCAATGACGACATCGCCGCGCATCAGCACGCCCAGGTCGCCATGGACGGCCTCGGCGGGGTGCAGAAACAGGGCCGGGGAGCCGGTGGAGCTGAGCGTGGCGGCAATCTTCTGGGCAATGATGCCGCTCTTGCCCATGCCGGTGACCACGACGCGGCCGTTTTCATGGCCGCAGCGCAGAATCAGCTCGACGGCGCGGGCGAATGCTTCGGCCATCGGCCCTTCAAGGCGCGCGGCCAGGGCTTCCAGCGCTGCCGCCTCGGTGCGGACTAAATCAGCCGGCGTGGGCGCGGCCGGCTCCAGATTGCCTGCTTCAGGAATGTGGTTCATCGGTTTCTGATGGTATCAGCTTTGGGGCCAGCTCCTCTCGTACAGGGGCGGCCGGCTTTCGTCGCCTCCCACCCCTTCGACTGCGCTCAGGGCAGGCTCCGCCGCAAAAATCCGCCGCGGTCCGCCGCGGCGGAGCGAGGGCGGGGCACCCTGCTCATACAATGGAGTAGGAGAGGCGAATCCCCGTGAAGCGCAACACACTGGTTCTGACTGCCGTTCTGTTCATCCTGGCCGTATTTGCGTGGGCGGGGTGGGCCAACTGGGAGTACCGCAAACAGGCCGCCGAGCGTCTGCAGGCCTCCGTGGCGCAGGGCGAGCTGGTGGCCAATCCGGCAGGCGGCGCGCCGCAGTACTTATCGCCGCTCAAGGGCAAGCTGGCGCCGGATTTTGCGCTGGAAGACCTGAGCGGCAGGAAGGTTTCGCTGGCCAGCTACAAGGGTAAGGCGGTGCTGATCAACTTCTGGGCCACGTGGTGCGCTCCGTGCAGGATCGAGACGCCGTGGCTGGTGGAGCTGCGCAATCAATACGCGGCGCAGGGGTTTGAGATTCTGGGCGTCTCCACGGACGACATCGACCGCGACGACAAGCAGAAGCTAAGCGACGAGAAGAAGGAGATTGCGCGCTCCGTCGAGCAGATGCACATTCCTTACCCGGTGCTGATCGACGGCGACACGCTCAGCAAGCCCTATGGCGGGCTGGATGAGATGCCTACTTCGTTCTTTGTGGACCGCAAAGGGACGGTGGTTGCGGCACAACTGGGATTGACGTCGAAGGACGATATAGAGGCCAATATTCACAAGGCGTTGGGGAATTAAAAAGAAGCTTCCAGCTTCTAGCTGCTAGCTTCTAGCTACGAGTGACGAGGGCAGGGATTGGAAAGTTAGCGAGTTAGTGGGTTGCGGAGTGCGTGGATTCCAGGATTGGGATTGATGGTTGGGATGAAAATACAAATCAGTGCGGCGGCTGTGGTTTTGGTTCTGGCGGCTGTGGCTTTTGGGATGGCTCAAGCGCTGGCGCAGGGGCAGGCCGACCAGCCGGGGCGGTCGGTTTTGAAGGGCGCGGCGGTCGAGTTTCTGTTTCCCGAACAGGTGACGGTGACTGCGGGCAAGGCGAGCGAAGTGGCGCTGCACTTTCGCATTGCGCAAGGACTGCACATCAACTCGCATACGCCGAAGGACGAGTTCCTTATCCCTGCTACGTTCTCGATTCCCGAGGGCTCGGGCGTGCGGTTGGAGGGGGCAAGTTATCCAGCAGGTATGGAGTTTACGCTGCCGCTGGACCCCGAAAACAAACTCAGCGTCTACACCGGCGAGTTTGTGATTCAGGCGCGGATTGTTGCCACGGCCGGCAATCACCTGGTGGAGGCCAAGTTGCGCTACCAAGCCTGCGATAACAACGCCTGCATGCCGCCCAAGACGATTGTGGTGGCGATGGATGTTGTGGGGAAGTAGGAGCCTATATCCCGGGCCCCAAAAGCGGGACCTTCGGCTTCGCTCAGTGCAGGTTCTGGGGCACCCGGCGATCATTGTTCCTGTGAGACACAGGAGTGGTATTCTGACACGTCGTCTGATAGGAACGAGGAGGATGACTTGAGAAAAGGAATCATATTGGCGATCGGGGGATTGGCGCTTTTGACGGGGTGCGGAAACCAGGGGGACAAGGCTTCCAACGTTCCCGTTATGCCCAAATGGCAGGGGGCCCCCTACCATATCGCGTTTGACACGCAGGCAGCAAAACCGAACCCGGCGGGCGTCACCATTCCGGCCATCAAGTACACGGCGAATCCTGACGCGCTGGAGAAAAGAGCCAGCCTCGTGCTGCGATTCGACGCTTCGGGAGTTACGAAAAATGGGCCGTTGATGAACCAGATGATTATGGCCCCGGTCGATGTCCCTGGCACGGAGGGCACCCTTCCCGCGGACTACATGGATTTGGCAGATAGGGATCTGTCGAGGTTTCTCGGGAGTTACTGCATTAAGGGAAAGGTCAAGATATCCGTGGCGCTTGCCAGGTCGTCGCTCACCAGCCATGCCGGAGATGCCGAATTAGACCAGAAGCGCCTGTCGGACTGGGTACCGATCGAGGTTGTGTTCAAGAACCCCCATCCGAACTGCTAGCTCTGCACCGCTGACGGGGTGATCCTGATGCACCAGCCGCCGGGCGCCCCAGGTCTTCCGCCGCGGCGGACCGCGGCGGAGGACCTGGGAAAGCACAACACTTGTGCGGCGATTAGCGAGCGTCTGCCCCACCGCAGGTGCCGAGTGGCTGCCGCACCGCTGACTCGCTTATTTGCTGCCTTTTTGCTGCCGGCCGGCCTCTTTGGCCCAGGAGTCTTTGAGCGGGAGAGTGCGGTTGAAGACCAGATTGGCTGGAGTGGAATCCGGATCGAGGCAGAAGTAGCCGACGCGCTCGAACTGGAAGCGGTCTCCGGGCCTGGCGTTGGCGAGAGAGGGCTCAAGCTTGGCGCCGGTGAGGATCTCGACGGAGTTGGGGTTGAGATTGCTGAGGACGTCCTGGCCTTCTTCGACGTCGCTGGGATCTGGCTTGAGGAAAAGCTTGTCGTAGAGACGGATTTCGGCGGAGATGGCGTGGGCTGCGGAGACCCAGTGCATGGTGGACTTGACCTTGCGGCCGTCGGGAGAGTTGCCGCCGCGGCTGGCCGGATCATAAGTACAGTGAACCTCGACGATGTTGCCGGCCGAGTCTTTGACCACGCTCTGGGCGGTGATGAAGTAGGCGTTGCGCAGGCGCACCTCCTTGCCGGGGGAGAGGCGGTAGTACTTGGGCGGAGGGAGCTCGCGGAAGTCGTCTTGCTCAATATAGAGCTCGCGGGAAAAGGGCACCTGGCGTGTGCCAGCAGAGGGGTCTTCGGGGTTGTTGGCGACCTCCATAAACTCAGCCTTGTCGGCTGGATAGTTGTCGATGACCAGCTTGAGGGGATGCAGGACGGCCATGGCGCGGCTGGCGCGTCGGTTCAGGTCGTCGCGCTGGAAGTGTTCGAGCATTTCAATATCGGTACTGCCGTTGGTGCGCGAAGCGCCGATGGCGGCGCAGAAGGCGCGGATGGCTTCGGGGGTAAAGCCGCGGCGTCGGAGGCCGCAGAGGGTAGGCATGCGCGGATCGTCCCAGGCGCTCACGCGCTTTTCACTTACGAGCTGCAACAGCTTACGTTTGGAGAGCAGGGTGTAGGTGATGTTGAGGCGGTCGAATTCGATCTGCTGCGTGGGGAAGATGCCGAGCTGCTCGATATACCAGCGGTAGAGGGGCTGGTGGTCGGCGAACTCGAGGGTGCACATGGAGTGGGTGACGCGCTCGATGGAATCCGACTGGCCGTGGGCGTAGTCGTACATGGGGTAGATGCACCACTGGTCGCCGGTGCGTTGGTGCGAGGCGTGGAGGATGCGGTACATGACCGGATCGCGCATGTTGATGTTGGGCGAGGCCATGTCGATTTTGGCGCGGAGGACGCGGCTGCCGTCGGGGAAGTCGCCCTGCTTCATGCGGATGAAGAGGTCGAGATTTTCTTCGATCGAACGCGTGCGATAGGGCGAGTCTTTGCCGGGCTCGGTTAAGGTGCCGCGGTGCTGGCGAATCTCGTCGGCAGAGAGGTCGTCGACGTAAGCTTTTCCAGTTTTGACGAGCTGCAAAGCCCACTCGTAGAGCTGCGGGAAGTAGTCGGAGGCGTAGCAGAGGCGCTCCCACTGGAAGCCGAGCCAGCGGACATCCTTCTGGATGGAATCGACGTACTCCTGCTCCTCTTTTTCAGGGTTCGTGTCGTCGAAGCGCAGGTTGGTCTTGCCACCGAACTCGTCGGCGAGGCCGAAGTCGATGCAGATGGCCTTGGCGTGGCCGATGTGGAGGTAGCCGTTGGGCTCGGGGGGAAAGCGGGTCTGGATTTGGGCGTCGCCGTACTTCCTGGTGCGCACATCCTCGGCGATGATGTCGCGGAGGAAATTATTTTGCGTGCGGGCGCCGGTACCGTGGAGGTCTGGGCTTTGCGGATTGCTGTCGGTCATAGCTGAGGTTCCTTGGTATTAGTACTCTTTCGAGCGATCTCTCCCGCACATTCCTCGGAATCGGTGGCCATTCGCCTCTCGACATTTCGCGGTGAAGATAAGGTTGCTTTTACGCCGGTAATATCCAGATTCATATCCTGAAGTGGCACCACCAGCGATTCAACCGCCAAGCAATTGGAACGCGTCTCGGCGTTCTCTCCATCAATGTTGAATTCAGGCATCATCTTGCCATCCTTAGCCCATAAGTCAGGGGGTTATAGCCTTCATCATAAGTCTGCTGGCCGATTGGCTGAATTGCTCCTTTCACAGGTAAATCCTCCTGCGCTAGTTCTATCCTCGGAACTGCCTCAGCCATTTGCAGTACCGCATTGATTTCGTCCAGATAGGATGCGGTGCTTTGCGCATTTCTATCTATCTGCTTCGCAATATCTTCAACGAACTGAATAAGCTTCGATTGAGTATCAGCCGAAAGCGCATTCAAGAGACCTAACGGCCCCTTCAGTTCGCTGGGATCGACACCAGCCAATAGCGGAGCCAAAAATAGCCCGGCGCCCCATCGTGCACCAAGTTCAAACATTACGAAATGAGATGTCAGGCTGCTTGGAGTGATTAAACCAATAACCACTTTAGCTGCTTTCACCTCCTCGCGGAGCTTACTTTCCGTGTTGACTCCCACTGGCAGCCTGTACCCGTCAACACTGCTGCATCTGATCTGGTTCGCGGAAAGCCCAAGTGCTGACTTCAGCAAATTGATGAGGGCTTTCGCAAGGTCCGCATCTTTGCTGCTGTGGGACATAAAAATCATCATGGTCGTCGGAGATTTACTCACGTCCGTAGGATCTTCTATCCTCTCTTCGCCTTCAATCGCCCAACTCAACTGTTGAATCGCACTTTGTACGACCGAAACCTCCGCAGCGAGCTTTTCATTATCAGCTTTACGAAGATTCTCGGCGCTGTCGCCCTGTTTAAAAATAATCCCCTGTGCCCTTCGAAAATTGGCCGCTATCGAATCGTCACGTCCGAACGCTCTCTCCAAGGCGCCCTGCACGGTAGTCGTCCACCGGTCCCGGCTCGGCGATCCGAAAGGTTCCGTCTCAAGTCCTGCGGCTTCTTTGAGTAGGGCGTTAAGGATTTCTGTCGCCTTCTTCGGTGCTAACATGGTGTGCCTCGTTGTGGGCATTACACGCCTCCATTGAGCGGAAATCTACCTACGAGTATATTCCTCACCCACTGACCTCAACTTCATTTCACGGGAGGTATTGTGCTCAACCGAGCGATTCAAGCCGGGCTTCGGCCTGACGGATGCGGGCGAGGCAGAGTTCGTGGCCGAGGACGGCCATGGTTTCAAAGAGCGGCGGCGCGTTTTTACGTCCGCAGACGGCGACGCGGATGGGCTGGAAGGCCTGCCCGGCCTTCAAACCCAGGCGCGAGGCTGCGGCTCGAAGAGCCTGGTCGAGCGAATCGTGGTCGAAAGAGGTTGTGGCGAGGACTTCCAGCGCGTGCTGGAGGACTCGGCGGGCGAGGGCGGCGTCGCCCTTTTGAGGGATCAGCTCGGCGGGGTCGTACGGCGGGAGCTGGGGGAGGAAGAAGAAGTCGGCGGCGGAGACGGCATCGCGCAGGAGCTTGATGCGCTCGCGAATGAGCGGGGTGACGGCGAGGAGCTTTTCGGGCGAGGGATGGAGGCCGGCCTGTTCGAAGAATGGCTGGATCTGGGGGCTGAGCTCGGCGACGGGCAGGGCGCGGATGTGCTCGGCGTTGAGCCAGACGGCCTTGGGGTCAAAGGGGTCACTATCTGAAAAATTGACTACGGCGTTGGCGCGGTTGACGCCCTCGAGAGTGAAAGCCTGGGTGAGCTCGGCTAGATTGAGAAGTTCACGGTCGTCCTTGGGCGACCAGCCGAGGAGGCAGAGGAAGTTGACGAAGGCCTGAGGGAGGAAGCCGGCATCGCGATAGGTGGTGACGCTGACGACGGGGCCGTGGCGGCGCTTGGAGAGTTTGGCGCCATCGGGGGCGACGAGCAGGGGAAGATGGGCGAAGTGGGGCGGCTGGACGCCGAGGGCCTCGAAGAGAGCCAAGTGCTTGAAGGTGTTGGTGAGGTGATCCTGGCCGCGGATGATGTGGCTGATGCGGAGATCGGCGTCGTCGGCGCAGGAGGCGAGGTGGTAGGTGGGATTGCCATCCCACAACCCCAACGACGAAGACCTGTCGTTGGGGACCCCGACCGAGCGCAGCAGGGCGAAGTCTTCGACCTCGTCGGCGAGCTTGGACTGCTCACCGTAAACACTATCGACAAAGCGCATGGTGCGGCCCTGGCCGCGGGGGACGCGATAGCGGAGGGCGAAGGGCTCGCCACTGGCGGCGCGGCGGTCGGACTCTTCGCGGGAGAGTTCGCGCATTCCGGGATTGCAGAGCCATGCGCCTTGGGCGCCGGACTGATTGTCGTCGCCGGCGTGGGCGGGGGTGAAGTCGCGATAGGCAAGGCCCTTGGCGAAGATCGCTTCGGCCTGCCGGCGGTGCAGGGCAAGGCGTTCGGATTGCTTGTACTCTTCGTCCCAGGAGAGACCCAGCCAGCGGAGGCCCTCAAAGATGGACTGGACGCTGGCCTCTGTGTTGCGCTCGACATCGGTGTCGTCCAGACGCAAGACCATGGTTCCGTGGTTGTGGCGGGCATAGAGCCAATTGAAGATAAAGGTGCGGGCGCTGCCGACGTGCAGGAAGCCGGTGGGCGAGGGGGCAAAACGGACGCGGGGAGTTCTCGCAGCGGAGGGAGCGGAATCAGGCATTTTGAAGGTTTCTTTCCATTCACGATGCTATCGCATTGCCCCTCTCCGGCTGGCGCGGACCGGCTCAGGCAAGGGGCGGCAATGGCGGCTGGGGCGGGTAGGGCGGTTGCGGCGGCCAACCCGGCTGAGGCGCGGGCACAATCTTCCAGTCGGCAAAGGCCAGCAGGTAAAGCAGAACCAGGGTGCCGAGCGACGGAACGATGCACAGCAGCGAGAGCCACGGTGTAAAGCCGGCTTTCTTCAGGATGAACCAGCAGGGCACCATCACAATGGCAATCGCCACCACAATGATGATGGGGATGATTGCGAGCATGGTCATGACGATGTGCTTGACCATTTCGGGATCGGGCTGGCTTTGCAAAAGAAGCGCTAAAGCGTGCATAGAGAACACTCCGGAAGTGGAATGGAAACTCTGAGACAAGGTAAGGCCAAACCCGGAAAAGCGCAATTGAAATCCGCCGCGTGGTTTAAGGAAGGGAGAACAGGGGAATGTGCTTGCGCCGGAGACCGGGCTCGCAACCGCTTGACCAACTTGACCAACTGGACGAATCGGCCCACAATGAGAGAAGGTTGTTGACCAACTTGACCAACCATGGAAATTGGTCCACAATCGGGGTATCGGAGACTGACTCATGGCGAGCACACAAGTGAATCTCTATGAAGCCAAGACACAGCTATCCAGCCTGGTGGAGCGGGTGGCGAAGGGCGAGGAGTTCGTGATTGCCAAGGCTGGGAAACCTATGGCGAAGCTGGTTGCCTTAGCGCCAGAGTCGAATTTGGCGCGGAAGCCTGGGCAAAACCTGCTCGGGATTACCTATATCGCAGAGGACTTTGACGCACCGCTGCCGGAGGATGTGCTCCAGGACTTCGGGCTATAGCGCGATGAAACTGCTGCTCGATACGCACGCCTTCTTATGGTGGGACTCCAACGATGCTCATTTGCCGGACGCACTTCGCGCGGCAATTGCTTCGCCGCGGAACCAGGTCTTTGTCAGTGCGGCGACGGTTTGGGAGATTGCCATCAAGCGGGCATCGGGGAAGTTGATCTTCGGAAAACCGGTTGGACAAGCCATTGAGGAGCACGACTTCCTGCTCTTGCCCATCACCGTCGAGCAGGCGGAGTGGGCAGGGGCGCTTCCGCAGGTGCATCGCGACCCATTCGACCGGCTTTTGGTGGCGCAGGCGCAACTGGAAGGGCTGGTTCTTGTCACCGTGGACGAGCAAATCCTGCGCTATCAAGTGCCACATTTGTAATTCGCGACAACTCCTCTACTCCAGCGGCAGGCCGTCGAGGGAGAGCAGGCGGCCGACCGGGTACTCGCCTACGTGGTTCTCCTGGAACCACGGCGAGCGCTCGTAGAAGAACTCGAGGCGGGCGTCGGGGCTCGAGGCAAAGCGGTTGTCGGACTGGATGCGGTGTTCGAACTCGGCTTTGAGGGCCGGGTCTTTGGCGAGGTTTTCGCGGGCCAGTTTTTCAAGGACGTAGGCCTCGCCATATTCCTTTTGCTCGAAGATGGGATCGAAGAAGCCCCAGCGCAGGGCAGAGTCGGGCGCGTCGGGCTCAAGCCAGTGAATGGCGACCTTCGAAAGCCTCTGATCGAGCGGGACCACGACCGAACCGGCGGGGAAGGTGAGGGTTTCGTTGGTGAGCGTGCATTGGCCGTAGCGGCCGGACTGGGCGCCTGGGTTCTCGCCGCCAAAGATGGGGTGGCGGCCCTCGAAGGGCAGCGCCTGCCACTGCATTCCAGAGCAGCGGTAGCGCTCGACTTTGCCGGTCCAGGGGGCGGTGGTGCGGCGGAGGGTTACGTCGTGCGCGGACAGCACGTCGATGGCCTGGGTCCACTGCGCGGGCACGATGTAACCGGCGGGGAGCGTGACCGAAGCGGTAACTTTGGCGCCGGTGGCCAGGGGCAGAGTCACGTTCCAGGGCTCGTGCGAGTAGCTTACCCACATGGCGCCGGAGATTTCGCTCAGGGCGCGGGTGAACTTATAGCCGTGAAAGACGACCGGGGTGGTTTCGCCGTTCCAGTCGATGGCCAGCGGGAATCTTTCGTTGCTGAAGGGGTACGCGCCCAGTTTGGCAGCCGCGGCGTCGGCCTCGCGATTCAGGGCAATCAGCTTGGCCGCGTCGCGGTTCATGACCTCAAGCAGCGCCCGCAGAATCTCGTAGTTGCCGGAGACGCGGGTCTTGTAGTCCTTGAGCATGTGCAGCTCCACCAGCAGGCCGGGACGGTCTTCGAGGATCATCTGGCCGGTGGAGAAGCGGGGCCGATCAGGGTTGAAGGCCAGGCCCTGCGCGGGGTCGGTGTCGTTGTTGAGGTTGATGAGGGCAGGGAAGGCGACGTGGCCGGAGGCGTTGACCTGGCGCTCCAGCTCGGGGGTGACGGCGGCGCGAAGCCATTTGGCCGTGGCTGGCGCAACGTCGGGCGTGTCGTCGATGGCGAAGGTCAGGTCGTACTGGAAGTCCGCACCGTCAGTGACGTGGTCGTCGACGAAGAAGTCGGGCAGCCAGCGATGAAACATTTTGAGAAAGGCGCGGGTTTCAGGGGCGTCGGCCTTCATGTAGTCGCGGTTCAGGTTAAGATTGCTGCCGTTGCCGCGCCAGCCGGCCAGCTCGGGGCCGTTCTGGTTGATGCGGTTGAAGGCCGAGCGTCGCTCGTGGCCGTCGATGTTGTAGACGGGGATGAAGACGAAGACGACGTGATCGAGGAGAGCGGCTTGGGTTTTGGCGATGACGATGTCGCGGAGCAGGGCGAGACAGGCATCCTTGCCGTCCATCTCGCCGGCGTGGATGGAGTTCTGGACGAGGAGAATGACGCGGCCGGAGGCGTGGATGGCGGCGGGGTCGAAGACGCCGTCTTTGGAGGCGATGACGATCTTGAGGTCGCGGCCCTCGCCGGTCTTGCCGAAGTTTTCGATTTTGACTTGGGTGGGGGCGGCTTGCGCGATCCGCTCCAGGTAAGCGACGGTTTCGGCGTAGTCGGGGGTGGTGCGGTAGTCCGAGGCTTCGGCAGGGGTGCGCCAGTCGGGGGTCTGGGCGGAGAGGCCGAAGGGCAGAGCGCAAAAGAGAGCGGCGGCAAGGAGTGCAAGGGGGCGCAGATTCATCTGGAAAAGACCTCCGGCTGCGACAGGCTTATGCAAAAGGCACGTCCTGGGTTCGTGGTTTCCCACCCTTTTCGCAAAAAGCGCGAAAAGGATGGGGCACGGTGCATTTAGGGGTAGGAAAGAGCCGGACGCTGTTCCCTGTTCCCTAATCCCTAATCTCTGTTCTCTGTTCCCTATTCCCCATTCCCTATTCCCTGCCTTACGTAATGTCCTCGGTGTCGTAGACCGTGACGCCGCGCTTCTTGTGGGCGCCGTGGACGGAGCTGAGCAGGTCTTCGACTACATCTTCGAGCGGACGCTGGCTTTCGATGACGGCGGACATGGTTTTCAGGTCGTCGGGTTCCTGAACGCGCTCGACCAGGGCGACGGCGTGGCATTGGGCCACGTGATCGAGGCCCAGGCCTTCGGGGGTCTTGGCCTTGATGCTCACCTGGTCGATGTCAATGCCCAGCTGATCGGCGACGCGGGCGCGCATCTCGCCGGCGATGGGGGCGATTTTGGGCGCGGCCAGAATGAGCGTGGTGTCGATGTTCACGATGCGGTAGCCGGCGTGCTGCAACTCTTCGAGAGCCAGGCTGAGAAAGATGACCGAGTCGGCGTCTTTCCAGCGCGGGTCGCCGGAAGGGAAGAAGCTGCCGATGTCGCCGGCGGCTACGGCGCCCAGCAGGGCGTCGGTGATAGCGTGCAGCAGCACGTCGCCGTCGGAGTGGCCGGCCAGGCCCTCCGGGTGGTCGAGCGTCAGTCCACCGATGCGCAGCGGCACGCCCGGTTCGAAGACGTGCGAGTCATAGCCAAATCCGATCCTTGTTTCCATAGTTACCGTGCCTGTTCTTGAAGCATTTCGGAGGTCAGCGAATTCTCGGTTGCGCCAAAGAAATGAATAAGCAACCGCAGGTTCTTCGACTCCCCTTCGTCCGCCGCGGCGGACTCAGCGTCGCTCAGAATGACATCCAGTATTTGGTGCTCCGCTCAGGATGACAGCATTTTTGTTTCAACCAGCCGCAATCAGCGGGCGCGCTGGCGGAGGTAGAACTCGGCCAACTCCAGGTCGCCCTGCTGGGTAATCTTCAGATTAACCTGAGAACCGTGGACCACGGCTACCGGAAGGCCGGCGCGCTCCACGACCGAGGCCTCGTCGGTGCCGATAAAGCCGTCCGCGGTGGCCTCGGCGAAAGCGCGCTGCAACAGGCCGTAGCGGAAGCCCTGTGGGGTCTGCGCCAACACGATGAACTCGCGGGGGATGGTCGAGGTCACGAGGGCGCCGTGGGCGGTGCGCTCCACCTGCTTGATGGTGTCCACCGCAGGCAGGCCGACGATGGCCGCCCCGAACTCGGCGACCGCGTCGATGGTGCGGTCGATGGTGGCGACATCGATCAGCGGGCGCACTGCGTCGTGGACCAGGACAATATCGTCGGGCTCGGCAGGCAGGGCGGCCAGTGCGTTTGAAACCGACTGCTGGCGGTTGTCGCCGCCCTCGACTACGCGGACGCGGCCGGCAAAGCCGTAGTCGGCTGCGTACTCGGCGATTTGGGCCTGGACGCGCTCGATCTCCGGTTTGCGCACGGCCACATAGATCGCCGTTACCCGCTTCACCGCGGCAAAAGCGCGCAGCGAATGAATCAGGATGGGGAGGCCGTTGAGGGCGAGAAACTGTTTGGGCTGCGGCCCGGCCATCCGTGTGCCGAGCCCCGCAGCGGGAAGAATCGCGAATACTTGCATTACGGGTGGAGTATACAACGGCAGGGCATTGGATGGAGCAGGCATTGTGTGCGGCATTCCCTCGGGGAATCTTCTCCGGCAAGGCGCCGCATCGGGGCCGTATGATTTTGGGATGCGCCGAACGCTGCCAACAACGCCGTCCCCTGGACTGCCGATCGACACAACGCTGCTCAAGCCGGGTCTGCGGCTGGCCGTGGGTCTTTCCGGCGGCGCGGACTCGGTGGGCCTGCTGCGGGCGCTCAAGGAACGGAGCGTAGAACTGGGCCTGGTGTTGCACGCCGCCCACCTGCATCACGGCCTGCGCGGGGCCGAGGCCGATGGCGACCTGGAGTTTGCGCGCGGGCTGGCGGCGGAACTGGGCCTGCCCTTTCACGAGGCGAGGGTGGATACAGCGGCGGAGGCAAGGGCCAGCGGAGAATCCGGCAAGGCTACCGAAAGCATTGAGGAGGCGGCGCGGCGGCTGCGCTATGGGTGGTTCCGGCAACTGCTGGCCTCGGGCGAGGTGGAGGCTGTGGCCACCGCCCATACCCGCGACGACCAGGCGGAGACGGTGCTGGCCAAATTTCTGCGCGGAGCCTGGACCGAGGGGCTGAGCGGCATTCACCCGGCGGTCGAGTTTCCGGAGGGACGGATTCTGCGTCCGCTGCTGGGGGCTACGCGGGCCCAAGTGGAGGCTTATTTGAACTCACTGGGGCAGCGCTGGCGGGAGGACTCGTCGAACCGTCACCTCACCTTTACCCGCAACCGCATCCGGCACGAGTTGCTGCCGTTGTTGGAGGGCTGGAACCCGCGGCTGCGCGAGCACCTGGCGCAGATGGCCGCGCTGGCCCGCGACGAGGAGGCGTGGTGGGAAGGCGAAGTGGCCCGCATCGCGCCTCAGTTGCTGCTGCCGGGACGCCCTGTGCGGGGCGGGGGCCGCGCGGCGGGCGATGGTCTGGCTCTTGATGTTACCCGGCTCGCCGTGCTCCCATTGGCGCTCCAGCGACGGCTCTTGCGCTATGCCGCGGAGCATCTGAGCGTGGCGGTCGACTTTCCCTCGACTGAGGCGTTGCGTTTGTTGGCCCTGACAGGGCGTGCTGGACAAAGGCTTGAGCTGGCTGAGGGGCTCCGGGCGGAGCGAACGCCGAGGGAGTTGCGAATGGAGGTCTTGCCGGTCGCGGCAGGTGGCACAACGGAGGAGGCTACGCCGGAATACTTCGTGGCGATTCCAGGTGAGGTCACGGCTGCGGCCTTTGGGCTCCGGCTGCGGATTGACGTTGACTCTTCCGCGGCTTTGGAGGCCGATGATGAGAGTCAAGTGGGAGGCAGATCTCAGGGAGGAGTTCCCCCAAGGGCTAAAGCTCACGTCGATTCTGTTGCATCTGCGGCACGACTGAAGTCGTGCCCTGATACAAGACAGAGTATTTCCGCAGCGAGGTTTGACCGCGTGGCGACTCTGCGCAACTGGAGGGCGGGCGACCGGGTGCGGCTGCGCTACTCGAGCGGCCCGCGCAAGGTGAAGGAAGTGCTGGAGCGGCTACGGGTTACTGGCTCTTGCCGGAGAGTGTGGCCGGTCCTCGAACTCGATGGCCATATCGTCTGGATGCGGGGAGTGGAATTGGATCCTGCGCCGGGAATCCGCATCGTGGCAACCAGCTTGGAGGAGGCTGGCGCCGAGTCTTTCCAGACGGGAGTTTCAGTGGACGGTTGACCTCCCGGACGCCGCCGCGTAAGCGGCCTCCGGATAGCTGCAAGACTTTCGGCGTTGAGAGTACAATCGTAGTTACTGCTCTTCTGGGCGGCGAGGTTGTTGTGTCTGCCGCCAAGATTTCCTGTACTTTCTGTGACTTTGAGGAAGGTAGGGGCGTCTAAAAGGGGATGTAGACGGTGCTGGAGACCCGTTGAGCGGCTTCTCCAATGCTGGAAGAGAGGGATCCTGGTGAATTCGACCGTTAGATCGATCATGTTCTGGGTCTTCATCCTCATTTGCCTCATGCTTCTTGTCGGCGTGTGGCAGAAGGGCGCCGGCGTGGGCAAGGATGCGGAGATCCCCTACTCCGATCTGTACAACAAGGTGCAGCAGGGGCTAGTGATGGATGCGGCCATTCAGGGCAGCGATCTGCGCGGCCACCTGAAGGCTTCGCCCAAGGATCAGTTCCACACTACGGTCGGGAGTGATTACGAAGACCTCAAGAAGGCGATGCTGGCCGCCAATGTGAACTTCTCCATCAAGGACCAGCAGAGCAACTTCCCGTTGCAGTTGTTGATCAACCTGGGTCCGTTCGTTCTGCTGGGCGCCATCTGGTTCTTCTTCATGCGGCAGATGCAGTCGGGCGGGAACAAGGCGTTGTCGTTCGGCAAGAGCCGCGCGCGGCTGCTCTCGATGCAGCAGAAGAAGGTCACCTTCAAGGACGTGGCCGGCGTGGACGAGGCCAAGGACGAGCTGAAGGAGATCATCGAATACCTGCGCGAGCCGGCGAAGTTCCAGAAGCTGGGCGGGCGCATTCCCAAGGGCGTGTTGCTGGTGGGTTCTCCGGGAACCGGCAAGACGCTGCTGGCGAGGGCCGTGGCCGGCGAGGCCAATGTGCCGTTCTTCTCGATTTCCGGCTCCGACTTTGTGGAGATGTTTGTGGGCGTGGGCGCGAGCCGCGTCCGCGACCTGTTCGAGCAGGGCAAGAAGAACGCGCCCTGCATTATTTTTATTGACGAAATCGACGCCGTGGGCCGCCATCGCGGCGCTGGCCTCGGCGGCGGGCACGACGAGCGCGAGCAGACGCTGAACCAGTTGCTGGTAGAGATGGACGGCTTTGAATCCAACGACGGCGTGATCCTGGTGGCGGCCACCAACCGCCCGGACGTGCTGGACCCCGCGCTGCTCAGGCCTGGGCGCTTCGACCGCCGCGTGGTGGTGGGGTTGCCCGACGTGCGCGGCCGCGAGGAAATCCTGCAAGTGCATGTGAAGAAGGTTCCGGTCTCCGACGACACCAACCTGAACGTGCTGGCCCGCGGAACGCCCGGCTTCAGCGGCGCCGACCTGGCCAATATGGTCAACGAGGCCGCTCTGAGCGCTGCGCGCATGAATCGCAAGCAGGTCACCATGTACGACTTCGAGCTGGCCAAGGACAAGGTGCTCATGGGCGCCGAGCGCAAGTCCATGCTGCTGACCGAGGAAGAGAAGCGGGTGACCGCCTATCACGAGGCGGGCCATGCGCTGGTGTCGTTCCGGCGCGAGCACTCCGACCCGATCCACAAGGTCACCATCATCCCGCGCGGCATGGCTTTGGGCGTGACCATCTTTTTGCCCGGCGACCGGCACAATTACACGCGGGAATACCTGGAAGCCAATCTGGCCATTTCTTACGGCGGACGGGTGGCGGAAGAAATCTTTCTCAACCAGATGTCCACCGGCGCGGGGAGCGATATTGAAAGCGCCACCGATCTGGCCCGGCGCATGGTCTGCGCGTACGGCATGAGCCGGCTGGGTCCGCTCACCTTCGGCAAGAAGGAGGAGCAGATCTTCCTGGGCCGCGAGATCGCGCAACATCGCGACTTCAGCGAGGAGACGGCGCGGCAGATCGACCTCGAGGTGCGCCGTCTGATCGACGAGGCCTACCAATCGGCTCATTCGATCGTCGAATCGCATGCGGACGCGATGCACCGCATCGCCGCGGCACTGCTGGAGCGCGAAACCATCGACGCCGAAGAGGTGAGGATGCTGATCGAGGGCCAGGAATTGCCGCCGCTGCGCTCGATTCTGGCCACGCCCAGCGATACCGGCAGCCCCGACGTGCAGCAGGTTCTCAAGCCGGAGAGCCGCAGCGGACCAAGCTATCCGGAGGGTTCGCCTTCGCCGGCATAACGCCGTTCAACTTTGCTTCAAGCAGAAGGGCCATCCGCCGCGGCGGATGGCCCTTTCTATTTGTGGTCAGTCTGCGCAGTGGCGAAAGCGCTTCAGCGCCGCTCTCAGAAGATCTTGTAGCCGATGCCGACGCTGGCGCCGTAGGGATAGAGCGAGCTATTCAACCACTGGGGCCACTGCTGGTACTCGAAGTCGCCGCGTGCGCTGATCCTCTTGGTCAGCTTGATGTCCACGCCGCCGCCGTAGGCGATGTCGGTGAATCGGCCCGTGGCGTCGCCGTATGCAAAAGTCATATCCCCGAGGCCGATCAGCACCTTGGCATAGGGGGTTGCCCGCCAGAAGCGGTGGATGGGAATCCGGGGGCCTATCAGGTAGTTGCTCTGGTTGATGTTCAGGTACTGGTTGAAGCGCAGCCAGCGTCCTTCCGCTTCAACCTGAACCCAACGGTTAAACTCCACGTCCACATAGGCGCCCGCGCCATACAGGGGGTATGGGCTGGCTTGAGCGGTGATTCCTCCCTGGTAGTCGGGCTGAAAGCCGGACGCGAGGACGCCGGCGGTGATGGAAAACTGCCGGGCGGTGGCCGAGGGGGCCACCTGCGCGCGCGCGGATAAGGTTGCGGCGGCAAGCAGGATGGAGAGCCAAACGACGATCGATCGTTTCATAGATGGAAAACGGGTGGGCACAATGTTAATCCATTCCGGGGGAGGCGGGGTGAATCTGCGCCAAGGCAGTGTGAACATCAAGCGAGAACCCTGTCCGGGATGAGTTGCGCGGCGCGTACCGGCCAGGGTTCTCGAAGTTTGCTCTACTGTTGTGCCGGCGCAGTTTGCGTGGGCGCCGCAGCGGGCGGGGGCGTTGCAGGAGCAGCAGCCGGCGGGGCTGCCGGCTGGTCGCCCGCGGCAGGCTGCGCGCCAGTTCCAGGCGTGGGGGCGGCCGCGGCGGGTGCTGTCGGGGCTTCGACGCGGGCCGCATCATAGCGCTGCAGCTTGTAGAAGATCGGCGTCACTTCGAATGGCATCTTGTCGCGGGCGTTCATGGGCGCATACCGTTTGGCGTTGAGCATGTGCTCCTTGTCGTCCCAGGGATCGGTCTTGAGCCAACTGCCGAGAGGCAGCGCAGCAGTCTGGGTGAGATCGTCCCAGTTCAGCTTGGGCGCCATCTTCTGCAGGTCGGCCATCCACGGGGTTCCGTCGGCTTTGAGCAGCGAATCGCCGAGCTTGGGAGAGTTGAGACCCTTGAGCACCTTGGCGCGATCGACCAACTGCGCATAGTAGAGGCCCGCCGAGGGCAGCTTGTCCTTGTACATGGAGTTCTGCAGGTACTCTAAGGCCTTCCTGGCGGCTTCCGCGTTGTCGTGGTCCGAGTGGTACATGTAGATGCGCTGGAAGGCCGACTCGTCGGGGAACATGAGGCGGTCGTTGAAGGCGTAGCGGGTGTCGATATGATGGCCCATGGCGATGTGGGCCAGTTCCATGGCCACCACCGAGGCGATCGCTTCCTCGCTGGGCAGGGTATCGATGAGCCCCTTGCTGATGAGGATGGTGTTGCCGACCGTGGTGGTTTCCACGGTGGTCGAAAGCAGGATGCGGGTATGCAACTGGTCGGTAAAGGCCAGGTTGTTGGGCACGACCAGGTTGATCACGATCTGGTCCAGGACCTTGTTTTCGTAGCCGCCTGGATCGAGCGGCGCTACCAGGCCGGCCTCCACCAAGCGGTCGATCACGTTGTTTTCCGCCTGGGTGACCCAGGCGCGCGTGGCCTGCAGCGGGCTCACGTCCTGCGAGTCGTCGCTCTTGTCGACGGCGTCGTCCACCTTCACGCTGACGTTCTCGCTATCCCTGGTGGGCAGCTTGAGGGAGTAGCCCCAGAAGTGAGTCTGGGCCCGCAGTCCGACGGTCTTCGCGCTTTCGATGCGGGTCGTCTCTTCCACATAGACGGCGACGGGCAGCCAGATTCCGGGCTGCACGTTCATCCGCCAACTGTCGAAGTGGAAGTAGTATTTCGAGGAATCCTCGGAGTGGGGCCCGGTGTAGGTGCCGTTGAAGCGGACTACGTTGCCATCCTCGTCCTCGATCCAGATGCGGCCATAGAACCGGCCCATGCCGGATACCTTGGGGTGCACGTCGAAGACCCAGGTGCGGACCGAGCCCAGAAACTCCGGCCGCACAAAGCTGAAGACGTAGTGCTGGTTGTCAAAGCCCGTGGGGTCGAGGAACATCATCTGCATGAAGCCGGTGGGGGAGTAGGTGAACCGCTCCAGCCCCAGCGCCTTGGTCAGCCCGGTGATGGCCCCAAGCGAACCCTTGAAGAAGCCGTGCTTGACGGCCGAGCGGGGTTCGTATGTCTTGTCGAAGAAGCCCCTGCCGAAGTCGACGCGGCTCAGCGTGTACTGGTCTTCGACCGGCACCTCGTAGAGCTTCACGTCGGGCCGCGTGTTCTGGATGTAGGTCTCCACCAGCGGCGTGCGCTGCTGAATGGCCTTGATCAGCACCTTTTCGCGTCCGACGGCTCTTTCCACCAGCGCGGCCTGTTCGGCGGTGAGTTGGTGCGCCTGTTCGTACTTCGGTTGCTTCTTTGCGTACGCGCAGGGTACGGCCAGAATAAGGATCAGGATGGTGAGGGGGATCTTCCGAAACGTCATGTCAAACTCCTAGGGCAAGTTCTTCCAGGTCTTCCTCTGGCCGCGAGTGTCGTTTCGGCGTCGCGCGGCTGAGCTCAGCCTTTGTTTCTGTGTTCAACGTAAATGCTACGCCAACTGAAACGAAACGGTGATATTGGTCGTCAAGTCGACCGCCTGTCCGTTGCGGGTGGCTGGACGAAATCGTATCAGTTGCGCCACCCGGCGAGCTTCTTCATCCAGGCCATGACCCAGTCCATGCACCAAGCCTTGCACCACAACCCGGCCGGCGGCGGTAAAGGTTACCCGCAGGATGACATCGCCCTGAACCTTCAACTGCCGGGCCTCGCTGGTGTACTGGGGCTCAGGCTTGGAGATGACCACCAGATCGGTGGGGACCGGTTCGGCGACCGCCCTGGGGGCTGCCACCACGGCTGTGGGTGCGGCGGAAATGCCGGCCGATGCTACCTTGCCCACGTTACCCGATGGGGTGGCCTTCGCGGCGTCCGGAATGCTGGCCGAGGCTACCTTGCCGCCGGGCCTGCCGCCGTTGTTGCCGAATTTAATTCCATCGCCAATGCCGGTCGAGCCTGGCACTCCATGGGGCGCGATGGCCGGACCCCTCATATTGCCATATTCGTTGCCGATGGCCGCGATGGTGGCTGGCCCTTTGGCGTTGGGATTCGGAATGACGCCGAAGGTCTGGCCCAGATGCACGGGCGCCGTCGAGGGCTTGACGTGGTTGTCCTGCGCCGGCATGGCCGCGGGCTTCAGGGCCGTTTTGGGCTGCGGCGCCAGTATGACGGAAGTCCTGGACGGTTTGATGGCCGGCATCGCTACCTTGGCTTCCATCTTCACGTCAGGCAACTTGGGCTCCGGCTTGGGCTTGGGCATCGCGATCCTGGGAGCGTCCAGCTTCAGCTCGGGCAGCTTGGGCATATCCTGCGCCGGAGGCGGCGGGGGTACCTTGGCCTTGATCTTGGGCGGAGTGTTTGGGACGATCAACTGCGTCTGCTCATACTTGTGCGCATCGACCACATGCTTGACCGTCAATCCGACGTAGATGCTCAGGGCAAGGATGATCCCGTTGATCACCGTACTGGTGATAAACGAGGCGGAGCGGCTCTCGGGTTCGGGGAGCAAACCGAGGTTGGTACTTTCCGGGTAGTATGTCACCGCCATGTTTTCAGACCTCGTTTGCGTCCGTTGAGACGTCGCAGAACCGCATTTTCAAAGCAGGCACGACCGGAGGCAGCAGCGAATCGGGGAAAAGAACGCGCGCGGAGGTCTTCAATTTCCCGCGCGACTCGTGCGCAACCCCGAACCTGCTTCAGCCGGCCGGAACGAGGCCGCAGTCCGTGCCCGCTACAATCGGTTAGATGCAATTTGCATCCCGGCGGATGACGCCGCGCTCTCTCGTTCCGGGGTGAATCTGCCGCGATTCGCCCGGCCGCCCGGCCCATTTGAGATCGCCCCAAGGTAAATCCGATGGGGAGAAGGGGGGAATCCGTCATCATGCCTGTTGCGAACGGCCAGGGGAAGCCGTAACAATTGCGGGCAAGCACGGCCTTGCCATGATCCGCGCACTTCGCAATGTGAGCCGCATAGACCCTGGGCATTGAGGCGCTCCAATTCAAGTCCAAGGCATCCAACCAAAAAACCTGCAATCTTCTGCTTCCCGGAAGGAAAGCCTATTGCCTGGCTTGCGGCGAGACGAAGCCAGCAGCCACCATGCCCAGCGCCAATATCGAACGGCGCTCAGCACTTAGTATAGGGTAAGCCGCCTGGGCGACGGTCTGAAGAAGGGCGGCTTTGGGCCATCCCAACCATACCCTGTAGTAATACTGACAGGGTAAACCAGAGTGCTCGGGAAAGGGCAGTTTTTTGTGAAGATATTGGTTACAGGGGGCGCGGGGTACATCGGTGGCACAGTCGCGAGCCTGCTTGCCGAACAGGGGCATCTGGTGGTGGTTTTTGACAACCTGAGCCACGGCCGGCGAGAGCTGCTGCCTGCGGGTGTGGAATTTGTGGAGGGAGAGCTGGCGGATCGGCCCGCGCTTGAAAATATCTTCACCACCGCCAAAGCCCAAGGCCGGCCCTTCGACGGCGTGCTCCACTTTGCCGCCCTCATCGAAGCCGGCGAGTCCATGGCGCGGCCCGAGATCTACTTTCGCAACAACACCGCGTCCACCCTCTCTCTGCTGGAAGCGATTCTGGCTCACGGTCCACGCCGGCTGGTTTTCTCCTCCACCGCCGCCGTTTACGGGGAGCCGGAGTCCATTCCGATTCAAGAGGATGCGCGCCTTCTGCCGGGCAACGCCTATGGCGAGTCCAAGCTGCTGGTGGAGCACATGCTCGACTGGTTCAACCGCATTCACGGCCTGCGCTACGCATCGCTGCGCTACTTCAACGTGGCTGGAGCGGCTGGAGACCTGGAGGGGCCGGACGGCGTGGCTCGCGGCGAGGCACACGAGCCCGAGTCCCACTTGATTCCGCTGGTTCTCGATGTCGCCCTCGGCCGCCGCCCGTCGATCCGCATCTATGGCGACGACTACCCGACGCCGGACGGGACCTGCATCCGCGACTACATCCACGTCTCCGACCTGGCCGACGCGCATCTGCTGGCCCTGGATGCGCTGGAGACGCGGGACCGGCTGATTCTCAATTTGGGAAATGGCCAGGGATTCAGCGTCCGCGAGGTCATCGAATCGGCCCGCCGCGTCACCGGCCACCCGATCCCCGCCGAAATCCATCCCCGCCGCGCCGGCGACCCCGCCGTGCTGGTTGCCAGCTCGGAGAAGGCGATCCGGGAACTGGGCTGGAAGCCCAGGTACACCCAACTCGACGAGATCATCCGCACCGCGTGGGTATGGCACCGGAAGCGGTACGCTTGAGTCTGCCATCAACTGCCGATATGAAATGGGTGCCCCAAGTCTCGACTTTGAGACCCGGGAAGTCCGCAGAAGCAAAAGGGGATTCCATGAGCCAAACACTCCAGTACAAGGGCTACGACGGCTCGGTCGAATACAGCGCGGAGGATCGAGTTCTGCACGGATCGCTGCTCGGCATGCGCGACTCCATTGTTTATGAAGGGGCCGACGCGGATAGCCTGGAATCCAACTTCCGCGCCGCCGTGGATGAGTACCTGGCCTTTTGCGCGCTTGTGGGTAAGGCTCCGGATCAACCGCCATATGGCAGGTGCGGAAAGGAACGACCGGTCCCGGGTCGGTAATCCAGGACGAAGTCTGGCATCGTAGCTACATTTATAGGTATATTTGTGGTATTCTGTAGTTGGCGGTGGGAGCCGTCGGCTGTTCAGTGAATCTGGGCTGCCCGAACCGGGAGGAAAGGCAATATGAATGAAACTGCAGTCCTTCAATTGGCAGGCGCCAAATCCTTTGGAGTTCGAGTGGGATCCGGCGAAAGCTCAAGCCAACCTGTGTAAGCACAGGGTGACTTTTGATTACGCCACTCATGTCTTCCGGGACCCGAACCGCATCGAGCGCCCAGACGAGGGCGACCACGACGGGGAGGAACGGTGGCAGGTGATCGGACGAGTCGAGGAGTTTGTCCTTATGGTCGTTTTCACTCCCCGCTCGGATCTAACTCGCATCATTTCCGCCAGGAGGGCGACACACAATGAGCTCATCGAATACTGGAATGGTCAGGTTTCGGTTTGATCCCGAGAATCCGCCGCGGATGACTCCAGAGCAGATGCAGGCGTTGCGCGAGTTGCGCGACGAAGACATCGACCTGAGCGATATTCCCGAGCAGCCCAGCACCGGCTGGCGGCGCGTCTCGGAGCTGATTCCGGCCGAGAACAAGCAGCAGATTACTCTGCGGCTGGATGCCGAGGTCGTCGCATTTTTCCGCGCCACCGGACGGCGGTACCAAAGCCGCATCAATGCAGCGCTGCGGGAGTACGTTCACGCGCAGAAGAAGGCCGTGTAGCGGACGGACGCCAGCCCGCCTCCAAAGCCCGCTGGTTCTGAACGCGCCAGCCCCACGCGCCATTTTCTCCGGCCACTTGCCGTTTGTGCGCCTCGCTCGGTAGAGTTACACGCACACGGAGTCTCCGCGGGAGCTGCATCCCGAGCCGCGCCGCGAGCCGTTTCGATCTCTCTTCCCCAAAGGACGGTTCGTATGTCTTCCCTGCCCGATTCCGCTGTTGCCAACCCAGTTGCCGCCAATCGGGATATCGACTCGACACTGCGCGAAGACCGCGTCTTTCCGCCGCCTGCCGAGTTCAGTGCGAAGGCCCACATCCAGAGCCTGGAGCAGTACGAGGCGCTCTACAAGCAATCGATCGACGATCCGGAGAGCTTCTGGGCCGGGGTGGCGAAGGATCTGCACTGGTTCAAGCCCTGGGACAAGGTGCTGGAGTGGGATCTGCCCTGGGCAAAGTGGTTTGTGGGCGGCAAGCTGAACCTAAGCTACAACTGCGTGGACCGGCACGCTTTGGGAGCCCGCCGGGACAAGGCCGCGCTGATCTGGGAGGGCGAGCCAGGCGAGGTGCGCCGGCTGACCTACGCCGAGTTGCACGCCGAAGTGCAAAAGTTCGCCAATGCCCTGAAGGCGCTGGGCATCAAGAAGGGCGACCGCGTGGCCGTCTACATGGGCATGACGCCGGAGTTGGCCATTGCTCTGCTGGCCTGCGCGCGCATCGGAGCCGTCCATTCGGTGATCTTTGGCGGATTTGCCGCCAACGCCATCGCCGACCGCGTGAACGACTCAGAGTGCGTGGCCATTCTCACCCAGGACACGAGCTACCGCCGGGGCAAGGAGATCCAGCTCAAGCAGACCGTGGATGAGGCCATGGCCGCCTGTCCCACCGTGAAGCACGTGGTGGTCTACCGCCGTAGCGGCAGCCCGGTGCAGATGGTGGAGGGCCGCGACCGCTGGTGGCACGATCTGGTGGCGGCAGCAGCGCCCGAGTGCCCGGCTGAAGAACTGGATTCGGAGGATCCGCTGTACATTCTTTACACCTCCGGCACCACGGGCAAGCCCAAAGGGCTGGTTCACACCACCGGCGGCTACGCGGTGCAGACCTACCTGACCACCAAGTATGTTTTCGATATTCGGGACGAGGACGTTTTCTGGTGCACGGCGGATATCGGATGGGTTACCGGGCACTCGTATGTGGTGTATGGGCCGCTGCAGAACGGGGCCACCGTGCTGATGTATGAAGGCGCGCCCAACTGGCCCGATTTTTCCCGCTTCTGGAAGATCGTCGACGACCATCATGTGAGCATCTTCTACACCGCGCCCACGGCCATCAGAGCATTTATGAAGTGGGGCGACCAGCATGTGGAAAAGCACCGGCTGGACTCGCTGCGCCTGCTGGGAACGGTGGGCGAACCGATCAACCCCGTGGCGTGGATGTGGTACCGGGAGAAGATCGGCCACAACCGCTGCCCCATCGTGGATACATGGTGGCAGACCGAGACGGGCGCCATTCTGATTGCGCCGATTCCCGGCGCTGTGCCCACCAAGCCCGGCTCGGCTACGCGGCCCTTTTTCGGCATTCAGCCCGAAGTGGTCAACAAGGAAGGTGAACCTGTGCCCGCGGGAAGCGGCGGCCTGCTGGTCATCCGCAAGCCCTGGCCTTCGATGGCGCGCACCGTCTATGGCGATCCCGAACGCTACCGGAAGACCTACTGGAGCGACGTGCCGGGCAGCTACTTTACCGGCGACGGCGCGCGCATGGACGCCGACGGCTACTTCTGGTTGATGGGCCGGGTGGACGACGTGATCAATGTGAGCGGCCATCGCCTCGGCACCATGGAGGTCGAGTCGGCCCTGGTCGCCCATCCCAAAGTGGCCGAGGCCGCGGTAGTGGGCCGACCGGACGAGCTGAAGGGCCAGGCGATCTCCGCGTTTGTTTCACTTGAAAGCGGCAACTATCCCAGCGAGCAGTTGAAGGACGAGCTGCGGAAGTGGGTCTCGAAGGAGATCGGCTCGCTGGCCCGGCCGGACGATATCCGCTTTACCGAGGCGCTGCCCAAGACCCGCTCCGGCAAGATCATGCGCCGGCTGCTGCGGGAATTGGCCACGCACGGCGAGATCAAGGGAGACATCACTACGCTCGAAGACTTCACCGTGATTGCCAAACTGCGCGAGGCGGAAGAGGGGTAGGCCTGGGTGATCGGAGGTCGAATTGCGGCGCTTACGTTACGGCGTGGCCATGAGCCTGGATGGCTTTATTGCCGGACCCAACGGCGAGAATGACTGGTTCGTGTCTGATCCTGCGTTGGATTACGCGGCAATTTACGCGCAGTTCGACACGCTGCTGATGGGCCGGCGAACGTTTGAGATTGCGAGGGTGAGGGCGGCTCAGTGGCCGGATCTTGGCCAGCGCTGGATCGTCGTATCCAGCACGCTGAAGCCGGAAGAGCACCCCGGCGTCACCATCCTGAGCAGCGGTGTTGCGGAGGCCGTGGCCGCGTTGAAGGCGCAGCCGGGCAAGGACATCTGGCTCTCCGGCGGCAGCGTGTTGTTTCGCAGCCTGCTCGATGCTGGACTTGTGGATGCTGTGGAAGTGGTGGTGATGCCGGTGATGCTGGGGAGCGGGGTTCCACTGCTGCCAGAGGGACGGCGTCAGCTATTGCATCTGAAGGAGAGCAAGACATTGCCGAGCGGCATTCTGATGCTCTCTTATTCAGTGGCGTCGGAAGCGGCCTAAGGCCGATCTAGCAGACATTCTTTGCGCGGATGAACCGGTGTTGTTGGAACAAAACAAAATGAGGCGTCCGCCGCGGCGGACGCCTCTTCGCTTTCATCGGACTGAATTGCCTTTCTAACGGTCAGAACTTGTACACCACGCCGATGGTGGCGCGCGGATCAAAGGACCTGTGCGGGGAGTATCCAAGGCCCGATGAATTCCCCCTCACGGAAAACGACGCGCCGATGTAGTCGCCGGAGGCGCGCACGGCAAAGTGCGGGCTCAGCTTGTACTCCATGCCGCCGCCGACTCCTGCGGCAAAGGAGATGTTGGGGGTCATGCTCTCGCCGCCGGTGTGTTCCCCGCCCAGCAGCACATGAACGAACACGCCGGTGCGCTCGTAGAGGTTGGCATGAAGCACGGGTCCGAACAGGACCGTATCCACCGACGGGGTGCCGGGGTTGCCGGAGCCGGTCGCGTATCCGTAATAGGCGCCGTCCGCGGTGACGCCGAAGTATTTGCCCCAATCTCGGGTGACGGAGAGATTCACGCCCTGCAAACCGTAGCGGGACTGGTTTACCTGGTTGAGGCTGGTGTAGCCGTAGCCGGCGTAGACCTCATACTTGTAAGAGGGTTCAACCCGCTCGGCGGAGGCCGATCCAGAGGCTGGGGCAACCTGGCTTGCGGCCGCCAGGGGCATAAGCGCGGCCGGAACCACGGCCAAAATCGAAAGCAACAACTTTCTCTTCAACTTGAGACTCTCCTCAATACCTTGCTGTGGCTGGCCTGCCGTTCCCAGGGCATTCCCCTCGAGCAGGCGCCGTGACTGGGATGCGGTACCCTCATAGACTATCCTCTCCACCCGGTTCGATGAAGTCCACTCAGCGCGATTGGACCGGAACCGGCTCGGAGAGCCGCAGCAGACTGCCGGAACTGCCTGTACCTGTGACGGCGATTCCACCGGGAAGATAGCGGCCGATGGCCTTGGTGCGGGCCCAATCCAGCTCCCAGCCGTTTTCAATGGCCACCCAGGATCGGCGTGACGGGGCAATCTCCTGAATCCCGCTCTTCAATCTCATTCGATGTACCATGGAATGTTGATGACCACGATGCGGCGGTTGCCGCGCATGAGCAGGATGGCCTTCAGCATTTCGGCGCGGCGGTTGTGCAGTAGATTTTCCCACCAGTGGCGCACCACCAGCTCCGGCACCAGCACGCAGACCTTGCGGAAGCTGGACTCCCGTTCTACGGCCAGGACGTAATCGACCACCGGCTGCAGGACGTAGCGGAAGGGCGATTGCAGAATCTCGAGTTTGGGAACGCACTTGCCGGCGGCGCGCAGTGGAGCGGCCACGTCCTTTTCCCAATCCTGCGAGATCTCGTCCGGCTCCTCGCCGGTCTGCACGTGCAGGCAGCGAATGTCGGAAGACATGGACAGCGCAAAGCTGAGAGCCTTCTCCGTGATGCGGCTCCAGCGGTCGATGGGCAACACGACGATGGGTTCGGTGACCTCGGCGGGCAGGATGGGCCGGGCGAGGGCAGTCTCGCGGTCCACGCCGGCGTAGTGGCGCTTGACGGCGCGCATCAGCACGATCATGGCAATGACCAGCAGCGCCGTGATCCATGCGCCCTCAACAAACTTGGCCACCAGCACCACCATGACGGTGATGCCCGTGGCCACGGCGCCGAGGCCGTTGACAAACATATGCAGCGGCGCGCCGCCCTTGCGCTTCCAGTGCATCACCATGCCGGCCTGCGAGAGGGTGAAGGCCAGGAACGCGCCGATGGCGAAGAGCGGAATCAGCCGATCGGTGACGCCGCCGAAGACGATCAGCAGCAGGGCGGTAAGCGCCACCAGGACATAAATGCCCCAGGAGTAGAGCAGGCGGCGTCCGCGCAGCAGAAAGACGTGGGGCATGTAGTCGTCGAGGGCGATGGCGCGGGTGAGGCGGGGAAAATCGGCAAAGGCGGTGTTGGCGGAGAGCGCCAGCACCAGCAGCACAGAACCGATGGTGACGTAGTAAAACCAGCCGTGGCCCATGACCGCGCGGGTCAGCATGGAGAGCACGCTCTCGTAGCCGGGGCCGTCGGGGTTGGTGGCGCCGATGCCGTAGGCGCGGCACAAGAGCGCAATGCCGGCCAGCAGCGTCGCCAGCAGAACGATGATGATGGTCAGCGTGATTTTGGCGTTCCTGCGCGTGTCGTCGCGGAAGGCCATCACGCCGTTGCTNNGCCTCCACGCCGGTCATGGCCGTGCAGCCGGAAGCGAAGACCTTGAGCAGCAGCCATAGGCTGACGGCGGCGGTGGCGCCGGGGAGCACGGGCAGCGGCGTGGCCGGGAGAGGATGGCCCGCGTTCGCCGCGGCGAACACGCGCCAGGCGCCGACGCCGATCACGATCAGCAGCGTTCCGGTGAACAGGTAGGTGGGAATCATGAACACCACGCCGGTGTCGTGGACGCCGCGCATGTTGACGATGGTGAGGATCAACAACACTCCCAGGCACAGTTGCAGGGTGTGTGGCTGCAAGGCGGGCACGGCGGAGATGAGCGCGCCCACGCCGGCCGAGATGCCCACGGCGGCGGTGAGGATGTAGTCGATCATCAGGGCGGCCGCGGCCAGCAGGCCCGCGCCCTCGCCCAGGTTCTGGCTGGCCACGGTGTAGGAGCCGCCGCCGTGAGGATAGGCGTCGATGGTCTGCCGGTAGCTGAAGTAGACGATGGCCAGCAGGATCACGATCGCCGCGCTCACCGGGACGATGTATTTGACGCCCATCAGGCCCAGCGGGATGAGCAGCGTGAGCGCGGCCTCAGGGCCGTACGCGGCGGAGCTGAGGGCGTCCAGGCCGAAGATGGGGATGCCGGCGACGGGGCCGATGTGCTCGGCGCGCTCCTCGCTGGTAGCCAGCGGGCGGCCGAAGAGCAGATTCAGTACGTTTGTCGATAAAGCCATGGGTTTGTCGTCCGGCAGCCAAGGAGTATCGGCAGGGAAGGCTGTCGAAGGCATTCTCTCACGGCGCGGCGGCAGGGGAAGTATTGGTCAGTGCCGGGGATCGGGGAGAGGCGAGATTTTCCGCGGATGAATTTCATGAAGTTCGCGGTGCAACTCGTCAACCTTCCCTCTGGCCTTGTCTAAAGCCTTCCTGCCGACGGGTGTGATCTTGTAAACCCGCCGCTTGCGCCCGCCAACATTTTTGAGGACAGACCTCAACAGGCCGTGGCGTTCCAAGCCATGCAAGAGCGGGTAGAGAGTTCCGGGGCCAATGCGATAGCCGTGATGCGCCAGCTCCTCCATCATGGCCAGTCCAAAGATGGGCTCGTGAGAAGCATGCACCAGCACGTGAATCCGTATGAGTCCGAAAAAGAGTTCCCGCTGTTCCTTTAACATAAGATAAATATACCGCCTCCGGATCGCTTCCCGAATTGTTTATTATCGAAGTTCGATATATTCTGTTCGAGATGGACATTTGCTTCAAAGGGGAGATCAGGATCATCGTGGGAGGGCAGGTGGGCCGATGAGGATGAACGGCAAATGCTCAAGGCTGACGCTGCTCCTGCTCTTCATGCTCGCCGCTCAAAAGCTGTGGGCGCAGGGCCCTCCCTATCAAACCGACGATCCGGTGCCGGTCGACTTGCATCACTACGAGTTTTATATCTTCGGAGGCATGGACGGCACACCGGCGGAGATCGACTCCACAGGTCCGGCCTTCGAGTTCAACTGGGGCGCGATTCCCAGAGTGCAACTGCACGCCATACTTCCCTGGGGAGGCGTCTTCCCATCGAACAATCCTGTTTACCTGCCCGGCGGAACGGGTCTGAGCGCGTTCGGTCTTACCGACATGGAACTGGGCGTGAAACTCGCCATCATCAAAGAAACCAGGCACGTTCCGCAAATCGGCACCTTCCCCATGTTTGAAATGCCGACCGGAAATTTTGACAAAGGACTCGGCGCCGGAAAAGTCTGGTACAAACTCCCCGTCTGGCTGCAAAAGAACTCAGGGCACTGGCTCTTTGACGGAGGCGGCGGCTATCAGGTGGTTCCGCAGACGAACTATCGCGATTTTCCTTACACCGGATGGTTGGTAAAACGGGAGATCAACGAGAGGCTTGAACTGGGCGCGGAAGTCTTTGCGCATGGGCGCGAAGGCTATGCCGCGGCGCAGACTGGGCGCTCGACGATGATTGACGTGGGGGGCTACTACCATTTCAAGCATCACCCCGGCGAGCAGTTCCTGTTCTGCTACGGCCACTCCATCGCCGGCCAGACAGAAAATTACGCCTACGCAGGCATGTACTGGACCTGGGCAAAAGACGACAAGAAGGACGCAGCGAGAAACGACTGGATGCAGGGGCCGATGAACGGAAGAGGTTCTGAATGAACTCCGGGACACGGCCCGCAGTTACGTCCGATCCGCAGGGGAGGACACACGAATGGAAATCACGACGCGCAGTCTCTGGGCACTGATCCACGGCATGGGATTCGGCGCCCTCTACTTGTTGGCATGTTCCGGCGCGCTCCTGGAGCTTTATCGCTTCACTAGCTCGTACCCACCGTCCGATTCCACACCCGGCCATGAGCGCTTCCTGAAGGGTTACCTGATCACGATGGTTGTGCTCGCATGGGCCGCCGTGCTGACCGGAGCTTACGTCCTCTACCCGTGGTACCGCGCTGCGCCTCCGCCGGGAACAGCCGATCTTTCGATGTATCCGCAGCGGCTGCTGCTGTCCAGTCCCACAACCATCGGCTGGCACTCGTTTGGGATGGAGTGGAAGGAGCACATCGCCTGGCTTGTCCCGATCTCGATCACCATGGCCGCGTTCGTCTTCATCCGGTACGGCCGCGGCCTCAGGAATCACAGGCAACTTCGCGCGGCGGTGCTTTGTTTTACTCTGGTTTCGTTTCTTGCCGCGGGCGTCGCGGGCTTTTTCGGCGCGATGATCAATAAATACGCGCCGGTCCAGGGCGGACCCACGATTCAACTGAGCCCCGGAGGAGAAAAATGAATTCGTCAGACCGTGTTGTTTCCCTTAACGCTCCCGCAAGGCCGAACGGTTCCGGCGCGGCTGCCATTCTTTCGGCGGGCGCCGGCTCCTTTGCTCTGGCAGTATTGGCCTTCGCCGGCGATAAGTCGGCTCTCATCAAGAGCAGCCTTGTGTTCTATAAGCCGACGGGTCCTCTCTCCGGCGTAACCACGGCTGCCATTCTCACCTGGCTTTTCACCTGGGGGATTCTGGAGTGGCGTTGGCGGAAAAGGACAGTCGCCGCGGGCCGTATCAGCGCCATTGCTCTCGTATTCCTGGGCCTGAGCCTGCTTCTGACATTTCCTCCCGTCGTTGACCTTTTCTGAAAGCATGCGGAGCGATGTGCCGCAAGATTCTCTTGCGCCGGGGCGCACGGGCGCCTAAACAGTTAGTTCGTTCCAGGCAAAGGTACGGTCAAAAGAGTGTTGGAGTCCGGCATGACAAGATAAGCGACGTTGAGCTTGGGATCGACAGCGATCGCGGTGATGGGCGAAGGCGTCGTCTCCGAAACGAGCACAACGTTTCCAGATATATCCGTAATCGTGAAGCCGGTCGGGGTCGCGGTGATCACAGCCCACCCATCCTGCACTACTATCGGCGGGGCTCCGGGCTGGTATGTGTTGATGACGCTGGTGCTGGCTTTTGCCAGGGTTGCTGTATAGCCCTGAACCTCCTTGTTAGTGACCGGATTGAGATACGTCCCGACGGTTGAAACCGTTTGCGATGCAACCGGAGCGTAGGCAGCCCCAGCTTGAAAAGTGCTCGGAGTGACCTCCTCGACGTACACGTTTCCGCTTGTGTCTACAGATGAGACAACTAATTCGTTGTATGCATCGCTATATCCAAGCGAGACAATTGTTTTCCCTGCAGTCGACTCGGTGGCTACAACGCTCATTGTTTGAGTATTGATCTCGGTGAGAAAGCCTACGCCACCTACCCAAAGAATGCCAGCAGACGTTAGCGCAACCGAGGTAGGCTTTCCTCCAACAGCGACGCTTGCCGATGCCGTACCTGCGCTTAAATTGACTGGCGTTACCGTGCTGTCCTTGTAGTTGGCCACGTAGGCTTCGCTGCCCGTGGAATTCACGACCAAAGCGACGGGCTGGTTGCCGACTGTCACGTTGAAGAGAAGCGCGTCGTTTACGATGTCGAGAACGCTAACCGAATTGCTGCCCGAGTTGGCGACAACGGCGCGGGTCGTTCCTGAAAACGCACGGATATCGGTGTGGCAATCATCACCGAAGTCCTCATAAACCGGTCCAGACGAATACGCGGCAATCGCGGTCGGGTTCGTACCGACACTCACCGCCGTCGATCCGACGAGAACCTGGTTCTTTGAATACAGAGAAACAACGGGAAACGTGTTGTAAGTCGAGCTCTTGGTGCATTGGGTCTTTTGTCCGCGCGTGGGACATAACGAGTAGTAAGTTCGGTTGTAAGTTTGGGCGCCCGCAGACACGCCGAACGGATTGCCCGCAATCGTCTGGCTGCTGGCGATAGAGAGAAGATTATCGCCTGCCGGCGCAAACCCAATACCGACGCCAGTCTGGTTAACCAGCGCCAGTGAATATCCACTTTGCGGCAGCGTCGATGGAAATGGGAATGTGGCTTGAGTACCGTCGCTGCTCACGCTTGTTGCAGTTTCGGTGGCTACCACAGTTCCGGTCTGGTCGTACACGTATAAAAGGGGCATCCCATTTTGCGTCGTCAAAGGCACTGCGGAGCCCAGAGTAAGAGCGTTTGGCAGATTTCCCAAGATGGCGAATCGCCTGGAAGCGGGTAACAGGGCTCCATAGTGGACGCAATCCAATGCCACAACTGTCTTGCTGGGGTAGTAATTACCGACCAGCGCATTTGGGGCTTCGTACTCCGACCAGTCTGCACCCTCGTAATAAGTCACACCTTCGTAGACTGGAGGGGTCTGCGGATCAGTGTTGTAGCCACAATTCCAGGGCTCGAGCCAGTAAAGATTCCAATATGCAGGTGCTTCTGCATTGTTTACAATCAGTACGCCACTCGAACCTGTTGTAGCAGGCGGGTCCGCATTGTTCCCGAAGTAGTCCACTGTACCCTGAGTTTGATCTACTCCGTTCAAATAATATTGATTGACTACATTTCCCCAGACCGGAACATTCGGAGTCAGCATTAGATCGCTGCCGGGGAGACACTGAGGGGTTGGATAGACGCTAGGATCCCCTTGACAGTTTTTTGATGCAATCCCAATGCCTTGCGTTGGAGCCGGACCGCAGCCTGAAAGCCCCAAAACTACGAAGAACAAAGCTCCCGCTATTACGAATTTCACCCGCATAATCCACTCGTTACCTTAAAAGCCGAGCATGCCAGCCACATGATTGAACAACACGATGGTCGCATTGCGACTATGGTTCGATGGATACGAGGAAAGGAGGCCGCTAGCACTCGAATCCGGTTTCTTTGCACTCAAACCCAACCCCTCCATGCGAGCAACACCATAGCCTTCAATTCCCTGACTATTCATCTGTATCAGTGCCTGAGCACTGTCCAGGTTTCCTTCGTGGAGGATTCCGTTTTCCGAGATCAGGAGGTAGAGGAGAAAGACAGCTTCACCTGGATTACAATTCGTTCCATTGCGATCCGCCGAAAGCAGCGCGGGGAAGGCCTTGATTGACACTGCGTGTTCTCTGAATCTCCGCATGGACGCTTCGTCAGCCCTTATGGATGGCGGAGCCCCGACCTTAGCCATCAGTTCATTGAACGCCCGAACAACATCGGCTTCGGCAACTAATTTCCCGCTGCCTGCTCGAGCCATCTGCTCTGCCCGCGCCAGACGATCGGCGAGCGGTTCGATGTCTGCTTTTCCTGCTTCAGGGGGAACAATTAACCCAATCAGATCCTCGCTGTACTTGTGAATCCCAGCGGGATCGGACGCTGCGGCTTCCTGGTTGAACAGACAAAACAGGATTTGCGCACAGTGCGGAGGTTGCTGTCCGACAAGCGGCGAACAGAAGGCCGAGTCCATAACAAGCGCCAAAGCCAGATATTTCAACTCCCGCATCATGCTCCGTTCCGAACTCATATGAATCGTCTCACTCATCGAGGGCAAGTCAAGTCAATCCTGCACTAAAAAGCCCTCGTGGCAATTACGTTCGTAACCGACGCAAATTCAGACGAAAGGCGACTGCTCATGCAGCCAAATACATCTCGGGAGAGGTTAGCTGGCAAGCGGAAAGCGAGGGCGCCTACTTGTTCTCGTTTGCGGCGGGCAGGGTGAACAGGAAGCGGCTGCCCTTGCCGGGCGTGCTTTCGGCCCAGATGCGTCCGCCGTGCTGCTCGACGATGCTGCGGCAGAGGGCGAGGCCCAGGCCGGTGCCGCCGAGAGCGCGGGTGTCGGAGGAGTCGCCTTGCTGGAAGCGGTCGAAGATGCGATCGAGCTTCTCAGGCGGGATGCCCTGGCCCTGGTCCTCGACGATGAAGCAGACATCGCTTGCACCGGAGGGGCTTGTTCCGGAGGGGCTTGCGTCCGAGGGTTGCACGGCCAGACGGATCAGGGTCTGCGGAGGCGAGAACTTGATGGCGTTGCCTATCAACTCGTGAAGGACTTTGAGGATTCGATCTTCGTCGGCCAGGACCGGCGCCGGCTGGGCGTCAATGCGAAAGCTGATGTGGGCCTGGCCGGCTGAGTCTTGCGCCGCTTCGGCTGCCCGGCGCAGCAGGTCGAAGGCCTCCACCGGCCGGCGGCGCAGCGGCAGCCTTCCTTTTTCCACGCTGTCGAAGTCCAGAATGTCGTTGACCAGGCGCACCAGGCGGTCGCAACTACTGATGGCCATCTCGACCATCTTGCTGCGCTTTTCCGGCCGTTTGTCCAGCGAGCCGGAGGAGATGAGCCCCAGCGAGGCGCGCAGCGAGGTAAGCGGGGTGCGCAGTTCGTGGCCCACGGTGGATATGAACTCGTCCTTCATGCGCTCCAGGCGGTGGCGCTCGGAGACGTCCTGGAAGGCCACGACCATGCCCGAGATCCGGCCATCCTCGATAAGCGGGCTGGCGCTGTACTCGACCGGAAACGAGGCGCCGTCCTGGCGCCAGAAAATCTCATCTCGCGCGCGGGTAGCCTCGCAGCGGAGCATGGCCCGAAAAATCGGGCAGGCAGCCTTTGGGTAGGGCGTGCCGGCGGCGTAGCTGTGGTGGATGGCCTCATGCATGTCGCGTCCGGTCAATTGATCGGGGGTGTAACCCAGCGCGCGCGCGGCGGCTTGGTTGACGAAGGTCACCCGGCCATTGAGGTCCATGCCATAGATGCCGTCGCCCACCGATTCGAGGATCATCTCGCGTTGGCGCGTGGCCAGGCGCAGCGCCTCTTCGGCCTCGTACTGTTCGGTCACGTCGATGCCGTGGGTAAGCACAAAGGGCGGTTCGCCGGGCGGTTCCATGCGGCGGCTGCGGAAGGCGATGCGGCGATGGCTTCCGTCGCTGCGGCGGACCGGCAATGCGCCCTGCCACTCTTCTTTGGTTTCGAGGGTGCGCAGGCAGTCCTTAAATGTTTCCGCGCCGCCCGCATCCAGAAGCTCTGAAACGGCGCGGCCGGCCAGGGCCTCGGCACTGTAACCGAGCGTTTCCGCGGTGAAGGTATTCAGCGAGGTCAGCCGGCCCTCCATGGAGCAGGTGAAGAGGAAACCCAGGCTGTTCTCCACCACCTGCTGGTAGCGCGTTTCGCTGGAGAGCAGCGCTATTTCCGCCTCGCGCTGCTCGGTCACGTCCTGGCCGCTGACGATCAGGTACTGGATCTCGCCCGTTGGCCCGGGCAGTGGCCGCAAGGTCCAACTTACGAACCGAACCTTGCCGCCGCGCATCATCCAAGCCGTCTCGTGGGGGCCCGAGACCTGCCCGGCGGCGGCTTCCTGCAGCTTGTCCGCGGCCCAGGCCCGGTCATGACCCTCCAGAACCTCCTCGATGAACGGACGGCCCGCCGCTTCGGCCTGGCTCAGCCCGGTCAATTGCATGCAGGGGTAATTCAGCCGCACCATCTGGCCGGCGGTGTTCAGCAGGGCAGCCAGGAATGGAATCGAGTCCAGCGTGCCGGCCACAAAGCATCGTTCGGTGGCCAGCGCGCGCTCGGTCCGCTGCAGGGTCCGCTGCGCCTGCTCCTGCGCCCTGATTCCGCGGTAGAGCTCCAGCCGCGTCATCACCTGGCGAGCCAGAATCTCCAAAATGGTGAGGTGTTCCGGGCTGAACCGGTCCGGCTCCCGAGCCAGAACCGCCAGTGCGCCGACAATCTGCTGAGAGCTGGTGACGAGCGGCGTTCCGGCGTAAGAGCGGCAAGGACTTGCGCCGAGCAGCGGAAGCCCTTCCGGAGGGAAGCGCGTATCCTGTCCTGTGTCCCGGATCAGCAGGTGTTCGCCCTTCTCCACTACCCACTGGCAGGCGGTTGAAGAACGCGGCTGATCGGCCGCCTTGAATCCATACTGCGATTTGAACCGCAGGCGTTTGAAATCCATCCAACCGATATAGGCGTAGTCGGCGCCGCACAGCACACCGGCTAGCCCAGTCAACTCGTCCAGCGCGGGGTCCGGGTCGCTGTCAAATAGGTCGTATCCCAACCGCAAAACCGGTCCGTGGCCCTCCCCGAGTTGTGGTCCCTGCATCGCACACATCGGCGAAGTCACCCAATCTACAGTATCGGGCAACTGGCGCGCGCTGGCTCTGACACTAAAGGGGAGTTGCGGGCCGGTTTACTTACAACTTAAGTAACGGGAACGCTGGAGGCTGTCATTTTGCCTTTTCGCAAGTTATTTGTTTTAAAGCACTTGAAGCCAAGAATCAGATTCGTGAAATCACTGCAAGTTGTGATTCTTTTGGACTTCCACCAAGGTTAATAACAGGCTCCAGACCTGCGGCTTGCTCAATGGTTGCCCATGATATTGGATTTTGGCAGTAGCAGGCTCTAGTGCTGAGATTGTGTGATTTGGTAATTATTCCAGAACAAATGCGGGCGTGGACGCCCGCGCAACAGCCGGTCTGGAGACCGGCGCTACNNTACACAATCACACGGTCTAGGTATTAGTTGCCGGTGGGCAGCTTGCAGCAGTCGCCCGCCGCTGCGGGCTCATTGGCGCCCGCGTCCAGCGCCACCTTCCAACTGCCGCCGGGCTGCTTGCGCCAGATGGTGATATACCGGCCGCTGGTGGCCACCGGGTTGCCGTTGGCGTCCTTGCTGTGCCCTTCAAAGTGGCCCCAGGTGTAGCCCTCGTCGCCCGATGGCCCCATCTGGGCATCGGTCGGCGTCCACGTCAGTTGATAGACCCTGGGATCCCAGTTGGCGGATTTGGCAATCGCCACGCGGCCCACCAGCGGAGCCGCTCCGTTGCCCAGCGCCACGCCGTCCTCGGCAAACCAATCCGCAAAGGCCGCCCCGCCCCGCGCGAGCACGTCCTTGGCAAAGCGGGCTTCGAGGTCGAAGAGCAGCATCTTGCCCGGCTTGACGGTCGGGTCGGTCAGCGGGTTGGGCGCGGCCTGCGCCGCCGAGTCCGGGAAGGCCAACTGCCCTTGAGCCCCCCTGGGAGCAACCATCGCCCCCGCCAGCACCACCCAACAAAGAATCCTTCTCCAGCTTCCAGACACGATCAAAGCCCTCCACCAACGAACAAAAATCCACCAAGCCCATCGTACAACGATGGGGTGTTGGTTGCCTGGTTTGCAGCAGGTCGTGACTGCTAAAGAATCGCCTCAAGCCCCTTGCGGCGAATGACGTTGAGCAAGGTGAGCGCCGGGCCTTTGGGTTGCTTGGTTCCGCGCTCCAACTGCGAGACATAGCCCACGGTGAGATTGAGATAGCGGGCAAAAACGGCTTGGCTCAGGTGTGCCCGCTCGCGCAGGGTGCGGATCTCCTCGCCGCTGATCGGCTCGGCCGTGCTGAGAGCCTGTGCGCCGAGTAGGCGCATGGTGATCTTTTCGTGCGTGGCCGCGTCCATGATGCCACTGCGGCGCTGGTCGTCGGCCATCTCAAGGATGGCCTCGGATACACTGCTAATTTTCCTGGTCATGCTCGATCTCCTGTAAATTGCCAGCCTTGAGTTCCTCTCGAATCTTTTGGGCGTCGGCGGCAAGCCAGTTCTCCGCGAGTTTCCGAAGGAACAGCAATTCATCAGAGCTAATGTTCTCCCGTTCACTCTTGGCGAAGCCAAGGAGGAAGACGGCCCGACCCTGTGTCCGATAGGCAACGATCATGCGATAACCGCCAGATCGTCCCTGTCCTTGCCGTGCGACGCGCTGCTTGATGAGGCCGCCGCCAAGATCGGCGTCGATCATGCCCCGCTCTGCCCGCTCGATAGCCTCACTCAAGCTCTTGTCCGCTATCCCCTCGCACCGGGCAAACCGCGCAAGCCATTTCGTTTTGAAAGTCTGCACGTAGCCGACCTAATACTATGAACTATAGCACATGGAACTATATTTGCAAGCTATTTTTATGCCGGTTCGATTGCGGGGCAGCCTCACCCGACGGCCAGCAATTATGGGCGGTTCGTGGGTCTCTTGCCGCTTTCCGTCTCGGTGAACTCGGCCACAAGCTGGCCGGAATCAATCCCTGGTTTCAGAATCGAGTGTTCAGTTCCATGACATCCTTTACACATTGTCTCTGGACATCCTTTACACTTCCGCGCAAGCGCAAGTTCGCGCGGAGGTACAGGGCCGATTGTGGTTCGAGGTTTCCCACCCTTTTCGCAAAAAGCGCGAAAAGGATGGGGCACGGGGCGACGAAACGCAAACGCAGGTCCCCTTCGGCTACGCTCAGGGCAGGCTTTCGACTCCCCTTCGTCCGCCGCGGCGGACGAAGGGTCGCTCAGGATGACAGTTTTGTGGTTGTGCAATCGTTTGGTCCGGATCGATGATCGTTCAGCAGGTGAATCCGCCGCGTTGGTATACTAACGGTTGGCAAAGCTGGTTTCGAGGTTCCCGGCGTCTAGGGCTTTTGCCTGGCTGCCCGACTCTTTTCCGGGGGAAGGGAATTCATGGGGACACTGCTGGAGTCTATCCACTCGCCCGCCGATCTGAAGCTGCTGAATTTTGCGCAGATGACGGAGCTGGCTGAGGAGATCCGCGAGTTCCTCATTCAAACGCTCTCGAAAACCGGCGGCCACCTGGGCCCCAACCTGGGAGTCGTCGAGCTGACGCTGGCCCTGCACACGGTCTTCAACACTCCCGAGGACAAGCTGCTGTTCGACGTCAGCCACCAGGCGTACATCCACAAGATCCTTACCGGGCGGCTGGACCGCTTTGAGACGATTCGCCAGCCGGGCGGGCTGAACGGCTTCATGCTGCGCACCGAGAGCGAGCACGATTGTTACGGAGCAGGGCACGCCGGCACCGCGCTTTCCGCCGCTTTAGGAATGGCCGTGGCCCGCGACCTGTCAGGCGGCAAGGAGCACGTGGTTGCCGTGGCCGGCGACGCGGCCTTCACCAACGGCATTTCGTTCGAGGCGCTGAACAACATCGCCGAGCAGACCAAACGGCTGATCGTGGTGCTCAACGACAACGAGTGGTCCATCGACCGCAACGTGGGCGCCATCGCCCGCTACCTCCATAGAATCGTCACCACCGAGCACTATAAAACTCTCCATGACTCAGCCCACCGCATCATCGAGAAGCTGGGCGGCAAGACCGCGGCCGAAGTGGCGCGCCGCGCCGAAGAAGCCGCCAAGAGCATGCTCTGGCCCTCCATCCTCTTCGAGGAGTTCGGCCTGCGTTACTTTGGCCCCATCGACGGCCACAATCTGCCCCTGCTGGTGGAGACCTTCAAGTTTCTCAAGGCTGAAAACCACCCCGTGCTGTTGCACGTGCTGACGCAAAAGGGCCGCGGCTTTCAACCGGCGTTGGATAAGGTGAAGAAGTTCCATGGCCTGGGGCCCTACGATCCCGATACCGGCAAAACCGAGCCCGCAGGCTGCCTTACTTACGCTGAGGTCTTCGCCAATACCCTGGTCGATCTTGCCGGCCAGGACGAGCGCATTGTGGCCATCACCGCGGCCATGCCCAACGGCACCGGCCTGGATTTGTTCCGGCCCCACTTTCCCAAACGCTATTTCGATGTAGGCATCGCCGAGGAGCATGCGGTTGTTTTTGCCGCGGGCATGGCCACGCGCGGCTACCGGCCGGTATGCGCCATCTACTCGACTTTCCTGCAGCGGGCCTTCGATCCCATCGTGCACGACGTGTGCCTGCAAAAGTTGCCGGTGGTCTTTTGCATGGACCGCGCCGGGCTCTCGTGCGACGACGGTCCCACCCATCATGGGCTGTTCGACATCGCGTATCTGCGCGGCATTCCGGAGATGGTGCTGATGGCTCCCAAGGACGAGGACGAGCTGGCCGACATGATGAAGACGGCGATTCAGCTCCCGGGACCGAGCGCCATCCGCTATCCGCGGGGCGCGGTGGCCGGCGTGGCCCGCAAGGCCAAGCCGCAGGCGATTCCCGTGGGCAAGGCAGAGGTGCTGCAGGACGGCTCCGACGTGGCCATCCTGGGACTGGGACCGATGGCGACCCTGGCGCGGGAGCTGGCCGGGCGCCTCGAGCGCGACGGCTACTCCGCCGCGGTCATCAATCCCCGCTTCGTCAAGCCGCTTGACCGCGAGATGCTCGAGCTGTACGCGCGGCGCGTGACCGCCTTCGTCACCTTTGAGGATCACGTGAAGATGGGCGGCTTTGGCTCGGCGGTGATCGAGGCCCTCGAAGAAATGGGATTTGCCGAGATGGGCCGGGCGGTCCCGGTGGTGCGCATCGGCTGGCCCGACCGCTTCATCGAGCACGGCAAGGTGGACGGTCTGCGCGCCAAGTACGGCGTCACCGTGGACGAGGCGCAGGCCCAGGTGCTGCCCTTGCTGGCGCGCCGGATGCGGCCTACGCTGGTGGCCAGCTAGAAGAAACCGGATATTGTCTTCAAGAAGCAGCGAAGGCGGGTTGCTTTTTTCCCGGGAGAAAAGCGGCTCCGCGCGGCACGTGAGCCGCAGAACCGCTCCAATCAGTCACCGCCAGCCGTCACGGCAGATTCAGTCGTTTGATCATCTTCCCGAACCGCTGTGCGACAATCCACAAAGGCCGGCTTTCTTATGCGACATTTTCGTATTGTCTTGGCGGGTATCGGTGGAGTGGCTTTGGCCGGCGTCCTGGCGTGGCCGCAGACACAACCCCCGGTCCTTCTTAAAGGCTCAGGCTCGACTCCGCTGGTGCTGGCCGGCGGCACCCTGGTGGACGTGACCGACTGGGGCCACTCGGCAAAGGACCTGCGGGATGCGGTCGTGATTGTGCGCGACGGGCGCATCGCCGAAGCCGGCTCCCGCGGGGCCGTGTCCATTCCCAAAGGCGCCCAGGTGATCGACTGCACCGGGAAATACCTCATCCCAGGGCTGGTGGATGGCTTTGCCGGCATGAACAGCCAGGGCCAAGCCAATGCCAATCTCTACATGGGCGTGACCACGGTGGTGGCGCGCAGCGACTACCGGCGCGGGTCCATCGATTTTACCGCCAATCCCAGCCCGCATCTCTATTTGGTCGATTCGATCGGCACCACCGACAACTGGAGCCTCCTGGCCAAGCGGCCCGAGTGGGCCCTCAGGCTCAGGGAGAGCACTCGCCCCGCGGAGCTCAGCCCCGAGGATACGGTCCGCCAGCTTGCGGCCACCGCCCGGCTGGGGACGCGCGTGTTGTGGCTGGGCCACGACCTGACCGCGGCCAACACCCAGTGGATCATTGCCCATGCCCACCAGATGGGGCTGGCCACCTACGGGGAGTTCGTTTCCACGCCCTACAAAGTCGGCATCGAGGCCGGCGTGGACGCGCTGTTGCACATGAGCCGCTACGAGTTGGGCGTGATCCCCGACGAGATTCAGCAGCCCTTGGTTGAAAACTCCGTGGGAACGGCAGCATCCGCGGCCTACGACTACTCCGAGCGGCTGCCGCCGGCCGACCTGCACCTGCGTTCTTACGCCCGATTGCTGGCCGCGCACCATGCCGCGCTGATGCCCACCTTCAGCCTCTTTTACCTGCAACTGCCGGGGCATCGCAACCTGTGGAGAGAGCCGGCCGCCCGGCTGCTCGACCCTGCCCGCATGTTCCAGCCGCCGGATCGGGCGAGCGGCGAGTTGGTCTATCCGGTTTTTGCCTGGATGCGCCGCCTTCCCGCCATTACGCAGCGCTGGATGGAAGACGGCCAGCGCAAGAAGGCCGACGAATCCGCCATGAGGTGGTGGCTGATCAACGAGACGATCTTCTCCGCCAATCCGCACTACCTGGCGGCCTCCGGCGCGCCGGTGAATGGCGCCATGCCCGGCATCTCCATGCACACCGAGCTGGAGTTGCTGGTGCGTCTGGGGCTTTCCCCGCGCGAGGCGCTAGCCGCGGCCACCAACAACTATGCGATCCAGTTCGGCTGGAACGAGTTGGGCCAGATCGCCCCCGGCCGGCGAGCCGACATCCTGATCGTGGATGCCGATCCCACCGCAAACATCTGGAACGTGCGCCTCATCTCCGGCATCGTCATGGACGGCAATGTGCTGGATCGCGACGGGCTGTTGAATCTGAAGAGATAAATAAGCCCGTCGATCACCACGCCGCACTGCCTGCGGGGGGAGCAACCGCCGTTAGGAGAACCGCCGTACCTTCGGTTAACGTAAGAACAAGCAGCCGGTTTCAAACAAGTTTCCCGGAAGATCATGACCGATTCCCCATCGCAGTCCTTGTCGAGGCCCAAGCGCCACAATCGATGGCTCATGCTCATTGCGGCGTACAAATTTGTCCTGGCGCTCGTGTTTGTGGCCGTTGGCGTGGGCGCGCTGCGCCTGCTGCACAAGGACATCGGCGATCTGCTGGCAAAAATGGCCGACCACCTGCGCTTCAACCCGGAGTCGCGCATCGTCAACTTCATCCTGGACAAGGCGTCGCTTCTCGACGATCCGTTGCTGCGGCGGATCGGCGCGGCGGCCTTCTGCTACGCGGGTCTCGGCATGTTGGAAGGAATCGGCCTGTATCTGGAAAAAATCTGGGGCGAGTACCTGACCCTGGCCGTCACCGCCTCGTTCCTGCCCTGGGAACTCTTCGAGGTGTTCCGCAGAGTGACGTGGATCAGGGCGGGCCTGCTGGTGGTCAACGCCATGGTCTTCTTTTATCTGCTGAAGCTGGTGACGAGGCGCGGCAAGCGTACAGACGGTACAGAGAGAAGTCAGCCGGATGTGTAACACAGCATATTGGCAGGCAACGCCAGGAGAACTCCCGCCTTTCGCTTCTTGTTCGCCTAGCACGGTCTGCCGATCCTGTCCAGTACCAGAACCAAAGCAGTAAACACTACATCTTGTGGTAATCGAAGTTTTCTAGTCTATTAGACGAATTTCCCGCAATTGCCTTCTCATTTGCCAACTTTCCAGCGATTTTCCACTTGCCGAGAGCCTGGAAGGGCGGTACTCTCGACGTATTGGTGGTCAAAAGTGGAGTACAGGGGAGTAGATCGGCTGATTTCAAAGTAAGTTTACCTCAGTTTTCCCCTCTCCATGCAGCATCCGGACCCCAAAGCGGCTGGGGGAACCAGCTTGCTAACCGGAAAAGGGCAGTAAGGACAGAAAGCCGGTCGCGGCACTAGAAGCGGAATCGACCGGAAAGACGAAGAGGCACAGCGAGGCACAGCAATGTTTCGCGGAAACCATCCGGCGAAGGTAGACGAAAAGGGACGGCTGAAGCTGCCGGCTGCGTTCAAGCAGTTGGTGGATGCGCAGCACGTGACCCAGTTCTACGTCACCAGCGTGGATGGCAAGAGCGCTGAGATCTGGCCGCTGCCGGAGTGGGAGAAGCGGGAAGAACAGTTGGCCGAATCCAGCACTCTGGACGACGCCGTGAAGAAGTACCTGAATCTGACCAGCTACTACGGCCAGCAGGTGGAGATGGATAACCAGGCCCGGCTATTGCTGCCGCAGATTTTGCGCGGAACGGCCAGGCTGGATGCGGAAGTTGCGGTTTTCGGGATGAGGACCTACCTGGAAGTTCATAACCGGGAGGTCTTCGAGCAGAATCTGCCGGCCAACGAGTTGACGGCGGAGGATCGCAAGGCGATGGCGGCGATTCTCAGCCGCCGGAGTTGACATTTAACACCCCCCAGGGGGACGCATGACGAACTCGACTGATCGCCATGTACCAGTTCTTTTTCAACAAGCGATCGATTTTCTCCGGGTGCGCGCAGGCGGAACGATTTTGGACTGCACGCTCGGGTTGGCGGGACACGCCGAGGGGATCGCGAGGCTGCTGGGACCTCAAGGGCATCTGATCGGGTTTGACCGGGACTCCGAGGCGCTGGAGCTGGCAAGAGCGCGGCTGGACCGGGTTTGCGAGGAGTTGGGCAGCCAGGCGCCCCAGATAACATTCGTGGCCGAGGCATTCAGTTCCGTTGCCGGGCATGTACAGCCGGCTTCGCTGGATGGCTTACTGGCCGACTTTGGAGTGAGCAGCCTGCAGTTCGACGAGGCGCGCAGAGGATTTAGTTTTCAGGCAGACGGCCCTTTGGATATGCGCATGGACACGCGCTCAGGGCCAACCGCCGCACAAGTGGTAAATGAGGAAAACGAGCACGAGCTTGCAAACCTCATTTACGAGTACGGAGAGGAAAGGAGGTCGCGGAGAATCGCCAGAGCCATTGTGCGGGGGCGGCCGGTTGCAACCACGGGGCAGTTAGCCCGTCTTGTAGCCTCAGCCGCCCCGCCAATGAAACAAGAGCGGATTCATCCGGCGACCAGAACCTTTCAGGCTCTTCGTATTTATGTAAATCGAGAGCTGGACGAAATTCGGGCATTGTTCGAGGCCGCACCAAAGTTGCTTAAGCCCTCCGGACGGCTCGTCGTCATCAGCTTTCACTCGTTGGAGGATCGGATCGCAAAAGACAGCCTGCGGGAAGGCGCGCAGAAGGGAATCTGGGAGATTTTGACCAGGAAGCCCGCCGTGGCGGGCGAAGAAGAGATGGAACGCAATCCCCGTTCGCGGAGCGCGAAGCTGAGGGCGGCGGAAAGAACGGGAAAAGCAGGGAACAGCATTCCCGAGGTTTGATCGGCGAGGAGGGAACCATGGCGGCATGCACGACAACCTATTTCGAAGCCGGTCGCGGCTGGGGCACGCGGGCCGCCGAGCGGAACGCTGAGCTGATGGCCCAGCAGGCGCTGCGCCGGCGGGGCGTGCGCACGCCGGAGTTCTACTTCGCCAGGCACATCGACAATTCGCGGCTGGTCAAGGCCCCGGACCCGGTGCGGGTGCGCGAGATGCGCCTGTTTTCCGCGGCGGTCGCCGTGCTGTTCTCGTTGGTGATGATTTATGGTTTGCAGCACTTCAACGCCATCGAAGGAGGCTACCGCGTGGAGTCGGAGAAGCAGGCTGTCGACCAGTTGCGCGAGGAGAACCGCCAGTTGCGGCTGGCCGAGGCGCAGCTTTCCCAGCCGGGCCGCATCGACTCAATGGCCCGCCAACTGGGTCTTGCGGAGCCGCAGCCTGGCCAGGTGATTCATCCCAACGCCCGTCCCGATGTTGGGGTTCCCGCCATTGCCCAGGTGACTCCTCCGGCGCCCGCCGCGCAGTAAGCGGAAGAACAGCTACTAGCCTCTAGCTTCTAGCAGCTAGCTTTTGAGTGTGAGCAACGAGTTCTCTTCACCAGTGACTGGCGTTTCATCAGTCTGGAACAGAAGGTAAACTGGATGAGCTTAGGCGGCTAGAAGCTAGGAGCTGTAACCGCCATGCAGGCAAATCTTCGACTCAACCGGAACCGTCCCAACGCGGCGCGCATCCTGCCGCTCAAGCGGGCGCGTTTCTGGCTGATCTGCCTGTTTTTTCTATTGTGGGCGCTGGCGATTGCCGGCCGGCTTTTTTGGCTGCAGGTGGTGCGCCACAAAGAGTTCGTGGAGCGCGCCCAGAAGCAGCAGCAGCGCACCTTTGAGGTAGCTCCCCGCCGCGGCGTGCTCTACGACCGCAACCTGCGCGAACTGGCCATGACGGTGCAGGTGGACTCGATCTTCGCCGTACCCACCGAGATCGACGACAAGCAGGCTGCCGCGCATGCCCTGGCCGCCGTGGTGCATACCGACCCTGCGGACGCGCAGACCACAGAGGAGCAGATTGCCGCGCGGCTCAATAAAGGGAACAGCTTTGCCTGGGTGGCTCGGCGCGTGACGCCGGAGGTTGCGGCTGGCGTAAAAGCGCTGCCCATCAAGGGAATCTACTTCCAGAAGGAGTTCCAGCGGTTCTATCCGGACAACGAGATCGCCGCGCAGGTGCTGGGTTATGTGGGGCTGGACGACAACGGCCTGGGTGGCCTGGAGCAGAAGTTCGAGCCGCAACTGCACGGCGTTCCGGGCCGCATCTACTACACGGCGATGGATGCGCACCGCCGGGTATTGGGATCGAGCGAACACGACCCCGAGCCGGGCCAGAACCTGGTGCTGACGATCGACGAGAACATCCAGTTCCTGGCCGAGCGGACGCTGGACCACGCCATGCAGAAGACCCAGGCGGCCAACGGCACGGTGGTGGTGCAGGACGTGCACACCGGGCAGATTCTGGCGCTGGCCATCCGCCCCACCTTCAATCCCAATCAGTTTCGGCGCACCACGCCGGAGCTGCTGCGCAATCACGCGGTCAGCGATGTGTACGAGCCGGGCTCGGTGTTCAAGCTGGTCACCTACTCGGCGGCGCTGGAGCAGCACGTGGCCACGCCGGACGACATGATCGACTGCCAGGGCGGTAAGATCACGCTGGCCGGCCGCGTGATTCACGACGACAAGGGCGAGCACTTCGGAGTGATCACGGTGCATGAGGCGCTTGCGCACTCCAGTGACGTGGCCGCCGTGAAGCTGGCGCTCAAAGTGGGCCCGGACCGCTTCTATCAATATGTGCGCGACTTCGGTTTTGGCTCGCGTACAGGCGCGGAGATGCCGGGCGAGACGCGCGGCTTGCTGCGGCCGGTGAACAAGTGGAGCGGGTCGTCCATCGGTTCGATTGCGATCGGGCAGGAGGTGGCCGTCACGCCGCTGCAACTGGTGTCAATGGTTTCGACCATCGCCAACGGAGGAGTCTATCTGCCGCCGCGCGTGCTGTTGCCGGGGCAGGTGGACCATCTTGCAAGTGGCCAATCAGGATCTACGCCGCAGGCCTCGCCAGCCGCACAGCAGGCACCGTTGCGGGCGTCGCCATTCAAGCCGGGAGGCGATTTGCCCAATCCGCTGCCCGCCGGCGCGCACCGCGTGCTCTCCGAACTGACCGCGGCCCAGATGCGCAAGATGATGGAGGGCGTGGTGCTCTACGGAACGGGCAAGGGTGCGCAGCTCAACGGCTACTCCTCGGGCGGCAAGACCGGCACCGCGCAAAAGATCGATCCGGCCACGCATCTCTACTCGAAGACCATGCACATCGCCTCGTTTGCCGGGATTGCGCCGGTGAACAATCCGGTCATCGCCGTGGCCGTGATCCTGGACAATCCCAAGGGCCAGTATTATGGCGCTGCGGTCTCCGCGCCGGTCTTTGCCGAGGTGGCGCAGCAGGTGCTCGAATACCTCGGAGTACCGCACGATATCGATGTGCGCCCGCCCCGCGTTCCATCCAAATCCGACGCGCCCGTCACCGAAGACGACGCCGGAGAGCCTGCCTCCGACATCAACGCACTCTATGCCGCGGCCAACGATCTGCCCAGCGACGACCCCCTGCGGGGGGGCAGCCAAGATACCCTGCGCGCGGGCGCAAACCAAACGGGGACCGCAAACCAGTCCGGCGCAGGAGGCCAGCCTGCCGCACAGCCGTCCAGTCCAACGGTTGATGCCAAGACCAGACCGGACAGCAAGCAGACCGTCTCAACCGCGTCTCCAAACGCCGCATCCAGCCCGCCGAGTCCAGCCAGCCAGCAGGCAAAGGCGCCTGGGCAGACGACTGTCGTGGTCACGGAGGCCAAACGCCTTCAGGTCCCTTCGCTCATCGGCCTGCCGGTGCGCAAGGTCATCGAAACGGCCGCCGCCGCGGGCCTTGAAGTGCAGATCACCGGCAACGGCACCGTGCGGGAGCAGGCTCCGGCTCCCGGCACGATGGTCGCTCCCGGAACGCAGATCGTGGTCCGCTGCGGGCGGTGAGTCGATTTGCTATGGAACAACCTCATAGAGGAATTTGACAATTTCTATGACTGCGCTGGTGGAAGACCTATGGCACCCGGCACCCAGTTCTGTGGTTAGGGTAGGAAAAGCAAAAGAAGGGTGGGCCGCGCGCCTGGCTCGCTTGTTGCGGGCATAAGGGGGTGTAGCATTTATCCAGGCAGGAAAGGTCTTCCTTCGATGAGCGAAATCATCTTTGAGGTGCGCGAGGACGAAGCGGACGGCGGCTATACGGCTACCGCGCTGGGGTACGGCATCCATACCCAAGGGGAGACCCTGGAAGAGTTGTGCGCGATGGTCAAGGACGCCGTCCACTGCTACTTCGACGAGACGATGCAGGCTCCTAAGATCATCCGCCTCCATTTTGTGCGGGATGAAGTCCTGGCCTGATGAGGCTGCCGCGCGATATCGACGGACCGCGATTGGTCAAGGCGCTGAGCATTTTGGGATACGAGGCGACCCGGCAAAAGGGATCGCATATCCGCGTGACGGCGAGAACCACGAAGTCATCCCCTATCATGATCCGATCAAAACAGGAACGCTCGCCAGCATCCTCAAGCGGATCGCCGCTCACCACCGGATGAGTGTCGACGATCTTCTGACGATGCTCGATTTATAGGCGGGCTGATTCGGATTTCGCGCCGGCCCTACGGGGCGGGGTGGGTGGTTGGGGGATGGTGACCCAGGGTTTTCCGCCGCGGCGACCGCATCAAGGATGGGGCACCCGGCGGGTGGCGGCTGTGGGGCAGAGGTCTGTCGCGATGACGGACCACGGGAATATCTATGGGGCGGTGCGCTTCTTCGTGGCTGCCAAGTAAAAGGGAATCAGGCCGTTTCTGGGGCGTGGCCGCGGCTATTCCTTGAGGAAGTCTTTCCAGGAGTCCTTCTTTTCCTGCTCCGTTTGTTCTGGAAGGAACACGTCGCTCGCCTTATGCCACTGCCCGGGTTGTTCGGGGTCGAGTCCCTGCATGGAAACGTTGTACGCTCCTGGGCCATCGTCGCCTTTGGCTCGGGCGAGAATGGTGGCGTCGTAGGCGATCCCTTTGTCTGTAATGACTATTACCTTTTGACCGATCTCAAGCATGACACGTTCCTCCGTTCGTGCACCTCGTAGGCAGTCTACCCCATTTTTCCTCAGATGGGCGGGATTTCAACCGGCTTGCGGGGCGGGCGGCGGGGGTGGGTGAAGGCTAGAATCAAGGCTGGAAACGGGACTGGAATCTGGGGTAGCCATGGCTGAATTTACGCATTTGCATCTGCATACGGAGTACTCGCTGCTGGATGGGGCTTGCGACGTTACCAAGCTCGTCGACCGGGTGGCGGCGCTGGGGCAGACGTCCGTGGCGATGACGGACCACGGGAATATCTATGGGGCGGTGCACTTCTTCGAGGCGGCGAAGGAGAAGGGGATCAAGCCGATTCTGGGGTGCGAGCTTTATATCTGCAAAAACGAGGATCACCGCGCGCCCGGCGAGGGGGACGAGAACAATCACCTGCTGGTGCTGGCGGAGAACGAAGAGGGATACAGGAACCTGATCCGGATTACTTCGGAGGCTTCGCTGCACGGGTTTTATCGGAAGCCCCGGGTGAGCAAGCGGTACCTGGCGGAACATGCCAAGGGGCTGGTGGGGCTGTCGGGGTGCCTGAGCGGGGAGCTGTGCGAGGAGCTGATGGCGGGGAACTATGAGAAGGCGCGCGGGGTAGCGCAACAGTACGAGGACATCTTTGGGAAGGGGAATTTTTTCCTGGAGATTCAGGATCAGGGGCTGGAGCAGGAGAAGAAGATTCATGAGGCGCTGTTCCGGCTGGAGCGGGAGTTGGGGATTCCGCTGGTGGCGACGAACGATTCTCACTATTTGTGCGGCGAGGATTCGCACGCGCATGACGTGATGCTGTGCGTGCAGACGGGGTCGAAAGTACACGACAAGGAGCGGTTCCGGTTCGACAGCGACCAGTTTTTTGTGAAGAGCGCGGACGAGATGGAGCGGCTGTTTCCCGATTCGCCGGCGGTGTTGCAAAGGACGATGGAGATTGCGGAGCGGTGCCAGTTGAAGCTCAAGCCGGTCAAGAATCCGTTTCCGGTGTTTGCGGTTCCCCCAGGGCACACAGTCGACAGCTACTTTGAGGAGGTGTGCCGCACGGGGTACAGGAAGCGGCTGGAGACGGCGGTGCGGCATCTGGAGGCGCGTGGGGAGTTGCGTTCGCCGATCCATGAGTATGATGCCCGGCTCGAACATGAGATTGGGATTATCAAGCAGATGAGCTACGCGGGGTACTTCCTGATTGTGTGGGACTTTATCAAGTACGCGCGGGACCTTGGGATTCCGGTGGGACCGGGGCGCGGGTCGGCGGCGGGGTCGCTGGTGGCGTATGCGATGGAGATTACGAATATCGACCCGCTGCAGAACGTGCTGCTGTTCGAGCGGTTTCTGAACCCGGAGCGGAAGTCGATGCCGGACATCGACGTGGACTTCTGCATGAACCGTCGGGGCGAGGTGATCGACTACGTGACGCGGAAGTATGGGCGCGAACAGGTGGCGCAGATTATCACGTTCAACACCATGGCGGCGAAGGCTGCAATCAAGGATTGCGGGCGGGCGCTGGACATGCCGTACGGCGACGTGGACCGGATTGCGAAGCTGGTGCCGGCGACGCTGGGCATGACGCTGGACAAGGCGCTCGAAGAAGTGCCGGATTTGCGGAAGGTATACGAGAACGACCAGGCGATTCGCGAGCTGATCGACACGGCGAAGAAGCTGGAGGGGCTGGTGCGCGGGGCTGGGGTTCATGCGTCGGCGGTGGTGATTGCGCCGCGTCCGCTGACCGAGCTGGTGCCGCTGGCCAAGACCAAGAACGACGAAATCGTGACCGCCTACGACATGAAGGCCGTGGAGAAGATGGGCCTGCTGAAGATGGACTTTCTGGGGCTTACGACGCTGACGGTGATCGACGATTGCCTGAAGCTGATCGAGGCGGGCCGCGGGGAGAAGCTGGACACAGAGACGATTCCGCTGAACGACGAGGAGACGTACAAGCGCGTGTTCCACGCTGCGCTGACGTCGGGGGTGTTTCAGTTCGAGTCGAGCGGGATGCGGGACGTGCTGCGGCGGTATAAGCCGGACCGGGTGGAGGATTTGACGGCGCTGAATGCGCTGTACCGGCCGGGACCGATGAGCATGATCGACGACTTCATCGATCGCAAGTGGGGACGGCGCAAGGTGGAGTACATGCTGCCGGAGATCGAGGAGATTCTGAAAGAGACGCTGGGGGTGATCGTCTACCAGGAGCAGGTGATGCAGATCGCCAACGTGGTGGCGAGCTACTCGCTGGGCGAGGCGGACCTGCTGCGGCGGGCGATGGGCAAGAAGGATCCGAAGGAGATGGCCAAGCAGCGGGACCGGTTCATGAGCGGGGCCGCGGCGCTGGGGCATCCGAAATACACGGCGGGCGAGATTTTCGATCACATGGAGAAGTTTGCCGGGTACGGATTCAATAAGTCGCACTCGGCGGCGTATGCGCTGCTGGCTTACCAGACGGCTTATTTGAAGACGCATTATCCGGTGGAGTTCATGGCGGCGCTGCTGACGTCGGAGACATCCAAGCCGGAGAACGTGGTGAAGTACATCGGCGAGTGCAAGGAGATGGGCATCCGCGTGGAGCCGCCGGATGTGCAGACATCAGGGGCGCAGTTCACGCCCCTTGTTACTCCTCAGGGCGAGGCGATCCGGTTTGGGCTGGCGGCGGTGAAGAACGTGGGCGGGAACGCGATCGAGTCGATCATGAAGGCGCGCGCGGAGGCGGGCGGGCGGTTCAAGAGCTTGTGGGAGTTTTGCGAGAAGGTGGATCTGCGGGTGATGAACGCGCGGGTGATCCAATCGCTGATCAAGGCCGGGGCGCTGGACTCGCTGGGTTCGCGGGCGTCGCTGATGAAGTCGGCGGACAAAGCGATGGAGCGCGCGCAGAAGGCGCAGAGGGACGCGGCGCAGGGACAGACGGGGTTGTTTGGGCTGTTCAACGAGGCGCCGGCGCCGGGCCGCGACGTGGATGATTTGCCGCGCGTGGCGGACTGGGAGGAAGGCGAGCGGCTGGCCAATGAAAAAGAGGTGCTGGGGTTCTTTGTCTCAGGACATCCGCTGGATAAGTACGCGGAAAAGCTGCGGAATTTGACGGGAGTTATTTCGGTGGCGGAGGCGCTGGAGCGCAAACCGCCGGAGAAGCGCTGGGGGACGCAGGCGGACCCGATGGACGAAATTCAGGTGGCGGGGATGATTCTGGGGCTGCGGGTGCAGAAGAGCAGGCGGGACCAGAAGCTGTACGCGCAGGCGTCGCTGGAGGACGCGACGGGCAAGATTGAACTGATCTGTTTTTCGCGGGACTACGAGCGGCTTTCGGGGCAGTTGAAGATGGAAGCGCCGGTGCTGGTGCGCGGCGTGCTGATGGGCGATGAGGATGCGGCGCCGAAGATTGCGGTGAGTTCGATCCAGGCGCTCGAAGAGGTGCAGGTGAAGCTGCCGTCGGGGGTGCGGATTCGCATCAATCTGGACCGGGCGACGGAAGAGATGTTTGCGGGGCTGAAGAGCGCCGCGGAGGCCGCGCCGGGGCCGGGAAAGGTGATGCTGCATCTGGAGAAGAAGGGCGAGTACGCGGTGATCCTTGAGCCGGAGGGGATGAGCGTAGCGGCGGATCGGGGCTGGGTGGAGCGGGTGGAAGAACTGGTGGGCAAGGGGACGGTACAGGCGCTGGGATAGCGCCGAGCCGCGCGGAGTTTCCATTGGACTGGGCCTGCGGTGGAGCGCTCAGGCCTTGGGCAGAAAATAAGCCTCAACTGCCCGCATCAAAGCCTCGCGATCAAGATACGGCGTTGTGCCTTCGTATCGAGCGGCCCAACGGATCTGGTTCACGATATCCCTGGGGTAGCAGGAGCGCAACTCCTGCTTCAGGGCGTTGTGGATGAAATCGATCAGGTCGTTGCATATGCCGGCGTCCCCTTCGATTTCATGCTCATTTGCAATCCGGCGGAAGATTTCGCAGAACTGTTCGTCTGAACACGCGCCGATCTTGATCTTGGTTTGAATCCTGCGCAGGAACGCGGCATCCACCAACTCTGCCGGATCGATGTTGGATGCAAAGACGACCAGCATTTCGAAGGGAATCTCAATTTTCTTTCCTCCCGCCAGAGTCAGAAAATCAATTTTGCGATCGAGGGGAACGACCCAGCGGTTGAGCAACTCGGCCGGAGTAACGCGCTGGCGTCCGAAGTCATCGATGATCAGGACCCCATTGTTGGCTTTCATCTGCATGGGGCCGACATAGAATTTCGAATTGGGGTTGAATTGCAGGTCCAGCATCTCGACGGTCAGTTCTCCGCCGACCAGCACTGTGGGGCGATTGCAAAGCACCCAGCGCTCGTCATGATTTTCGAGTTCCGACTCCGGTGAACGCTTATGAACGACTGGATCGTAGACCGTAATGATCTGGCCATCGACTTCTATCGCGTATGGTATCCATACGTCGTCTTCGGCAAGCACGCGCGATAACGTCTCGGCGAATGTGGTCTTGCCCGTTCCCGGCGGGCCATAGAGAAAGACCGCGGCGCCGGAGTTGAGCGCCGTTCCGAGCTGCCGCAACATCTTGCCGTCGACCACAAGATGGGCAAAGGCGCGCTCGACGTCAGCGGGGTGCACCGCCACGTCCTGGGCGCCTTGTTTTCGAGCCTGCTGAACGTAGCTATCCAGAGACACCGGCGCGGGGCCCGCATACTGACACTGGGACAGCAGTTCCACCGCTCGCGTTCGGCCCTGGGAGGTGATGGAAATATGAGGAATATTGCCGGCCATTCCGGTGACCTGGCAGAACCGCTCCGCTCGCAGGTGGCTAAACAGTTCGTCTACCAGTTCGAAGCTGAGCCGAGTCTTATCGGCAAGCTCAAGAACGGAGAGAGAGCCGGACAGATAGAGAATCTTTAGCGCGAGATCCTCGAGAATTGCCTGAGGCACATCAATTTCCGCAATTGACTGGGGTTTGAGCACCGGCCCGGCAAGGGGCTCGGTTTTGACAAAATCGAACATCGACAGCATGCTTGCCATTGTGTGTGATCCTGTTTACGGTTTATTTACACTTGCCAATATACTCGTTGTCACCGCTGAAAAAATCAGACTTGAGTGGCCTTTATATCACTCTTTCGTTACCGCTGATCAGACTTGAGTGGCCCTTATATAACCCTTTCGTCACCGCTGAAATCGGACTTGAGTGGCCCTTATATCACCCTTTCGTCACCCCTTTGTGCCTGTCACCATCCCAACCGTCAATAGTATGAAGAAGCGGACCCATGTGGCGACGGAAAAGGTAACCGGTTCGCCTGGCGCCGGTAATGTCCTAATTAAAAATCGGCGGGCTCACGCTCCAATCGCGGCACGCAACGCGGAACGAATCCACTCGGATACGGTTGGATTGCCAGCCTTGGCTGCCGCCGCAATCCCTCAGGCCTTGGGCAGAAAATAAGCCTCAACTGCCCGCATCAATGCCTGGCGATCGAGATACGGCTTTTTGCCTTCGTATCGAGCGGCCCAACGGACCTGGTTCACGATATCCCTGGGGTAGCAGGAGCGCAACTCCTGCCCCAGGACGCCGTGGATGAAATCGATCAGGTCGTTGCATATGCCGGCGTCCCCTTCGATTTCATGCTCTTTTGCAACCCGGCGGAAGATTTCGCAGAACTGTTCGTCGGTGCACGCGCCGACCTTGATCTTGGTTTGAATCCTGCGCAAAAATGCTGCGTCCACCAACTCGGCCGGATCGATGTTGGAAGCGAAGACGACCAGCATTTCGAAGGGGATCTCGATCTTCTTTCCTCCCGCCAGAGTGAGAAAATCGATCTTGCGATCGAGGGGAACGACCCAGCGATTGAGCAATTCGGCCGGGGTAACGCGCTGGCGTCCGAAGTCGTCGATGATCAGGACCCCGTTGTTGGCCTTCATCTGCATGGGGCCGACATAGAACTTCGAGTTCGGATTGAACTGCAGGTCCAGCATGTTGATCGTCAGCTCTCCGCCGACGAGCACGGTGGGGCGACGGCAAAGCACCCAGCGCTCGTCCCGGTTCTCGGGTTGCCCCTCCGGTGAACGCTTATGAACGACTGGATCGTAGACCGTGATGATCTGGCCATCGACTTCTATCGCGTACGGTATCCATACGTCGTCTTCGGCAAGCACGCGCGATAATGTCTCGGCGAATGTGGTCTTTCCCGTTCCCGGCGGGCCATAGAGGAAGACCGCGGCGCCGGAGTTGAGCGCCGTTCCGAGCTGCCGCAACATCTTGCCGTCGACCACAAGATGGGCGAAGGCGCGCTCGACGTCGGCGGGGTGCACCTCCACGTCCTGGACGCCCTGCTTCCGGGCCTGCTGAACATAACTGATCAGAGACACCGGCGCGGGACCGGAATACTGACTCTGGGACAGCAGTTCCACCGCTCGCGTCCGGCCCTCCGATGTGATCGAAATATGAGGAATATTGCCGGCCATTCCAGTGACCTGGCAGAACCGTTCCGCTCGCATGTGGCTGAACAGTTCATTCGCCACTTCAAAGCTGAGCCGGGTCTTATTGGCCAGCTCAAGGATGGAGAGCGCGCCGCACATATAGAGAATCTTCAGCGCGAGATCCTCGAGAATCGCCTGACGCACATCAAGTTCCGAAATTGTCTGGGGTCTCCGCTCCGGCCCGGAAAGGGGATCGCCCTTATAAAATTCGCGCATCGACAGCGGGGTTGCCGATGGGTTATCTCTGTTTTCTGGCGCCAATATACTCCCCTTACCTGATCTTTTCGGTTCCTTCTTTTGTCAGTTCTGAGTCACACGTCAGTTGCTTTTTGCGACCCTCTTGAGTCAGTTTACATCCCAAAACAAAAAAGAATCGGACCCGTGTGGCGACGGGAATGGGAGCCGGTTCACCTGGTGGCGGTAGTGACCTCATTTTATATCCGCTGCCAGTTTGATGCGTCCGATCTTCTTTGTCTCAGGCTTCGACCTGTGCGCGGGCCTGGGCTCAGGGTTCGGCGCCGAGGGTTTCAGGTGTTACAGCTTTGTGGCGGACGTAGTTGTAAGGGGGGACGGTGTAGCCGCGCAGGAGGGCGATGCCGAGCTGGATGAGGCGGGGGCCGTAGGTTTCAGCTTCGTGGGAGATGGAGCCGATGAGGGCGCTCTTGCCGGTGCGCATCTCGCCGATGGCCTCGGGGATGCAGTCCTGGCCGGCGATGGCGAAGTCCTGCTCGCGGCCGGCCTGGCGGGCGGCGTCGAGGACGCCGAGGGCGCTCAAATCGGTGGCAGCGGCGACCAGGATGCGCTGTCCCTTGCGCTGGCCGCGGAGAAAATCGGAGATCGCCAGTTGGCTGGGCTGGCGCATGCCGTGGCCGTCGAGTTGGATGAAGCGGTCGGCGGGGATATCGGCGAGGCGGCCGCGAATGCCGTCGAAGGCGCCGGTGATGCGGCTCTGGACAAAGCTGCCAGCCTCAGAGAATCCGACGCCGAGGATCCAGTCGGCTTTGCCCTTCCACTTGCGGAGGGCGTGCTGGGCGAGCAGGGAACCGGCTTCAAAGCCGGCCTCGAAGTTGTCCACGCCGAAGTAGGTGGCGTTGGGGTGGGGCACGTCGATGGCGACGAGGGGAATGTCGGCCTTCTTGAAGATGTGGGCCACGCGCGGGGCCACGTGCTCCTCGACCTGGAACTCGAGCACCAGGTCTACGCGCCTGGCGACAAACTCTTCGGCGTTCCGGATGGCGACATCGGGATCTGAGCGGTTATCGAGGGTAAGCAATTCGACGCCGGATGCGGCGGCGGCCGCGGTGATGCTCTGGGCGACGGTTACGGAGAAGGGCATCTCAGCGCTATGGGCGGCGAAACCGAAGCGCAGGCGGCGGGGGCGGGAAACGAGCCGGTAGAGGCCGTTCTGCGCCTGGGCGACATAGCCGCGGTGCGCCAAGGTCTTGAGGATGCGGTAGACGCTGGTCCTGGAGATCTTCGTCTTCTGGTAGACATCTTCGAGGGCGACGGGAGCCTGGCTATTCTCCAGCAGCTCGAGTACGTCGAGGGCCTTGGAGAGAATGGGAATCAGGTAGAGCCGTTTGATCTTTGTCCTGGGCAAGCGGTCATCTCCCGGCGCGCAATTTCAATAGCGAAACTGCACGCGCTCAAGGATAACGCATTTCAAGCGCAGCTGTTCACGGCTGAGTGCCGATTGGCTATTGCAATTCGGATTTTGAGGACGGTACCCCCATGATGGTCCGGTTCCGTGGCCATGCAGGCGAAATTTGCTTAAGGGAATTGCGGCTTCCCGGAGCGGAGGGCCGTCCTAAGGGAATAGAAGCAAATCATTTCTGCCGCTGGGCGCCGCGATGCGATTGCCGGGCGAGAGCTGAGCACAAATCCGGCACACACCCGGCCAGAGCCGCGGCCTGTGTTCTAGAATTGGTGGGTTCCATTTTCAGGAGGCAACATGCAGCATGCTAGCGAAGTGGGAAGAACGCAACGCGTCTTTCCGACCCTGTTTTTGTCCTTTACTGTCTTGATGGGCGCCGTCCTGTTTGCCGGGGCGGTAGGCCGGGCGCAGAGCGCAGACGACGAAAAGAAGATCAACGACACGATTTCAAAGCTCACGCTGGAGGAGAAGATTCATCTGCTCTCCGGTTCGAGCATTCAGGCTTCGACGGGGATTGCACGGCTGGGGATTCCGGCGTTCCGGATGAGCGACGGACCGATGGGCGCGCACGTTCCGCCGCCGTCGACGGCGTATGCGGCCGGGATCGGCCTGGCTGCGAGCTGGGACCGAGAGCTGGCGGTGCGGATCGGGACGCAGATCGGGCGGGACGCGAGGTCGCGCGGCGCCAGCTTCCTGCTTGGGCCGGGGGTGAACATTTATCGCGCGCCGCTGAACGGGCGCAACTTCGAGTATTTCGGCGAAGACCCGTTTCTGGCTGGTGAGACGGCGGTGGGCTACATCGACGGCGTGCAGTCGCAGGGCGTGAGCGCCACGATCAAGCACTATGCGGCCAACAATTCGGAGTACTTCCGGTTTACCGAGGACTCGGTGGTGAGCGAGCGGGCGCTCAGGGAGATTTACCTTCCGGCGTTCGAGGCCGCGGTGAAAAAGGCGCACGTGGGCGCAATCATGGATTCCTATAATCTGTTGAACGGCGAGCACACCACGGCGAACTACCACCTGAATATGGAAATTGCGAAGCAGCAGTGGGGGTTCGACGGGGTGATGATGTCGGACTGGATGGCGACTCACGACGGCGTGGCGGCGGCCAACAGCGGGCTGGACCTGGAGATGCCCTTCGGGATTTACATGAACGAAAGAACCCTGCTGCCGGCGGTGAAGGACGGCACGGTGAAGGAATCGGCGATCGACGACAAGATCCGGCGGCTGCTGCGCGTGGGCTACCGCTTTGGCTGGATCGGCCACGACCCGCTGGACGAGAGCATCCCGCGCTATAACCAGCAGGGACGGTTGGCGGCGCTTGAGGGCGCGCGCGAAGAGATTGTTCTGCTGAAGAACCAGGGCAATCTGCTGCCGCTGGATCCGAACAAGGTGAAGACCATCGCGGTGATCGGGCCGGACGCTTTTCCGGCGATTTCGACGGCAGGGGGTAGCGGACAGGTTCCTGTCTACTCCGATGTCAGCGCCTTGAAGGGCATCAGCGACCGGCTGGGCGTGAACGCCAACGTGCTTTACGACCGGGGCGTGGCCAAGCTGTCGGTGCTGGCCATGCGCTCGGGGTTCAGTTTGTCCGCGGAGAAGTTTGCTCCCGGATTGACGGTAGAGACCTTCGACAATCCAGGGTTTACCGGCAAGCCAGTGGCCACCCGGACGGAGATGATGGCGAACAGCGGGCAGAACATGCTGGATAACCCGGACCTGGCAGAGTTGATCAGTACGGTCACCGCCGACCAGATGATGAGCTTCATGAATATGGGCGGGCCGCCGCGCTACAACCGCTGGACGGGCTACTACTTTGCCCGCGCTCCCGGCAATTATGTGGTTTTCGTCGAGAACCAGGGCAAATACAGGCTGACGATCGACGGCCAGGCTGCGATCGACCACGCGGAGATTCCGAAGTCTGCGCTGGCGCAGAGGGTTGTGCCGCTGACTCCCGGACCGCACAAGGTTGTGCTCGATGTTCTGGGCGGCGAGCTATTCACCGGTGAAGCCATCAAGATCGGCATCGCGCAGGAGGGCACGCTGGTGAACCAGTCGGCCATCGACCTGGCGAAGAAGGCGGATGCGGTGATCGTGGCCGTCGGCTACAACGCGGAGATCGAGACCGAGGGCGCGGATCGCGAGTTCCAATTGCCTCCGGGCCAGGATGAGCTGATCGAGAAGATTGCGGCGGCGAATCCGAACACCATTGTGACCGTGACGGCGGGCGGGAGCGTGGACGCTTCGCAGTGGATCGACCGCGTGGCTGCGCTGCTGCAGAACTGGTATCCGGGCCAGGAAGGCGGAACGGCGCTGGCCGAGGTGCTGTTCGGCGACGTGAACCCCTCGGGACGGCTGCCGATCAGTTGGGAACGGAGCCTGAAGGACAATCCGTCGCACGCGTACTATTACCCGACGCCGGGGACGCTGACGGTTCCATACAAGGACGATGTGTTTGTGGGCTACCGGGGCTACGAACATAACGGGGTGAAGCCGCTGTTCCCGTTCGGGTTCGGGCTGTCGTATACGAGCTTCAAATACTCGGGGCTGAAGATTCACCCGGCTGGCGGGGCGGGGGCTTACGAGGTCAGCTTCGATGTGACCAACACCGGAACGCGGGCCGGGGCAGACGTGGCCCAGGTGTACGTGAGCGAAGATCAGCCCGAGGTTCCGAGGCCGCCTCAGGAGCTGAAGGGATTTGCGCGAGTGGCGCTCGATCCGGGCCAGACGCGGCGGGTGACGGTGCCGCTGGATGCGCGGAGCTTCAGTTGGTATGACGAGAAGGCAGCCGCGTGGCACGCCGATGCGGGCAGCTTCACGGTCCACGTCAGCCGGTCTTCGGCCGATCCCCAACTGGAGGGCAAGGTCAAGCTGGCGCAGGCGATCGTGGCGCCGGTCAAGTAGAGGCTTGAGACCACCCCAGCGACGAAGACCCCGCCGCGGCGGGCTGGGGACCCCGAGTTCCTTCACCCCAGCGACGAAGACCTGTCGCTGGGGCCCCCGAGTTTCGTATATGATGCCTTTGGCATCCAGGCAGAATGTTGAGTGCCGGCGCGTGGGAAACATGCGCAGACATTCTCGATTGGAACCGCAACTTTACGTGTTTTTGGGGGTTTTTCTCCGAAGAAAGGGTTCAGGAATACCACTATGCGTTCTCTGCGTTCGCTTCTCTTGTGTGTATTGGCCAGTGCATTGCTATGCGGTACAGCGGCGATGGCCCAGAATTCCGCACCCGCCGCGCGGATCGTCAATCCGATTGACGAGAGCCAACTGACAACGCTCAAGGGCGCCATGCATCCGTTGGCCAACGCCAAAAACGACCGCGGAGCCGCGCCCGGCGACATGCAGCTCGACCGCATGCATCTGGTTCTGACGCGCGGCGCCAGCCAGGAAACGGCCCTGCGGCAACTCATCGGCCAGTTGCACACGCCGGGCAACGCCAGCTACCACAAATGGCTGACGCCGGACGAGTTCGGCAAGCAGTTCGGACCCTCCGATCAGGACATCGCGGCCGTTGAGACCTGGCTGACCGGGCACGGGTTCAGCGTGACCAAGGTGAACCCAGGGAAGCAGACCATCGAGTTTACCGGCAACGTGGCCCAGTTTCGCAGCGCCTTCCATGCCCAGATTCATAAATATGAGGTGAACGGCCAGACGCATTACGCGAACGCCGGCGATCCGCAGATTCCGGCGGCGCTGGCGCCCGTGGTGGGCGGATTCGTCTCGCTCAATAACTTCCAACTGAAGCACCCTATCAGTGTGCTGGGCAAGGCCACGTACGATCCGAAGACCGACAAGGCCACGCCCGAGTGGACCTGGGGCACGAGCGCCGGCGTCAATTTTGTGCTTTCGCCGGGCGACTATGCCGTCCAGTACGACATCGGTCCGCTCTATACCGCTGGAATCAACGGAAGCGGCCAGGCCATCGCCATCGTCAACCCTTCCAACATCAACATCGGCCTGGTGAACCAGTTCCGCAGCCTCTTCGGTCTTCCGGTGAACCCGCCGCAGGTCATCATCGACGGCAACGATCCGGGGGTTAATGGAATCAACAATCCCTATGGCCAAAACGGCTGGGCCGTCGAAGCTTACCTAGATGTGGAGTGGGCGGGAGCGGTCGCGCCAGGCGCCACCATCGATCTGGTCACCGCCGCCGACACGGCGCTGGAAAGCGGCATCATCCTCGCCGCCGAGCACGCCGTCTACGGCAACGTTGCGCCCATCATAAGCGTGAGCGTTGGCGAATGCGAGGCGGATCTGGGCAGCTCAAACAGCTTCATCAACGCGCTCTGGGAGCAGGCCGCCGCGCAGGGAATCACAGTGATGATTTCCTCAGACGACAACGGCTCCGCAGGATGCGACAACTTCGATACGCAGGAGTATGCAGTCGGCGGCCAGGCCGTGAATGGCTTTTCCTCGACGCCTTACAATGTCTCAGTGGGCGGAACGGACTTTTATTACAGCTTTTACCAGACCCAGAATGCCCCCCTTTCGGACTTCGCCCCCTACTGGACCACCACCCCGCAGGCGACACCCGCGGTTTCCTTGCTCCAGGTCATCCCCGAGCAGCCCTGGAACGACAGCCAGTATGGCCTGAACCTCTATAACGAGTTGACCGCTTCCGGCGACACAGCGTCCACTATTGTGGCAGGCAGCGGCGGCCCCAGCTCCATCTATCTCACCAAGCCTTCCTGGCAGACCGGATTCGGCGACGGGGTACGCGACTTACCCGACGTTTCTCTCTTTGCGGCCAACGGATCCAACTACAGCTTTTATCCCATCTGCGCCGACGATGGCGACTGCCAGACGGGGAGCAATCCCATTCAGATCTTCGGCGTCGGCGGAACTTCCGCTTCGGCGCCGTCGTTCGCGGGCATCATGGCGCTGGTCAATCAAAAGTATGGACGCCAGGGCCAGGCGGATTATGTGCTCTATCCGTTGAAGACGCAGTTTCCGGCGGCCTTCCATGACGTCACGGTTGGCACCAACACCGTGCCCTGCGCCTATTCGCCGACGGCGAGCCTGGACTCGCCCGACTGCATCGCCGTCTCCAGCGCCCTCACCATCACCGATCCCTATCTTGGCCCGGCGACTGAAGGCCAGATAGGTACGGGCACGACCCCCGATTACAACGCTAAGGCGGGATACAATCTGGCCACCGGGCTGGGGACGATTGACGCGAATGTTCTGGTGACCGACTGGAATAAGATCTCGTTCGCCCCCACAACGACTACGCTGACGCCCTCCTCGACCAGCTTCCCCCACGGTACCGCGATCACGATCAGCGGCAACGTCACCCCCAGTACGGCGAGCGGCGACGTTGCGCTGATGACCAGCAGCACGGAGCCGGTCAATCAGGGGGAGACGTACTTCACACTGAATAGCGGGTCTTACTCGGGCAGCGTGAGTTACCTGCCGGGCGGCACCTATAACATCTGGGGCTCGTATGGCGGCGATGGCACGAACGGCATGAGCAGCTCGACGCCGGTTCAGATCACCGTGAGCCCGGAGAACAGCGTTATCGCCTTCAACATCTACTCATCCTCTGGCACGTATACTTCTACCTCGACCCCCGGAACCAATGTCGATTACGGGACGCAGCTATTGCTCAGCGCCCAGCCCGCTCCCGCCGCGGGGGGTTCGACGTACACGTACCCCACCGGAACGGTGACCTTCACAGACAATGGATCAACGGTCCTCAACACGGCGGTGATCAATGCCGAAGGGGACGCGGAATACAATGCGCCGTTCTCCGTCGGTTCGCACTCGGTGACGGCCAGTTATAGCGGAGATAACAGCTATAACAAGTCGACGGCTGCGGCAATCGTCTTTAAGGTCGTGCAGGATAAGCCGGTGATTATGGTGGGCGCTTCCAACCAGTATTCTTCGACCCAATACATCGGCGCGCAGAACCAGCCGACGGTGGTGAACGTCCAGGTGGAAAACAATGCCATCTACAATTCCTATTCCCCTGTTCCGGTAGCGCCCCCGACTGGGACGATCACGGTGAGCGGTTTCCCGTCCGGCGTACCTACAAGCGCGGCCCTGAGCGCTGCCGTGGACCCGGCGACGGGGGCCCCGGAAGGCGTGGCCACCTTCACCATTCCGGCAAGTACAAGTAGTGGAACCTATAGCGTCACGGTCAATTATCCCGGAGATGCGAATTATGCCGCTAACTCGGGCACAGCCACTGTACAAGTTGTGGGGGATACCGGGGGCTTCGCATCCACTACCACGGCGACCATGTCCGGGAGCATCTCGCCGACCACCAGCATTACCATCAACGGAACGGTGACGGGTCAGAGTGGACACGCGGCGCCTACCGGGGACGTTTTCATTTTCTCGTCCGGATACGGTGACATTGAGGTCGGGCTTTCTACACCGGCTTCCGGAGTTGTCTCAAGCTTCTCCTTCACTCTGAACAGTCAGTACTTGTTTCAGGGAGCCAACTTCATCACCCTCCAGTACACCGGCGACAAAACCTACTATCCCTCCGCCTTCCAACTGAGCAACCCGATCGCCAATCCGCTTTCAGACTTCACGCTGACGCCGGAAACAACCATTGTTCCCGTTCCCGCGGGCAGCAGCAGCGGTGGATCGACTACGATCAACCTCGCATCTGTGAATGGCTTCAGCGGCAATGTCGCGCTCACCTGCACGCCGGCTGTGGGCATCACCTGCACGATTTCGCCCACGGAGGGGCTGAGCGGCGGCGGCAGCGCCGCGGCAACGCTGACCATCAATGCCGGGGAATATACGGCCAATCTGAGCTATAACGTGCAGATCACCGGCACGGACGCAACGGGCAAATACGTACACACCCTGGGGATCGAGGCGGTGGTCAGCGGCTCACCGGCGGGTTCCACGAGCTTTGTCCTGAGCAATAGCGGGAACCTAACCCTGGCTCCCGGCGCCACAACCGGCAATACCTCGACCATTACCGTGACGCCTTTGGGCGCGTTTACCGGAACGGTTGGACTCACCTGCGCGGTCACCGGCCCCCCCATCCCCTCGGGCTATACCGCTCCCACCTGCAGCCTGGCTTCGCCGTCGGTGGCTTCCGGGTCGGGGATGGACGTGCTGACCGTGACTACAACCTCAACGACCTATTCCACAGCCTACACGGTGACGGTCACCGGCACTTCGGGCGTCATTACGCAGACCACAGCCTTGACGGTCAACGTAGGCACTCCGAGCTTTGCACTAACTAACGGCGGCAGCATCACTGTGAGCCCCGGCGCGATGACGGGCAACACCTCGACGATTACCATAACGCCGTCGTATGCGTTTACCGGCACGGTCAGCCTGAGCTGCGCCATTGCCCTTACTGCCGCCAGCGATCCGGCGACTTGCAGCGTATCGGCGCCTCCGGCGATCACCGGCTCGGCGGCGGTAACGGCTACGCTGACGGTGAACACTACGGCGGCTACCACGGCTCTTAACCAAACCAAGAAGCTGTTCTGGCCATCGGCGGGCGGGGCGGCGCTGGCGCTGGTGCTGTTCTTCGGCATTCCGAAACGGCGGCGTAACTGGCTGGCGATGCTCGGGCTGCTGGTATTCTTTGTTACCGTTGCCGGGATGGGTTGCGGCGGAGGCAGTGGTGGCGGTGGTGGTGGTAATTCCGGCACTACGGCTGGAACTTACACGGTGACCGTGACCGGTACTTCGGGAACTGGAGCATCGGCCATCACGCAAACGACCGCTGTGACCCTCATCGTGAATTAAAGCGGTTGAACGAGCGCGGCGCGTTGGCCCTTCCTTTGGGGAGGGCCAAGGTGTTTATGGAGGGATTACGGGTGGGGAAAGGCTGCCGGTGGGGTTCGTGGTTTCCCACCCTTTCCGCACAAAGAAGCGGAAAGGATGGGGCACGGGGCTTTTGTGGGTGGGTGAGTGGCGGATCTTTAGGTACAGGGAAAGAGTCAATGCAGCAAAAAGCGGTAAAGGGGTTGATCCTCTACCGCTTAATTGTGGGCGGGGAAGCCGCTTGGATGGGGGTTATTTCCCGAGTTTGTCGAGGGCGAGGTTCAGGTCCAGGACATTGACGCGGGGTTCGCCGAGGAGACCGAGCTGGCGGGCGGTGGTGTGCTGCTGGATGAGCTGGCGGACGCTGTCTTCGCTCAGGCCGCGGGCTTTGGCGACGCGGGGAGCCTGAAAGAAGGCGTCGTCGGGGGTGATGTCGGGATCGAGGCCGGAGGCAGACATGGTGACCAGGTCGATGGGGACGGGATGGCCGGGGTTCTCGGCGGAGAGCTTGTCGATGGAGCCCTGGATGCGGTCGACCAGGGCCTTGCTGGATTGGGCCAGATTGGAGCCGCCGGAGGCGGTGGCGTCATAGCCGTTGCCCGCGGCCGAGGGGCGGGGATGGAAGTATTTGTCGGAGGTGAAGCTCTGGGCAATAAGCTCGGAGCCAATGTATGTACCGTCCTTGAGCTGGATAAGGCTGCCGCCAGCCTTGTGGGGGAAGATGAGGCCGGCGATGGCGGTGACGAAGAGCGGATAGCCCAGGCCCAGCAGGACGGTGGTAACGATGGTGAAGAGAATCGAGGTCTTCCAGACGGAATGCACGGTGAATCTCCTTGCGGGGCCGGGCGCAGCCCCTGTGTTTACGCCAAGTGCACGGCTACCAGAAACAGGTCGATGGCCTTGATGCCGATGAACGGAATGATGATGCCGCCCACGCCGTAGACCAGCAGGTTGTTGCGGAGCAGGATATCGGCGGCCTTGGGCTCGTACTTGACGCCTTTGAGGGCTAGCGGGATGAGGGCCACGATGATCAGCGCGTTGAAGATGACGGCGGAGAGAATGGCCGACTGGGGCGAGTGCAGGAACATGATGTTGAGCACGCCCAGCACCGGAAAGACGCCGGCAAACATGGCGGGGATGATGGCGAAGTACTTGGCCACGTCGTTGGCGATGGAGAAGGTGGTGAGCGCGCCTCGGGTCATGAGGAGCTGCTTGCCGATCTCGACGATCTCGATGAGCTTGGTAGGATTGGAGTCGAGGTCGACCATGTTGCCGGCTTCTTTCGCGGCCTGGGTGCCGGAGTTCATGGCCACGCCGACGTCGGCCTGGGCCAGGGCTGGGGCGTCGTTGGTGCCGTCGCCGGTCATGGCCACCAGCTTGCCCTTGGCCTGTTCGCGCTTGATCAGGTCCATCTTGTCTTTGGGCTTGGCCTCGGCGAGGAAGTCGTCGACGCCGGCTTCGCGGGCGATGACGGCGGCGGTCAGGGGGTTGTCGCCGGTGATCATGATGGTGCGGATGCCCATGGCGCGGAGGCGGGCCAGGCGCTCCTTGAGGCCTCCCTTGACGATGTCCTTGAGATAGATGACGCCCAGGGCAGCGGCGTTTTCCGCCACCACCAGCGGAGTACCGCCGGCGCGGGCGATCTCTTCGACATAGTCGCGGACCTTCTGGGGCAAAGACGAGCCTTGCTCCTCGAGGAAGCGGGCGATGGCGTCGACGGAGCCTTTGCGGATGCGGGTACCGGGCAGGTTGACTCCGCTCATGCGGGTCTGGGCGGAGAAGGGCACGAACTCGGCGTGAAGGCCGCTGAGGTCGCGGCCGCGGAGGTTGTACTTCTCCTTGGCCAGCACGACGATGGAGCGGCCCTCGGGGGTTTCGTCGGAGAGCGAGGCGAGTTGCGCGGCGTTGGCCATGCGCTCCTCGCTGACGTCGGGGGCGGGGCGGAACTCGGTGGCCTGGCGGTTGCCCAGGGTGATGGTGCCGGTCTTATCAAGGAGCAGGGTGTTGACGTCGCCGGCGGCCTCGACGGCGCGCCCGCTCATGGCCAGCACGTTGTACTGGACGAGGCGGTCCATGCCGGCGATGCCAATGGCCGAGAGCAGCCCGCCGATGGTGGTGGGAATGAGGCAGACCAGGAGCGAGACGAGCACGAAGATGGTCTGCGGGGCCTTGGAGTACATGGCAAAGGGTTGCAGCGTGACCACGGCGAGCAGAAAGACGATGGTGAGGCCGGAGAGCAGGATGCTGAGCGCGATCTCGTTGGGAGTCCTCTGGCGCTTGGCGCCCTCGACCAGGGCGATCATGCGGTCGAGGAAGGTTTCGCCGGGGTTGGAGGTGATGCGGACCTTGATCCAGTCGGAAAGAACTTTCGTCCCGCCGGTGACGGCTGAGCGGTCGCCGCCTGCTTCGCGGATGACGGGGGCCGACTCGCCGGTGATTGCCGACTCGTCCACCGAAGCGACGCCTTCGATGACTTCGCCATCGCCGGCGATGTAGCTGCCGGCCTCGACGTAGATCACGTCGCCCAGGCGGAGCAGGCCGCTGGTCACCTCTTCAAAGCCGCCGCCGGCGGTGTAGCGTTTCGCAATTGTCTCGCCCTTGGCCTTGCGCAGAGTGTCGGCCTGAGCCTTGCCGCGGCCCTCGGCCATGGCCTCGGCAAAGTTGGCGAAGAGCACCGTGAACCACAGCCAGAGGGTGATCTGGAGGTTGAAGCCGAAGCCGGCGCGGTGGTTGACGATGTTGTCAATGAGCAGCGCCGTGGTGAGCACGCAGCCGACCTCGACCACAAACATCACGGGGTTCTTGACCATCCAGCGGGGATCGAGCTTGCGCACCGAATCGAGCAGCGCTTGGGCCATGATTTTCGTGTTCCAAAGACTCTTTTTTTCAAGCATGACAGTTCGTTTCGCCTCGTCCTGATGCGGTGTCGGTTAGAAAAGCTGTCCTGCCTTGAGCAGCAGGTGTTCCAATATCGGTCCCAGGCTCAGCGCCGGGAAGAAGGTGAGCGCGCTCAGAATGAGGATCACGCTGATCAGCAGCGCGGTGAACAGCGCGGTATTGACCGGGAAGGTACCGGGCGAGGGAGGCACGCTCTTCTTCTGGGCCAGGTTGCCGGCCAGGGCCAGCACCGGGATGAGCATGAGGAAGCGTCCGGCCAGCATAGTCCAGCCCAGCATCACGTTGTACCACCAGGTGTTGGCGTTCAGGCCGGCAAAGGCCGAGCCGTTGTTGGCCGCCGCCGAGGTGAAGGCGTAAAGAATCTCGGTGAAGCCGTGCGGCCCCTGGTTGGCCAGACTGCTGAGGCCGATGGTGGGCGAGAGCACGAAGATGGCTGTGAAGGTGAGGATGATGAGCGGGAAGATGAGCACGTAGAGCATGGTCATCTTCACGTCGTAGGACTCGATCTTCTTGCCCAGGTATTCGGGGGTTCGGCCCACCATGAGGCCGGCGACGAAGACCGAGAGCACCACCATGATGATCATGCCGTACAAGCCCGAGCCCACGCCGCCAAAGACCACTTCGCCGAACATGAGGTTGATGAGCACCATCATGCCGCCCAGTGGAGTAAGCGAGTCGTGCATGGTGTTGACCGCGCCGCAACTGGCGTCGGTGGTGACGGTGGAGAAGAGCGAGGATTGGCTGACGCCGAAGCGAACCTCCTTGCCTTCCATGTTGCCGGCGGGCGCAGTGAGGGTTCCGGTCTGCGCTGCACCATGGATGAGCAGATGCGGATGCGACTCAGCCCAGTAGACGGTGGTGAATCCGGCCGAGAACAGTATGAACATTGCGGCCAGCACCGCCCAGCCGTGGCCCGGCGAGCCGGTCATGCGGCCCAGTGTATACGTGAGTCCTGCGCCAATCGAGAAGATCAAGAACATTTCGTAGAGGTTCGAGAGCGGCGTGGGGTTCTCGAAGGGATGGGCGCTGTTGGCGTTGAAGAATCCGCCGCCGTTGGTGCCCATTTCCTTGATGACTTCCTGCGAGGCCACGGGGCCCTGCGCGATCGTCTGCGTTTGGCCTTCCAGCGTATGCGCCGAGGTGTATGCGTGGAGGTTCTGCGGTACGCCCTGCGCGACCAGCAGCAGTGCGCCGATGATGGAGGCCGGCAGCAGCACATAGAGCAGGGTGCGCGTCGTGTCCACCCAAAAGTTGCCGATGGTGCCCGAACTGGTCCGCTTGATGGCGCGGATGAGGGCCACAGCCACCGCGATGCCCATCGCCGCCGAGAGGAAGTTGTGATACGCAAGGCCAGCCATCTGGGTGAGATAGCTCATCGTGGTCTCGGGCACGTACGACTGCCAGTTGGTGTTGGTGGTAAAGCTGGCGGCCGTGTTCCAGGCGAGATCTGGCCCCACTGCGGCGAGTCCCTGCGGGTTGAAGGGCAGCAGGGCTTGTAGCCGCTCAATGCCGTAGGTGACCAGCAGGCTTACGGCGGAGACGCCCAGCACCGCATAGGCATACTCGCGCCAGTTCATCTCCTTGCCGGCGTTGACGCCGCACAGCCTGTAGATGAGCCGTTCTATGGGGCGGAGGACCGGGTCCAGCCAGGTGCGTTCTCCTTCGAGCACGCGGGCCAGATAGATGCCCACCGGACGAACGCTTGCAAGCAGAATCACGGAGAAGATGGCAAACTGCAACCAGCCGTTGGCGGACATGTCAGAATTTCTCCGGGAAAAGCAGGGTGAGGGTAAGGTAGCCAAGCAGAAGGACGGACAGAATCAACGCAACGACGGTGATGATATCCATGCGTTACCTCAACTTCTGGCATGCCTTGACGTAGAGAAACGCCAGGGCGAAGAAAACTACCGTGAACAGCAACATCGTTACATCTTGCATCGCAGGTCTCGCAGTTCCAGCCGGCATCCTGCCGGTGAGGCTTTGTTGGGTGGCGCCGAGCGGATAACCACCCCACGGACGAAAACCTGTCTGTGGGGGCCCCGGATTACCACTCCTGAGCGTCGTTTTCAGGGTAAACCAAACTCCCTACCCAAGAATCATTCTGGCTCACGCCAGGTTTGAGTATCGAAAAGATTTCCTAAATAAAGCGTAAGGATAGGAGAGCTGCCGGGAATACTCTGAAATCCTTCGATTGCGGCCCGCGATCCTATAGCCATTTTCGAAGGGAATGAAACACGGCATGTCCAATCATCGCGGAAATCATGGCGATGGAGAAATTCGTGACCGTAAAAATATCGATGAGGGCGAAGGCCAGAGTTTTCCCGTGTCCATTGGCCGCGGTGAATTCTCCCATCAAAAGATTTGAATAATAGAGAAAGACGATGAACGCGACCTCAATCAGGGCGCGCCTGACCCGTGCGATCGGCCGGCGATCTTTTTGGTCCTGGAGCATGGATGGATGATACCAACAGCCGCACCATGGGTTTCCGGGCCGGGCGGAGAGTTCATTCCTCGTTTCCGCTCCATCCCTCGGGGACAAAGCGGTAGCCCACCCAGGGTTCGGTCTGGATGTACTGCTTGCCGGTCTGGGCTTCGAGCTTCTTGCGCAACTGGCCAATGAAGACGCGCAGATACTCCGGCTGGTGGGCCGACTGCGCTCCCCAGACGGTGGTCAGCAGGGCGCGATGGGTCATCACCTTTCCGGCGTGGCGGGCCAGGTGGAGGAGCAGGTCGAACTCCTTGGGGGTGAGATGGATGGGCTGGCCGAGAACGGTAATGCTATGGGCGGTCGCGTCCACCACAAAATCTCCGGCCTCGATGGCGGCGGTGGTGCGCTCCGGGGCTCGGCGCAGATGGGCGCGCACGCGGGCCAGCAACTCCTGAATGCCGAAGGGTTTGGTGACGTAATCGTCCGCGCCGGCGTCGAAGGCCTCCACTTTGGACCGCTCATGATCGCGGACGGAGAGAACCAGCACCGGCGTGGCAGAGCGGGCGCGGATGGCGCGGGTGACCTCGACGCCGGAGATGCCGGGCATCATGAGGTCAGTCACCACCAGGTCGGGCGACCAATCGCGGAAGAGCTGCAAGGCCTCTTCGGGATCGTTGGCGGTGCGCACGTCGTAGCCCTGCGCGGAGAGCGCGGCGCGCAGCACGCGGGTGATCTGCGGCTCGTCGTCGATAACCAGAATTCTGCCCGGCATCACGTTCTTCTTTCCATAGAAGATTACATCATTCGCCCGGACGGGTATGATTCCGGTGAGGAAGAAGATGGGATTGCTCACTTATGCGCGCGAGGCTCTTCGCTGGCTGGCGGCCACGCTGATGGCGGCGCTGGTCACGGCTCTGCTGGTGTGGCTGGGTGCCAACTCGACAGCGGCGGGGATGGTTTTTCTGGTACTGGTGGTGTTGTCGGCCACCCGGGCCGGCATATGGCTTTCTCTTTATATCGCGGTTCTTTGCGCTCTCTCATTCGATTATTTTTTTCTGCTTCCCTACCGCACGCTTCAGCTGGCCGGCGGGCAGGAGTGGGTGGCCATGTTTTCATTTGTGGCCTGTTGCCTGGTGGTGGGCCGGGTGGCGGAGCTAGGCCGCCGCCAGACGCGTCAGGCCGAGCAACGGCGGGAGGACGTGGAACGGCTCTACGAGCTGAGCCAGGAGATGATGCTGCACGAGGACGCGGAAGGGCTGATCCGCGACCTGCCCCGGCTGATCGACCGCATCTTCGCGCTGAATGGCGTTGTGCTGTATGTTCGCGATCAGGACCAGTTCTACGCCTCAACCGCCGAGGTGCCCGCGAGTATGCAGGCGAATCTGCGCGCCATGACCCAAGGCCTCCACCCCACGCTGGTCGGCCCGGGCGGCATTACGGCCATGGCGCTGACCTTGGGATTGCGCCCGGTGGGGGCTCTGGGCTGGCAGCCGGCGCGGCTTTCCCGCGAGGTGGCCACAGCCGTGAGCGCACAGGTAGCCATTGCGCTGGCGCGGTCGATCACCATCGAGGCTACAGCGCGCATGGAGGCTGCGCGCGAGGGAGAACGGCTGCGCACGGCGCTGATCGACTCTCTGACGCACGAACTGCGTACCCCGCTGACCTCGATCCGCGCCGCGGCTACGACGCTGCTGGAGACCGAGGGGCTGGACGAGGCCGGGCGGCTGGACCTGGCGGCGATCGTCGCTGAGGAGGCCGCGCGGCTGGATTTGCTGATCGGCGAGGCTGTCGAAATGGCCGAGATCGACGCCAACGTGGTGCAGGTGCACTCCGTTCCGCAGCATCCCCGCGCGCTGCTGGAGCAGGCGGTGGAAGAATCGCGGGCGGCATTGGCCAGGCACCGGGTGACCATCGCCGTGGAGGAGCCGGATATGCCGGCCTGGTTCGATCCGCACCTGCTGGGCCGGGTGTTGCGGCACCTCTTGGAGAACGCGGCCAGGCACACTCCGCCGGGCAGCCGCGTGGGCCTGAGCAGCCGCCGCGCCGGGGACCGCCTGGAGTTCTGCGTGGAGGACAACGGGCCGGGCATCGATGCGCTGGATTTGCCGCTGATCTTTGAGAAGTTTTACCGGGGCAAAAAGGGCGCCAGCGCCGGAAAAGGATCGGGGATGGGGCTGGCGATCAGCCGCGCCATTCTGGCAGCGCACGGAGGGGGAATCGAGGCCTCCAGCGTACCGGGGAAGGGAGCCAGCTTCCGGTTCTGGGTGCCGCTGGTGGAAAAGGAAGCGGGCTAGACGAGTTTATCCACGTTGGGCAATGGACTAATGCGGCTTGAACGTTTTCCCGGTCTCGATCAGCGTCTTCAGGCGCGAAAGAATGCGCGGCCATCCGTCGGAGCAGGCGGCGTAGGTGGTGTCGTCCTCAGCCCATTCGTCATGCATCACAGTCACTTTGGTGGCTTCGGACTCCGGCACCAACTCCAGGGTTACGCGTGACATTTTGTCATTCTGGCCCATTGCAAACGTGTATTGAAAGAGTTTGGGCGGCACAAACTGTAGAACCTTACCTTGAACATAGGCCATCGGTTTGCCATCGGGTCCCGGTCCGACCCACGCCAACGAGCCACGGGGCTTGAAATCCGCTTCAAACTCAGCGCCTGCGAAGATGATGCGGTTGGATTCCGGCGACACAAAGCCCTCCCACACTTTCTCTGGTGTGGCGGCGATGTAGAAGGTGTAGTTCAGCGGCGGTTGTTGGGCCATGGTTGCTCCTGAAAACCATTCGCAGGCAATTGGCCTGCGATAGCCGATTTTCTCGCGGGCTGCTTCTTGGGTCAAGCAAAATCAGCGATTCGCCGCCTTCGGTTCTTCGGTCCAGTCGCAGGGGATTTCGCGGCGTCTTTCGGAACTCTCTGTTGCCCATTCAAGCAGGCGGGCGACGCGCCATGCGGATAGCGCAGTGACCGGAGCGGGGGCTTTGCCGAGGAGCGCGTCGCGGACTGCGGCGTAGAAGAGACGGTAGTCGCCGGGGATGGGCGCGACGGGGCGGGTGACCGTGCCGCCGTCTACGTCTACGCTCAGGGCGCCCCAGTTGGCGGGGGGCTCTTCGCCCCAGCGCGCATCGCAGATGCGGGGGACCTGGTTGAGGGCGGCCTCCTGCGGGTCCAGACCCCACTTCCAGTAGTTTCCCTTTGTGCCGCGCAGGTGGAAGCGAGGCCGCGCCAGGGCGGAGAGACAGTTGGCGCCCAGGGTGACCGAAAGACCGGGATAGCGCAGCCGCAGCGTGAAGGAATCGTTGGCGCCTTCGCCGTCGCGCTCGCGGAGGACCTCGGCGCCCACCGATTCGGGCTTGCCGAAGAGCGCGAGGGCCTGGTCGGCGAGATGGGTTCCGAGGTCGAGAAGAATGCCGCCCCCCTGAGCCGGGTCGTCCTTCCATGCGCGTCGAGCCGATCCGGGACTCCATCGGTCGAAGTTGGATTCCAGATGGACAAGACGGCCCAAAGAGCCTTCACGCAGCAGCTTCTGAATGGTCTGGAAATCGCTATCCCAGCGGCGGTTATGGAATGGGACAAGGAGAGCGTTTCGGGCCGCGGCCAACTCCATCAATTCGGCTATCTCGGCTGAGGTTACGGACATTGGCTTGTCCACAACCACGTTCTTGCCGGCTGCGAGAATCTGCCGGGCAACCTGGAAGTGGGTTCCGCTGGGGGTGGTGACGACGAACAGGCCGAGAGACGAGTCTGCCAGCAGGTCGTCGAGGGAGCGGCAGGTGGCGATGCCGGGATAGCGCTGGGCGGCCAAGTCTGTGTGACGCTCGACGACCGCGGCCAGTTCCAGCCCTTCGACGGAGGAGAGCAGCGGACCGTGAAAGACGCGCCCGCCCATGCCGAAGCCTACCAAGCCTACTCGAATCATGTGGTACCCCCGAAATCCCGCTCTTTGGCCGTAGTTAGCCTTCCAGTTTATACCGGGTTTCGGCGAGGCGGTAGAGACGGCGCCAGATGAGGCGGTTCATGGTCACCACCATCACGGAGATCATGATGGTGGCCAGGAGCAGGATGGGGAAACGGCCGCTGTCGGTGGCGGCGTCGATCTGCGCGCCGAGGCCGATGGTCTGGAGGGTATGGTCCTTGACGTGGGAGTACTCGGCAAAAACTGAAGCATTCCAGGCGCCGCCCGATGCTGTGACCATGCCGGTGATGAGGTAGGGGAAGATTCCGGGGAGAATGAGTTTGGTCCAGCGTTGCCAGCGGGTGAAGTGGCAGAGCGAGGAGACTTCGCGCAGGTCGGAGGGGATGGACATGGCTCCGGCGATGACGTTGAAGAGGATGTACCACTGTGTGCCGAGGAGCATGAGGGCGATGGAGCCGATGCCCAGGCCGCCGCCGATTTTGACCAGGCCGATGAGCAGGATGGGGAAGAAAGCCGTGGCCGGTACCGAGGCCATGACCTGGGCGAGGGGCTGCACGAAGCGGGCGAGTTTGGGGCTGAAGCCGATGGCGACGCCGACGGGGATGGTCCAGGCGGCGGAGATCAGGAGGGCGGTGTTTACGCGGAGAAAGGTGGCTCCCGCGCCTTCCAGCAGCAGGCGCAGGTCGGGCCAGGTGACGGTCCTGAGCATGAGGATGGCCTGCGCAGCGCCCCAGCCCACAACGATGATTGCGGCTACGGCCAGAGCCCAAAGTCCGGCGGAGGCTTTGCCGCGGGCCCGGCCTTCGTCCAGCGGATGAACGATGCGGCAGTCTCTTGTCTGCGCCATGCGGCGGTAGATGGGCTCTTCAAAGCTGTGCCAGATGCGGCCGGGCAGGGAACTGAGCAGGCTGGAGCGGCGGAGCAGTTCAAGGATGGGAGAAGCAACGCGGTCGGCGGACTCGACCTGCTCGAATTTGAACTTGTCGCTCCATGCGATGAGCGGCCGCCATGCAAGCTGATCGGTGGCGACAACGATGAGAATCACAACCGCGAATCCGGCCACAAGCGCGCGCATGTCGCCGGAAACAGCGGCGGTCTCCAAGTAGCTGCCGAGGCCGGGCAACTGGAAATTGCGAGTGCCCATGGTGAACATTTCGCAGGCCATGAGTGCAAACCATCCGCCGGCGACGGAGACGATGGAGTTCCAGACCAGGCCGATGGCGGCAAAAGGCATTTGAAGCTGCCAGAAGCGCTGCCATGCGGAGTAGCGATAGATGAGCGAGGCTTCCTGCATTTCCCGCGGGATGGTCTTGAGCGAGGAGTAGAAACTGAAGGCGAGGTTCCAGACCTGGCCGGTGAAGATGAGCAGGATGACGCCCATTTCGATGCCCATCTGATGGCCCGGAACGAGCGCGACCATGGCCAGCACGACGGGGGGCAGAAAGCTGAGCACGGGAATGGATTGCAGGATATCGAGGACCGCGATCATCCAGGCCTCGAGGCGGGGGTTATACACGGCAGTGTAGCCGTAGGCGATGGCGAAGATGAGGCTGAGCAGGTACGCGATGCCGATGCGCACGATGGAGTAGAAGGCGTAGACCGGCAGCGCGCCAATGGAGTGCGAGATGGGCACCACGGGGACCGGTTTCCCCAGCCAGTAGGCGCCTGTGCTGACGAGGGCGAAAAACAGTGCCAGCGCACAGGCGGCCACTGCCGCATCGATGAGGAACGGCCAGGCGCGGGCGGTGACCGGCGTTCGCGCAAGAGGGTGCTGGGTCTTCACTCGCTGTCCTCGCTGGCGGCAATCTCCTCTTCCGGCGCGTCGGGCAACACGAAGCGGCGGCGGCCGGCGTCATAGTCGAACAGCTCTGCGTAGCGGCCCCAGGTGACGGCGGTCTCCATCTGGCGCTGACATTCCTCCTCGCTGAACTGCTCGTTGAGCATGTCGAGAAAGAATTCCTCGGGCACGGAGTGGTCGCTCTTGGCTTCAAGGGCGCGGCGAATCTGGCGGAGCAGCAGGACGTTAGCCACGGCGGCGGCGCGGAAGAGCTCTTTCTGGCGGAGAATTTCGGAGTTGGCAAACTCCGTGCCGCTGGGAGTAATGGCCGCGTCGCCTTCTTCGACCTTGAGGAAGCCGAGCAACTGGGCGGCATCGACGATGGGCAGCAGGTCGTCGATCTCGAAGCTCAGATCGTCGGCCAGGCGGTAGATGTCGTCGCGCCCGCCCTTGTCGAGCAAGAGTTCCAACAGGCCGGCGATACCGCCTGGGCGCGAATGCGGCAGCATCTGGTAGTGCATCTGGCGCTGGTCGCGAACCCGGATCTGTTGATCGGGGGCCTCTGCGGGGGCCACATCGGGCTTGGTGAGCACCTTGTAGATGTAATCGACCAGTTGCGTGAAGGGCTCGGATTTGCGGTCGCGGGGCTGCGCAAGCTGCACGCGGAAGTCGGTGCGGATGTGGCCGGGGTTGCGGCCGAAGACGATGATGCGGTCGGCAAGAAGGACGGCTTCCTCGATGTTGTGGGTGACGAGAAAAACGGCCTTGGTGGGCATGGTCTTGTTGGCCCACAGTTCGAGCAGTTCACTGCGCAGGTTTTCGGCGGTCAGCACGTCGAGCGCGCTGAAAGGCTCATCCATGAAGAGGACCTCGGGTTCGACAACGAGGGCGCGGGCAAAGCCTACCCGCTGCTTCATTCCGCCGGAGAGTTCCTTGGGATAGGCGGCTTCAAAGCCGTCCAGGCCGACCGTGTCCAACATCTTCATGCTGCGGTCGCGGCGCACATCCGGGGCGACGCCGCGGGCTTGCAGCGGGGCTTCGACGTTTTCAAGAACCGTGAGCCAGGGGAAGAGCGCAAAACTCTGAAAGACGATGGAGACGTTGATCTCAGCATCGGCGATGGGCTTCTCGTGCCAGTAGACCTGGCCGGCCGTGGGTGTGGAGAGCCCGGTCAACATGCGCAGCATAGTGGATTTGCCGGAGCCGGAGGGGCCGAGCAACGCCAGAATCTCTCCGGGCACGATGGAGAGGTCGGTGGCCGAGATGACCTGAATGCGGTTCTCACTGGGCTGAGCGTAGTACTTCTCGATTTTTTCGGCGCGAATGATCGCGTCAACGACTGGGACCGGGGCTGGGGCCGGGGTCTGGGTGGGGATGCCGGTTTCCTGCATGGCGTGGTTCTCCGGTTGAGGTCCGCTGCCATAGCCGCGGCCGGTTATTGTTTCCAGTCTATTGTTGGCCGGTTGCTCCCAGATGAATCGGCATCCGCTGCGGCACATTGGGTTCGCGGGGCTGGTTTGCGGCCGCTTGCCAGGGTCTTATGCCGCATCGAGATCAAGAGCGCTTGCAGAGAATCGCTCAAGCTGAGCGTATCATTGTAGGAAAGCGTCTTGCCAGGGAAGTGTATTCTCATCGATCGCCGTCAGGCGGCGCGTTGTGGAGTTGCACAGCAACGCGCCGTCCTGCCAACTCCATCATGGATCCAGGAGAGCATGCCCGAAAACACCGATAAACCCAAGGTGCTGGTTGTCGACGACGAACGGGTGATCGCCGACTCGCTGGCCATGATCTTGAACCAGAGCGGCTTTGAGGCCCGCGCCGTTTATTCCGGCGAAAAGGCCCTCGAAGCGGCTTCCGAACTCAAGCCGGACATGCTCATCTCCGACGTGATCATGGCTGGCCTGAACGGAATCGATGCGGCCATCCGCATCCGCGCCCTGCTGCCGCAGATCAAGATTCTGCTTTTCTCAGGTCAGGCGGCGACAGCCGATCTGCTGGAAAAGGCGCGCGCCAAGGGCTATGAGTTCGAGATTCTGGCCAAGCCCGTCCATCCCCACGATTTGCTGACTAAACTGCGCGGGTAAAGCCACGCTCGACCCGCGCGGGATGCGGCCAGACTGGCTGGGTTGCGCGTTCAGCGGCGCGCGTTCAGCTTGTCGAGGACGCGCTTCAAATCGTCAAGCTTCTGCCCAGCCTCGGCCAGCTTGCCTTCCGACGTGAGGCGCTGGTAATCGGAAAAGTCCTTGCCCGCTTGTGCGATGAGCGCATTGACGTCCGCGGCGGGTTGGGGCGTGCCTGCCGCTGCTCCGGCGGCTTCAGGCGCAGTTCGGGGCGCCTCCGAGGCGCTGAGGGACGAGGTCTCAGATCCAAAGAGAGAAGCCAGCGCGGCCTCGAAGGTTGGCGCGTAGGCGAGGCGGTCCTGCAGCGCGAGCACGACGAGACGAAGCTCCGGCATGGGGCTGCGGTCGGCCTGCAGGTAGATGGGCTCCGCGTACAACAAGGCGCGCCCGCATGGAATGACGAGCAGGCTGCCGCGCCGCACATGCGAACCCTGCTGATTCCAAAGCGTAAGTTGTCCTGAAAGCTGCGCATTCTGATCGATGCGGGCCTCGATCTGCTGCGGGCCGTCCACCAGTTTGGTCTTGGGAAAGTCGTAGACCACCGATGTGCCGTAGTGCGCGCCGTCGCTGCGGCCGGCAATCCAGCCGATCAGATTGTTCCGGTTGACAGGCGTAAAGGGCAGAATCTCAATGAACTCGAGGCCGGCCTCTCCGGGCAGCTTCATCAGCACGAAATTCGGCTGCATCGGCTCCGCCGCCTGGTCCCCACCCTGGCCCATGGTTTCGGTGGCGACTGTCCACAGATCTTCGCGGTTGTAGAAGACCTCGGGATTCGTCATGTGGTAAAGGCCGTAGACCTCCGCCTGCAATTGAAGCAGCATTTCTGGGTAACGCACGTGTTTGCGGAGTCCGGCCGGCATGGCCGAGGCATCCTTGAACAAAGCCGGAAAGATGCCGCGCCAGGCAGCCAGGATCGGGTCTTCGGTGTCGAAGACGTAAAAGGTTGTGGTTCCATCGTAGGCGTCGACGGCCACCTTGACGCTGTTGCGCATGTAACTGATGGAATTGCTGTCGAGGCGGTAGTGACTGGAGTAGGGATAGGTGTCCGATGTTGTGAACGCATCCATGACCCATGAGAGGCGGCCATCCTCGCCGACCACGATGTAGGGGTCCTGGTCAAAGGTGAGAAACGGCGCGAGGGCCGCGACGCGATCGCGCACGTTGCGCCGCATGAGCAGCCGGCTCTGCGCGTTCACATCGTCGCTGAAGGGCAGCTTGGCGATATCGCCGCGGTCGAATGCGAGCAGGATGCGGCGGAAGAATCCGCCCACGGCGATGCCGCCGGCGCCCTCGTAGGAGGTGAGGTTGTTGGCCTGGCCCTCGGGGTAGTTGAACTCCTGCTGGCGCGTCTTTACATACACGTCGGTGTTGGTCATTTCACCGAAATAAATCTCCGGGCGCTTGACGTTGAGGCCGCTCACCGTGCTCTGGACAGGCATGTTGCTCAGCATCAGCGTGGGCAAGCCTTCCGGCGTGAACCCATTGACGGGGTTCATCGTGATGCCGTAGCCGTGGGTGTAGATGAGCTTCTCGTTGATCCAGTTGCGGCTGCTCTCGGGAAGTTTGTCCACGTTCAGTTCGCGCGCGGCCAGCATCACCTCGCGCATGGCGCCGTCGATCTGGTAGCGATCGATGTCGATCGAGGGAAAGTCGTAGTAGGTGCGAATTTCCTGAATCTGTTGCAGCGTATCCTTCAGCGCCTTCACGTCCCACAGGCGGATGTTTTGCAGTGTGGGCTGGTTGTCGGCCGGATCGGTTGCGCCCACGGTTGTCTCCGCGGGGAACTCGCGCTGCGAGAAGCGGTCGAGGCCAAAGGCCTGGCGCGTCATCTCGATGTTGTGGGCGATATAGGGTTGCTCGCGCACCAGTTCGTTCGGTTTGACGATGAAGCTGCTGACGTACCAGCCCACCACGCCGACGGCGGCATAGCAGACCACGGCCGGAACGACGGCCGCGATAAGCCAGCGCCCTCGCGGCAGGAACGCGGCGCCGGCAAAGGCGATCAACGCGCCGAGCACGAGGGCCGCACAAACGAATAACATGCCGGTCAGCGTGACGTGGGCGTCGGTATAGGTGACTCCGTCGAAGACCGTATGGTGATCGAACAATAGCTCAAAGCGGCCGAGATATACGCGCAGCGCCAGGACGAGCAGCAGGAACCCAAGCGTGACGGAGAGCCCGCGCCAGGGCAACGGGATGCCGCCGCTCAAATGTCCTCCGAGCGCACGGGAGCTGCCCGCGATGAGGATGAACAGGACGGAAAGGATACAGGCGATCACGGCCAGCGTTAACAGCCATCCGGCAATGAGCTGCCAGGCGGGCAGGGTGAACAGATAGAAGTTGAGCGGCATGCCGAAGATGGGGTCTGCCACGCTTCCCGTGGAGTGCGGGGCATACCGGAAGAGCGCCAGCGTGGGCCACTGCGCCTCCATCGCCGCGCCTGTCGCCAGCGCGATGATGATGGAGAGAACGATCGCGATCAGACGGAGGGAGGAAGCGACGGGCAGGTTGACGGCATTTCCCGCGATGAAGATCGTGTGATCGGTAGGCAGATCGGCGGAATGCGCACGCTTGAGGGCTGAAAAGGCCCCGTACAGAATGAGGAATGTGACAGCGGCAAAGGCCGCGAAGATGCCCCACTTGAGGCCGAATGTCTTCCAGAAGACCTCTCCGTAGCCGAGCGATCGGAACCAGAGCAGGTCAACCCAATACGACAGCGCTGTTCGGCTTCCGAAGACGATCACGGCGACGATGGCGATAAGGAAAAGGAATGTGCGGCGGCGTGGCCGCGGCGGCTGTGTATCGAGTGGCCAATCAATGGACTCGCGCAATTTTCTACCCCACCTTGCTTGTTTCTTCCAACTGAGAGATTCGGGAGTTGTTCAACGCTTGAACGGGGCAACCGTTTGCGGTTCGTGGGACCCAAGGTTGAGCAAACTCACCCCATCCACTCTAGTCCTCTTTGAACCCTCTTTGCAGGCGGAGCACGGTTTATGAGGGAAAATGGCCGCGGAGGGCCACACGTGCCCCCCTGGGGGTATGCGGTCCATAGGAAATGGCGCGCCCCGCAGACTTGTCAATTCGCCGGCCTGCCGACTTGTTGTAGCCTGTTCCCCGATGCTCTACCTGGGCCTGATCAGCTCGATCCTGTCGCGGGTACGGACCCAGGTGTTGCCGGCCATGCGGCCCACGGCGTCGAGGCCGGCTGGATCGACGCGAAAGTCTTCGAAGAGGTCTTCGCGCAGGTGAAAGCGGACCACTTCGCCCAGCACGATGACGCCTCCGCCGGGCTCGCGGCTGGTGTAAATGACCTGGAGGAGTTTGCACTCCATCTGGGCGGGCGATTCGGCGACGCGGGGCGGGCGGATGGCCTGGCTGGGAATCGGCGTGAGCCCGGCCAGCACAAACTCGTCCACCTCCGGCGGGACCTCGGCTGAGGCGGCATTGGCCGCGGCTGCGATGGCCTCGCTGACCACATTCACCACGAATTCGCCGGTCTCCTCCACGTTGCGCAGCGTGTCTTTCCGGATGTCGCCGGGGCGGATGCCGGGCCGGGCCGGGTCGGCGGCGCGCACCGAGGGGCAGAACAGCACCGTGGGCGGAACGGAACCGACTCCATTGAAAAAACTGAAAGGCGCCAGGTTGGCCACCCCGTTGCGGTCCATCGTGGACACCAGCGCAATCGGCCGGGGCACGATGATGCCGGTCATCAGCTTGTAGATCAGGCGGGGTTCGCAATTGGCCGGGTTGAGGCTGAACATGGGGCTGCGGGAAGGGATTGCGGCGTTCATGCTGTTAGCCTAGAACATCCTGGCGGCGCATGGCGCGTCCACGGCGTTTTTCCAATTTGTGTGGTCTTTCTGGCATTGTGCAGGGTGGATTTTTCTTGAGGAAAAATCCACTTGGCAGCAGTGGTTTCGGTCTACAGCAATTGGAAAAACGCTTGAATCCACATCGGGACATTCCGCCGCTGGGGCGTAACACTTGTGATACCGGGCACGAAATTCGCACGCCGGTAACATGCAATGATGCACAATCAGGAATACGGGAGAATCGGCCGTGCCGCGCATTCACTTTCAACAACAACTCGCCGAACTCAAGGACAAGCTGCTGGCCATGGCTGCGCTGGCGCAGCAGGCGGTCGAGTCCGCGGTAGACGCCTATCTGCAGCGCGACAAGGGCCTGTGCAAGTACGTCAAGCAGAACGAGACCGCCATCAACTCCGCGCAACGGGAGCTGGACGAGATGGCCTATGAACTGCTGGCCAAGGAACAGCCCATGGCCATCGACCTGCGCTTCATTCTGGCGGTGATCAAGATCAACGGCGACCTGGAGCGGATCGGCGACCAGTCGATGGGCATCGCGCGCCGGACCAAGGAGATACTGAAGGCCGAGGAGATCGATCTGCCGGTGGATTTTGCGGCGATGGGCGAGTTTGCCGGGCGCATGATCCGGTCGGCGGTGCAGGCGCTTCTGGAGGGCGACGCGCGCCTGGCCGACTCGGTGCGGGAGATGGACGACGAGATCGACCGCATGAACCGCCGCGCCCACGCGGATTTGCTCAAGCTGATCCAGGAAAAACCGCGCTTCACCCAGCAGTCGATGAACGGCATCCTGGTGGCGAAGAACCTGGAGCGGATCGCCGACCACGCCTCGAACATCGCCACTGACGTGATTTTCTGGATTCGCGGCGCGGACGTGCGGCACCAGTTGAGCATGTCGATGGATTGATGGCGTGGTTTCCCAGGTCTCGGCCTTTTTCGAACGGCGGGGAGACCCGGGTTACCCTGCAATGGCGCGATTGCATCGAAGATGCGTTATCGCGTGGCCTCGAACAGGAACCACGCACGGCGCTCGGCTTCGTCGATCCAGATTTCGATCAGGCTCGTGGTGGCGTATTCATTGGCCTTGCCGGTCACTTCATGGGCCGCGCGCAGGCTCTCCACCAGCGCCTTGTTGTCGGCGTGGAGTTCCCTGAGCATCTCGGTGGGGCCCACGAACTCCTCGTCGTTATCCGCAATGCGCTGCAGCCGGGAGATGTGCCCAATGGAGCGGATGGTGGTGCCACCCACTTTGCGCACCCGCTCGGCGATGGCGTCGGTGATTTCAAAAATCTGACTGGCCTGTTCGTCCAGGAGCAGGTGATAATCGCGGAAATGCTGCCCGCTCATGTGCCAGTGGAAGTTCTTGGTCTTGAGGTAAAGGGCAAAGGCATCGGCCAGCAGCGCGTTCAGCACGCTGGAAAGGTTGTTGACATTTTCTGGGGAAAAGCCGTCTGGAACCAGGAGCCTGGCGGATTGCGATTCCTTTGTATGGACGTGTGCGGGCATAGAGAAACTCCTTTGCAGGGGAGGGCCATCGGGACGTCCGGAATGGAGCGTCTGTGCCTGTTCCCCACGCAAGTGCTTGGATGCGAACGGGGAGACAAGGGTTCTCCGGAGGCATGGCACGCGCAGCAGATGGAACGGACGCCATACCTGAGCAGGAGATGGCGCCTGTTGTTTTCCGCGGCTTCGATTGAGACCTATGCTTGTTCCAGCGGATGGCTGGCATAGTGGAGCAGGACGGCCACGGCGCAACTGGTGAGCCGCGTCTCCGCCGAATCCGTCCGGCGCCCGCCCGGCAGGGCATAGAAGGCCGGCAGATCTATTGGCGGAGCGGCTCGGCGTCTGCTCCGAAGTTCTGTAGAAACGCCTGGAACTCCTTGAGCGGCAGCGGGCGGCTGAACAGGTAGCCCTGGAAGGATTGGCAGCCGAGCCCGGCGAGGAAGGCCAACTGTTCTTCGGTTTCCACGCCCTCGGCGATCACCGGCAACCCCATGGCCCGGCCCAGCGAAAGGATGGTTTGCGCAATGGCGCCGCTGGACGAATCCACCAGAATGTCGCGGACGAACACCCGGTCGATCTTCAAGCGGTCCAGGGGCAGGCGCTTGAGGTAGGCCAGCGAGGAATAGCCCGTGCCAAAGTCGTCCAGGGCGAATCGCAGGCCATGCGACCTGAGTTGGGTCATCTTGGCGATGACCTCCTCGAGATTTTCCACCAACATGCTCTCGGTAAGCTCCAACCGGAGGCGTTTGGGATTGGCTCCGGTGCGATCAAGGGCCGCCAGCACCCCTTCCACGAAGTCGGGCTGGCGTAACTGGAGGGCGCTGATGTTGACCGCAACCGTGAAATCGGCTGTTTGCTCCCAGCCTGCCCACGATGCAATCTGCGTGCAGGCGTTTTCCAGGACCCATTCTCCCAAAGGCAAAATCAGGCCCGTTTCCTCTGCCAGGGGAATGAACTCGTCCGGCGGCACGATGCCGCGCAAAGGGTGCTTCCAACGGATCAGGGCCTCGGCGCCCGTCAAGCGGCCCAGCTCCACTTGAGGCTGGTAGTAGAGTAGGAACTGGTTTGTCTTGATCGCCTTGCGCAGGTCCTCCTCCAGCGCGGCGCGGGCGTTGACGGCAGTCTGCAGGGCGGGGGAGAAAAAGCGCACGGTGTTGCGGCCGGCCGCCTTGGCCTGATGCAGGGCAATATCGGCCTGCTGCAAGATATCATCCATGCTGTTCTGCCGGTCCCCGAAGACCGCGATCCCGATGCTGGCGCTGCTGAGGCATTCTCGGTCATTGAACAGGTAGGGCTGGCCAACCGAAGCCAGGATTTTCTCGCAGACGGCCTTGGCCTCGGCCGCGGCCTCCTCGGGAACTTCGCTCAGGTCTTCGAGCATCACGACAAACTCATCACCGCCCAATCGCGCCACGGTGTCGGTGTCGCGGACGCACGCGGCAAGGCGCCGGGCGAATTCCTGAAGGAGATAATCGCCTGTTTGATGGCCGAGGGTCTCGTTCAACATCTTGAGATTATCCAGATCGATCAACAGCAGCGCTTGCGAGCGGTCCCATTGGGCGCTGGCGGCCAGGGCCTGACGCAACCGGTCCATCAGAAGACGGCGGTTGGGAAGGCCTGTCAACGGGTCGTAAAAAGCGAGATTGCGGATGGTGTTCTCCGCCGCCTTGGCAGCGGACATATCCCGCGTGATGGAAACGATGCAGGAAACGCCGTCAAGCTCAATCCTCGCTGCCGATATAAGCGCCGAGAAAATCTCGCCGTTTTTTCTTCTAAGGTTGGCCTCTAAATTCCGGCAATTGGAGTTCTGGCGCAGCAGTTCGACAAAGTTCTGCCGATCGCGAGGATCCGCCCAGATGTTGAGTTCCCACGACGTTCGCCCAATGACTTCTTCGCGCTCGAACCCCAAGATATCGAGGTATGCATCATTGGCATCGATGAATGTCCCATCGTCCAGACGGTTGATATCGACGAGATCGGGACTCGTCTGGAATACGGTACGGTAGCGTTCCTCGCTCGCCCGCAGTGCTTCCTGAGCTGTGGCCAGGCGCTCTTCCGCCGCCTTGGCAGCGGAGATATCCCGCGTGATGGAAATGATGCAGGAAACGCCTTCAAGCTCAATCACCTCTGCCGAAATCTCCCCCCAACTAACCTCCCCGTTCTTTTTTCTGAACTGGGCCTCCAAACCGCGACAACTGTAGTTCTGGCGCAGGATTTCGACCAGTTTTTGCAGGTCGCGATCATCCGCCCAGATGTTCAGTTCCAGCGAAGTTCGTCCCATGACTTCTTCGCGCTCAAATCCCGTAATGTCGAGAAAAGCTTGATTGACGTCGACATATTTCCTATCGCTCACGCGGTTGATACTGATAGCGTCAAGACTGGTCTGGAACACGGTGCGGTAGCGTACTTCGCTCGCCCGCAGTGCTTCCTGAGCCGTGGCCAGGCGCTCCTCGGCAGCCTTGCGGGCATTGATGTCTTCGATCAGGGCGATGGAGTAGAGCAGGCGTTCCTCGTCATCGCGCCGGATCGATGTCGCCACCGTCACCCAGGTGGGACTGCCGTCCTTGCGGATATAGCGTTTTTCCCAGCGGGCGGCGTCGATCGCGCCGCTCGACATCTGCTCAAGAACCTCGATGCTTGAGGCCAGATCCTCAGGAGCCGTGATCTGCTGGAAGGTCATGCCCGGCACTTCGTCAGCAGGGTAACCAATAATCTCGGCGAAACGCGCGTTGCACATCAGGATCCTGCCGTCGAACGCGGTATGGAGGATGCCGACCGGAGCCTGCTCGAAGGTAGCGCGATAGAGCTCCTCGCTATTCCGAATGAGCGCTTCCGCCCGCTTGCGCTCGGTGATGTCCTGGATGAAGCCTTCAAAATAAGCCGTGCGCCCATCGCTCCCGCACACTCTCCGGCAATTAATCGAAACCCAGATTGGGGTGCCGTCCTTGCGCTTGAACCGGCACTCGTAGCCCCGGATGGTCCCCTGCTCTTCGAGTTGCCGCGCAAACTTCGCGCGCTCATCCGGGTCCACCCACACATCGTGGCTGGTGTCTTTGACGGTCGATACGAGATCATCCGGCGAATTGTAGCCCAGCATCTTTGCCAGCGCGGGATTGGCGGCCAGGAATCTGCCCTCAGGAGTCGTTTGGTAAAACCCTTCCAGCGCCCCCTCGAAGATGTCCTGATACTTCTTTTCGGCTTCCTTGAGTGCGCTCTCTGCCGCCTTCCGTTCCGTGATGTCCTTGCCGAAGACGGAAATGCCGGTCACATTGCCATCGACAATGATCGGGCTCAGGGCCAGATCCAAGGTCCGGCCATCGGCGAGGGGAAACTCGACCCGAACCGAACCTTCGGCTCGCACACGTTTATAGAGCGCAGGCAAAAGCTCAGCCCTCTCTGGCGAGACGATATCTTTCGGAAGCATGCCCGCGGCAAGCCGGACCCCAAAAATTGATTCGATGTGCTGCTTCAGCGCGCTATTGAATGTAATCAAACAATCATCGAGGTCAACTGACCAGATGAGGTCTTCCGTGCTTTCGATCAAGGCCGAGAGATTCGCTTCAGCTTTAATTTGCATTTCGACCTTCCCTGACCCCGGAACACTTCCGCTCCATCTTCTTCAAACCGCAGCCTGAGGCGCAAGCGAACCAACCAGGCCGGCTATCTACCCAGAATCCCGCAAGACTCAATTTCCTCTATAATCCGTCATACTTCTTTCCCTGGGAAAAGGCGGGACGGCCTTTACGAAACCTACAGTAACCCCGAAGAATTACCTTCGAGTGTACGCCGTGCGCGGGTGTTATCCACAGCATTTTTCTTCCCGACGGCGGATTTGGCACAACATCAAGCGTCAGCGCGAAAGGAAACGGACGCCATACCTGAGCAGGAATGGCGCCCGTTCGAGTTTATGCGATCGATTGAAAGCTAGACTTTCACCGCCGGGTGAGTGGCATAGTGAAGCAGGACGGCCACGGCGCAACTGGTGAGGCGCGTCTCCGCCGAATCTGCCCGGCTGGTGAGGATGGTGGGGACGCGCGCGCCGAGGACGATGCCGGCCAGTTGCGCTCCGCCGAGGTATTCGAGCTGCTTGGCGAGCATGTTGCCGCTCTCGAGGTCGGGGACGACGAGAATGTCGGCCTGGCCGGTTACCGGCGAGACCAGCCCCTTGATGGCGGCGGCCTTGACGCTGACGGCGGTATCGAAGGCCAGGGGGCCGTCGAGGATGCCGCCGGTGATCTGGCCGCGGTCGGCCATCTTGCACAGGGCCGCTGCGTCCAGCGTGGACTTGATTTTGGGGTTGACCGTCTCGATGGCCGAGAGGAGCGCCACCTTGGGCTCGGAAATGCCGAGTGCGTGGGCCAGGTCGATGGCGTTCTGCACGATGTGAATCTTGTCTTCGAGCTCGGGGGTGATGTTGATGGCCGCGTCGGTGATGAGCAGGGTGCGCGCATAGGCCGGGGTGTCCATGATGAAGACGTGGGAGATGCGGCGGGCGGTGCGCAGGCCGGTGTCGCGGTTCATGGCCACCTTCATCAGCTCGTCGGTGTGCAGGCTGCCTTTCATCATGGCCAGGGCTTTGCCGGAGCGGCACATGGCCACGCCCAGCTCGGCGGCTTTGGCCTCGGTGTCGGCCTGGAGGATGGGATAACCGCCGATGTCCAGGCCAACCTTCGCGGCCAGCGCCTTCATTTCGGCTTCGTCGCCGATGAGCGTGGGTTCGATGAGGCCCTCGATCGCGGCTTCAACGGTGCCCCTCAGAGCCACGTCGGAGAGCGGCCAGACGACCGCCGTGGTAATGGCCGGGAACTCCTTGCAGCGCTGGATAAATTTGTGAAAGACATGGTAGTCGGCGGGATGGCCGACCAGCGGGTCAACGGCAACGGCTTCAGCCAGCCCTGCAAGATCGCTCATGGGCATTTTCTCCTGGCCGCGCAGCGGAAGGCTGGCGGGCCTCACGCATCTATTCTCACCTTATGACGGGCAAGCGCCTGTGCCAAAGGTCACACTCCGGGGCCTAATCTCACATGGCGGTAAAGGGGTCAATGGACTGCTGACCCTTTCCCCGCGATAGCCTGTGCTGCTATGCTGCGTGCGCCGAGAAAAGCGATTTAGGTAGGAGAGAGCGTGTATGTGGTTCCTGGGAATGGATGTGGGCACGGGCGGCACGCGGGCTGTGGTGGTGGATGCGGCGGGCAAACTGATTGCCGGGGCGTCGAGCGAGCATGCGGCGTTCAAGACGGCCCACCCAGGCTGGGCGGAGCAGGACCCCGAAGACTGGTGGCGGGCGGCGCAGGAGGCGATTCGCGAGGCTCTTGAGACGTCGCCTGAGCCACGGCAACCCATCGCGGCCATTGGCCTGACCGGCCAGATGCACGGGGCGGTGATACTGGACGAGGCCGGCCAGGTGCTGTGGCCGTCGCTGATCTGGTGCGACACGCGCACCCAGCCGGAGTGCGACTGGCTGACGGAGAAGATCGGCTACGAGCGGCTGATCGAGCTGACCTGCAACCCGGCGCTGCCCAACTTCACGCTGACCAAAGTGCTTTGGGTGAAGGAGCACGAGCCGGAGATCTTCGCCAAAATTCGCCACATCCTGTGCCCCAAGGACTATGTGCGCTACCGGTTGACGGGCGAGTTTGCCATCGACGTGCAGGAGGCCTCGGGAACGCTGCTGCTGGACGTGACGCACCGGCGCTGGTCCAAGGAAGTGGCCGAGGCGGCGGGGATTCCCGAGAGCTGGCTGCCCCAAGTTTATGAGTCGCCGGAGGTCTGCGCGCGCATCAGCGAGAGCGCTGCGGGGCTGACCGGGCTGGCCGCGGGTACGCCCGTGGTGGCTGGCGCGGGCGACCAGGGAGCGGGGGCGGTGGGCATGGGCATTTTGCAGCCGGGGTCGGTATCGGCCACCATCGGCACTTCGGGAGTGGTTTTTGCCGCGACGGCGAGCCCGACCAAGGACCCCAAGGGACGGCTGCACACCTTCTGCCACGCGGTTCCGGGGCTATGGCACGTGATGGGCGTAACGCAGTCGGCGGGTCTGAGCTTGCGCTGGCTCAAGGAGACCTTCTTTCCCAGCCATAACTATGACGAGTTGACTGCGGCGGCGGCTCGGGTTCCGGCGGGCAGCGAGGGGCTGGAGTGGGCGCCGTATCTGCTGGGCGAGCGCACGCCGCACCTGGACCCTGAAGTGAGGGCGGCGTTTGCCGGCATTTCGACCGTGCATACGGCGGCGCATTTTGTGCGCGCGGTGCTGGAAGGCGTGGCTTACTCGCTGGAGGACACGTTTACGCTCTTTGCGGAACTGGGGATTCCGGTGAGCGCCATTCGGCTGGGCGGCGGCGGCGCACGCGGTCCGCTGTGGCGGAAGATTCAGGCCGGGATTTATGGACAGGCCGTCGAGGTGCTGACCGCCGAAGAGGGCGGCGCGTTTGGCTCGGCGTTGATGGCCGGCGTGGGCGCGGGCCACTGGGCCAATCTGGACGAAGCCTGCGGGCAAGCGATCGAAGTGGCCCAGCGCATCGAACCGGAGGCTGCCGATCTGGCGGCTTACAAGACTGGCTATGCCAAGTGGCGCAAGCTGTATCCGGCGCTGAAGAGTTTGCGGTAAGAGAGTTGATTCGCGTGCTGGACTTCGCAGATATGTATGTGCATTATGTGATTACATCTTGGAGTGATAAAATGTATAGAGGAGATGGAACGTGCCCCAGACAATTGCTCGTCCCAGGGAATCGACGTTGAACCTGCGCGTTGACGCCGCGCTCAAGATGGAGTTTGCGGCGGCGGTGGAGGCGGAGGACCGGCCGGCCTCAGAGGTTCTGCGCTCACTGATGCGTGTCTATGTGGAGGAAACGCGGAAGCGCCGCTTTGCCGCCGAGGCACGCCGCCAGTCCGAGTTGATCGCCGCTTCAGAGGATGAGGCGGAGGTAATGCGCTGGATTCAGGATGTGAGCGCCCCTGAAGCCGGGATTTGGGAAGGCGGCCGATGAAGCGCGGCGACCTGGTGACTGTGGTGGTTTCTGAAGACTATGGGAAGCCGCGGCCGGCGCTGGTGGTGCAGGCAGACGCATTTGATCGGCACCCATCGGTGATTGTGTTGCCATTGACCAGCGAAATCCACGATGCGCCGCTGTTTCGGGTCACAGTGACCGCCGGCGGGGAGACCGGGCTGCGCATGATTTCCCAGATCATGGTGGACAAAGCTACCACCGTGCCCCGCGTTAAGCTGGGGCCGCGAATCGGGCGCGTGGACGCGGCCACCCTCGAAGCCGTCAATCAGGCATTGCGCGGGTTTCTCGGGCTGTAGCCTCGCTTTGAAAGTCCGCAAATACGAAGCCATCGCGATTGACGACTTCTCCCGCTTCCAAACGCAGCGGGGCCGTGAACATGGGCCCGTCGTAGACGCAGGTGTGAAACTCGCCGCGCTCTCCACAGGGGTCTGTTTCCGGCGGGAAATCCTGCAACAAGGCAGCATCGAACTCGCGGCCGGCAAAGGAGCCCGGCAACTGCTTCGTATCCACGCAGGAGAGCCTGGCGCGGATACCGCCGGCAATCATGGTGCGCGCCAACGCGGCGGTTGGAATCTCCCAGAGGGGAAACAAGGGTTCGAGGCCGGTTGGTTTGAGCTGAGTCTCGCGGTAGGCGCGAACATCGGGCAGGAACAGGTCGCCAAAGGCAATTGCGTCGATATGCTCATCGACAGCGCGTTTGCAGACGTCGGTCATGCGCTGCTCATAGATTTCGTTGGAGCATGGCCAGGGGAGCGGCACAATCCACAACGGCAATTCAGCGGCCTGCGCCTGAGCTTCCAGAACCGAACGGCGCGTGCCGTGCATCGCGACTCGCTGGAATTCGGAGTTGAGAGTGGTCAACAGGCCGGCCAGTTCAATGCCGGGCTGTTGGCGCAGGAGGTGGAGCGTCCATGCGCTATCTTTACCGCTGCTCCAGGACAAGAGGACGCGCTTCATAGGACGATCATAACCTGCAAACTCATTGAAGCGGGCGTGCGGCAGATGGCCAGCCGGAATCTTCCGCTCGATGCCGGCCGCGCCATCAGTTGTCCTTGCTCGGCCGGCAGGAGGGAGCCATTGCTGCGCTTGCTGCGCGACGGAGAACCTGTTGCTTGACGGCGTCGGTGGTCGAATCCATCAATCTCTTGAGCGAATCTGCATACGCCGCGTCGAACGCCTTGTTGGCGGGTACAGCGGTATCAGGTATCACGCCCTTTCCGTCCCAGTTAGTTTCGTTTACTGCACTTTTGATTCGTCCAAACGGAATCGTTATGGTCAGCGAGTTGTCGATTGGCCAGGGCCCTGCCGGATTGGCTGCGCCGGCCGTTTTCTCGCCGACGATGGTTGCGCGATGCCGCTCTTGCAGAATGAACGGAACAGCCTCTCCAGCCGACCAGGTCGATCCCGATACAAGAACATAAAGGGGCCGGCTCTCATCCCGGTAAGCAACGCCCGTTGCCTGGGCGTAGTAGATGGCCGGTTCTCCGGATCGGGGCACTATAGAGAACAGAGGTAAATTGGGCTGCATGAAGAAATAACTCAGAAGCTGTATTGCCGTGTCGGGCGATCCACCCCCGTTGTTCCGCAAATCCAGGATCAACGCATCCGTATGGGAAAGGAACTTCATCGCCGTCTCCAGCGACTCGGCGCCCTCATTCGCACGGTAGAAAGCGGTGATCTGTAGGTAACCGACGTTTCCGTCGAGAACGTCTGCCCGCTTGATCCCGTAATTATCCATGCGGGAACTTTCTGTGCGCGGCAACGTAGATTCAGTGGAATTTGCTCCCGGCAACTCGGAGGCCCGCACAAACAGATGCTTGTCGTGACTTGCCTTGTCGAGAGTTTCGTTCAGCTTCGCCGACAGATCTCTCAGATCGTTCGCTCTTGAATAGATCCCTTGCTGCTCGGCCGCTGCCAGAGCAGCTTCAATGCGAGCAATGGCGCCGGTATCGTAATACTTGTCTCGAATCAAGGCTTCGATAGACGCAACAGTGTCCTGAACGAATCCACCGGTTATCTGCGGATCGTGTGTTCCACCGGAGGGCTGCTGCCCGGATGAGAGTGAGCACGCCAAAGCGAGAACGATAGCGCAGGCAAACGGCATCTTCATGCTCTAACTTTACCAAGTGTTGTACCGCCGCGCGAAACAGGCGTGGTTGCGCCCAACCCCGAAAATGGCAAATTGTGAAACAAATCGGCCTGCCACTTGAAAGCGGCAGGCCATTTGTTTTGGTACAAAGTCAGCCTTACTTCAGGTTCAAATCCGAGTGGAGGGGCGTGTTTTCGCTGGAGTCGCCGACACGGATGACAAATTTGCCGGGATCGATGGTCCACTTGTGGGCGGCCGTGTCCCAATAGCTGAAGGCGCGGGCGTCGAGGCTGAGGGTGACGTGCTGGGTTTCGCCGGGCGCCAGGCGGACTTTGGCAAAGCCCTTCAGCTCACGCTCGGGGCGGGTGGCCTTGGCGGAGGGATCGGAGACGTAGAGTTGGGCCACTTCAGCGCCGGCTACGCTGCCGGTGTTGGTCACGTCGAAGCTGACCGAAACGGTTGAGCCGGAGGCGGCCGTTGCGGGCACTTGCAGCCTGGAGAAGCTGAAGGTGGTATAGCTGAGGCCGAAGCCGAAGGGGAAGAGCGGGTGCTTGCCGGTGGTGGTCCAGTAGCGATAGCCCACCATCAGCTTGTCGTCGTATTTCACGTGGGAAATGACGACATCCACGGGTTTCATGCCGGGTTGAGTGACGTGCAACGCGGTATCGTCGCCCTTGACCGGGTAGTACCAGGGGGCCGAGGGGTTTTCGTCCCAGGTGCGGTCGAAGCTGACCGGAAGCTTGCCCTCCGGGTTGCGCTTGCCGAAGAGGATTTCGGCAACGGCCGTGCCGCCCTCCTGTCCGGGATAGTAGGTATGGAGCAGCGCGGGGACCTTCGCGAGCCAGCGCCGGGTATCCGCGCCGCCGCCGCCGGTGAGGGTGACGATGGTGTGCGGATTTGCCTGGGCCACAGTATCAATCAGCGCGTCCTGGCCCCAGGGCAGCGCGAAGGCGCGGTCCTGGCCTTCGCTCTCGGTGTCGGGGCTGAAGCCGACGGCCAGAACGACCACGTCCGCGGCAGCGGCAAACTTCTTTGCGTCTTCCGAAACCAGATTGTCCTCAGCGATCAATCCCAGCCCGAGGCGGATGCCGGGGGCGTGGGGCAGATACTCGGCCATCACGTTCAAGGTCTGTCCGGCGGTGAGGTCCAGCGTTGCCGATTGCGGAACCTGGCCCTCGAGATGAATCTGCGCCAGCACTTGCTTGCCGTCGACCAGCACCTTGTAGGAGTCCTCGCCGGCGGCAGCGGCCAGAATCAGGTATTTGCCCGTCTTGTCCGCCTTGAACGCGGTGGTGTAGCGGATGCTGTGGGGATGCGGGTCATCGACCTTCCACGGCGCGGGCTTCCAGTCGGCGATGTTCGACTGGGTGGCCACTTCGGGCGTGCCGGTAAAGTCCGGGCTGGGGAAGTTGGCCACCTTGACGCCGCCAGACCATTGGGTTTGTCCGAAGACTTCGTTCATCTCAGGCAGGCCGCGCGCGTAGAGCACACTCGCGTTGGGGCCAAGCAGGTTGGCGATGCCGGTGAGGGTGCTGACAGGCTCGAAGGCCTGGGCCTTGGAGGAGCCGCCGCCGCCAGTTACCGCCGGGTAAGCGTCGGGGCCGATGACGGCAATGGTCTTGACCCTGACCGGGTCGAGAGGGAGCAGGCGGCCCTCATTCTTGAGCAGAGTCAGGCTTTCGCGGGCGCCGTCGAGGGCAACCGCGCGATCGGCCACGGAGTAGGTGGAGTCGGCCGGATCGAATTGCGGGCGGTCGAGGAAGCCGTAGCGCAGCACGGTGCGCAGCAGGCGCAGCACCTTGTCGTCGATGGTGGACTCTTTGACCGTTCCATTCTCGATTGCGGGCAGCAGCCCCTTGGCGTTCAGGAAGTCCGGGCTGGGCATCTCAAGGTCGAGGCCGTTGTTGGCCGGGCCCACCGAGTCGTGGGTGCCGAACCAGTCCGACATGAGAATGCCCTGGAAACCCCACTCGCCCTTGAGCACCTTCAGGTTGAGAAACTCGTTCTGGCTGGCATGGACGCCGTTGATGAGGTTGTAGGAGTCCATGACCGCGTCCACGTGGGCCTTGATAACGGCGGCCTCGAAGGCCGGCATGTATATCTCGCGGAGGGTCCGTTCGTCCATGTCGGAGCTCACGTTGTTCCGGTTGTACTCCTGATTGTTCGCGGCAAAGTGCTTGACCGTGGCGACAACTCCCTGCGACTGCACGCCCTCGATATAAGGCACCGTCATGCTTGCGGCCAAGAAGGGATCTTCCGAGAAGTACTCGAAGTTGCGGCCGTCCAGCGGGGAGCGGGCGATGTTCACCCCTGGGCCGAGCAGGAAGTGCACACTGCGGGCGCGGGCATCTCTGCCCAAGCCCTCGCCGACTCTGCGCGCCAGCGCCGGATCCCAGGAGGCAGCCAGCGCAGTGCCGCAGGGATAGGCAGTGGTTGGTCCCCAGGTGCGGACGCCCACCGGGCCGTCGGACATCTTGAAGCGGGGCAGATTGATGGCAGCCGCTGGATGGGTGTACATCCAGTCGACGCCGCCCAGTAATTCGATTTTCTGCTCGAGGGTGAGTTTGGCCACCAAGGCATGGGCTTTTGCCTCGATGGCGGGCGAGTCCGGCACGGGAGCCTGCGCCGCGGCATGCACGACCGAGGCCAGGGCGCAACCGAGCAGGACCGGGACCAGGCAGGCAATGCCATAATGCAAAATCGTTTGAGCAGCGGTTTTCTTTGAGGTTGTCATCACCGATGAATAGGCTACCGCATTTGGCCCGCGCATGTATACCTGTTTGGTCACGACAACTTACGGCGCCGGACACCGAGGGTGGGCCTTCAATTCCGGTGAAACATGGGCCTGTGACCTGAGTCACATCGCGGGGTGAATGGTGTCACTGCTTGCTTCTCGATGGGGAGCGCAGACTCGGAGTCCAATGGCATGAAACCGGCGGGGCGCCACGGGGCGCCAGGAGGCATCCATGAGCTTTGCAACCGGCATGAAGACGATTGTCGTGGCCACGGACCTGAATGGCCAGCCGGAAGCGGCGCTGGAGTATGCGCGCAAGTTGGCGGCAGGGTATGGCGCGCGGATTGTGCTGGCTCACGGCATTGATCCGGTGGACTATGCGGCCGTGGATACGGTTCCCGGCCGGGTGCTGAAGGGACTGACCGAAGAGGCGCGCGCGGCGCTGGAAAAACTGGCCGGCGATCTGCTGCGGGAAGGGATACCGAGCCATTCGGAGGTGCGGCAGGGAGCGGTGGCGGGGATGCTGGTGGATGTGGCGCGGCAATACGTGGCCGGGCTGATCGTGATTGGCACGCATGGAATGCAGGGGGCCGGCGCGGTGATTGTGGGCGCGGTGGCGGAGCAGTTGGTGCGGCTGGCGCCGTGTCCGGTGCTGGCAGTGGCGGCGGACTGGAATGCGGGCGAGTTCCGCCCCACCCCAGGCGGGCCGGTGCTGCTGGCCATGGAGCGCAATGAGGCTACGGCGGCCGCAGTGGCCACTGCCCATTCGCTGGCGGAGACGTTTCATCGCACGCTGCTGGTCTTGCACGCGCGCGGGCCGGCCGAGGCATCCGCGTTTCTGAACCCCGGCGCAACCACGCTGGAGGAGTTTGGCATCCAGCCGAGCGGGCGTTTCCCGGTGCGCTGCATTGTGAAGGACGGCAATCCGGCAGACGCAATCGTGGATGCGATTGCACAGTTCCATCCCTGCATATTGGTGGTCGGGGTGAAACGCGCCAGCGATACGCCGGGACCGCATGGGACAGCCTTTGCACTGCTGGCCCGTTCTCGTGTGCCCGTGCTGTGCGTTCCGCCGGAACCGGCGCCCGCCGTTCTGGAGCGGGAGGCTTGTACAACCGCGGAAACCGAATAGCGCAAGGGGAGCGCAGGAGTCGATGGTTCGCTTTAGACGATAGATGGGCAGGGGGAAGCAGAAATCCCGCCAACCCGTCTCTAAGTTCCGTTTCTCTGGAATTGTTGCATTGGGAGCGATTTGCCGGGTATGGATTTTGAACCATGGAGCTTGGTTCATCGCAAATCCGCAGTACCAAACGCGCTCGCCAAGGACCGGCCGGCAGGTGGATTGCAGACGCCACTCACCGCGGGACCGGAGATCGGGCGGAGACAAAGGGAGATGTGACCATGGAACCTGAGGCAAGATCCGGGCGAAAGGATGCGGTGGCAGCGCATCCGCTGGCAGAGTTATTGGAGTGCCCTCCAGCGACCGGGGGTCTGCTGAACGGCTCGGCCCAGTGCATCGATTTCGAGGCCGGGGCGATTGTCTTTCGCCAGTTCGGAATCTGCCGGGGGCTTTATGTGGTGGTTTCAGGGCAGTTTCTGCGCAGGACGGAGCGGCTGGAGACGCGGCTGACGCTCTCGCCGGCGCGCGCCGGGGACCTGGTGGAGCTGGCGGCCGCGCTGGGGGACGGCCGGCATACTTACACGCTGAGCGCGCAAACTCCCGGATCGGTGCTGTTGCTGCCCATGGAGACTCTGAATCTGGCGTTTCAGGCCTATCCGCCGCTGCGGATGCAGTTGCTGGAGGAACTGGCCCGCGAGGTTTCGCGCGCCTATAACGTTAGCTGCCTTACCCGCACGGCCAGAACACGGGGGCGAGAACCCGGCGCCGCGACGGCATAGACTGGCTGTTTTGTCCTGCTGAATTTCCGTGCCGTGGGCCTGCCCAGGGCCGCAACGGAAATTGAGGGAAAATCCCTGCCTTGCATCCCGCCGAAGTGCGCTATACTCAGTTTGCACAGCGGCGAAGCCATGGCCTCATTTCATCCCCATCACCCTCCGGAAGATTGCGTCAATTGTGAGCATCGCCATTTGCGGATGTTCTGCAATCTCACGCCCGAGGCGCTCGCCGATTACGACGGGATCGGGATCATGATGAGCCATGCGCGGGGCGCCAAACTGTTTACCGAGGGCGACCCGGCGCGGAATGTCTTTGTCGTCTGCTTTGGCCAGGTAAAGATCTCCTCCACCTCCCGTGACGGCAAGACCATGATTCTAAAGATCGCCGGCCCCGGAGACGTGATGGGACTGAGTGCGGTACTGGCCAACGTACCCCACGAAGTGACCGCCGAGGCCATCGAGCCCTGCCAGGTGAAGACGGTGCGCAAGCAGGAGTTTGTGGACTTTCTGGGCCGTCACGGCGTGGCCAGCATGCATGCGGCGCAGTCGCTCTCAGGCGAATACCTGACGGTGTTTCACGACGCCAAACGGCTTGCGCTCTCCGGCTCGGCGGCGGGGCGGCTGGCCCGGCTGCTGCTCGACTGGAGCCGCGCCAACGGCAACGGCAAGCCGGAATTCCGCTTTACCATGGCCCTGACCCACGAAGAGATCGCCAACATGGCCGGCACCTCGCGCGAGACTGTGACGCGGCTGCTGAACCAGTTCCGCCGCGACCAGTGGATCACCATCAAGGGCTCCAGCATGACCATCGTCAAGCCCGACCAGCTCGAACGGCTTACCGCGTAGTCCCCTCCCTTTTGTTTTCGCCTAAGACAAACCCCGGCCTGCCTCTGCGGCCTTTCGCGACGGATTGTCGCCCCCCCCCAAGGCACTGATTTCTTCTTAGCCGGTATAATTGCATTTGCTTCCCTATGATGCCAATTAACAGAATTATGCTTTCCCCAAGAGATATGTGGATTGCGGGCTGCCTCTCTGTAGCAGTCTGCACGCACACAGGTTACGCGCAGAACGCCGGTGTTCCTCCAACATTGCAAACCGTGGTGGTACTTGGCTCACCGGTTCCGGCGCCTCTGGCGGAGTCGCCCGCTTCCGTGCTGGTTTTGCCCGTCGAAACCAACATCCTTTCACTGGAAGGGCCGCAAGAACTGCTGCGGCAGGACTCGTCGGTCTTTCTGGAGCAGCGCGGCGCCGGCGGCGGACAGGCGGATGTGGTTCTGCGCGGGGGCACGTTTGAACAGACTCTGGTGCTGCTGAATGGATTCCGCATCAACGACAGCCAGACCGCGCACCATAATCTGGACCTTCCCGTTCCATTCGAGGCGATGGACTCGATCGAGGTTCTCCACGGCGCAGGCTCCACGCTGCACGGGGAGGATGCCCTGAGCGGCGTTGTCGACTTTCTTACTGCCGCGCCTTCCAAATCCTCGCTGCGCCTGCGCGCCGGAGGCGGCAGCTTCTGGGGCAACGAGGAGTCGCTGCTGGGCTCTCTGGCGCGCAAGCAATGGAGCAGCCGGTTGACCGCAAGCCGCAATTCCTCTACAGGATTCATGGCGGACCGCGATTACCGCAACGAGGATGCTTCTTCTGAGAGCTGGGTTAGTTCGCGGCTCGGCATTTCGGACCTGATGTTTGCCGCCAGCGACCGCTCTTTTGGCGCAAACCAGTTTTATGGGCCTTATAACTCATGGGAGCGGACGAAGGGATGGTTTGCCTCCGGGCGTCAGGAGTTAGGCAGCCGCACGGTGGCGGCGTTCGGCTACCGGCGGCATACGGACGAGTTTGTTTTGCTGCGCGATGACCCGGCCGTCTATGAAAACAACCACATCGATGGCTCCTGGCAGGCGTCTTTGCGCCGGACTGTTCCTATCGCGACCACATCCCTGATTCTGTTCGGGCTTGAATCGGATGGCGACAGCATCCAGAGCAACAATCTTGGCCTTCATGCCCGCAATCGCGGCGCGGGCTATATGGATCTTGACTGGCGGCCCGCGAAGAAGCGTTGGAACCTGTCGGCAGGCCTGCGCGAAGAGATATTTTCAGGCGGCGCGCTGTCCGTGCTATCGCCCCATCTGGCAGGGAGTTTGCGGCTGACGGATAAGATCAAGCTGCGGGCGAGCGGCGGGTATGGATTCAGGATTCCTACTTATACCGACCTTTATTACTCCGATCCGGTCAGCCATGGCAATCCCAGCCTCAAGCCTGAGTCTGCCTGGAGCGGCGATGGAGGCGTGGATTGGGTTCCATCCAGCCGTCTTTCGCTCTCCGCCACCGGGTTCTATTCCCGCGAGCATGACACGATCGACTTTGTGCGCGCCACGATCCTCCCTAACTCTCTTCTTCCCGCGTCGTGCCCTGTCAACATATGGTGCGCGACCAACCTTAGCGGCTTGCATTTTGCGGGTGTAGAGTCTTCCGCAACCTGGATAGCCGCAAAGGGGCAAACAGTCCAGGTCGCGTGGACCGGGCTTATCGGCGCGCAGCCGCCCTTGAACGGCCTGCAATCGGAGTACGCCCTCAACTATCCGGTCGATAACATCCATGCGACATGGACGGCAGCGCTGGGACACAGTCTTACCGTGACCAATGCGGTGCAGATCGCAAAGCCCTATCAGCAGCCGGGCCAACTGCCGTGGAATGCTTCCCCCTATCCCGTGTGGAACGCTTCGCTGACCCGTGACTCGGGAAAGCTCCGCCCCTATCTGCGGCTCGGAAATCTGAGTAACACCGGGTACCAGGAGATCAATGGAGTCGCTATGCCCGGTCGGTCGATCAGCGGCGGAGTTTCCCTGTGGCTTGGCCGCTGATTCCGAGCGAAAATTACCTGGTGTCGCATTCAGGGCGGATAAGGTAGACTTCGTCCGGTAGACGCTTACGCGATCGCGGAAGCGGTCCATTCTCCTTGACATCGGGTTTTGCCACGGACGTTGAGCCGTGATCGAAGGATTTTCCCCGAGGGCAGTTTGACGCTTGACAACCATTGCAGTAAACCCATTTACTAAGGGCGAACGTCCAAAGGATTCGCGGACGAATTCACCCATGTTCAGGTGACAAGAATGTTCGTTTTGGTCTCAAACTCCATCGCCGCTGCCGGCTCGCCTACGGCTGCCGCGGCGTTCCTTGCGCTCGGCGCCCCCTCGCTGGCGCACTTGAGTCCGCTCGACATTGCAGTGATCGCCATCTACTTCGTGATGGTGATTTGGATCGGCTTCTACCTGAAGCAGAAAGCCAACACCAGCGAAGAGTTCTTTATGGCCGGGCGCGAGATGACCGCCTGGATTGCGGGTTTGAGCTTCGTCGCGGCCAACCTGGGATCGCTCGAACTAATGGGCTGGGCAGGCTCGGCCTACCAGTACGGCATTCTCGCCGCGCACTGGTACTGGGTGGGAGCTATTCCCGCCATGCTCTTTCTGGGCATGGTGATGATGCCCTTTTACTACGTCTGCAAGACGCACTCCGTGCCCGGATATCTCAAGCTCCGCTTCGGCCAGGGAACCAGCATCGTTGCCGCCTTCTCGTTCGCCTTCATGACCGTGCTGATGAGCGGCGTAAACATGTTTGCCATGGCGGAAGTGATGAAGGTGGTGCTTGGCTGGGACATGAACTTCTCCATCATTGTCTCCTCGCTAGCCGTGGCGGCGTATGTGGCGCTGGGCGGGTTGCGTTCGGCCATCTTCAACGAGGTTTTGCAGTTCGTGCTCATTTGGGGAGGCGCGCTGCTGGTGCCGATTCTCGGCCTCATCGAGGCCGGTGGCTGGAACGGGCTCAAGGCCAAGATCGCGCACAACATCGCCACCGGCGCAATCGCTCCCGGCGACTACACGCACCTGTGGCGCAGCATGGGCCACTTTGCCGACAACCCGATGGGCATTCACTGGACGGGCATCGTCTTCGGCCTGGGATTCGCCATCAGCTTCGGCTACTGGACCACGGACTTCCTGGTGGTGCAGCGGGTACTGGCCGCCAACAGCCTCCGTTCGGCGCGCATGGCGCCGGTGATCGGATCTTTCTTCAAAATGGCTGTACCGTTCATCGTGATCCTGCCCGGCCTGCTGGGCCTTGTGGTGCTGCAGAATTCAGACGGCAGCCTGATGAAGCTGGTGGGCGAGAATGTGGTCGCGGCAAACCCAGGGGCGGGCTTGCACAGCTACAACGAAGTGCTGCCGCTGATGCTGGTGCGCTACTGTAGCCCCGGCCTACTGGGGCTGGGGATTACCGCGCTGATTGCCGGTTTCATGAGCGGCATGGCCGGCAACGTAAGCGCCTTTTCCGCGGTGTGGACTTACGACATCTATCAGCCCCTGATCAACAAGAAGGCGCGCGACGAGCACTACGTAGCGGTTGGGCGTTGGGCCACGATTCTCGGCGTGGTCATCTCCATCGGCGCTGCCTACCTGGTCATGAACGCCAAGGGCATCATGGATTACGTGCAGGCGCTGTTCAGCTTCTTCATTTCACCTCTGCTCGGCGCGGTGCTGATGGGCATGTTCTGGAAGCGCGCCACCAGGGCGGGCGGCTTCTGGGGCCTGTTGATCGGCACGCTTACCTCGATCAGCTTGTGGGCCTGGGTCAAGATTGATCCATCGGCGCTGCGTTATGTGGCGATCTCTCCGGATGCCAAGGATATGGCGGAGAATATGTACCGCGCCCTCTGGTCGGTGAGCGTCACAGTGATCGTCGTCTTTGTGGTCAGTCTCTTCGGCAAGGCTCGCCCGGTGGCGGAGTTGAATGGATTGGTCTATGGGGCCACAAAACTGCCCGCGGAAGAGCCGGTGCCATTTTACAAAAACGAGTGGTTCTGGACGGCGCTGGCGATCGTACTCTTCCTTGCCCTTAACATTTACTTTTGGTAGAGAGGCCACACATGCATTCCTCAGGAATTTCGATCTGGTTCTTCATTGGAGTCCTCCTCACCATCTATGGCGCAATGATCCTGGGCTATGGATTGTTTGAGCTGGCCACCGGGCATACGGCCAACGTGATCCTCGCCAACCTGCACGCGCCGGTCTGGTGGGGTGGTTTGATTCTGGCGCTCGGCCTGTTTTACGGCGTGCGCTTTCGCCCGCGCCGCAACGGTTGATCGATATGCGGCAACAAGGAGCAAGTGAAAGATGACAGCGCAACGAACAATGACTTTTGGGATTGTGGTGGGCAACCGCGGGTTTTTCCCCGACCATTTGGCCAAGACCGGCCGCGAGGAGATGATTGCGGCAGTCGAAGCGGCAGGCGCGAAGGCGCTGGTCCTCGGTCCTGAGGATTCAAAGCACGGCGCGGTGGAAACCTTTGCAGAGGCAACCCGCTGTGCGGAGTTCTTCAAGGAACATGCGGCGGAGATCGACGGGATTATTGTCACGCTGCCGAACTTTGGCGACGAGCGCGGCGTAGCCGATGCTCTGCGTCTCTCAGGGCTCAAGGTTCCGGTGCTGATCCAGGCCACGCCCGACCGCTCGGACGCCATGACCATCGCCACCCGACGCGACAGCTTCTGCGGCAAGATGAGCGCCTGTAACAACCTGATGCAATACGGCATTCCCTACTCGCTGACCAAGCTGCACACCGAAAGCCCTGAGTCGCCCGCGTTCAAGGCCGATCTGGAGTGGTTCTCGGCGGTTTGCCGCATCGTGAAGGGGCTCAAGAATCTGCGCATCGGCGCCATCGGAGCGCGTCCGGCGGCTTTCAATACGGTCCGCTACTCGGAGCGCATTCTGGAGACCCACGGCATCTCCGTGGAGCCCATCGATCTCTCGGAAATCTTCGGCCGCATCCAGCGCATGAAAGACACGGACGACGCCGCGCAGGCCAAGCTCGCGGCTATCAAAAACTATGTCACTACTTCCGGCATTCCCGACGAAGCGCTGCTCAAGATGGCCAAGCTGGGCGCGGTTATCGATGGCTGGATGAAGCAGACCGCCGTAACCATCAGCGCCGTGCAGTGCTGGACTTCGCTCGAAGAGTTCTTCGGCGTGGTGCCCTGCACCATCATGAGCATGATGAGCAACGATCTGATTCCCTCGGCCTGCGAAGTGGACGTGCCCGGCACGCTCAGCATGTACATGCTCGCCCTGGCCAGCGGCACCCCCTCGGCGCTGTTGGACTGGAACAACAACTACGGCAATTACCCCGACAAGTGCGTCTGCTTCCACTGCTCCAACCTGCCCAAGCATTTCTTCAAGGAAGTCAAGATGGACTTCCAGGAGATCATCGCGGGCACGGTGGGCAAGGAAAATACGTTTGGCACCTGCGTGGGCCGCGTGAAGGCCGGCGCCATGAGCTTTGCGCGCTACTCCACCGACGACCGCCGCGGCGTGATGCGCGGATACACCGGCGCGGGCCGCTTCACCGACGATTCGCTGGAGACCTTCGGCGGCGCCGGCGTGGCCGAGATTCCGCAACTGCAGAAGCTGCTCAAATACATCTGCCGCGAGGGCTTCGAGCACCACGTAGCCGCCAACTTCAGCGACGTATCGAAGGCCGTGCACGAGGCCGCCGTCCGCTACCTGGGCTGGGAGAGCCACTACCATCCGGAACTCGAGGACTAAGCAAAGAATGGATACCGCTCGGGCGTTGACGAACACAAGTCAACGCCCGAAATTCTTTTGGGCGGCAGAAGAAAAGGAAGCGCAATCATGAACAAGAGAATCGGCAAGAGCCTGGTGGTAAACGGCGCTACGCTGGTGACGGAAGACAAGTGGAATGCGGAGCTGGACGCGAAGCACGAACAATTGGTGGAATGGCTGCGCGGCCAGGGCCTGGCGGGCATTCTCATCCGGCGCAACGAGAATGTGGCCTGGCTGACGGGCGGCGCGGTGGAGCTGCGCGTGCTCACGCCCTGCGAAACCGGCGTGGCTTCGCTGCTGGTGACCGCGGCGGGCAAACGATACTACTTCACCACCGAGAACGAAGCGCCGCGCCTCAACGACGAGGAGTTTGGCGCGCTGGATTTTGAGCCGGTGCTGTTTCCCTGGTACGCGGACGATACTGCGGCCGCTGCGGCGCGACTGGCCGGCGGGCCACTCGGCTCGGATACGCCGGGCGCGGGCCTCACGCCGGTCAACCTCTATCCCTTGCGCGCGGCGCTCAGCGAGACGGAGATTGCGCGCTATCGTTGGCTGGGCGCGGAAACCGCGGCCGCCACGGTGGAGGCGCTCAACCAGGTAGAGCCCGGCCTGAGCGAGTACGACCTTGAGGCCATCACGGCCGCCGGCCTGTTGCGCCGAGGCATCCTGCCCTCGGTCTATCTCTTCGCGGTGGACGATCGCATCCTGAAATACAAGCACGCCGTGGCGCGGGGCAAGAGGCTCAAGCAGTACGCCATGCTGAACTTGTGTTCGAGGAAGTGGGGGCTGGCCATCTCCATCACGCGGTTCGTTCACTTCGGCGCGCTGCCGGCGGAGCTTGGGGCGCGCTTTGAAGCCGCTGCCCAGGTGAACGCGGCGCTGCTGAACGCAACCCGCGTGTGCGCCACTTCGGCTGAGCTGTTTGGCGTGGCCCAAGCGGCGTATGCGAAGCAGGGTTTTCCCGGCGAGGAGCAGTTCCATCACCAGGGCGGAGCTACCGGCTACTGGGAGCGCGAGTGGGTGGCGACGTCTGCGGGCACAGAGACCGTGGTCAACAGCCAGGCCTTTGCCTGGAACCCCAGCATCCGCGGCGGCAAGACCGAGGACACCGTTCTGCTGCGCGATGGAGTGATCGAGAACCTGACTCCGACGCCGGAGTTGCCGGTGATTGCAGCCAGCGTGCAGGGCAGCACGTACGAGGCGACTGGCGTGCTGGTGAGGTAAAGCAGGGAACAGGGAATAGGGAAAAGCGGCTGTCCGCCGCAGCTGGCTGCTTGAATTGTGGACTGCATCGGGCATACAATCTGTCTTACCTGGAGGTAAGACGCTATGGGGCAGATGGCGACGGTCAGCTCGAAGGGGCAAGTGGTGATTCCAGCCGCGCTTCGAAAAAAATTCCGGATAAAGGGTGGCACCCAGGTTGCGGTGGGTGAACGGGACGGACAGATTACGCTCACTCCCAACCCATATGACGCGATGCTCGCCTTGTGCGGGATACTGAGCGACGTGGAGGAAGACGTCGAGGCGTGGTGGATAGGGGAAAAACGCAAAGAACGTGAACGCGAGGATGCCAAGATCGAGGAATTCCTGTGAAGGAATATGTACTGGACGCAAATGCGCTGGTGCGCTATTTTCGGCGAACGCCTGGATTTGCAGCTGTTGAGAATCTTTTCCAACAGGCCAAAGCAGGGCGGGCGCATTTGTCTATCTCTGTGGTGAATTTGAGTGAAGTGATTTATGTGCTTGCTCGTTATTTTGGCCAGGAACAGACCTTCCGGTATATCGAAATTTCGCGCCGTGCCGTTGAGTCCGCGGCGGTAAGCGAATCAGTGGCGATGGATACAGCGATCCTGTGCATTCGTTACAAGCTGGGTTTGGCTGACTGCTTTGCCGCTGAATTGGCGATGCGCACAGGAGCCACGCTCGTGACCGCCGACCGGGAGTACGCCAAGTTCGGCAAACAATTGAAAATCCTGGCCCTGCCGCGGCATTCCGCATAATTGCACAGCAGGGACGGCTATCGCAACAGAAGATGGCCGCCAGTGGCCCGGATGCACCGTTACGCGACGTGGACGAAGAACGCGCAGCGGCGCTGGCGGGCCGCTGATCTGTCCGAAGACATCCACTCGTTGCCTTCGATGAGCACCCCGTCGAAGGCAACGAGTGCAACGGAATCAACTCTGTGGACGCATACGAAGGAGGGGCTTATGGACTATACATTTCTTGCCAATCTGCAACAGGAGTTCGCACTACCGGAAAAGGGAATCTTGAGTCGCGTTCTGCACAAGGACGATCACGTGAACGTCACACTATTCGGCTTCTCGGCAGGGCAGGAACTCTCCGCACATTCAGCGCCGACGCCAGCCATTCTCTACTTCCTGGAGGGAGAAGCCGAAGTCCAATTGGGAGAGGACAAGGTCAATGCCCAACCAGGCTCATTTGTCTATATGCCCCCGATGTTGCCTCATGGCATCGCCGCCAAGACCGCGCTTCGCATGCTGCTCGTTCAAATTACTCCGCCAGCAGCCGCACCACGTGGTTGACGATGATCAGATCCTCGGCGGGCGGAATGACGCGCACGGTGACGGGCGAGTTGCCGGCGGAGATGAGGGCTTCGCCGCGGACATTGTTGCGGGCCGGGTCGAGCACAATGCCCAGAGCGCCCAGGCCGGCGCAAATCTCGGCGCGGCTGGCGATGTCGTTTTCGCCGATGCCGCCGGTGAAGACCAGCATGTCGAGCCCATTCAACTCAGCCACATAGCTGCCGATCCAGCGGGCGATGGTCCAGGTGAACTTGTCCACCGCCAGCCGCGCCTTGGCGTTGCCTTCTTTGATGGCCTCGCGCAAGTCGCGCATGTCGTTGGAGAGATCGCTGACGCCCAACAGACCCGCCTTCTTGCTGGCCACGGTTTCCAACTGGTCGGCGGCCTCTGAAGCGCTTTTTACGGTTTCCGCAATCTTGCGCAGGATGAACAGCAGGACGCCGGGATCGATGTCGCCGGTGCGCGAGCCGCTGATGATGCCTCCCGTGGGGGTGAGGCCCATCGAGGTGGAAAGGCACTTGCCCTTGCGGATCGCGGAGATGGAGGCGCCGTTGCCGAGATGGGCGACGATCAGCTTCTCCGGCACATTGGGCTGCAACTGATAGACGATCGATTCGTACGAGATGCCGTGCGCGCCGTAGCGCCTGACGCCCATCGCGGAATACTCCTCGGGGATGGGCATGTGCGTGACTACTTCGGGCATGGTGCGATGGAAGTAAGAGTCGAGGCAGACGAAGTTGGGAACGCCAGGGAAGAGGCGGAGGGACTCGCGCATGATGTAGACGGCGATGGGGGTGTGCAGCGGCGCGAAGGCCGTATAGCGCTCCATCTCGTCGATCAGTTCGGGCGTAATGAGCTGATTGTCCAGTACCGTGGGTCCGCCGCAAACCATGCGATGGCCAATGGCCGCCGGAGCGGGGAAATCGCCGGAGTGGAGCGCATCGGCGACCAGCTTGAAGGCGACGGCCCGATTGGGCAGCGCCGGGTTCTGATCCACCAGCTTGTTGCCCTCGGCGTCCTTGATCCAGAACTTGCCCAGATCGGTGCCGATGCCGTCGACCGCGCCCTCGTGAAGCTTGCACCGTTCACCTTCGCCGGCTTCATAGACTGAAAACTTGATGGAAGAAGAACCGCTATTCAAAACCAATACGGGCAAAGACGCCATGAATGAAAACCTCGAAGTTGGGGCTGAACGAGTCAGCGGGCTGGTGGGGTAAGCGAAGTTAGCAAGTTGGCGGGTTAGCGAGTTAGCAAGTTGGCGGGTTAGCTTTGGGACCAGCGCCAATTTTTTATTTCGGGCAGGTCGTCGCCGTTTTCGGCTACATAGAGGCGATGGCGCTGGATGGCCTCAGAGTACCACTGCTGCGCCGCGTCGGCTTGCGCAGCCAGCCGCGGCACGCGCCGGATGGCGTCGAGAGTCAGTTGGAACCGGTCGATGTTGTTGAGCACGCACATATCGAAGGGCGTGGTCGTGGTGCCCTCTTCCTTGTAGCCGCGCACGTGGATGTTGTCGTGATTGTGCCGCCGGTAAGTGAGGCGGTGAATGAGCCATGGATAGCCGTGGAAGGCGAAGACGACCGGGATGCCGACGGGGAAGAGCAGATCGAACTCCTCGTCCGGCAACCCATGCGGATGCTCGGATGTGGGCTGCAATGCCATCAGGTCCACCACGTTGACCACACGGATGCGCAGATCGGGCACCTTGGCGCGCAGCAGGCAAACGGCGGCCAGAGTCTCCAGCGTGGGCACATCGCCGCAGCAGGCCATCACCACGTCGGGGCCACCCTCGTCATTCGAGGCCCATTTCCAAACGCCAAGCCCGGTGGTGCAGTGAGCGACGGCCTCGTCAATGGTGAGCCACTGCGGAGCCGGCTGCTTGCCCGCTACGATCAGGTTGATGTAATTCTTGCTGCGCAGGCAGTGGTCGGAGACCGAGAGCAGGGTATTGGCGTCCGGCGTCAGATAGATGCGCACCACGTCGGCTTTCTTGTTCATCAGGTGATCGATGAAGCCGGGGTCCTGGTGGCTGAAGCCGTTGTGGTCCTGCCGCCACACCAGCGAACTGAGCAGGTAGTTGAGCGAGGCGATGGGTTTGCGCCAGGGAATCTGCCGCGAGACCTTCAACCACTTGGCATGCTGGTTCGCCATCGAGTCGATGATGTGGATGAAGGCCTCATAGCAGTTGAAGAAGCCGTGGCGGCCGGTGAGCAGGTACCCCTCCAGCCAACCCTGGCACATGTGCTCGCTCAGCACCTCCATCACGCGTCCGGTTTCTGACAGGTTCTCGTCCACCGGCAGCGTCTCGGCCATCCAGGCCTTGCCGGTTCCGGTGATCACGTCCTGGAGGCGGTTGGAGGCCGTCTCATCGGGGCCGAAGACTCGGAAATTCTTTTGGTCCTGGTTTGCTTCCATGACCGCGTGAAGCAGTTGGCCCAGAATGCGCGTGGATTCTACGTCGGTCTGGCCGCGGCCTTCGATCTTAACCGCGAAGTCGCGGAAGTTGGGCACCTTGAGCGGTTGCAGCAACAGGCCGCCGTTGGCGTGGGCGTTCATTCCCATGCGCAACCGGCCCTTGGGCGCGATATCCGCCAGATCCTCGCGGAAACGGCCCTTCTCGTCGAAGAGTTCCTCGGGCTTATAGCTGCGCATCCACTCATCGAGCTGGCGCAGGTGCTCCGGTTTCTCGAAAATCTGGTCCAGAGGAACCTGGTGGGCTCGCCAGGTGTTCTCCACCGGCTTGCCGTCAACGAATTTGGGTCCGGTCCAGCCTTTGGGCGTGCGCATGATCAGCATCGGCCAAGCCGGGCGCGCCGTCGAGCCATCTTCACGGGCTGCCTTTTGAATGGCGGCGATGCGGTCCAGCATGGTGTCGAAGACCGCCGCGGCCTGCTGGTGCATCACGGCTGGGTCGTCGCCTTCCAGCGTGAAGGGCTCATAGCCGTAGCCGCGCATCAGGCTCTCCAACTCGGCATGGGGAATGCGCGCCAGGATGGTGGGGTTGGCGATCTTGTAGCCGTTCAGGTGGAGAATGGGCAGCACCGCGCCGTCGGTTAAGGGATTGAGAAACTTGTTGGAGTGCCAGCTTGTGGCCAGGGGGCCGGTTTCGGCCTCGCCATCGCCGACGACGCAGGCCACGATGAGGTTGGGATTGTCAAAGGCAGCGCCGTAAGCGTGCACCAGCGAATAGCCCAGTTCGCCGCCCTCGTGGATGGAGCCCGGCGTCTCCGGGGCCACGTGGCTGGGAATGCCGTAGGGCCAACTGAACTGGCGGAAGAGGCGCTTGATGCCGTCCTTGTTCTGCTCGATGTGAGGGTAGATCTCGCTGTACGAACCCTCCAGATAGGTGTTGGCCACCAGGCCCGGCCCGCCGTGCCCAGGGCCGATGATGTACAGCATGTCCAGGCCGCGCTCGCGGATCAGGCGGTTCCAGTGCACATAGAGGAAGTTGAGCCCCGGCGTGGTGCCCCAGTGGCCCAGCAGACGCGGCTTCACGTCGTCCAGGGTGAGCGGGCGCTCCAGCAGCGGATTATCTTTCAGGTAGATCTGGCCGACGGAAAGATAGTTGGCTGCGCGCCAGTAGGCGTCCATTTTGGCCAACAGTTCCGGGCTAAGGGGGCTATTGCTCGCTGTTTCTTCGCTCACACTGCACCTCGCATGGGGAGTTTGCGTGCCACTGAAAGCCTAGCAGCCGCGGGTTACAGCAGCGGGTGATCGAAGTCACAAGCGGATGAGACGGCGGCTTACTTTATGGGATTCGCGGGCGCCGATGCCGCTTTTGCAATTCGGATCGCGAAGCATAGGCCGCATCCGGCCTACTTTGCCGCCTCCGTCACCGGGATTTCCAGCGAGCCGGCACGACCGGCGGCCAGATCTTGGACCGCGATGCGCAGAAAACCCTCGCTGGAAGGGAGATCGAGCGCCATGCGCACGCGGATGCCATTGGCCATGATCTGTGCATATTGCGCAGGATCGAGTTGCAGAGCGACGCTGCGTCCCAGGTAATTTACACGCTTGCCAGCCGCATCGAAGCCCACCATCGCGAACTCCAGGTTGACCTTGCGTTGGTCATCCGGCAATGTGTCGAAAGCGATGCTGGATGGGTCCACTGTAACTTCTGCGATGTAACGGCGCACCGGCTCTTTCAGGGTTGCCGCCATCTCGCCCGCAGGGCCTTCCGGCAGCTTGATACCCTTGAGCGACGGGTCGGTTGCGTCCAGCACCCGCGCCTTGAAAAGTACCTGCGTCGCGGGCGGAGCGCCGTGCAAAGCCGCTGCTGCAAGCAGGCTTGTCGCTCCCCGATTGCCCGCGTCGATTTGATTTGCGGGAACGGCGTAGTAGCCCTTCCGGTAGGCCAATGCATAGCCGCCACTTTCCAGCCGGATCTGAATTCTGCGGAACTGCCCATCGGATGGATTCGTGGGCGGAACATAGCCGATCGTGTAATAGCTGGAGCCATTTTCGACGGCCTTCTCCACGGCTTTCTTCAGATCGTTGGTGTTTGTATACGCCTTTCCTCCGGTTGCATCGGCGATCCGCTCCATCGAGGCGTGTTCGCTCTCCGTATGCTTCTGGAGTGTACTGTCATCCTTGGCGGCGACGGGCAGATTCGCCCGTCCAAAAGCAACATTCGGCGCTGGCTTATAGGATGCGTCGGCGGAGGTCTGCGTCATAATTCCTCGCGCGTCCACCGGATACACGGCAACCCGCGCGGCTGTAAGCAGATCGCTCGTCTCCCGCAACTCGTCGGTGTAGCGCCTCGCGGCTTTGAGCGGGTCGATCAGTTGGTCATTGGGATCGAGCGCAATGGGAAACGAGCCTGAGAACCAGATCAGGTTCTTGCGGCCGGGGATGGCGCTGAGATACCGGGCCAGCCGCCGCAGGGCATCGTGTGTCATCCTCACGCGCTGATCCGTCATATCAGCGGTTATATCGGCCAGATTCTGTTGTTCAGAGGCGAGCGCCTTCGTGTTTGTGAGCATTTCGGCGGTCGCCGGGGAAAGGTTCAATGCACTTTGTGCGTCAAGCAGGACTGACTGCTGTGATCCGGTTTTCCGGTTCTCCACGGCATCCCTCAGTTCAGACGCGTTGGTGGTGAATCCTTTGATCATCTGCAGTTGCGTTGCGAGCGTGAAGATCGCCATCGAAGTGCTGGGTGGGGCCTTGCTGAGATACTCGACCACCTGGCGGCGCACGTCCCCCTGGTTCTCGAGCGGGGTGTTCAGGCCATCCAGCAACAGCACGCTGAAAGCGCCGGCATCCGGATAAAGCTGGGCATTGCTGTAGGTATGGGGCGGCAACGCGGCCTGCATGCCCGCAACACCGGCAGCCGGCTTATCGTTGGGCCTGTGCTCATCAAAGGAGACAATGGTCTGCTCGCGGCCGTCCTCGAATACATGGAACCGGCTCCGGTCGAGACCATGCACGGCGTTGTCTCGTTCAGTGACAACCACGTCCACCAGGACAAGGTTCGCGTGAGCGTGCAGAACCGTTGTAGCGGCGCCTAAAGCGGAATCTGAAGCTGAAGCCGGCGCCGGCTGCGCTTCCTGGCCTGCCGCACCGGTCGCGGACACGGAAATCAACAGTGCGCCAAACGTGAGGTGAGCGATGATGCGGAGTGATTGCATCGGAGATTCCTTTCATTTCAGCGGCGATTGGCATATTTCCGCTTGCTTTCCCGGTCCGCAGTCCAAGCGGACGTGAGTTCATGGATTCGACTCGGGAGGTTTCCCGTCATCTCCGGTCAAGATGCGGGACTCTGCGCGAAAGAGGTGATAGCCCTCGAACGAAACGTCATTCAATTGTGTTTTCAAAGGAGCAGTCGGGGCTTGCACGCCTTTGGGCGCTTCGTCGACCGGCATTCTTGTAAGAGACACGCATTTTACTGGGCAAATATAGCTTCGTCCCCCGATGTCCACCGGACCGTATTCCACCAGGATGTTGGCCTTGGCCACGCGACAAGTGGGATTCATATCCGCCACAATCGTCAAGCGCAGAATGCTTCCACCCGCGGGGTCGACGGCAATCTCCCCATGGTATGCGGGAAACTCCTGGTCAATGCCAGCCTGGCACGGCGACACTACTTTGTAGCGCGACTTCTCCTGGGGCACCGCATAGTGCAAAACGGCCTGCGGCCCGGTAGCACCCTGCTCCCAATGGCTCCAGGTCACCGTGCCGCGAATGGCGTCTCCTACGACAATAGCGAGAATCGGCCCAAACTCTCCGGTAGTGGTCAACCAATCCGATTGCGTGCCCGGCTTGTGGTCCTTCTGCGTTCCTGCATCCAACACCTCGCGGCCATCGCGGTAAGTCACAGCGACGCTGGACTTGCCCACAACGTGCAGTGGCCGGTATTCCGTTAGTCCTAGTCCTCCAGTCGGAAGGTCCGGGTTGAAGTATGGCTCTGACGGGCTATCCTCAAAGTACGCCGTTTTCCTCGTAGCCAGAAAGTTCGGTAACTGAGGTATGACTTTGCTTACGTACTCCGCGGCCAAGGACATAATGCGGCGCTGCTCGTCGAGACCGGGTACGGAGAGGTCGCGAATCTCCGCCGCGGGAGAATCGAGAAAGGCCGAGACATCGGCCAGCGCAACGAGCGCATCGCGGGTGCGGCGGCCCGGGAAATCCGTCTCCCACCGCAAGAGCCTGACCGAGCTCGCGCGCTCTGTCAGCACCAGACCGGAGAGTTGCTCGGCCACTCGTCCATCCGGCTTGCCGTGAGCAGCGATCAACAGTTCGTCCAACTGCTTCACAGTTACGCGCTTTGCCGCAAATGCCGGCAAGGCTATTCCCATCAACAGGCCGGCGACAGCGAGCGCGGCAATGGAACAGGGTTGACGCATCGAAACTCACCTTCTTGCCGGTGACGATTGCGGAAGCTCCGGGACTCGTTTCCGATCACATCTATATTGCATCCGATTAGCCGGCCGTCGTCAAAAATACCGCTTCAATTTGAGAATTTGCGACTCGAAGCCGTACCACAGCGCCGTGGCCACAGCGGTTGTGGCCACCAGCCGGAAGCCCACTACGGCCAGGTTGCCGGCGATGCCGTAAGGGTCCATGCGCAGATCGAACCAGCCAAAGTAAATGAAGACCATAATGTGGGTCATGTAAAGGCCGTAGCTGATGCGGCCATAGAAGGGAAGCGGTCCCCGGCGCAGCGCGGCGCTCAGCGGGTTGCGCGCACCGGTGGAGGCGATCGAGGCCAGCACCGCGCCGGCAAACGCAACCGCCAGCGCGGAATCGAGAAACGCGGTGCCGCCGGCCACGGTGGCGGCAGCCCACAAGCCCAGCGGAATGGCGCCCAGGCCCATCCACAGCCAGACGCGGCGGCTGAGCGGGAGCGTGTGCAATCCAAGCGCCAGCAGGCTGCCCCAGGCGATGCCGTCCAGGTGAGTCAGCGTGTGGGTGGGCGTGATCCAGGCCCAATAGGTCAGGCGCAGCAGAGGCGAGGCAACCAGCGCGGCAGTCAGAACGGCGCTCAGCATCCAGGGCCGGCGCAGGAAGCGCACCAGCGGCGCCCAGAGAAAGTAGTACTGCTCCTCGATGGCCAGCGACCAGGTGGGGCCGATGGCCGGCGGCAACGCCAGGTGAAACAGGTTCTGCACAAAAAAGATGTAGGCCAGCCAGGGCGAGGCCTTGATGGCTTCCCACGGGCTTGGGCCGATGAACCAGTCGGACTGCGCATAGCAGACCGCCAGCAACAGCACATAAATCGGCCAGATGCGCAGCGCCCTGCGCATATAGAAGTTGCGGAAGTAGCGAGGCTTTCCCCGCGCCTCCAGCAGAATCGAGGTAATCAGAAAGCCGGAGAGAACAAAGAAGAGATTGACTCCCGTCCATCCCCACAGGCTGGCGGAGTGAACCCATGTGCCTTCGAGCCGCGGATGGCAGTGATAGAACAACACACCCAGAACCGCGAGGCCGCGCAGCCCTTGCAGTTCCGGGATATAGGAGGGCAGCCAGGATGGGCGTTGGATGGGCAAGATATCAAGTCGGCAAGTTAGCAAGTAAGCGTGGAGGTCCCGTGCGCCGGGACCCCCACGGTTAGCAAGTTAGCGGGGTGCATGCTAGCCGGCCGCCAGTTGCTTGGCTCGTTCGGTGGCGCGCATGACCGCCTTGATGAGGGTGACGCGCAGGCCGCCTTCCTCCAGTTCCAGGATGCCGTCGATGGTGCAGCCGGCGGGGGTGGTCACGGCGTCCTTCAGCAGGGCCGGATGATAGCCGGTTTCCAGCACCATCTTGGCGGCGCCGAAGGTGGTCTGCGCGGCCAGTTGCGTGGCAATTTCGCGGGACAGGCCCACCTTGACTCCGGCCTCGGCCAGGGCCTCGATGATGATGTAGATGTAAGCCGGTCCCGAGGCCGAGAGCCCGGTCACGGCGTCCATGTGCTTCTCGTCCACGGTCACCGTTCGGCCCACGGTCTCAAAGATGCGCTCAGCCAATTCCATTTGCGCGGTGGAGACGAAGCGCCCCCTGCAGAGGCCGGCCGCTCCCGCTCCCAGCGCCGAGGGCGTATTGGGCATGGCGCGAATGACAGCGATCTCCAGTCCCGCTGCGTCCTCAATGGCGCGGGTCTTTACCGAGGCCGCAAAGGAGACCAGTGTCTTGGCTGTGGTGAGCGCGGGACGAATCTCCTCAATCAGGCCTGGCACCTGGAAGGGCTTTACGCCCAGCAGGATCAGGTCGGCCTTCTTGGCCGCCTCCAGGTTGTTGGTGCTCACGTCCACGCCCCACTGGGTGCTGAGCGCAATCGCCCGCTCGGCGTGGCCCACGGTGGCGTGAATCTGATCGGGGGCAAACAGGTTTTGCTTCAGGAAGGCCTGCAGCAGGATGCCGCCCATCTTGCCGGCGCCCAGAACGGCGACGCGGACGTTGGGCAACTGCGCAGTTACTTCGGTGGCCTCAACGGCTATTTCCGCCATGTTTTTCCTTGTCTTGAATGAGAGTGGTGGTACAACTTTCCAGAATACTCCGAGCCAATGCGGGAGGGAAGCGGTCTCCTCCCGCTCCACAGTGGGTCAGCCGCGACTGAGCCTCTTTTGCAGCCAGTAGACGACTACCTGGCAACGGGGTTTCAGTTCTCTCGCGTGGGACTCACCTTTTGGTTCCAGCCGTCATGGAGTGGAAATGGGGCGCCGCGCGCTGCGGGTGGCGGAATGGAAGGCGCCTGGTTGGCGAAAGGGGGGCAACATCCTAGCCGAGACTGTTGAAACCCGGGCCCCGGGCATGGAGCGCCAAGCCTTCCCGTTTCTTATGTTTGGTTTTTTGGAATAAGTTTGGGGTTTTGGTTGCCGGCCGGGGCTTGCCCGCTTTGTTTTTTGGCGTTTTTTGTCTTGTACATGGCGGCGTCGGCGGCGCTCAGGATGCCGTCCCTGGTGGCGCTGTCCTCGGGGTAAAGGGCAATGCCAAAGCTGGCCGAGCCTTGCAGGGTGAGCCCTTCGAGGGCAAACGGCTCGTCGAGGCAGCGTTCCAGCCGCTGAGCGATCTCCTCGACACTGGCGCGGTTGCGCACCTTCGGAAGCAGCACGGCAAACTCGTCGCCGCCCAGCCGCGCCAGCAGCTCGTGGGAGCGGAGCTGCTGCTTCATGCGCTGTGCTGCCTCCTGCAGATAGAGGTCTCCGATGCGATGGCCGTACAGATCGTTCGCCTGCTTGAACTCATCGAGGCCGATGTAGATCAAGCCGAAGATGGCGGCATTCTGGCGCGCCTCTTCAATCTGGGCGTTTATATGCTTCTCCAGGGAGAAGCGGTTGTGAATGTCGGTGAGCAGGTCGAACTCCGAGTGGTGCAGAAGCTGGTCGGGATAAAGCCGCAGGGTCTCGATGGCCAGGGTGGCCAGTCCAGCGCCCATGGAGAGGGCCTCCGACTCGACGGTGCCGGGTTTGGCAAGCGGGTCGAGCGCGGCGAAGAGCGTGCCCAGCGGCGGCCCGGAACGGGCAGGAATCTCCTCGCGGACGATGCACAAGGCAGTGAGCTCCGGCGGACAGTTTCCCAGCCTTGCTCCATCGGCGATCTGGCACCAGCAGGGAGCGCCGTTGAGGGTGAAGGAGACCAGTTCCGCGATCTCTTCAATGACCTCAGCGAGTGGACGAGAACCGTTGATGTCCTCGAGGATGTGGCTGCGCATCTGTTCGAGCTGGGCCGACCACCGCTGTAGCGCGGCTTTCGCCTCGACGCTGACGGCCAACTCGGCCGTTTTCTGGTGCACTTTGCGTTCGAGGGTCCATCCCCTTGCGCTGGCGGCGACCACCAGCACGAGCAGCAAGCCGACGACGAGGATCAGGTTGCCGATGCTGAGCAGGGACGGTCCGGCGACGACCGCAATATCGTCGAAGGAACGCAGCAGAATATCGAATTCCACCGGGCCGCTCAGCGGATCGGAACTATGGGGCGTGCAGATGCCGATGACACGAACTTTGGACCCCAATGGAATCATCTTCATCTTCGGAAGCGGAATCGCGCTGGCCGCATCCGGGTGGTGGTGAATGGCGGAAAACAGATGGCCGTCGGCGGTCAGAACATACTTGTCTTGCGCGGCCTCCCGGACCTCCGTCACCACTTGTCCTTCGGTGGAGACCAGGTCGAAGAGGTGCCCAGCCGGTGTGTTGTCGGTTAGGGCCAATTGCCGCCAGGTAACCGCCAGGGGCTTGATGGGCGCCTGGATGTGGCTATCCTGGAACTCGCCATGGGCCAGGGTCAAAAAGCCATCATGCAAGTCGGGAATTCCCGTTGCATCCACCAAGTCGCCGATTTGCAACGGGATGTAGGTTTCGGTCATGATCCGCAGGCTTTTCGCGCCTTCTTGCAGCACGACGGCCGCGCCGGGCTGGTAATACGTGACGGTTCCGTGGACCCGGACTCTCTGGGTAAGATTGTTTACGCGATAGCCACTGAGGATCTGGTCCATGGCCGTGGCCGGCATCGACCATGGATTGGAGCCGGCGCGCTTGATAATCTTGACGTTTGCCATTGAGGAAACGAATAGCCTGACTCCGGTCAACTGCATCTTGTCGTCGAAGGTTCCCCCGGCAACGCCGGTGACCTCGACCTCGGCGTCGAGCAAATCCGTGAGCGCGCTCGCATCTTCGCTTGAGACGGAGACATCAATGTAACCCCCGTCCGTGAGCAACTGCAAGGTCGTGCCGGAAACTGGATCCACCGGGCTCCGAACCAGGTCGGCGGCGCGAACCACGCCGTGAACGGTGACCAGCATACAGTCGAGCTGGGCGCGGACCAACTCATCGAAGGTGGCGGGCACGGGTTTGGGCAAGGCGCCGTGGCGGAGCAGGGTTACGTCATTGCTGATCACGATGGGGCGGAAGCTGTCTCGCGTCGTTCCCCGCACCAGGACGTGATCGCCGGGAACCAGCTGAGTCTCCGTTGCGGCCAACACAAAGAGGCCCAGGCCGTCCTCCTGCATGAAGATACTGTTCAGCCCCTTGCGGTAGTAGGTAACCGTGCCCTCGAAGACGACCGGCAGCTCGCGGCGGGCCTCGGCGTTGGTGAGGAGGCGAATGGCGCGCAGCGTGGCAGGCGCAGCGGCCCAGGCAGCCGAGGCGCATCCGAGAATGATAGCGAAAGCGGGAATCAGTCTCTTCATCGGAAAAATCCGGGTTGCACGGGTGTCGTCTGGCCCCTGAAAGTTCTTATCGGCAGGGCTGGCCATAGGAATCACCTCTGCGTGAAGAAGCAGTTTACTCCCTTTGAGGGTGCGGTGTCCGGCTGCATATTGGTTCCAGCCGTCATGGAGTGGGCAAGGAGAGCCAAGCCTGGCCGTTTCTTATGCGCGGTTTTTGGGGATAAGTTCGGGGTTCTGATGGGCGACCGGGGCTTGCCCGCTTTGTCTTTTGGCGTTTTTTGTCTTGTACATGGCGGCGTCCGCGGCGCTCAACAGGCCGTCTTTGGCGAGGGCGTCCTCCGGGTAGACGGCAATGCCCACGCTGGCCGAACCATGCAGGACAAACCCCTCTACGGCAAAGGGCTCGTCGAAGCTGCGCTCGAGCCGCTGGGCGATCTCCTCGACGCCTGCGCGGCTGCGAACCACCGGAACCAGGGCGGCAAATTCGTCGCCGCCCAGCCGGGCCAGCATGTCGTGGGAACGAAGCTGACGCTTCATGCGGATGGCCACTTCCTGCAGATACAGGTCTCCGGCCTGGTGCCCACAAACGTCGTTTACCTGTTTGAACTCATCGAGGTCGATGTAGATCAAGCCGAAGATGCCGGCTTTTTGGCGGGCTTCTTCAATGAGGGCTTCCAACTGCTTGTCCAGGGAGAAGCGGTTGTGAATGTCTGTGAGCAGGTCGAAGTCCGAGCGGTGGCGCAGATCGGAATAAAGCCGCCGGGTCTCGATGGCCAGGGTGGCCAGTCCAGCGCCCATGGAGAGCGCCTCCGACTCGTTGGCGCCGGGTTTGGCGAGCGGGTCGAGCGCGGCGAAGAGTGTGCCCAGCGGCTTGCCGGAACGGGCAGGAATCTCCTCTTGGACGATGCGCGAGGCAGTGAGCTCCGGCGGACAGTTTCCCAGCCGAGCTCCATCGGCGATCTGGCACCAGCAGGGCGCGCCGTTCAACTTGAAGGAGACCAGTTCCGCGATCTGCTCGACGATCTCGGCGAGCGGCCGGGAGCCATTGATGTCCTCGAGGATGCGGGCGCGCCGCTGTTCGAGGGCAGCCATTGAGGCGGTTTGGCGGTGCACTTTTCTCATCAGAACCGCGCCCCATGCGCCCACCGCAATCACCATCAGCAGCAGCAGGATGACGATGCCGGCGAGGTTGCGAATGTTCAGCCAGGAAGGTCTGGCGACGACCGTGATGTCGTCGAAGGAACGCAGCAGAATGTCGAAGGGCACGGGGCCGTTCCATGAATTGGAACTCAGTTCGACGCAAACCCCGGAGACACGAACTTTGGAGCCCAGTGGAATCATCTTCATTTCTGGAAGCGGAATCAGACTGGCCTTGTCCGAGTGGTAGTAAATCGCGGTGAACAGGTGTCCATCGGAGTTCAAAACATACTCGTCCCGCGCGGCTTCCCGGGTCTCCGTCACGACTTGTCCTTCGATGGAGACCAGATCGTAGATGTGTCCAAATTGTATGTTGTCGCTCGATGAGAGGCTCTGCCAGGTCGCCGGCTGCGGCGCGATGGGCGCTTGCACGTGGCTATCCTGGATTTCGCCGCGCACCAGGTTCAGAAAACCATTGCTGACATTGGGAAAGCCGTATGCGTCGGCAACATCGCCGATCTGCAAGGGGTCGCTTGTCTCGGTCGTGATCCACAGGCTCTTGGCGCCGTCTTGCAGCACAACGGCCACGCCGGGCTGGTAGTAGGTGATGATTCCATGAACCCGGACTCTGGCCGTGAGATCGCGCACCCGGTAGTTGGCTAGTATTGTGTCCATGGGCGTGACCGGGAGGGTCCACGGACTGGCGCCGGCGCGCTTGAGAACCTCCACGTCGGCCATGGTGTTGGCGTGGAGCATGACTCCGGTCTGCTGCATCTTGCTGTCGAAGATTGCCGAGGCCACCCCGGTGACTTCCACTTCGGCATCCAGTAGGCCTTTGAGTCCGCTCGCGTCGCCGCTCTCCACGGTCGCATCGATGGCGCCCTCGTCGACAAGCATGTGCAGGTAGGTGCTGGGCACATTTTGTCTGAATATCAGATCGGCGGAGCGAACCACGGCATGCACGGTGACCAGTTGAGCGTCGTACAGGTTGTGGATCAATTCGTCGTAGGTGGCAGGTATGGGTTTGGGCAGGTCGCCATGGTAGAGCACTGTGATGTCGTTGCTTTCCACGAGGGGGCGGAAGCTCGCTTGCGTGGTTCCCCGCACCAGAACGCGATCACCGGGCGCCAGCTTGGTGTCCTTGGTGAGAAACACATAAATGGCCGCGTCGCCGTCCTGCACAAACAGTTCTCGTGTGTAGCCGCGGAAGTAAGTAACCGTGGCCTCGAAGGCTACAGGCAGCGCATGACTGGCCTCGGCGTTGGTGAGGGCGTGAATGGCGCGCAGCGTGGTCAGCGTGGCGGGCGCGGCGGCCCATGCAGCCGAGGTGCATCCGAGAACGATCGCAATTGCGAGAATCAGTCTTTTCATCGGGAAAATCCGGTCGTATCTGGTGTTGTCTGGCCCCTGAAAGTTCTTATCGGCAGGGCTGGCCAAAGGAATCACCTCCGCGTGAAGAAGAAGTTTACTCCCTTTGAGGGTGCGATGTCCGGCTGCGTATTGGTTCCAGCCGTCATGGAGTGGGCATGAAGAGCCAAGCCTGGCCATCTCTTATGTTTGGTTTTTGGGGGTAAGTTCGGGGTTTTGGTTGCCGTCCGGGGCTTGCCCGCTTTGTTTTTTGGTGTTTTTTGTCTTGTACATGGCGGCGTCCGCGGCGCTCAACAGGCCGTCTTTGGTGAGGGCGTCCTCCGGGTAGACGGAAATGCCCACGCTGGCCGAGCCATGCAGGACAAACCCCTCTACGGTAAAGGGCTCGTCGAAGCTGCGATCGAGCCGCTGAGCGATCTCCTCGACCTTGGCACGGTTGCGAACCAGAGGCAGAAGCACAGCAAATTCGTCGCCACCGAGCCGAGCCAGCATATCGACGTTGCGCAGTTGGCGCTTCATGCGCAGCGCCACTTCCTGCAGATAAAGGTCGCCGACCTGGTGGCCATAGAGGTCGTTCACCTGTTTGAACTCATCGAGATCGATGTAGATCAGCCCAAAGATGCCGGCATTCTGGCGCGCCTCGTCAATTTGCCGATCCAGATACTTGTCCAGCGAGAAACGGTTATGCACGTCTGTGAGCAGGTCGAAGTCCGAGCGGTGGCGCAGATCGGAGTAGAGGCGGCGGGTTTCGATGGCCAGGGTGGCCAGTCCAGCGCCCATGGAGAGCGTCTCCGACTCGTTGGCGCCGGGTTTGGCAAGCGGGTCGAGCGCGGCGAAGAGCGTGCCCAGCGGCGGCCCGGAACGGGCAGGAATCTCCTCGTGGACGATGCGCAAGGCAGTGAGCCCCGGTGGGCAGTTTCCCAGCCGCGCTCCATCGGCGATCTGGCACCAGCAGGGCGCGCCATTCAACTTGAAGGAGACCAGTTCGGCGATTTCTTCAATGATCTCGGCGAGAGGACGGGAGCCGTTGATGTCCTCGAGGATGCGGGCGCGCCGCTGTTCGAGGACGGCCATTGCGGAGGTTTGGCGGCGCACCTTGTGCTCGAGGATCCAGCCCCTGGTCAGCACGGCGAAGACAACCAGGAGCAGCGCGCAGACGACGAGGATGAGATTGCGAATGTTCAGCAAGGAAGGGCTGGCGACGACCGTAATATCGTCGAAGGTACGCAGCAGAATATTGAAGGGCACCTCATCGCCGGAGTTGATTGTATTGGCTTCCACGATCATGCAGACGCCGGTGACGCGGATTCTGGAGCCCAGCGGAATCTGCGTCATGGGCGGAAGCATACCGATGGTTGCGGACGGGTGACGGTAGACGGCGGTGAACAGCCGGCCATCGGCGGAGAGGACATATTCGTCTTGAGAAGTCTCCCGGACCTCCGTGACTACTTGCCCTTCGATGGAGACCAGATCGTTCTGGTGTCCATTGAATGAGTTGGTGATCCAGATGCCCAACTGGCGCCAGGTCGCCGGTTGCGGCGTGATGGGCTGGAAGATGTGGCTATCCTGGATTTCGCCGTCGGTCAGGGTCAAGAGACGCTCGTGAGCGTCGGGAAAACCGGTAGCGTCCGCTTGATCGCCGATCTGCAAGGGTTCGTGGGTACGGGTTTCAATCCACAGGCTCTTGGAGCCGTCCTGCAGCACGACGGCCAAGTCGGGCTGGTAATAGGTGATGGTTCCATGGACCCGGACCCTCGACGTGAGATCGTTCACGTGATAGCCGGCAAGGACCCGGTCCATGGGCGTGACCGGGAGGGACCATGGGCTGGCGGTGACGCGCTTGAGAACCTTGATGTCCGCCAGTGAGGAAACGAAGAGCACGACCCCGGTCTGCTGCATCTTGCCGTCGAATTTTCCGGCGGCGATTCCGGTGATTTCTACCTCAGCGTCCAGCAGGCCTTTGAGGGCGTTTTCATCGTCGCTGTCCAGGTACACCTCGAAGTGGCCGCCCTCGGTAACCACCTGCAAAATGGCGCTGCGCACAGGGGGCACGGTGCCGCTCACCACCGAATCCGCGGCACGGATGACGGCATGCACGGTGACGAGCCGACAGTCGTACCGGGCGCGAATCAAATCGTCGAAGATGGCCGGCACGGGCCTGGGCGGGGCGCCGTGGCGGAGCAGGGTGATTTTGTTGCTCAATACATTGGTGCGGAAGCTCGGTTGCGTGGTTCCGCGGACCAGGATGCGATCGCCGGGAACCAGTTTGGCGTCCGCGGTGGGGATCACAAAAACGGCGAAGTCGCCGTCCTGCACGAACATATCGTTTTCATATCCGCGGACGTAGGTGACGGTGGCTTCGAAGGCGACAGGCAGTGCCTGGCTGGCCTCGGCGTTGGTGAGGGCGTGGATGGCGCTCAGGGTGGTGAGCGTGGCGGGCTCCGCGGCCCAGGCAGCGGAGGCCCAACCGAGAATAATCGCGAAAGCGGGAATCAACCTCTTCATCGGGAAAATCCGGTCGTATCTGCGCTGTTTCATTCGGTCCCCGACAACTCCTACCGACAGGGCTCAATCCACCCGTCACTCCAGCATGAAAAGCCATCCGGGCGCCAGCGAGCAAGCGGAATCCGCCGGAATTCGATATGTACCAATTTTACTCTCATGTACATCTGGCTTAATGACCCTTTTGGGGCAGATGGCGGCATCTTGCCGGCCCCGGATTGCCGGTGGACTCCGATCCGGCCGGATTTTGCGCGGCCGCAGGAACGGCGCTTTCGGCAAGGATGCTGCGGTTGCGACGTGCTCTTTCCACCTGATAGAGCCGCTGGAAAAAACCTGCTCAGAACTTCTCCCAGTGCAGCACTTCCGCCAGCGGCCGCTTCGGCTTTTGCGGGGATTCCGCCGGGTATCCGAACGGAACAAGGCTCACAACCTTGTATCCGTCCGGCGCCCCGACTTGCTTCCGAACCGTCTCCGCATACGGCTTCTTATCGCCAGCCACCCAGCACGCGCCGAGTCCATGCGCCGTCGCCGCAAGCAGCATGTTCTCGCTCGCGTTACATCCGTCTTCGAGATAGTACTTCGTATCTTTGCACAAGACGACCACGCAGGCTGCGGCATCAGCGATGAACTTGCCGTAGTCGGTCAGGCCGGCGATTCTTCGCAACGCCTCGCGTTCCGTTACGGCAACAAACTCCCACGGCTGCTCGTTCCGGGCCGTCGCAGCCAGACGAGCACAGTTGACAATGTCCTCGATTACATTTCGCGCCACAGGTTCGGCTGTGTACGCACGAATACACCGGCGTGTCTTTAAGGCTTCGATTGCATCCATGATTTCATCTCGTGAACAGAATTATAGAACTTACGATTTGTAGATGGGCGCTTTCACTTAGACTTTGAGCGCGGGACGTTTGTTTGGCAGTATGCTCCGGCGTATAGTTGGGCTGTCGCTTCCGGCGGGATAGCAGCCGCGGAAATATAGTGCGATGGAATCCCTGATTGAGAAGGTATAAGCGTGGGCTGTTGGGAGATAAAACGGAAATTCCGGTTTTTCTCCATGCCGCGTCTTGACTGCGCGAAGAGGGTCATCCCCGGCCTGCTTCTTCTCTTCTGCACAGTCCTTGCAGACGGGCAGCCGCCAGCCGTTCGCGCGCCGGTCATCTTAACGGTCGTGGACGAAAATGGCCTGGCGGTTTCCGGCGCGCAGGTTACTGTTCTTGAGCCGGGACTCACGGCCGTCCGGCTGTGGACCGACTATGCCGGCCATTGCGCCTACATCCCTCGCCAGGACGCGCCTTACCGGATTCGCGTGGAGAAGCCCGGATTTTATCAGACCGTGGAGATCGAGGTGGACGCGCGCCTGAACAGCGTCCAGGCGGTGCTGAACCACGAACAGATCGTACAGCAGCAGGTGAACGTAACCGCGTCGGTTCCCGGCATCGATACCGAACAGACCTCCGACAAGAGCGCCATGAATACGCCGGAGATCGTGAACGTTCCGTATCCTACCTCCCGCGATATCCGCAACTTGCTGCCGTTCTATCCCGGCGTGGTGCAGGATGCGACCGGGCAGGTTCATGTGGCCGGAGCGCAAACCTGGGCGACCCTGGCCCTGATGGATGGACTCGATATCCGCTCTCCGGTGAACGGCACGCTGGATATGCGGATCAGCGCCGACGCGGTTCGTTCCATCGATGCGGAGACAACCCGCTATCCGGTGGAATTCGGCAGAACCACCGGGGGCGTGCTCGGGTTATACACCGGAATGGGCGACAACAAGTTCCGCTTCAATGCGACAAACTTTATTCCGTCTTTCCGCGACCTCAACGGGATTCGCTTCGACAAGTTTGTTCCCCGCCTCACCTTTTCCGGACCTCTGGCACGCAACCGCGCGTGGTTCTTCGACGGCCTGGAGGCGGAATACGACAACATCTATATCACTGAGCTCCCAGCCAACGCCGATACGAACGAGTTGCTGCGAGGCAGCAACCTGGTGAAGATGCAGGTAAATCTGGCCCCCGCCAACATCCTGACCGGCGGCCTGCTGTTCAACGATTACCATTCGCCCTACGAGGGCATCTCTTCGCTGAGGCCGCAACAGAGCACCACAAAACGCGATACCATCGCCTGGCTCCCCTATCTGCGCGACCAGTGGAGCTTCGGCTCCGGCGCGCTGCTGGACGCCGGCATCGGGGTGATGCGTTTCCGCGACGGCTACGAACCGCATGGAGACAGTCCTTACGAAATCACGCCGGAACTTCCCATAGGCAGCTATTTCGAGAACCTTACCGGACGTTCGCAGCGGATCGAAGGAACCGCAGCCTTGTATCTGCCTCCGCTGCACTGGGCCGGACGCCATGATCTGAAGCTCGGCATCGATTCAGACCATATCGGCTTTGACGAAAACGTCACGCGCGCGCCGGTCGGTTATCTGCGCGAGGACGGAACACTGTTGCGCCAAAGCGTCTTCCCGCAGACAGCGCCGTTTACACGCCACAACGTCGAAGTGGGCGCGTACGCTCAGGACCGCTGGCTGGCGCGGCCGGGACTGCTTGTCGAGCCGGGCCTGCGCCTGGACTGGGACGAGATCGTCCGGCGCCCACTCTTATCGCCGCGGATTGCCGCCACCTACTCGCCGCCAGGCAGCGAAGGCACGACCAAACTGTCGGCCGGCGTTGGGCTTTATTACGAGCACACGCAACTGGAATACCTTGTGCGCGCGCTGGCGGGAGTCCGCTACGACACGTACTTCGCAGCGGACGGGGTGACTCCTGCCTGCGCGCCGGAAGAGACGAATTTCACTGCCAACGATGCCTCCCGGCGGCAGGCCCGGGCCGTCAACTGGAGCCTTGGCGCGGAACAAAAACTTCCCGGCTCGATCTTTGCCGGAGCGAACTTCCTTGAGAAGCGCGGATCCAATGGCTTCGTGTATGCGAATGAAAGCGGGCCCGCGGCGCTGTGGGGAAACTATGTGTTGACCAATGCGAGACAGGACCACTACGACTCCGTGGAGTTCGACGCCCGGCGCTTGTTTGCGAACGGATATACGCTGTTTGTGTCGTATACACGCTCCTCGGCGCGCACCAACGCGGCGCTCGACTACTTGCCCACCGTATCGCAACTCGGTCCGCAACAGAGCGGGCCCCTGGCCTGGGATGCGCCCAACCGCGTGATTTCCCGGGGTTGGCTGCCCTTGCCGCTGCCAAAATTCAAGAAGAACTGGGACTTTGTTTACACGCTCGACTGGCACACCGGGTTTCCGTTCACCTCAGTCAACGCAAACCAGCAGGTGATTGGAGCGGCGGGATCGCAACGGTTTCCGGATTATCTCAACTTCAGTCCGGGGCTGGAATTGAGATTTCACTTCCGCGGCGCATATTATGGATTGCGCGGCGTGCTGGAAAATGCTACCGGCAGCGCAAATCCGCTGATCGTCAACAATGTGGTGGATTCACCGGAGTACCGGACCTTCAGTGAATTCCAGGGCAGAGGCTTGACGGCGCGCATTCGGCTGATCGGGGCGAAGTAGAGCTACGGCATTTTCAGAGATAGCGTGGTGTTTTGAGAGTCGTGCAGGGCCGTCGCTCCTTCCACTCCAGCGACGGAGACCTGTCCTCACCCCAGCGACGAGGAGTCCGCCGCGGCGGACCCCTGAGGGAAAGCTCAATGCGTAGTGGAACTTAATCAGAGGTTCCTTAGCGGGTTCCGTTGCCCGCAGAGGATGCCGCTGAGGCCACCGACTGCCTGGCCTGCGCCTCGCGCGCATGCACACGCCGGTTGAACTCGTGAATCACGCGAGCCACGTAGGCCCTGGTCTCGCGGTAGGGAGGAATGCCGTTGTACTTGTCCACCGCTTCCGGTCCCGCATTGTAGGCCGCCAGCGCCAGGGCCAGGTGGTCGTGGTAGCGGGTGAGCAGCGCGTCCAGGTAGGCCGTGCCGCCGCGCACATTCTGCTCCGGCTTGAAGCTGTCTTCCACGCCCAGTCCGGCGGCCGTCCCCGGCATCAACTGCATCAGCCCGCGTGCGCCGGCGCGGCTTACGGCGCGAGCATTGCCGCCGCTCTCGGCCTTCACCACGCTGGCCAGCAGGTCCACGTCCAGGTTATGGTCATTGCCGGCTTTGACCAGCATCTCGTGCAAGTCTGCCGGGGAAAGCCCGGCGGCCGGGCTGGCGGCCGGTGAGGCTATGGGCGACTCTTCCGCGAAGGTTGGCGGCGCAGGCGGATCGGGAACCTGCTCGACCCCGGCGATCTCTTGCGGCGCGAACTCGATGTAGCTGTCCTCGCCGGCGCTCAGGTAGAGCCGGACGCGCCCCTCGACCTCAGTGTGATGGTGGCAGCGCATCTCGAAGCCGTTGCGCAAGGTCACGCTCTCGGCTGCCCGCGCTACCGCCGCAAGGCTCGCCAAGGCCGCCAGGGCCCCTACCGTGATGAAAATATTCCCGCGCATTCCCAATCGCACTTCTCCATCCTAACCTTGCGGTCACACTTTGGCAGCAGAAAACTTTGCCACGGCAGCTTCCAGCACCACGGCCACGCCATCCTCGTCATTGGGCGGGGCTTGCTCCCAGCCGCGCACCCTGGCCATGGCGCGCAACTCGCCGGCCGCGTTGCCCATCATCACGCCCTGGCCGGCCCACTCCAGCATACCCACGTCGTTCCAGTTATCGCCAATGGCCATGGTCTCCTTGCGGTCCACGCCCAGCCGGGCGGCAAGTCTTTCGAGCGCCCAGCCCTTGGAGACTCCCGGCGGCAAGAGGTCCAGGATCGACAGGTCGCGCTCCGGATACTCGGTCTTGATGCACTCGCAACTGCCGCTCCACTCGCTGGCCTTGAGCGCTTTCTCAGCCTCTCTCATCTTTCCCAGATTTCCAGTCACCATGCCCTGAATGGGGTCTTCGCCGTCCGTGAGCGCCCGTTCCAGCGGCTTGACCACCTCAATGGCGTTGCGGTTGGCCTCGACCCAAAGAGCGATTCGCCCTTGCGCCTGTTCCAGGTCTTCGAGAACCAGTTCGCCGCGTCCCGGCTTGTCAAACGTGAAAACCATGGTCCCGAACTCCCTGAGCAGCTGGCACAGCCCGCGCGCGACTTGAGCCTGGAGCTGGCAGCGGTCGATCGGCTCGCCGCTCAGAGTTCGGGTCACTGCACCATTGGACGTAATAAGGGGCGTATCCGCTCGCAGGCCCAGGCCCTCGAGCAGCGGCGCCGTATAGGCCGTGCGCCTTCCGGTAGCGATGGCCACCGCGATTCCGGCCTCCTGCGCGGCCTTGAGCGCCTGCGCAGTCCGCCGGCTTATCTCCCGCGCAAAGGTCGGCAGCAGGGTGCCATCCATGTCAATTGCTACCAGCCGGAGCGGAGGGTGCATGTGTCCAGTGTATCGGGCGGGAGGGTGGCAGGGATGAACGCAGGTCTCTGTGACGGCGGTCATGCCCAGATCGGCTGGCGGGTTGATATCGTTGCGCCATGAAAAAGTGCGGGTTAGCTCTCATCGCGCTGCTGTCGATCTGTCCGCTGATGGCCCAAAACGCTGCGCCGAAGGCTCCTTCTGCCGCAGCGGAGATTTTCCTGGTCGGCAGCGAGCACAACATGCACTTTGAGGAGCGTTATCACTACTCGCTCATCGACTTGCAGGCCCAGGTCAGGTCGGTGCATCCGGATGTGGTCTGCGGAGAGATTACGCCGGAGGCTTACAACGGGCCGATGGAAGGAAACTTTCCTCCCGAGGTGGCCATGCTGGCCGAGATGGCTCCGGGCTGGGGCATGCGCTTCATTCCCGCCGACTGGCGAGTGAGTTTCGCCTGGCAGGATCGCGCTACCCGGCAATTGTCCCAAGACAAGAAGAAATCTGCCGAACTCGATGCCGAAGAGAACAAGGATAAGGCTTATTATGACGGCTTCTCCGGCGTATCGCTCTACGATTCTACGAGTGGTTCGGCGGAGTTCCTGGCCATGGCCGATCACAAGTTCGAAGAAGTGGCTGGAGAGAACACGGTTGCCGATATTGCCTATGGTGCCTGGCACGAGCGCAACCGGAAGATCGTGGAAAACTGCCTGACCGAAGCGGGTCCGGCCAGGCGCATCGTCTTTGTCTTCGGCAGCGGTCACCTTCCGCAACTGCGGCGGCAGTTGGCCGCGCGGGGGCTCGCGGCACAGATTCCGGCGCGGGCCTTCACTCCGGCGGGACTGGGAAACCTGCCGCCGTCCGTGATCGCCCGTTGGCAACGCAACCTCAAAAATCTGGAAGGCATTGCGGACGGAACGGTTGCGGTCTCCGCCGACAATCGGGCCAAGGTGAAGGACACGAATCGGGCGCCTGTGCTGCGGAGCGAGATCGAGTTGTATCTGGCACGCGGGAAGGCCCGGTAGGGTCGATGTTGTACTCGAAGCCGGCCGTATCCGGTAGTCTTTTGAGTATGGAACGGATTTGCAGCCAGTGCCGTGCCGTGCTGAAACTGGAAGCCGTTGTCGACTGGTGTCCCGCGTGCGGTGGAGCGTTGATTGAGCGGGCCAGCGCGCCCGCACTCGACCAACCCGCCGGGCCTGCCGCCGAGGTCGATCATCGCGGCATCGTTCTGCCCCGGCGTCATGCGCTGGGCGGGATTATTACGCCGCAGTGAGTTTTCCGCGGCAGGGAATCAGGGACTTGTATCAAGTCCAACCGCTTCGGCCAGCCTGGCCTGCCGCTCATCGAAGGTCCAGAAGCGTTGCGCCTTCAATTCCAGCGCGCAGGCAACGTGCAGCGAGTCCAGGGTGCGGACGCCTAGGGTGGGACCGTACCGCCGGGCGAGATCGGCGCAGGTCTCCCAGGCGTGAGAAGGAAATCCCACCCCAGTCCAGACCCCATCGGCGCAATCGCGCTTGAAATCACTCCAGACCTGATCCGCATCTGCCGGGGTGAGTCGCTTCAGAAACACCTGCTGAAAGATCGCGTTTGCCAGTTCGGCACGATTGAAGTCAGTGAGCCACACGGAGGGGCTGCCAGCCATACACGTGTCAACGCGCACGGAATGCGCGTCCGTGATGTAGCTTGAAACCAGAAAGCTTGAGTCAACGTAAGCGCTCAATAGCGGCTGTTCTCCCGATCGGCAATTAGATCGGCAACCGGGGTCAGCACACGGTCGCCAAATATCGCGCGGCGGCGCGCTGCGAAGTCCGGCATTTTCACGGGCTCAATCCTCGGTGACTCGGGCACAATGCGGGCCACAACGCGGTTCCGTTTGCGAAGCTCCACAACCTCACCAGCCTCTAGCCAGGTGAAAAGCTGTCGAGTATCGCGGAGTTGGCGTGTGTTGATGCTGGGCATGATCTAAATGTGGCACAAAATGTGGCACATTGTCAACGCCGCTCAGACCGTCTCACTCATACCGCAGCGCCTCGGCGGGCAGGATGCTGGCGGCGGCGGATGAGGGGTAGAGCGTGGCCAGCAGCGAAATTCCGATGGAGACTGCGGCTACGATGAGGCCATCGAGGGGGCGAGGCGCGAAGGGCAGCGTGTCGATGGAGTAGACCTCGGCGGAGAGATGGATGAAGTGATAATGCCCGCCGGCCCATGCGGCCAGGTAGCCGAGCGCGAGGCCCACTGCCGTGCCAATGAGGCTGATGAGGAATCCTTGCAGCAGGAAGATGCGGCGGACCTGGCCGGGCTCGACGCCGAAGCTCATCATCACGGCGATGTCGCGAGTCTTCTCCATCACCATCATGGTGAGAGCGATGAGAATGTTGAGCGCGGCGACGATGACGATGAGGGCAATCACGATGAAAGTGACCACCTGTTCGAGCTTGAGGGCGCGGAAGAGTTCGCGGTTCTGCTCCATCCAGTTGGTGGTCATGTAGCCCTTACCGGCGGCCTGCTCGATGGCGTGAGCAATCTCCGGAGCGCGATCCAGATCGTCCACCTTGAAGCTGATCACCGACAGCAGGTCCGGCTCGCTGAACAGACGCTGCGCATCGGCCAGGCGCAGGAAGCCTATCTGCGCGTCGTACTGGTAAAAGCCGGAGTGGAATGTGCCCGCGAGGCGAAAATGCACGTACTTGGGGATGATGCCGAACGGAGTCATCTCCCCCTGCGGGCTGATAATCATCACGGAATCGCCAACGGATGCGCCGACGGTCTCCGCCAGATCTTTGCCCAGGACGATCGGCGGAAGTTCCGCGTTCACCGCGGAGGCCGGCTCCAGCTGCGGTTCCAGCGCGCGCACCGAGCCCGGCGTGGCCGTGGTCAGCAAGTCGCTCACTGTCTGTTCCTCATCGGGCAGAATGCCTTCCAGCAGCGCGCCTCCATCGCGGGCTCCGCGCGCAACCAGCACCTGCTCGTAGAGCCCTGGCGAAGCCGCGGTGACGTGAGGCGCCTTGCGCAGCCGGTCGAGCAGCGGCCGCCAGTCGCGGATGCCGTCATCCTTCACGCGCATCAGTTGCACATGCGCGCTGGATCCCAGCAGCCGGTCCTGCAGGTCGCGTTTCATGCCGTTGGTGATGGCCAGCGCGATGATCAGCGCGGCTACCCCCGCGGCCACCCCGGCAATGGAGATGGTGGTGACCACGCCCACCACGGCCTGCCGCCGTTTGGCTCTGAGGTACCGCGCCGCCAGAAAGAGTTCGAATCGCATCAAGTCTGCCTTGCTCGCGCGCCTACTTCGCCTGGGCGGCGATCACCGTCTTGGCCACGCCCACGTTGTCGTGCCGGTCGTAGACGCGGACGGCGATCAGGTGCTCGGCGAGTTTGCCTCCGGGCGCGTCGAGAGAGATGCGCAACTCATAGTGTTCGCGCCTGGAGTCGGAGAGGCCGCCGACCGGTTCGATGAACTGCCAGGGTGCGGCATCAAGCGAGTACTCGGCGTGGGCGATGGGCGAAAACGCATCCTCGGCGTCAAACGTCACGCGAACCGGCTTCGCGCAGGGCGTGTGCGTGCAATCGGCTTCTCCTTCAACCGCCTTCAGTCCGCTGATCACTGGCGGCGTGGTATCCACCTCGAACCGCTCGCTCACCTTGGCGCCGGTGAGGGCGTCGCCGGGAGTGTGCGAGGGCGCGTCGGAGGCCACGACCTTGATCTGGTAGCCGCCGTCGGGAATCAGCGCCGCGTCAAAGCTGTAGGCCTTGTCGGTGAGCCCGTCTTTGAGCAGCCTCCACACGGTTTCGCCGTCTCCGCGCAGATAGAGGGCATAGGTCAGGTCGTCGCCGTTGTCGTCATGGGCCGCCCAGCGGACGGTGATTGCGGTCCGGTCCTTGGCGGCCTGCAGAGGCGCGGCAGCGCCGGCGCCGGCGTCGAAGGTCATTGCGCCGCCCTGGCTCGACGAAGGAAACGCAATGCTAACCGTCGCCGGCTGGTTGCCAGGTTGATTCTGAGCATTCACGCGCGCCCCCGGCACGACCATCAGGTCGTCCACCATCGGCGCCGCATTCACGGGCAGATAATTCACGCTCACGCTGCCCACGGTTCCACCCGCGTTCAACACGGCCTTCCATTGCAAAAAGCGCCCCGCCGGCGAAGCCACTGCGCCGTCCTTCAGCGGCTGCCAGTCGGACCAGCCCCAGTCGCTGCGGCCGCGCACCGGCTGCTCCACGTTGCCGGAGCGGGTCAGGAGCTCGTAGCCGGCCGAGCCCGGCTCAACCTCGACGCGGCCAAAGCGGGCCAGCGCGCCGGCATCCAGCACGTCGCTCGCGTACTCGTGCTTTTCTTGGGTTGCGCCAAAGCGGAAGAGCTTGCCGGTATTGCCGCTACCGATGAACAGGCCGTTCTCAGCGGCCGCCAGGCTCAACCCCTGTTGCGCCTCCAGATGGGCCACGTCGGCGTAGCTGCCGTCGTCCGCAATCCTGAAAACTCGTCCCCGGTTGCCGGTCAGCGCCAGCAGGCCGTCCGGGCGCGCGGCCAGTGCGTAGACGATCTCGTCCTTGCCGGACCAGAGTTTGCGCGGCGCCTGAGCCGAGTCTCCGAGGTTGGGGGCCAGTACGTAAATCTCGCTTCCCTCGGGCAGGGCGGTGCTGGTGTTGGCCGCGGCCAGCGATGCCGGCTGGACCACGGTAATGGTGACCGAGGCGACTCCCTGCACGGGCAGCGGAGGAAGCGGATTGTGGCTCTTGTCGCCCACGCTGGCCGCGTAGATGGTTCCGTCGGCGGCCACGGCAACGGCCGTGATCTCGCGCCTTGGAGCCTCGAACAGCACGTAGCCTTTACCCTGCGGACTGATCCGGTAGACCAGCCCCGATCCGTCCGAGCCGGCAATCAGGTTGCCCTTCGCGTCCCAGGCCAGCGAGCGGATGTGCTGCTCGTCGCTCTTGAAGAACTCCTCCGGTTTCGCGGAGGGCTTAGTCGGATCGACACGATACACCGCTCCCGGTCCGCCCGTGGCGATGTAGAGCCGCCCGGCCGCGTCGAAGGTCATGTCCCAGATGTAGCGCGACTTCGCATCCGCTTTATCGGCGCCCGCTTTCGCGCCGCTCGCTTTTTCAGCGGACTTGCCGTCGCCGGTCCCGTCGCCCGTCTTTGCCCCGTCCAGTCCCGTCTTTGTCTTATCCAGTCCAGAGGCGTCGAAGACCACCGTTGCGCTTCTGTCGTCCTGTTTAGCCGTGGCATCGGCCTTCAGCCGGTAAACTTTGCCGCTGGGCAGCGTGGCCGCGTAGAGCGCTCCATCCGGTCCTAGCCGCACCACCTGCACGCTCAGGTCCCTGGTCTCGAAGAGCGTAAACGGCTTGCCGTCCTTGCCCACGCGCAGCACCGTGGCCGGCGAAGCGGTTCCCACGTAGGCTGTTCCGTTCGCGTCTACGGCAACCGACCATATGAAGGTCGAGGGCGTGGTGACCACCTCGGTCAAGGCCGGCCCCTCGCGCAGATGGCCGTCGCTCGAGAGCGCGACCCCCTGCGGCGTGCCCTTCTCAAACTCCTCGATCCGGGACTGGGTCCACAAATGAGTCCCCTGGGCCAAGACCGGTTGCAATGCGGCAATGGCCAGCAAGGCCGTGAGTGCAGGCAGATTCCATGCGGAGCGGAAGCGGCAAATTGTGCGGGTTGAAACAAACATTCTGCCGTTGAGTCTACTAAAGTTGGGGGCAGTCGGGCTTCTATCATGCAGCGGCGGTGGAGGGCCGGTGCGAAGAGCCGGTCCAATTGGCGAAGGCGAAGCTTCTTGATACCTGGCCTTGCAGGCTCGCCCTACGCTGACAATCTTGCCAGAACGATGGGCTGATAAAAACCGCTCTCCGGCGGCATAAGCCAACGAATATCTCCAAATCCCGCATCGCTCAAGACTGCTGAGAGTTCGTATCGAAGCAAACAACGATATTCCGAAACAAAGTGTTGTGTCTTCCATCCCTGGTCCGATTGAACCGTAATGTAAAGGTGCAGCGAATACCTCGCATTCTCGATCCAGTCCCAGACTTGATGGACGATACGCCGGCTGCCTGGTGCTCCATAGAAAGCCGGCTTTTGGATTGCAGGCTTTTCGAGGATGAGCTTGTCATAGTCGCGGATGCTTGCCATGAACAGCCCATTTGGCTTGAGCTTGGACGCGATCGCTGTCGCCGCTTGCCCGAGTTGACCGGAACTTAAATGCGGCAATGCATTGTCCACGGCTACCACCACATCAAAGCCGCTCTCTGCGACCTCCCGAAGCGAGGTCATGTCGGAGACGTAAAAGGGGATATTGAGAGACCGGAGCTGGGCTTCATGCTGCGCGCGATGGACCGCTGCCTCGCTCAGATCCGACGCGACGACTTGATGGCCCATCATGGCAAGCCCGATTGCCTGAGTCCCGATTCCGCATGCGCAATCAAGAATCCTCAACGGATTCCCCGCAGTCTGTGAGGTCAACAGATCGCCGAGAATTCTGGTGTGACGCTCAATCGCGCTGTCCCAATCCTCGAAGATCAGGTGATAGGAATCGGCGAGCGCTTCGTAAAAATCAAGCACATTCCCGGCCATTTTGAACATCAATCCTTCAACGGCTTTCCTCACGACCTCATAAAGAAGGCCTGTTCAAGACTTTGTTGAGACAAACATGCTGCCGTTGAGTCTACTAAAGTTGGGGGCAGCCGGGCAGGTTACGGCCGCGGCGATAGCGCGATTCGACTGCGCCAGGGCTACTGAGAGTCTGGCAGCGCCCGGAAAGCTACACTGACCTATAAGGAACCTGCCAATGAAGTGGATTGCCGCGATTGCGTTGCTGGGTGCGTCTGTTGCGTTCGCCCAGGTCCCGGCAACGTCTGCGCCGCAGGCGCCGGCGCTACGCACGCAATCCACCGTGGTGCTTGTTCCCGCGCTGGTGAGGAATGGCCACGGAGAACTGGTCTTCACGCTGAAGGCCGACGATTTCCGGGTTACTGATGATGGCATCGAGCAGAAGCTCACGCTGGATGAGGACACAGGCAGTGAGCCATTGGCGCTGGTGGTCGCGGTGGAAGTGGGCGGCGCTGGCGCGCGCAGGCTCGACAGCTATCGCAATCTCGGCGCCGTGATTGCGGCCGTGGTGGGCGGCGTTCCCCACCGGGTTGCGGTGGTGGCCTTCGACAGCGCGCCCAGGCTGGTTCAGGACTTCAACCCCGACGTGGATGCAGCCGGAGCCGCGCTCCATGATCTCGATCCGGGAGACAAGGGCGCGGCCATCCTCGACGGCTTGGCGTTTTCAGTGGACCTGTTGCGCAAGCAGCCGACCGCTTATCGGCGGGCAATTCTGCTGATCAGCGAAACCATCGACCACGGTAGCCAGACGAAGATGGAAGATGCGCTGCGCGCCATCGCCGACACCAATACCGCCATCTACACTGTCGCCTTTTCCTCCATCAAAACCGACGCCAAACACGAAGCCTCGCAGACGCTTAGCTCCAGCACCCCCGGTCCTCCCGGCGGCTGCATGGCCAAGGATCCCAACGAACCCGACCCATCCGCCTCCAGCCGCCTCGCACAGGCTTACGATTGCCTCAGCCTCCTCGCCCCACCGCTGCGCCTGGCCAAAGTTGCGGCAATCGCCGCCGCCAACGGCCTGCATCGCAACGTCCCGGAGACGGTGGCTCAACTCACAGGCGGGGAGTTTTTCCATTTTGAAGACAGCCGCAGCCTGGTGCGCGGTCTATTGACCATCTCCAACCACGTACCCAACCGGTATGTGCTGAGTTTTCACCCGCAGTCGCCGCATCCGGGATTTCATTCCGTCGAACTGCGGCTGAAGGATTATCCCGGTCTTCGCGTCACCGCAAGAAGCGGCTATTGGGCAGACAGTGATGCAGTGGCCGCGCCTCACCCTTGAGGGCATTGGCCCGGCTACCTTCCGCCCCGGAATTGGATGATGCGGCGCCGGTCGCGCTTCGAGGGCCGGTGTTCCGGCAGCGGCGCGAATTCCTGCATCGCCTTGTGCTCTTCCGCCAGCTTCAGCCGCGCCGCCTTGCTGGTTTCCGTCTCGCGGTAGAGGGTCTGCGCCACCGCCGCCGGGCCGCGCATCTCGCTCAGCGCGAGCACCTCGACAAGAAACTCGCCACCCTCGTTCCTGACCGTCAGCAGATCGCCGACGCGGACGTCGCGCGCGGGCTTGGCCTGGATGCCGTTCGAGTGAATGCGGCCCAGATCGCAGGCCTTTTGAGCCAGCGCCCGCGTCTTGAAGAAGCGCGCGGCCCAGAGCCATTTGTCGATGCGGACGTTGGCCATCTTTCTATCTTCGTACAGAGTGGAAATATCGACCGCGCAGCCAGGCCTACGCGGTCGAGCACTTAATTCGCCAGCACAGCCCGGTAGCGGACCTTGTTCTTCTTCACCTTTTCGATGGCTTCGTTGGCCTTGGCCATAGGGAAGGACTCAGTCTGCGCTTTCACGCCGTGGCGGGCGGCCACGTCCAGCATCTCCCTCAGCCGGTAAGGGCTGCCGGTGGGGTTGCCGCTGATGGAGCGGAGACCGGAGATGAGCGGAAAGGCGTGCACCGCGACCGGCGAGGGCGGAACGCCCACAAAGCACAGCGTCCCGGTGGGCCGCAGGGCCTGAACGTAGGTTCCCCAGTCCTGGTCGGCGTTGGCGGTGCTCAAAATAAAGTCCTGAGTCCCGGCCACTTCCTTCAGGGCCTTGGATTCGCGGCTGTTGACAAAGTTGTGCGCGCCCAGCGCGCGAGCCTCTTCTTCCTTGCTTGCCGATGTGGAAAATGCCGTCACCTCCGCGCCGAAGACCCGCGCGAACTGGATGGCGATGTGCCCCAGCCCGCCGATGCCCACGATGCCTACCCGCGAAGAGGGGTTGACGCCATGGGTGCGCAGCGGGTTGTAGACCGTGATGCCGGCGCACAGAAGCGGCGCCGCCTGCTCGCTGTCCAGGGCTTCGGGGATCGGAATCACGAAGCGGGCATTGGCGCGGACGCTGTCCGCGTAGCCCCCGTTGCGATGGACGCAGGTACCTTCTGCCGCCGGACAAAGGTTCTCCAACCCACGCATGCACCACTCGCATTCGCCGCAGGAGTTCGATTGCCAGCCCAGGCCCACGCGCTGGCCCACTTCGAGCGAGCGCACTAGGTCACCCACCGCCGCAACGGCGCCGACGATCTCATGGCCGGGAATGAACGGATACTGGCTGATGCCCCAGTCGTTCGAGATCAGGTGAAGATCGCTGTGACAGATGCCGCAGTGGGTAATGGCGATATCCACCTCCTGCGGGCCTAATTCGCCTGGGTCATAGCGAAAGGGCAACAATTCTGCTCCTGCCGCGTGAGCTGCAAGTCCTTGAATTTGAGCCATGATCGTTCCGGAGTCCTCACTAGGGGGTGCAAAGATGCCGGCAGAATTCAAACAAGACGCCGACCCGTACGTTGGCGGGAATGAATCCCCGCCAAACCTAGTTTAACCCGCCGCCCGGCTCTATGCGCAGGTTCAGAATCTGGAATCCGCTCAGCACCCCCCCGGCAGGCGCCTCGCCCGCCACCTCCGCCGACTCCCCATTCAGATTCACATCCTGCGCCGTGCGCAGCGGCTCCAGTGCATTGGCCATCGAAAGCGGCAAGCTGGTAAGCGTCTGGCCGGCCATGCTGGCCTGGGATTCAGGCACCAGCAGACTCACATAGATGCGGTCTGCCGGATGCTGCCGGCGGGCTTGCGCCAGCATGGTCTCCAGCTCGGCGGTGTGGCCGGAAAGCCGGGGCTGGTCCATAGTCCGGTCCAGCGTGCCGGAATCTGAGATCAACAGGCGCAAGTTGCCCGCGCCCAGCCTTGCCGGCAGCGTGACGGGAATGCGCACATTGCGCGCCGGCTGCTGCCAGGGACGGATGGTTGCCTCCACCACCACGGTATCGCCGGCGTGGACGAGATCGTTTGAAACCAGCCGCGCTGTCTCCAGTTCCACCTGCACGCGCCGCGGAATGGCCTCTACGCGCAGATCGATTCCGCGCACAGCGCCCTGCCGGGCCCCATTCGAGTAGAGCCGGGCAAAACGCTCGCCAGCCTGGAATGCGGCCGTCATGGGCGCGGGCATTGGATCGCCGGCCGAGGCCCACAGGTCGAGCGGCGCGGGCGGGTATCCGTCCAAAAAGATGCTGCCGGTCAAGTGGTAGCTGGTTTCAAAGGTGCTTTCGTTGGTCTCCAGCAGCGCTTCATACAGCGTCACCATCACGGCCTGGGGGGTGAGCGACGGCAGGTCCAGAATCTCGACGTTGACCTTCCGTTCGCCTCGCGGCTCGTGAACGGCGATGTGCACGGGAATCATGCGCGGCTTTGCGCCCAGGACGCCGCGAATGGCGGAGTCGCGGTCCTCGGTAAAGGCGCCGATCGTGTCGCCGGTGTTGACGATCTTGAAGCCGTTCAACGGCGAGGCCAGGGTGGCAACCACCTCAGCCGTGGTCATGGGCAATGAAACCGGGCCGGCCTGCAGGATCGAATGGCCGCAGGCCAGCAATTGCTTCGGATCGATGTAGGTTACCGTGCAGGTGGCCGCGATCTCCAGGTCGCCGCGTATCAGTTGCGCGCTCACCGCCGACCCCGGCACAACCGTGGCCAGTGCCGCGGCTGAGGGCTCCATGGACGGCCCCGCGCCAGACTCGGATGAGCCGCCCATCCCCCCGGCCGCAACCATTTCCAGGCCAGTGCCGGCCATCTGCTGTTGCCAAAGGCGAATGGCTTCGGGCCGGAATCCGCTCATGACGAGCGGCGTTTCCATCGCCTGAATGGGCGCCTGAAAGTTCATGCCGCCCTCCGATTGGCTTCTACCGATGCTTGATTGGCTGCTACCGGCGCTTGCGGGGCTTGAAGACGGGTTCGAAAAGGAGGCCGGGTTCCGGCTGGAGAAGCCCGTCAGTGCGGTCGAGGCCGTCTGGGCGGCGTCGATCGGCAGGTCGCGCACCTCCAGCATCTGCTCGATGGGCGTGATGCCGGCGATGGGATCCTTGCTGAACTCGCCGACGCGGAAAGAGAGCGAGCCCAGCAGCCGGTTGCCGATGTACACCGGGCTGCCGCTCATGCCGGCCACCACCCCGGTGTACTCGGGCTTTGCGCCGTGCAACTGGGCCAGGATCATATCGTGGCCGGGGCCGCGCGCCCCGCGCAGCACGCCCAGGATCTCCACCTCCATCGGCTCGGGCTTGCTTCCCGTAAAGACCGTCCAGGCAGTCCCGGTCAGCCCCCGATGGACCTCGTTGAGCGGAAAGAACCCGCCGCCGGAGGGTGGAGGACCGGGGTCCCAGCGGACAGGTCCTTGTCCGTGGGGTGGAGGACCGGGGTCCTCGCGGACAGGTCCTTGTCCGTGGGGTGGAGGACCGGCGGAAACGGGAGTGCTTTGTGCTTGAAGCAGGCCGGCGAAAAGCAGCACAGCCGAAGCCATGCCCAGCGGGATGAGCGGTGCAGCCAGGCGAAGCCGGATTTCCTTCAGGCAAGTTTTCACGTCTATAAGAGTACAGCCGGCCGCATCGCATTGCAGCAGCCTCTGGCTTCCAGCCTGAGCAGTGAAAGGCGGATTTTACTTCCACCCCAGCGACAAAGTGGGCGCCGGGGTACCTTCCAGGGTCGGGGCATCGCTGGGGACCCCGGTAACCACCCCAGCGACAAAGACCCCGCCGCGGCGGGCTGGGGACCCCGGAAAGGGAAAATCCACCTGGCGGTTGTGGCCTCCTCTACACCAACCCGGGAAATGCTATAAAGCCCCGTGGGCGAGAGTTGCCCGAGAGCCGCCGCCAGCCATAGGTCCCCGGTACACAGAACTCGCGAGCCGGGGGTGGGAGCCGGGGTCGATCGACCGGCAGAACCGCGGCCTATTTGAACTGGTTGTAAATGTCCATTCCGTAGTAGACGATGACGACCAGCGTCGCGGCTGCAGCCAGACCCATGGCTACCCGCACCAGGGGCTGCAACTTGTTGACTTTTTCAACGATGGCGGCCTGTTCGGTCTTCACGCGATCGAACGATTCGTCCAGGATGATCTGGTCATCCTCGTCGCGGGTCAATCTCGACTTGTACAAGTTGAGGGCGATAAGCAACAGGACCAACACGCCCCAAACCGACCACATTACCGGAACAAATCCCGTCATACTCCACCTCCAGAAGACTTCCTGGTCCCAGATACCGGCGGGTCCGTGAAGGAATCGCGGTCTCGTGAGCAGAGGGGCCGTAAGATGAATCATCATAGTCCCGAATGGGGCTCTGTGTGGTGACAAAAATCACAGGCATTGTTTGCGGGATGGATCGGCTTTTCCCCTTGATCCGCATCCGGCCTGAGGCGCCCGATAGCGGACCGCGCCGGGCAGGCAATCGTGCGACTTTCCGGCCTCCGGTTGCATCCTATGGGATAGGGCCGTGAATGGGGCTTGTATCCCAGCCCCCAGAGCGGTACATTTGGAGCAGTACAGTCAGAGATAACGGCAAGCATTTCACCATTCGGGAGAAACTATGGCCACAGCAACCGCTGCACCCGCACAGGAAACTGAAAAGAAGGCGCCCCTCCACCTGACCCCACAGGCCATAGCCAAGGTGCGCGAGATCATGGCTACCCAGGACCCGCTTCCCGCGGGGCTGCGCCTCGGCGTGGTGGGCGGCGGCTGCTCCGGCTTCCAGTACTCCATGGCCTTCGAGAACCAGAGCGGCATGATGGATAAAGTCTTCAAGTTCGACGACTTGCAGGTTTTTGTGGACGCTACCTCGCTGATGTACCTGAACGGCTGCATCGTCGACTACGTGGAGACGCTGGAAGCGGCCGGTTTCAAGTTTGAGAACCCCCAGGTGAAGAGCACCTGCGGCTGCGGTTCCTCGTTCAGCGTGTAACGGCCGCCTTTCAGCCCGATTCTCTCCGGCATGAGGCCCGTACCCTTTCTGGGGTGCGGGCCTTTTGCGCTTTTGGGCGAAAACAGAGATAGAGAATCGGCTGATTGGTCTACTGCTGTGGTTGGGTTGGAGGCGTAGGGGAAGTTCCCCCTGGACTGGATCCACTGGTACCACCGCCGATTCCGGAACCTCCGCCAATGCCGGAGCCGCCGCCAATTCCAGAACCTCCGCCAATCCCCGACCCGCCGGCGGGGTTGGGATTCAGGCCATTGTTCCCCAGATTTCCGCCCTGCATCATCATCTGCTCGGCAAGCGGGTCGTAGAAGAACTCCCACTCGTTGTAGTGCTTCTTCTTCTTGTAAACCAGGATGGATTGCTTGGGGCTGCCGGGCGAGACGCCGATCATGGGTCCGCCGCCGAAGGTCTGTCCGGTCAGGCCTGTGCTCGATGTAGGGATTGTGCTGCCGTTGGGGGCATTCGGGTCCGTGCTACCTGATGCGGGCGGGGAACCGCCGTTGGGGGCATTCGGGTCCGTGCTGCCCGATCCGTTGGGGGGATTGGTGGAACTGCCGGTAGTGCCAGAGGTACTGCTGGAACTGCCGGCTGTGCCGGAGGTATCGGTGGGACAGTCGGCCGCACCAGTGGGAGCGCCGGTCGTGGAGCCTGACGATCCTGAGAACGAACTGCTGCTGCTGGGTGAGCTAGCGGTCGTCGAGGAGTTGTTGAGCCCATTTCCCACGCATCCAGGGATGCCTCCGATCGGCACCCCGAAGAAGCCCAGCGTCGGTGTCTTGTTCTGGCCAAAGTGGATGATCTTCCACTCGTCTTTGCCGGTGGTGGGGTCGATGTACTTCTTGCGCAGGAAGCGCATTTGGTTGGTGTTGACCAGCGCGTCGACGCTGGTCGGATAGGTGCCGAACTTCGTGTAGTACATCTTGACGGCGCGGACGTACTGCTTGCCGCGGTGCATGGTCTCGATCTCGCGGTCGCGCTGAATATCTTTCTTGACAATGGGCGCGGCGAGGGTCAGGGAGAGCATAAGAATCGCCAGCATGAAGATGACCACAAGCAGAATGTAGCCCTCCTCAGAGGGGCGGGTACGGCGGCGGATTGGGGTGGGCATCTTCAATTAGCTCCTAGCTCTTAGCTTCTAGCTTCTTCTCGCAGAATCCAGCTTTCGCGGCATACTGAAAACTCGCATACAAGCATAAAAGCTAGAAGCTAGCGGCTAGCAGCTCATAAGCGAACCCCTGGGGCGTCCCGCTAATTCGGGGTAAGCGGCAGGGTTTGGGTGTTGTTATAGCCCAGGTCTGTTACCTGGACGCTGGCCGGCAGGATGGCCCCCACCTTATACCGATGGTCGACAATCTCGCCGGTCCTGGCCATGAAGATGTCGTCCCCATGGACGAGGAAGGCTTTGAGCGACTTGTCCCTAGCCTGGGCGTAGCCGAAGTATTTCAGATCGATGGGCGGCGGCTTGGGCGGCGGAGGCGGCCCGGACGGAGCCGGGGGCGTGAATACGTTTGGCTGGTTAGGCCGGGGGCCAGTCGCCAGATTCTCGATATGCGCGGGCGCGGATTCGGCGGAGAAGATGTTCCTGCCGGTACCGGCGTATTCCACATCCTCGCTCTGCGCCAGCCTGTCGAAGTGCAGCGAGGGGTCGAGGCCGGCGTTGGTCAGCTTTTGGGCATCCTTCCCTTGCGCATTCTGGCCGGCGGGCGCGGACACAGTTCCCGCCGCCGGTATGCCGCTGGCTGCGATCGGCACAGGCGCCGGCGTGGAAGGTCCTCCGAAAAACGAGCCGTAGAGCTCATAGCCCCCGGCCACGGCGATCACCACAAACAGGGCGACGACTATATAGACCTGGCGCTTGTTTTCCATACCCAGACGAAGGGCCATGGCTATTCGCCTTCCTTTCCGGCTGTGGAGGGCGCAGCGCCTGTTTCACCCGGCTTCGGAGTGGGCGGCAATCCGCTGGCCGCGGCGTCGGCCGGCCGCAGCCAGGTGGAAACCCGCAGCCGCAGATTCACCAGGCCCCCCTGCTGACCGGTCAGAGCCATTGCCCGGATGACAAAGAAGGTCTGGTCGCGCTCCAGGCTGTTCACAAAGCGCATGATCTCGGGATATGCGCCACTGATGCCGGCGTCCATGGAGATTTCAGTGAGATCGGAGCCAGGGGGGCCTTGGGTGTAATTGACCCTGGAGAGCCGCACACCCGACTTCACCTGCAGCTCACCCACGCGGGTTGCGATCGAGGAGTAGTTGGGAGGGATTCGCTTGCCATAGAAGGCCTGAATCTGGGAGCGGGACTCTTCCACGCGCTTGTCCAGGCCGCGCAGGGGAGCGGTTTCCAGGTCTAGAGCCTTCAGCTCAACCTGCTTGCCGGCCAAGGCGTCAGTGGAGCGTCCATTGGTGGCGGCCCAGTCGAGGCCAAGCCGGACAGCCAATCCGATCACCACCACAAGCAGCACGACGAACCCGGCAAAGTGCCAGGTGAGCGGGGAGGCAAGGCGCTCGCGCCAGTGGGAGGATGGGCGGTTGCTCATTGCGGGCCTCCGGGCGCTGGATGAAGCGAAGGATTGGGCTTGGGACGGTTCGTAATGGTTCCGGGGGCCGCGTGCTGGTCTGAGCCGGTATAGGGCGGGCGCTCGGGCCGGTGGGCCGGGGTCATCAGGGCTGGAACCGTGTGGGGCGCAGTCTGGCTGTCAGAATCTTCACTCGTGGGAGCCGGCTTTTTGGCTGCTTTATGTTCTCCGGGTGAGGCCGGATTGTACTCGGCCAGCAGATCGAAGTCGACGCGGTCCGAGGCGCTCACCGGCTCCAAATGCTTCCCGGGCCCCTCGGTGGACTCGGCGTTTTCACCCACGATGCGGGGTAGAAAAAAGCGTTTGGAGTGCTCCAGGTTCCGGACCAGTTCGACAGCGAGGTCGCGGGGGCCAATGACGCGCAGATGCAAGGTGATCACGCCAGTCTTATCGTCGCGAACTGGCTCCAGGGTGGAGACCTGCACCCTGCCGGGCAGCACCGTCTCCAGGTCTTCCATGGCCAGCGTCCAGGAGAAGGTTTTCTTATCGAAGAGCTTGTTGAGCGCCTCGGCCTGGGCCACCACCTGCACGTTGGCCGGCTGGCGCATCATCTCCTGGTAATCCTGCCGTTCCTGGGTGATGCGGGCGATCTGGCCGTCGAGCGAATGGTCGCGGGCCCGTGCCTCATCGGCCTTCTGGTGGAAGGCGCGCAGACCCAGCCCCAGGCCGATGGCGATGACGGCCAGCACGGCCATGGCGATGCGCAGGCGCTTGATGGCCGGTCCCAGGTCGGCGAAGGGGCGGGTGGCGAGATTGAGAGTAATGCGCATCGGCCTACCTTGATCCCGCCAGCGCGCCGGCGACGCCGGCAATGCTTGTGGATCCCAGCGCCGGGGTCCCCACGGACAGGTCTTTGTCCGTGGGGTGGAGCGTTGTGACCGCTCTGGTTTCGGGGCGTTGCGCCAAATCGACCACGGCCAGTGAGGGGTCGTCGATCCAACGGGCGAATTCGCCGGCCCCGTAGTTGCCGGAGAATTGCAACCGGCTGGGGCGGGCGCCCAGCTTGTCCTCATAGTAAGCCGCGGCCACGGCAATGCCGCGTTGGACCTCCTGCAGCCGCAGGTCCGGGTCCTCGGGCAGGTCGAGAGTGCGATAGAGCAGCAGGTCCTGGCCGTTGGTGATGAAGGTGGTGAGAGCAAGGCCGCTCAGATTGGCCCCCAGCACGGCCTCCAGGGAATCGATCGCTTCCAATGCAGCCAGGCTGGAGGGCAGCACCGCGCCGGGCTCGTAGCCGGCAGCGCGCACCGCGGCCTCATATTCGGCCAGGATGGGACCGGGAATCACGGCTGCAAGCACCTTGCACTCGGTCTTGTCCGCCGCCAGTATCTGGTAGCTGAGCCCTGCGTGCTCCACGTCAAAGGGGATCATCTTGCGCAGACGGAAGCGCAGCACGGGGTAGGCTTCCGCAGCCCGGCCGGGCAGGGAATCGAAGTCCAGCACAAATACGCGGACCACCGTGTCTGGCAGCACCACGGTGACGGCGCGAGTGCGCGGCGAAACCTGGCCGAGCGCGGAGCGAATCGCGGCCGCTATGGCCTCCGGCGCGCGCAGGTTCGGCTCGCCGATTCCGGGCACAAGAAAGCCGGGCGGCAAAGGCTCAAAGGCATACACCGGCGCCTGCCCGCCGTGGTGGGGCTGACCCGGTCCCGGCGAGGCGGCGGCCAGCACTCCCTGGGGCGAAAGCTCCACGGCCGCAGGCGGACGCGCTCCAAGCTGGGAACCGAGTTTAGCCTTGCTCAGGATCGAATTCACTAACGGGAAGCCTCAATAAACGTTACCTTGTTGATCTCCTTGAGCGTGGTCAGGCCGCGGCGGACGCGCTCAATCGCCGATTCGCGCAGAAAGCTCATGCCCTCCTTCTGGGCCAGCTTGCGAATTTCGGAGGTGGGTTTCTTTTCCAGAATGATTTCGCGGATGGAGTCGGTCAAGTCCAGCAGCTCATGAATCGCCGTGCGGCCGCGATAGCCGGTGCCGCCGCACTCCATGCAGCCCGTGCCCTCGCGGAAGCCGAAGCCGCGCCACTCGGCGGGGTCCATGCCGCTGGCCAGCAGAGCGTCATCGTCGTAATAGACCGTCCGGGAGCAGTACTCGCAGTTGGTGCGCACCAGCCGCTGGGCCAGGATGCAGTTGAGCGCGGAAACGAAGTTGTAGGCCTCGACGCCCATATTCAGGAAGCGGCCCAGCACGTCCACCACGTTGTTGGCGTGGACGGTGGTAAACACCAAGTGCCCCGTGAGCGCGGAGTTGATGGCGATCTGCGCCGTCTCCTGGTCGCGGATCTCGCCCACCAGAATCTTGTCCGGGTCGTGGCGCAGGATGGAGCGCAGGCCGCGGGCAAAGGTGAGGCCCTTCTTCTCGTTGACCGGAATCTGGGTGATGCCGCGAATCTGGTACTCGACCGGGTCCTCGATGGTGATGATCTTGTCCTCGTCGCTCTTGATCTCGTTCAGCGCGGCGTAGAGCGTGGTGGTTTTGCCGGAGCCGGTGGGGCCGGTGACCAGCACCATGCCGTAGGGCTCGCGGATGTAGCGGCGGAAGCGGCGCAGGTCCTCATCGGCAAAGCCGACTACATCCAGCGTCAGCTTCTTGAACTTCTCGCTCATCGACTCCTTGTCCAGCACGCGCAGCACGGCGTTTTCTCCGTGGATGGTGGGCATGATGGAGACGCGAAAGTCGATCAGCCTTCCCTTGTAGCGGACCCGGAAACGGCCGTCCTGAGGCACGCGCCGTTCGGCAATGTCCAACTCGCTCATGATCTTGATGCGCGAGAGAATGGTGGAGTGGTGCTCGCGGGCGATGGGAGCCATGGCTGGCTGCAGCACGCCGTCGATGCGGTACTTGATCACCAGCGAATCGTCGTTGGTCTCGATGTGGATGTCGGAGGCGCGGCGCTCCAGAGCGGTGAAGATGGTGGTGTCCACCAGCCGGATGATGGGGCTGATGTCCTCTTCGCTGGTCAGCTTCTCGATGGAGATGTTCTCGTCGGAGTTCTCGTCGCCCGTGAGCACGTCGAAGGTCAGCCCCTCGCTGGCCTCGTCGAGCACGCGCTGTGACTGCTCGGTCTTCTTGAGCAGATCGGTGATCTGCGACAGCGTTGCCACGCGCGCAATAATGCGGTGGCCGAGCAGGCCGGCAATCTCATCCAGCACCATCAGCCGCGAGGGATCGGAGACCGCAATGACCAGTGCCTCCTGGCGCTGCTCAATGGGCACAAAGTTGTAGCGGAACATCAGCTCGACCGGGACGGTGCGCAGCAGGTCGTGCTGGATCTTGAAGTTTTTCAGATCCACGAACTCGGCGTGATAGCGCCGCGCCAGCGCTTCAGCCTGTGCCCGCTCGTCCTGACCCGTGGGAAGCGGAAGCGTAATGAGATTTGCGTCAGCCATGCCGGATTACCCCCCTTGACTCCCGCCCGCCTGTCCCAGCGAGAAGATGGGCAGGTAAAGCGAGATGAGAATGAAGACGACGACCAGGCCCATGACGATGAGAATGGCGGGTTCGATGAGCGCCAGCGAGGCGGTGAGCGCCGTAGCCACGTCCTCCTCGAAGAACTCTGCCACCGAGTTGAGCATCTGCGGCAATGCGCCGGTCTGTTCGCCCACGGTGATCATTTCGGAGGCCAGGTCGGGAAAGATGCCGGTCTGGGTAAGCGCCTCGGCCAGGCTCTTGCCCTCGCGCACGGTTCCGATCGACGAGAAGACCGCCTTCGACACGCGCCGCGAGGAGATGGAGCGGGCCGCCGTCTCCAGCGACGGCACCAGCGACAAACCGCCGGTGAGCAGAGTGGAAAGCGTGCGCGCAAACAGCGCCACCTGGTACTTGAGCCAGATCTTGCCGAAGATGGGCAGCCGGATGCGGAAGCCGTCGATAAAATCCTTGCCCCGCTCGGTGGTGGCGAAACGGTAGACGCCGGCGGCCGTCGCGGCCATGATGAGGAGAATCCAGAGAATATTGTTGTGCAGAAATTTACCGAAGGCCAGCAGGTTCATGGTCATGGCCGGCAGCTTCGAGCCCATCTGGTCATAGAGCACCGCAAACTGCGGCACCACAAACACGAACATGAAGAACATCAGCCCGCCCACCAGCGTCAGCAGCACGCAAGGATAGATGAGCGAGGCGATCAGCTTCTTGCGGAAGGTGAGCGAGACCTTCTGGAAGCTGACGTAGCGCTCCAGCACCTCCAGCAGGTTGCCGGAGCGCTCGCCCGCCAGCAGGGTAGTGGTATACATGACCGGAAAACCGCTCTGCGCCTCGAATGCCGAGGAGAGCGATTCGCCGGTCTTCACGCGGTTGCAGATGTCGTCCAACTGGGCGGAGAAGTGGGCGTTTTTCTGGTTCTTGGCCAGCATCCGCAGCGAGCCCAGAATGGGAAGCCCGGCGCGGATCAGGGTGAGGAATTGCTGGTTGAAGATGAGAAACGGCTCCAGCTTGACCTTGCCGCGCTTGAGCCCGGCAAAACCCGAGCGGGCGCGGATGGAGAAGACGTGGTAGCCGGCATGGGCAAAGCGGGCGCGCAACTCCTCGGCGGTGGCCGCCGTATGCACCTGCTCCTGCACGCGTCCACGCTCATCGGCCAATTTGATGACGAACTCTGCCATAGCTCCGGTCGCCGGGTGGGATCAGCCGGCCTTTTCTTGGTGTTTTCCTCAGGATTCAGGGTACCAGTTCCCGCCCGCTGTTCTCGTAACGGATAGACGCGAAAGGGGGAAGCAGCGCTCATGGCCGTGCGGGGTTTGCAGCCTGCGGATGAGCGCGGCCCACGCAGCAAAAAAAGCACTTGACCTCCGAACCGGTTCGGGGGGTTACATTGAGCAGGAGTGAGAAACCATGCAGGCGAACCGTCAACTGCTTCGTTCCGGTGAACTGGCGTCGCGCGCCGGGGTGAGTACCGACACACTGCGCTATTACGAGCAAAAAGGTGTGTTGTCGCCGCCACCGCGTTCGAGCAATGGGTACCGCTGTTATCCGGCCGAATCGCTGGGGCGGGTGCAGATGGTCCGTAGCGCACTGCGCATCGGCTTCAGCACCGATGAGCTGTCACATGTGCTGCGCGTCCGTCAGAGTGGCGGGGTACCCTGCCGCAGCGTGCGTGAGATGGCCTCGGCCAAGCTAAGCGAGCTGCGCCAACAGCAGGTGGAAATTGCGCGGCTTTGCCAGATGCTGCAAGCGGTGATCCGGCGCTGGGACCACCAGCTGAGCCGCACCGCTCCTGGCGTGTGCGCCCACCTCCTGGATACGCTGGCAGCTGATGATTCGCCGCTCATGGCCCCACTCACCCCGCCTCCTTTCTTCGGAATGGGGCGGAAACTCAAACGAGGAGCACCCAAATGAAAGTCACAAATGTCGTACTTGCACTCGCGCTGTCGGGCTTTCCCGCAGCAGCACAGGAAGCCCACCACGATTGTCCGCAGATGACTGGTTCGAACGAAGCCCATGCCGCGATGAACAAATCAGGGGTGCCGGACGAACAGCGCAGTCAATACTTGAACGGCGAAGGCATGGGGTTTGCGAAGGACGCCGAACTCAACCACTATCCCGGCCCGCGGCATGTCCTGGACATCGCCGACAAACTCGGGCTCTCGCCCGACCAGCTCGCCGCCACGCGCGCACTGCTCGACGACGTGCATACGAAAGCGCAGGCGCTGGGCAAACAGCTCCTCGCCCGCGAAGATGAACTCGAGGCCCTCTTTCGCGAACAACACGCCGACGCAGACAAAGTGCGGCAACTGACCGCCGAAATCGCCAACCTGCAAGGGCAGTTGCGCGCGCTGCACTTGACCGCGCACGTCCGCGAGCGCGCGCTGCTCTCCGCCGAGCAGGTGACCAAGTACGATGCACTGCGCACTTACGTTCCCGGCGACAGTCCCGCGCCGATGCACCATCATTGATGGACGAGGCGTCGGGGCGTGCCACAAGCAGGCGTGCCCAGCCGCTAAGGCCGAGTACCTCTTGCCCGTAGGCTCTGCTTGATTTACTTTGCTTCGTTTTGCTTGCCTGACCCAAATGGAATGTCAAAAGGCCACCGAACGTTATATGCATTTTTGGGCCACGTCCCTCTAACGTCCGGCTGAATCTACTCTGCCTCTCCGCTAAACCTGTATGCTGATTGCGTCCCATTTTGCGATAGGCAGGGAAGAGGTCTGGAATGGCGCAGGCAATGGATTGGACGTTACAGGGACGGCGGCGCGGCTCGGGATTCGGCGCAAGGCTCGTGCCCGGCCTGCGCAAGCACTGGCGTCTGGCCAGCGGCGGCGCATTGCTGCTTGCCGTAACGGCGATCGGCGCGGCCCTGCTGGCCGGCTCCCACGGCAGCCGCCCGGCAGTGGTCGTCGTTCCTTATCCGCACGAGCTTGCTCAGGTCAGCTTTGCCGTGGCCGGCGATGTGATTCCGCACGAGCCGGTGCGCGCCGCCGCTGCAGCGGCCGGCGAAGGCTCCGAGGGCTGGGGCGCGCTGTTCAGCGACGTGAGCGACGTCTTCCTGAAGGCGGACTTCGGTTTCGTCAATTTGGAAACTCCAGTTGCCCCGGCGCACTCCCACGGGTCGAAACCCTTTATGTTCGACGCGCCCGTTGTCCTGCTTGAAGGCCTGAAGGCCAACGGCATCAAGATCGTCTCACTAGCCAACAACCACGTGATGGACCAGGGCTGGGCCGGATTCACCGAGACCCGCGAGCACCTGCGCGACGAGGGAATCCTGTTTGTCGGTTCCGGCGATACGGCACAGCAGGCCTGGCAGCCGGTGATCGTCGAGGCCAACGGCATCAAGGTGGGCTGGCTGGGTATGACGCGCTGGCTCAACGGCAACCGCAACCCCGACAAGGACGACCAGCCGCACGTGAACTTCTTCCCTTATCCGGGCGAGTCCGGCGGCGCGCCGGGGATGGATGAGGCAGGGGTGCTGGAGGCCATCCGGCAGGCGCGCTCCAAGTGCGATTTGCTGGTGGTTTCCATTCACTGGGGCATTGAGTATGCGCCCGCGCCGCGAAGCGAAGACATAGAGACGGCGCACAAAATGCTGGAAGCCGGAGCCTCGGTGATCGTTGGACACCATCCCCACGTCTTGCAGCCGGTGGAGACCTATCGGACCCAGGACGGCCGCAACACGGTCATCTTCTATTCGTTGGGGAATTTTCTATCGAACCAGTCGCGCACGTATGTGGATGGCCTGATGCCGGACAAGGACGGCGACCCACGCGACGAGATGATCGGGCTGTTTTCCGCCGTCCGCAAAGACTACGGCCCGGCCGGAGTGCGCGTCGAGCTGGGCCACGTGGAAATTCTGCCCGTGTGGGGCGAAAACAACCGCAACGATCTGGCCAGCGGCCACGCCAAAACCGCCACCATTCGTCCTGTGTTGATTGACCGCGAGATGCCGCGACTGCAGGCCCGGCTCGACGAGTTGAACAAGCTGAGCGGCTCTGCAACGCCGCTCACCGCCGTGCAGAAGCAGGAGTTCATCGACGTAACGAACCGGCTGAAGCTGCTCGATGACCGCCGCAAGCTGTTGCTGGCCCGCACTGGCGATGAGTATGTGACCGATCCGCCCAAGCTGCCGGCAAAGCCGTAAAGCGTGCCGAAGCATTGGGGCAGAACGGTAGGCCAGGACTTTAGTCAGAGTGGTTCCTATTTTGCTTTGTGCAAGTCGTCCAGCCACGCAAGGAACCGGCTCCAAAGGGACTTGGCCGAGTCTTGTCTGCCTTCCGGAAGGTGAGCTTGCGCGCCGGGAGCATTGGCGGTCGCTTTCGCGGCTTCAGATTCTTCCTTGTCGTCGTGCAGAATCTGCCATAACGCCGGACCGCGGACTTCCCAGTCCTCGTAGCCGCAATTGGTGCATTTGTATTCGCGAATATCGCGCCCGGAGGAGGTGTCCTTCTCCGTCAGCCGCATCGGTTCACCGCACTTGGCGCAGTCCATAATCTTATCCGCAACCAGTCTGGCCCCATCCGCGAGTCAAGATCGCGGCAGGCGTCAATAGCCGTTCGCCACCAGCCAGGCCTCGGACAACTCCAGTTCCGGCTTCTTCTGGGCCTGCATCTGTGCGAGGGCAAGTTTGACCAGCACATCGGCCTCCACGTTCACTGGAGCGCCGGGCGCGAGCGTGTGCAGATTCGTCCGCCAATAGGTCAAGGGCAGAATCGCAATGGAAATCGACTCGCCGTCGAAGCCGGCGATGGTCAGGCTGATGCCCTCGATGGCCACCGAACCCTTGTGCACCATCCAGGGGCGCACGTTCTCGGGAACGCGAACCTTGAGGGTCCAGTCGGTGGTCTCCCGGTCGAAGTTCGGGCTCGACTCTGGAACGACCGGGTCCAGAGCGGTCATCGTGCCGCAGCCGTCCACATGCCCCTGCACAATGTGGCCGCCCAGCGGACTGCCGGCTGCCGTGGGCATCTCCAGGTTGACCTTGGCGCCGGGGGTGAGCGCGCCGAGCGAGGTACAGTCCAGCGTCTCCTGGGCCAGATCGGCGTGAAACAGGGTGGGGTTTACGTCCAAAGCGGTCAGGCAGACACCCGAAACGCTCAGCGAATCGCCCTCGCGCAGCCGCGACGCTATGCCGGGAGCCTCGACCGTGATGCGCCGAACCCCGCCTCTGCTCTCAAGGCTGACCAGCGTGCCGGTCTGTTCGATGATGCCGGTAAACATGGTTCTATTCTAAGGGAACAGGGATCAGCCACCCCAGCGATAAGGACCCGTCGCTGGGGACCCCGGCACAGGGCACAGGGAACAGATCGCTACGTCTCCGCTTGGGGCCAGGGGTCTTTGAGCAGCGAGCACAGGCCCAGATCGTTGCCGTAGCGCTCGACCTCAACTTCCGCCATGTGAATAGGATGGGCCATGCCGCGAAAGGCGGGGACAGCGTCGGAGCCCATGATCTGCGGGGAGACGAAGAGGTGAACGCGGTCCACGAGTCCGCCCGCCAGCAGCGCCGTGTTCAGCCGCGTGCCGGTCTCAGTCAGCAAGGTCAGGATGCCCTCCTCGCCCAATTGATCCAGCACGTTAGCGAGCGGAACACGGCCGGCCTCGGCAGGGAGGACTTCGACGCGCACGCCGCGTGTCCGCAACTCGTCGATGCGGTGCATGTCATTGGAAACAGTAAAAATCACTAAATCATTGTGGGCCGTTGCCACCATCTTGGAGTCGAGCGGCATGCGCAACGCCGAGTCCAGCACCACGCGCAGCAGGGGCCGGCGGCGGCGCAGGCCGCTGCGGTCGGTGAGCAGGGGGTCATCCGCAAGTACAGTATCCACGCCAGTTAGAGCCGCGTCGGCCTGCCAGCGCAGCGGCTGCACGGCCAGCCGCGCGGCTTCGCTGGTGATCCAGTAGGGCTGGTGCAAATTGTGCTCGCCCGGCGGCGGCGCGATGCGGCCGTCGAGGGTCATTGCCACTTTCATCAACACCAGCGGGCGGCGGTGCTGGCTCCAGCGGGCAAAGCCCTCGTTAAGTCGGCGGCCTTCAGCCTGACAGACGCCCAGCGCAACTTCAATGCCTGCTTCGCGCAGCCGGTCCAATCCATGGCCGGCGACGGCGGGGTTGGGGTCGATGGTGGCGGCAACGACGCGGCGCAGTCCGGCGGCGATCAGCGCTTCGGTGCAGGGGCCGGTGCGGCCGGTGTGGTTGCAGGGCTCGAGGGTGACGTAGGCTGTGCCGCCGCGCGCGTGCTGCTGGGCGGCCTTGAGGGCGACGACTTCGGCGTGGTCGAGGAGGTCGTACTCGTGCCAGCCCTCGCCGGCTACATGGCCGTCGCGATCGAGAATCACGCAGCCCACGGCGGGGTTTGGCGAGGTGACGGCGATGCCGCGACGGGCGAGCTCCAGGGCGCGCTGCATCCAGTATTGATCTTGATCCAAATCGCTCATTCTATTCCAATAGGGCTCATTCTATTCCAGCAGCGAGTCGACAAACTCGGCGGGAGAGAATTCCAGCAGGTCGGTCATCTGCTCGCCTACGCCGGCGAAGCGGACGGGGAGGTTGAGTTCGCGTGCGATGGCGACGGCGATACCGCCCTTGGCCGTGCCGTCGAGCTTGGTGAGCACGATGCCGGTAACCCCCGCGGATTGAGTGAATTGGCGGGCTTGCTGGAGGCCGTTCTGGCCGGTGGTGGCGTCCATGACCAGGAGGACCTCATGGGGTGCGCCGGGGACCAATTTTGCAGCCGTGCGGCGCATCTTGTCGAGTTCGTCCATGAGACCGGTTTTGGTGTGGAGGCGGCCGGCAGTGTCGACAATCAACTCGTTGATATGGCGGGCTTTGGCGGCGGTGGCCGCGTCGTAGAGGACGGCTGCCGGGTCGCCGCCCCGGCGGGTCTTGATCATCTCCACGCCGGAGCGGGAGGCCCAGATTTCAAGTTGCTCGATGGCGGCGGCGCGGAAGGTGTCGGCGGCGCAGAGGAGAACTGATTTGTTTTGAGCGCGATACCAGGCGGCCAGTTTGCCGGCGGAGGTGGTTTTGCCGGTGCCGTTGACGCCGACCAGGAAGGTGACTTTGGGCGGGGTTTCGGGGGTGGGAATCTGGTGTTGCGGGGCCTCTAAAATGGCGCGCAACTGGGCTTTGAGGAGAGCGCGCAATTCGTCGCCGCCTTCGATGGCCTGGCGGCGGGCGCGGTCGCGCAAAGCGGCGAGGATATCGGTGGTGGTCTGCACGCCGATGTCGCTGGTAAGCAGCGCGGTTTCAAGGTCTTCGAGGGCGGATTCGTCGACGGTTCGGGTGAGGGCGACGATGCCTTCGATCCTGGAGGAAAAGGACTCGCGGGTGCGGCTGACGGCCTGCTTCATGCGGCTAAAAAAGCCGGATTTGGGGGCCTCGGCCGAGCCTGATTCGGGCGCGGTTTCGGGCTCCGCCGAGGGAGGGATTTCCGGGTCTTTGTTGGCGCCGAAAAGGCTGATCATGAAGTGTTCCAGATTTGAGTTTAGAACAGAGAGACCAGTTGTCAGTTTTCAGTGGTCAGTCATCGCCGGTTACCGATTAGTAAACTTTGGCTCCGAGCGCGTGTTGGATGTGGGAAGGTTTGGGCCACTGGATTTGCGCGCAGTGGCGGCTTGTAGGGCACGGGTTGGAGACAAAGCGAGAAGGGCCAGGCCACCGGAAATGGAGTTTCGGCGTGCGCGGCGTTGCCAGATTTCATGTCTACAGTGGTTCCGGTCAACCCGGATTTGGAGCGACTGGAGACATAACCCTGACGGATTCGAGCGACTGGTTGCGTATAAATACCGAAATAAGGCGGAAAATGGTGTTTTAGGGGCCAAATTGGGGCCTTTTGACGGCTTTTTGAAGGCAAAAGCCGCCCTGGAAGCCTACAAATTGGGGTGGTATCAGGCAAGGAAGGGGAGGAGCGATGCGAAACGTATTCATGACGCATGAGCAGCGAGTGCTGGACCTGGAGACGCGGCACTACCAGGCGGCGCGGCGGGTTCAGCGGCCATTGCGCGGCTGGCTGCGGAAGGTGCGGAAGACGATGGGGTATATGGCGGCGGATGTGGCGAGTGATCTGGAGGTAAGCCCGTCCATGGTGTTTCAACTGGAGCGGTCGGAGTGGAAGGAAACGATTACGCTGAAGCGGCTGAAGGAAGTGGCGTGGTCGATGGAGTGCGAGCTGGTGTATTGCATTGTGCCGCGCGAGGGGAAGTTCGAGGACCAGCTGATGGTGTTTGCGAAGCGGTTGGCGCGGGGGAAGAAGAGCCGGAGGCGGTAGGAGGGAGCGGGGGTTATCTCAGGCCTCAGAAGCGAGCTTCCTGCAGGTATACTTCCTTCAATGGCGAAATTCGGCAAAAAAACCAGGGAGCTTTTAAAGATAGCCGGTCCTGGGCTCATCACCGGCGCGGCGGATGACGACCCGTCGGGCATAGCGACTTATACCCAGACGGGAGCGCAGTTCGGCTACGGGCAACTATGGACGGCGCTTCTTATCTTGCCCCTTCTGACAGCGGTCCAGGAGGCCTGCGCGCGCATTGGCGCCGTGACCGGAAAAGGCATCGCCGCCGTGGTCAAGGAACGCTATAGCAAGAAAGTGCTGTATGGAACGCTGCTGCTGATCCTGGTTGCCAATACCATCAATCTGGGAGCCGATCTGGGGGCCATGGGCGCCGCGGCGCAGCTTATCGTGCCCATCAATTTTGCGGTGCTGGTGCTTTTTTTTACGGCTCTCATTCTCGTCCTGGAGATATTCACGTCTTACCGGACTTATGCACGGATTCTCAAATGGCTTTGTCTCACCCTTTTTTCTTATGTCATCACGGTGTTTCTGGTGCATGAGCCATGGGGAACCATTCTGAAGGCGACGTTTGTCCCGCACATCGAATTCAGCTTCGCGTTCTTTTTTATCATCACCGGCGTGATCGGCACGACGATTTCGCCGTATATGTTCTTTTGGGAAGCTTCAGAGGAGGTGGAAGAAGAGCGGAGCAAGGGCATGATCCACCATGGAATTCCAAAAGTTACCAAGCCGTTCATGAGGCGGCTGCGCATCGACAACTTCCTGGGCATGCTGTCATCGCAGATCGCGACGTGGTGCATCATCGTGGTCGCCGCGACGGTGCTGAATCACAACAATATTACTCACATCACCAGCGCTGCCGAGGCGGCCAAGGCTCTGGAGCCTCTGGTTCATACCTTCCCGCACGCGGGGTTTCTGGCCGAGTTGATATTCGCCATCGGGATCATCGGATTGGGGTTTCTGGCCGTGCCTGTCTTCTCAGGATCGGCCTCCTACGCGCTTGCCGAGACATTCAACTGGAAATCAGGCCTGAACCTGAAATTGAAACGGGCGCATGGATTTTACGGCGTGATCACCATTGCAACGCTCGTCGGCCTGACAATCAACTTTATCGGCATCAATCCCATTCAGGCGCTGGTGGTGACCGCCGTGATCAACGGAGTGATCGCCGTGCCGTTGATTTTCCTTATCGCCCGGATTGCGCGCAACAAAGATATTATGGGCGAGTATCGGAGCGGAATGCTCTCGAATGTTCTGGTGTGGGCGACCTTTGTTTTCACGGGAGCTGCGGCGGTTGCAATGTTTGCAACGCTGAAGTGGTGAGGATTGAACTATTGTGGTTTCCCAGGTCTCCCGCCGCGGCGGACGAAACCTGGGGTGGCCGGCCAGCCGGCGTCGATCATGGGCGATGATCACTTACCTTAAAAGGCAAATCTGTAAGGCTCCAACGGCGTCTTGCTTCCGATCTTCGATGTATTGATAGCAAGGTTCCCGTTATCGAGAGTCGTTACGGGGACGTGCCAATAGGACCGGTCTCCGTTTTCCGTCATGTTCAAGTTCTTTTTGTTCGCTGCAAGCCATGAATAGGGCACAGCAAATGCTTCGTTGCGGTCCATACAGGAGAGAACAAAGTATCCATCTTCGGCCTCAGCTAAGAATGCGTCCCATTTTGGATGGTACGCATACCAATATGGTTGATAATCGCCTTCATAGCGCTTCGATACTGCGCAACAAATTCGAAGTTCTTTGTTTGGGCTCCAGAAAAGTGTCCGACTCTGTTTCACCAGCTCCTTTCCCTTTAGGGCAGCGAATGCCTCGACAGCCTGTTGCCGTTTCGCATTCAATAACTCGGGTGCAGTCCGGATTTGTTTTCCTCCTTCATGCTCATCCTGATCGCTCGGTTCCTCTTGTTCATTTCCCTGTTGATTCTCAACATCAACGGCGGTTGTAAAGATAACGTCGATTATCTTGTCAATCTTGGTGTACTCGAACGGCTGGAGCAATTGGCGGATTTGGTGAACTGTGGCCGGATCGTCTGACTTTTCCTTGACCTGTACCAGCTTGATAAGCCGCTCCACGCTGATCAGGCGCATCTCCCATGCGTAACGAGATCCACGGACTTGCGCCTCCAGAGCACCCGTATCCTCCCGACCTACAACAATAAGGACGGATGCGTCCTGTTGAACCTTCTTTTCCGCAACCAGCCGTTCTTTGTATTTGGCAAGCTTCTCTAAAGAAATTGTCACATAATCCGTGGTTTTCGCTTCGATTATTAGGTCAGACTGGTCTTTGTGTCGCCATATCCCGTCGAATCCAATAGAGGTCCTTGTTCCTTGGTATAGGCCGTCCTCGACATCAAAATCCAGCCGCCGCCCGAGTTCGTTGACAATGTCTTGAAGTACCAAGCCGCCTTTGTTGAATGTCGTTTCCAAACAGTGTCGCGCGTACCCGAAGAGCTGCTCGCTTGGAACCATCTTGAGAAACTGACGAAACTCCTTGGAACAATCTGTATTATCCCGCAGGCCTCCGTCTCCAGCGTTTGAGACCACCTGTTCGATGGTTTGTTTTAGAACCTCATCTTTGTTGCTTTTCCAGAAGCTCAGTAAAGCCATGTGGGACCGTACCTTTCGACTGAACTTTCAGGATAGCACTTTGTTCAATTCCTCGATGCACGAGGTTAGTCGTGGTTTCCCACCCTTTCCGCAGGAAAAAGCGGAAAGAATGGGGCACGGGGCTTCTGTGGGTGGGACGAGGCGAAATGCAAAGCCCGCTGGCTTACTCGTTGGCGACGGCGACTTCGTGTAGCCAGCCGGGGGATTTGAGGAGTTCGCGGGGGCGGGAACCGTCGGCGGGACCGACGAGGCCGTCGCGCTCCATGAGGTCGATGAGGTGGGCGGCGCGGCCGTAGCCGATGCGGAGACGGCGCTGGAGGAGCGAGGTGGAGGCCTTGCCGAACTCGAAGACCAGGCGGACGGCGTCATCGAACATGGGGTCGTTTTCGTCGGGGTCGGCGTTGGAGCCATCGACGGAGACGCGCTCGTCTTTGGGCGATTCGAGGAAGGTATGGACGTATTCGGCATCTCCCTGCGCCCTCCAGAAGCCGACCACGGCCGCAGTTTCTTTCTCGCTGACGTAGGGGGCGTGGAGGCGCATGAGGCGGCTGGTGCCGGGGGGGAGGAAGAGCATATCGCCACGGCCTAAGAGCGCCTCCGCACCGTTGGTGTCGAGGATGGTGCGGGAGTCGACCTTGGTGGCCAGGCGGAAGCTGATGCGGGTGGGGATGTTGGCCTTGATGAGGCCGGTGATGACATCGACGCTGGGGCGCTGGGTGGCGAGGATGAGATGAATGCCGACGGCGCGGGCCATCTGCGCGAGGCGTGTGATCGACTCCTCGACGTTGGAGCGGTCGAGCATCATCAGGTCGGCGAGTTCGTCGATGATGATGACGATGAAGGGCAGCGGCTCTTCGTCTTCGGTCGAGTCGAAGAGTGAGGGCATGGAGCCTTCAAAGAGCTTGTTGTACTGGTCGATGTTGCGGACGCTGCGCGAGGCGAGGAGCTTGAGGCGGCGCTCCATTTCGCGGACGGCGTTGCGGAGGGCGTTGGCGGCCAGCTTGGGTTCGGTGATGATGGGCGTGAAGAGGTGAGGGATGCCTTCGTACATGCCGAGTTCGACGCGCTTGGGGTCGACGAGGATGAGCCGGACCTGCGAGGGCGTGGTGCGGAAGAGCAGGCTCATGATCATGGCGTTGATGGCGACGGACTTGCCGGAGCCGGTGGAGCCGGCGATGAGGACATGGGGCATGGAGGCGAGATCGGCGGTGACGATGCGGCCGTTGATGTCCTTGCCCATGGCCAGTGTGAGGCGCGATTTGGCTTTGTGGAAGTGCTCGGACTCGATGACGTCGCGGAGGTGGATGGTTTCGCGCTCGTGGTTGGGGACCTGGATGCCGACGGTGCTTTTGCCGGCCATGCGCTCAATGAGGATGGATTCGGCGCGCATGGCGAGGCAGAGATCGTCGGCGAGGCCGGTGACGCGGCTGTATTTGACGCCGGCTTCGGGCTTGAATTCGTAAGTGGTGACCATGGGGCCGGGGTTGATCTGGACGACCTGGCCGCGGACATCGAACTCGGCGCATTTCTCGACCAGGACCTTGGCTTCTTCGCGGAGGTCGTCTTCGCGGACGGCCTGGGGGCCGTCGCTGGCATTGAGCAGGGTGCTGGGCGGGAGCTTGAAGCCGCTGACATTTTTGGGGGCGACGGTGGCGGTGCGCAGGTTGGCATCGGCGCGGAGGTGGATGGCGATTTCTTCGGGTTGGCGGGGAGCCGGTGCGGGGGTTGGTTCCCATGGGGAAGCGGTGGGGCGCGAGGCAGCGGGGTACGGCTCCGCAGGCCGGAGCTGCATCGGCGGGGCTGTTGCCGGCTCCGCCGCGGCGCGCTCCCAGATGCTGGTCCCGCGAGCCGGAGCCGCTACGGGGATTTCTTCTTCAGAGGATTGCAAAGCTGCACGCTGGTAGGCTGGGATGTCGTCGAGCGGGTCCAGATCATGGGCGCGGTTGCGGCGGCGGAAGAAGGCGGCGAACCGGCTGGGGCGGAGTTCGGATGGGTCTGGGGCGGGCTCGGGTTCTTCGGCACGTTCGGCTTCCCGGTCGGCTTTGTGCTCGGCGCGCTCCTCACGCCAGTTGCGCCAGCGGTCATGCCAGGAGACGAGGTGGATCCAGCGAGCCTGGATGGTTTCAGCGACGGCCCAGAAGCTGACCGCGGAGGCAAAGTACAGTCCCGTGGCGGCCAGCACGCCGGCCACCAGCCATGCGCCCTGGATGTTGAGGTAGGCGACCAGCAGACCGGCCATGAGCCGGCCCACCACGCCCTCGGCCGGGAGCACATGGAGCCAACGCCAGTGCCAGGGCAGCAGCCCAAAGACGGCAGGGATGAAGAGGATGGCTAGCAGAGTGCCGATCCAGCGGAGCACGGGCGAGCCGCCGGGACGCGAATGCATCCAAGTCCAGCCGATTCCGGCGAGCCACAGGGGCAGGAAAAAGGCGGTAAAGCCGAGCGTTTGCAGCAAAAGGTCGCTGAGACCTGCGCCGAAGAGGCCGATCCAGTTGCGGACGGCGTGGGGCGCGGCCGCGCCCGAGGCCGTGTTCAGCGAGGGGTCAGAGGGTTGGTATGTGGCCAGCGCGAGGAGGAGCAGAAGCGAGACCAGCAGCAGCACGAGCCCGAGAAACACGTTCCAAGGGCGGCTTCGCGTGGGGATGAGAACGATGCGAATTGGCTTCATGGCAGGGGCGCTCCCGCTCGTTGGCCGCTCAGGAACCTTCCGCGAGCGAGCCGATGGAGCGGACGAAGAGTCCCAGAGCAGCTTTTATTATCCCTGCCCGGGAGGGGGATTTTGGGCAAAAGAAGGCGGGGGGAACCTTGGTGTGGACCCCCGGCGGGGGTTGTGGACCTTATGTGATGATTCCCACAGTCCGCAAAACCTCAATGCAGCGCATCAGACCCTGGTCATATGTCAATATGCCGTAGTGCAGTCGAGCAGCAACCGCGCACAGGAGAATATCGACTGGCCCGCACTGCACTCCGTGATCCTGACAGAGATTGAACAGATGCGCGGCCTGGACATAATCGGCGGTTGTAACTTCTTCATCGCGAAACGGTTCGAGCAGCTCTTCAGTCTTGGCGAATTGCACTTGATCCCTTATACCGGACAATATCTCCTGGCGGACCGGGCCGATGATGGCGGCACGGCGGTCCTGAATAGTTTCCCTAAGCTCCGCGAGCATTTGTTGCTCGTGCGCGTTGATCCGGGTCTTATCCCGGCGCCGAAGCGAAAGCGACCATACGCAGGTGTCGACGATCTCTTTCAACGTTCATCAACCTCAATTCGGTCGAGTTGCCGCATCTTTTTGTAGTCGTAATTTGGATCGAAGTCGATAGTTCCGAAATGATCCAGAATCTTCAACTGCTTACGCCAGCGGATATACTCGTCGAGCGCCGCAGTGACGGCTTCCCTCTTGGTTCTGTGGTGGCCGATCCGCCGCGCCTCATCGATCAATCCGTCGTCGATTGCCAGATTGGTTGCCATGATCCACCTCCCGCATGTGTAGAGTATCACACATTAGAGTGTGTAGCGGCAACTGCCCCGGAATTCAGCTGCCGATGAACTTGGCTCCCCAGATCAGCAGCGCGCCGCCGAGGAGGATGCGGTAGACGGCGAACATGACAAAGCCGTGCTTGCGGACCCAGAAGAGGAACCACTCCACCACGCCGAGGGCGACGAAGAAGGAAACTACCAGGCCGATGAGGAGGACGATCCAGTTGTCGGTGGTCATCACCACATGCGCGGTTGCGCCGCCGCTGGGGAAGACCTCCTTCTTCAGGTCCCAGCAGGTGGCGGCGACCATGGTGGGAATGGAGAGGAGGAAGCTGAACTCGAGGGCGGTGGGGCGGTCGAGACCGGCCACCTGGCCGGCGGCGATGGTGGACATGGAGCGCGAGGTACCGGGAAAGATGGCCGACAGCGTCTGGCAGAGGCCGATCCAGATGGCCTGCGGGAGGGTCATCTGCTCGACATGGAGGATCGTCGACTCGCGGCGGGCCGCCCAGGCATCGATGATCCACATGACGATGCCGCCGATGAGCAGAGCCCAGGCCATGGCCGTGATGCTGCCCAGATTTTTTTCGCTCCATTTGTGCAGGAGCAGGGCAGGCGCCGAGGTGACGGCAAAGGCGATGAAGGTGAGGGAGATGGGATGGGTGAGCCAGTTGCGGTCGCCGTTTTCGCCCCTGGGGAAGGTACGGAGAAAGCCGACAATCCGGCCCAGGAAGAGCAGCAAGAGCGCCAGAATCGCGCCCAACTGGATGACGATGGTGTACATCTTCCAGTAAGCGTCATCGAGGGGGATGTTCATGAGAGCTTCGGAGATGCGCAGATGCGCCGTCGAGCTGACCGGCAGGAACTCGGTCAGGCCTTCCACGATGCCGAGAATGATGGACTGAATATAGGGGTTCAAGAAGCCTCCAGGGAGCGGTTGACATAAGGCGGCATGAGAGCGCGATAAATCATATTGATCCGGCCCGATCGAGTTGAATCGGATAAAAGCAAAAGCAGGTCCTTCGACTTCACAGGTCTCAAAAAACGAGACCTGCTCCGCTCAGGATGACAGCTTGTATGGTGGTTCAATCCATTGGGACCGGATCGATGATCCGCTTATTCCCGGTCGATACCGTAGACAGGGACTCCCTCATCCAATTTGTACACCAGGGCCACGGCCCTCGCGCCAAACTTCGTTCAGGATGACAGATTTGTTGTGATGCGATCGTTTTGGGCCGGATCAATCGTTGAGGGGCTCGGATTCGGTGAGGATTTGGGCGAGCAGCGCGGGGTCCACATTGCCGCCGCTGACCACGGCTACGGCGGTGGCGTAGGGCGGAAGTTCGGCAGCGTGGAAGAGCAGGGCGGCGGCGGCTACGGCTCCGCTGGGCTCGGGGACGAGGCGCGTGACGGCTACGATGGCGCGCATGGCGGCGCGGATTTCGGCTTCGGTGACGGTGATGATGCCGTCAACGAAGGCCTGGATGTGGGCGAAGTTGCGGACGCCGACGCTTTGGGTGCGGAGTCCGTCGGCGAGGGTGCGGCTGGTGAGTTCGGCTGGCCAGGTGACGATGGCGCCGGTGCGGAAGCTTTCGGCAGTGTCGCCGGCGAGTTCGGGTTCGACGCCATAGACGCGTGTGTGCGGGGTCGCCGCGGCGACCTTGACGGCTGCGGCTATACCCGAGAGCAGGCCGCCGCCGGAGACCGGGGCGAGGACGAGATCGACTTCGAGCAGGGATTCGACGATTTCAAGGCCGCAGGTGGCCTGCCCGGCGATGATCTGGTCGTCGTCGTAGGGCGGGATGACGATGTAGCCGTGCTGGCGGACGAGCTGCTCGGCCACGGCGAGGCGCTCACTGGAGGCGAGGCCGACGTCGACGACTTCAGCGCCGAGGGCCAGCGTGGCGGCGCGCTTGATGGCGGGGGCGTTGGAGGGCATGACGATAACGGCTTTAGCTCCGACTTCGCGGGCTGCGTAGGCTACGCCCTGGGCGTGGTTGCCGCTGGAGTACGTGATGACGCCGCGAGAAATTTCGTCGGGGGTGAGCTGGAGGATTTTGTTGGCAGCGCCGCGAATTTTGAAGGCTCCGATGGGCTGAAGGCTTTCGGCTTTGAGGTAGATTTGTTTGCCGGTTCCGTAACCGGAAAGGCCGGGGAAGGCGGCTTCGACGAGCGGGGTTCTCACGGCGATCTGCGCGATGCGGGCGGCGGCGGCGCGGATGGTGGCTAAGGAAACCAGTTGGTCTGCCATGGAGCTTATTATCTGCTACGGAATGTGTTTGAAGTGTGCGGTTGGGAGGCGTGATACAATGAGTACATGTATTCACGCGGAGGTGATTATGGCTACTTCGATCAGGCTTGCGCCGGAGCTCTCAAATCGGCTGGATCAGTTGGCGTTGAAGACGGGGCGCACAAAGGCTTTCTATCTGCGGGAGATGATTGAGAGCGGCATTGCGGAGATGGAGGAGTATTATCTGGCCGCCGATACGCTCAAACGGGTACGCAAGGGGCAGGAGAAGGTACACTCCGCGGCTTCGGTAAGGAAAGACCTTGGCCTGGACGATTGAGTATGCCGAAACCGCGAAGAAGCAACTGCGAAAACTGGACAGAGTCGCTGCCCGGCGCATTGTCGACTTCATGGATGAGCGCGTAGCTCTGAGCGATGATCCGCGCGGGATGGGCAAAGCGCTGAAGGGGCCGTTGGGCGATCTATGGCGTTATCGCGTGGGTGATTATCGCGTCATTTGCGATATTCAGGACGGGGTGCTGACGGTTCTGGTTTTGCAGATTGGCAATCGGCGGGAAGTCTATCGGTGAAGGGATTCCTCTCCTTGGGAGGAAGAACCGATCCGCTCCCAGGTCTCAAAGGCGAGACCTGGGGCACCCGGCCATCGATTCTGAGGGGGTTACTCAGATTTCGAGGATGACGGGCATGATCATGGGGCGTCGTCCGGTGGTTTTCTGGATGAGGCGCTTGAGTTCGGCGCGGACCTTTTCCTTGACCATGCCGTAGTCGGACTTCTGCTCGGCGGTCAGGCCGTCGAGGGTTTTGAGGACCAGTTCACGGGCCTGGTCGGTAATGTCCGCGCCGCCAAAGCCGCGCATGACCACCTCGGGCGACTGCTCGACTTTGCCTGTGCGCTTGTTGATGGCCAGGACGGCCAGGACGATGCCGTCTTCAGAGAGAATGCGGCGGTCGCGGATGACGAGGTCTTCGACGACATCGATTGACGAGCCGGAGTCGATGAGGATGCGGCCGGCGGTGACCTTGTCGCGCTTGCGGGCGTCGGTCTTGTCCATTTCGAGGACGTCGCCGTCTTCAATGACGATGGCGTGCTCGACGGCACCGGTCTCCATGGCCACCTGGGCGTGCTTTTGGAGGTGGCGGTAGTCGCCGTGGACGGGGATGAAGAATTTTGGGCGGACGAGATTGATGAGCAGGCGCTGCTCCTCCTGGCTGCCGTGGCCGCTGACGTGAATCAGGCCATTGGAGCCGTCGTCGCAGATGACGTTAGCGTCGCGTCGGCAGAGGTGGTCGATGACGCGGAAGATGCTCTTCTCGTTGCCGGGAATGATGCGGGAGCTGAGGATGACGGTGTCGCCGGCGTCGATGTGGGCGTGGCGATGGTTGTCTACGGCGGCGCGGCTGAGGGCGCTCATGGGCTCGCCCTGCGTGCCGCTGATGAGGACCATCAACTGCTCCGGGGCGAAGTCGCGCATCTGGCCGGGATTGATAACCAGGCCCTGGGGAATTTCGATGTAGCCAAGGTCCTCCGCAATCTCAGTGCTCTGCATCATGGAGCGGCCGACGATGGCCACCTTGCGCTTATGCTGGCGGGCAAGGTCGAGGGCGATGCGGATGCGGTAGATGGAGGAAGAGAAGCAACTGAAGAAGAGCTTCTTTTTGGTCTGCGAAAAAACCTCGTCCAGACGGGGAATGACGGCGCGCTCGCTGGGGGTATAGCCGGAGCGTTCGACGTTGGTCGAGTCCTGGAGCAGGGCAAGGACGCCGCGCTTGCCGTATTCGGCGAAGGTGTGCAGGTCAAAAGCCTTGTCGTCGAGGGGCGAAAGGTCGATTTTGAAGTCGCCGGTGTGGATGACGACGCCGACCGGAGTTTCGATGGCCAGGGCCACGCAGTCCACCAGCGAGTGGGTGACGCGGATGGGCTCGATGGTGAAGGGGCCGAGGGTGAACTTTTCTTTCGGCGTGATCTCGATGAGCGTGGTTTCGTCGAGGAGGTGATTCTCTTCAAGGTTGCCCTCGACGTAGGCCAGGGTGAACTCGGTGGCGTAGACGGGGACCTTGAGTTCCGAGAGAAACCAGGGCAGGCCGCCGATGTGGTCCTGGTGGCCGTGGGTGAGGATGATGGCACGGACATGTTGCTTGTTTTCAATGAGGTAGGTGATATCCGGGACTACGATATCGACGCCCAGCAGCTCCGACTCGGGGAACATCAACCCGGCGTCGATCACGATGATGTCGTCTTCCCAGCGGAGGGCGAGGCAGTTCATGCCGAATTCGCCAAGACCGCCGAGGGGGATAATTTTCAGTTTTTTCGTTTGCATCTGTCATCTATGATGCTAACACTCGTGGGGATCGGGGATTGTTTCGTACTGCTCAGGGGCTGCTATTCGAGGCGCCAAAGGCGAGACGTGGGGCATCCAGCAAGGGGCGCCAGACAAACGAAACCCGGCCTTCCCAGGCCGGGTTTCGCTTGGGGCTGTGAATGGTTTGGATTAGCGGCGGTCGTGATCTTCCCCGTGGTGTTCGTGATCTTCCCGGAAGTGAGAGAAGGCCGAATCGTAGCCGTGGCGGAAGCCTTCGCGGTATTCATCGCGGGCGGATGGGGGAACGGGGGGATGGCGGTATTCCCTTCTCCGGTTCACATTCGGATCACGGTGGTTTTCGAAGTCGTTGCGGCCGGCTTCGACGCCATCGTGGAAGCCCCGGCGCTGCATATCGCGGAACTCCTGGGGAGGTGCATCCCAGCCGCCGCGATCATGGTCTGGGTGATTCTGGCCATATCCATATTGCGGGTGGTCCTGAGGCGGGCCGTTCTGGGCCATGAGCATGGCGGACGTTCCCAGTGCAAGAGCAAGCGCTGGAAGAGCGAGTCGATTGATCTTCATTGTTGAATTCCTCCGTGCAGTTCATGCACCCTTACTGAGATGGTCCGACCTCATCCCTGCGTTGTCTGGCAAAGTGCCTCATTCAAAGAAGAATGGACTGCTAAACATTCTACAATCATAGTGTTATGAAATATGTATCACGATCTTCAAGGAGCCTCCGAACAGGTTGCAAAGCAAGGCCATCGGTGAATCGTGGTTATTCGCCGGGGAAGCGGACGCCGAGGGCGGTGCGGGCGGATTCGAGAAGGCGAGCCATCGAAAGCGACAGGGCGTGGGGGATGACCGGGCTTTCGCGCTTGCCCTGACGGAGGAGCTCGCAGAAGTGGGCGGTTTCGTAGTTGAAGCCGCCGGCGATGAAGGGCTCGTGGAGTTCGACGATGCGGTGGTCGATGTAGTGGATGGTGGCGCGGGCTGGGTTCCACCAATTGGCGTGAATGAGGACATAGCCGCGCAGGGCAGAGAGCAGGGCGTCGCCGCGGCTGAGCAGGTCGAGGCCGGTGTGCAGTTGGGCCATGCCGCGTTCGTGCTCGGTCTGGAAGAGGGCGAGGGAGTCAACCCCTGCCGCATTGACCATGCCCATGGTCTGCACTCGCTTGAGTTCGCCGAGCCAGTCGAGGGCGAGAAAGGCCTCATACGGCCCGATGCCCATGATGCTGCCGCCGCCGAGCGCGGCCGAATGGAGGGCGTGGGTTTTGGGGAGGGTTGCGTCCGCGTGGCCGGCGCGCACGAAGCCGACCGGGCCGATGGGGTCGGCGGCGAGATGCTCGCGGAGGCGCTGGTAGAGGGGAAAGAAGGGTGGCTTCATGGCTTCCATGAAGAGGCGGTCGTGGCGGCGGGCCGCTTCCAACATGCCGGCCAGTTGGCGTTCGTTGAGCGCGGCGGGTTTCTCGCAGAGGACGTGTTTGCCGGCGGCGAGAGCCTTGAGGCAGATTTCGGCGTGGCTGTCGGGATGGGTGGCGACGTAGATTGCGTCCAGGTTGGTGGACAGGAGCCGGTCAAGCGAGTGAGAGTGCTGAGGGACGCCGAACCTGAGGGCGAAGGCCTGGTTCCGTTCGCGGTTGCGGCCCCAAACGGCGTGGAGCGAGGCGGCTTCGACGGCTTTGAGGCCCTCGGCAAAGCGCGCGCCGGCGCGGCCTGGGCCGATGATGCCCCAGCGGATCAGTTGCAGTGGTTCTTTCACTTTCGGCAATGCCATCGACTCAATGTACCGCGCCAAGCGTTCCCAGGTCTCAAGAGCGAGACCCTTCGGCAAGCTCAGGGCAGGCTCTGGGGCACCCAGATTGTTTGCTCTCGCACAGATTTGCCCGCTCGTTTCCTCTACCGCAGCAAATCTTCGAGGGCCGTGCTGAGGTTGGTTTTGTCGTCGCGGTATTTAACGATGACGGGGGCGTAAAGCGAGAGGCCCCATTCCCGACCCTTGCCTTTGGTGACGGCGCGGGAGCCGGGGACGACGACGGCGTTTTCGGGGATGATGAGGGGCAGCTCTTCCGTGGCGCGGAGGATTGTGCCGTTGACGAGGTCGAATACGGGTGTGCCGCGGGTGAGGATGGTTCCGGCGGCCAGGACCGCGCCCTTGCGGACGATGGTTCCCTCGTAGACGCCGGAGTTGCCGCCGACCAGCACATCGTCCTCGATGACCACCGGGCCGGCGTTGACCGGCTCGAGGACGCCGCCGATCTGGGCCGCTGCGCTGAGGTGGACGCGTTTGCCGACCTGGGCGCAGGAGCCGATGAGGGCGTGGGAGTCGACCATCGTGCCCTCGTCAACGAAGGCTCCGGCGTTGATGTACATGGGCGGCATGCAGACCACGCCGCGGGCGACGTATGCCCCGGCGCGCACCGAGGAGCCGCCGGGGACCAGGCGGACCCCGTCGGAGGCGCCGAAATGGCGGACCGGGTAGGTGTGCTTGTCGACAAAAGAGAAGCGGCCGGCGGCCGACTCCTCAAAGACGCCCAGGCGAAAGCCAAGCAGGATGCCCTGCTTGACCCAGGCGTTGACCCGCCAGCCGGTGGGCAAGGCAGGGTCCGGCGAGGCGGCGCGGACTTCGCCACATTCGAGGGCTGTACGGAGCGAAAGGAAGGCCGTCATGGCGGATGGTTCGCCGATGGCGGAGGGTCCGGCGGCAAAATGCCGTTCAATTTCCTGTTGGAGCAGGCGTGTTGTCATTCCATCTTGAGTTTATCAACCCAGGATGGAATGACGATGGCGGGGGAGGGGCTAGGGCCTTTGAAAGTTTCAGCGCACACGATAAGCCTGCGCCGGCCAGGAACGGCCAGCGGCGAGAATATTGCTGAACGTCAGGCCGCGGCGCCAGACGCCTGTTTGGCCCTGGCGTGCCCGTTCAGCGAGACCGGTTGGAGCCGGAAGGAATTCTCACCCTCGGGAATCATGGCCAGCGGGATGGGATTTCGATTCAGCTTGCCGTGCAAGTGTTTTGACTCCAGCCAGGCGCACAGCCGGGGATCGTGAATCTCAGGCTGGCCCTGCCAGAAATCAGGGTCCAGCCCACACTGAATCTGCAAATGATCCAGTTGCAACTCGATGACGGCAATGCTCTTAGGGAAATAACGCCGGACGTTCGTAACACCGATGTGCAGTCCAATCGCGCCATAACCCTTGGAATGTGTTTTGACGACCATACGCACCTGCTCTTCAACGTGGGACGAGGTCAGTCTAGGGAGTCAGACAGGGGTAAACCGCTTGGTGGTGACTGAAATCCGCGATGCGGATTCCTCATTTGATCCTCACCAGCCAGAAAGTCCGAAGTGGGAAGATCGTGCGCTTCCTTTTCGGCCCTGTCATGAGTTCTTCGAGGTGCCTTTCCGTTGGAACCCCTTTCCCTAGAGTCCGCTTTGCAATCGCGCAAGAGAAACCACTCCTCGACCGCATTTTGCCAGCGGCCATGCGGCGCATCCGCGCAGAATGATCCGCATGCGGAGTGGCATCAACCTGGTTCCCATATCGGAGCCGATTGCGGAAAGCTTTAGTCATAAGACAGAAATAATTCAGACGAAGGTACGCAGCCGGAAGAGTTATATTACCGAGCGAATGGCGTCCCGGAGCGCGCCGGCCACTTCCTCTTGCTGGCTGGCGGCGATGCGGTTGAAGAAGGGGAGGGCGAGGGTGCGCCGGGAGATGGATTCAGTGAGGGGGAGCGTGGCCACGACTGCGCTGGGATGCCTGCGCCAGGCCGGCTGCAGATGGATGGGGGCAAAGTAGCGGCCAGTGGCGATGCCGCGGCGGGCAAGGGCGGCATGCACGCGGTCGCGGTCAACGTGTTCCGGCAGGCGGACCACGTAGACGAACCAACTGATGATGCGGCGGGGGAGGGTGAGCGGGGGAAGTTCGAGGCCGGAGACGGGGCGGTCTCTGAGGAGCGCGTCGTAGCGCTCGGCGGCGGCCTGGCGCAGGGCGAGCATTTCGGCGATGCGGCTGAGCTGCACGCGGCCCAAGGCGCAGGCCAGTTCGGAGAGACGGTAGTTGTAGCCGTGCTCGGCGTGGTCGAGCCAATCGCCGATGCCCGAGCGAGCCTGACTGCGCCCTTGGTTGCGGAGGCTGCGCAGGCGGGCGGCGTGTGCGGGATCATGAGCCAGCACGGCGCCGCCTTCGCCGGTGGTGAGCTGCTTGTTGGGATAGAAGCCGAGGACGGCGAGGTGGCCGAAGCAGCCTGCGCGGCGGAGATCGGGCTGGTCTCCAAACTGGGCACCGATGGCCTCGCAGGCGTCTTCAATGAGGACCAGGTTGTGGCGGCGGGCGATGGTTTGAAGAGCGTCCATTTCCGCGGGAACGCCGAAGGTGTGGACGACGAGGATGGCGCGGGTGCGGGGCGTGACGGCCCGCTCGACGCCGGCGGGCGAGAGGTTGAGGGTGACGGGGTCGATCTCCGCAAAGACGGGCGTGGCGCGGACCTGGAGGACCGCGTTGGCTACTGCAATGAATGCGAAAGAGGGAACGATGACCTGGTCGCCTTCGCCGATGCCGAGGGTGAGCAGAGCGAGATGAAGGCCGGCGGCGCCGGAGCTGACGCAGACGGCGTGGGGGACGGAGTGGTAGTCGGCCAGAGCCGCTTCAAAGGACGCCAGTTCGGGGCCCATGCTCAGGCGCGGCGTGCGCAGGACGGCCGTGACGGCGTCGATCTCGGCCTGGGTGATGTCGGGCGAGGAGAGTGGGATGGTCATGGTTTGCTCGGGGCTATGGTTGGCGGGTTAGCAAGTTAGCGAGTTAGCAAGTTAGCTAGTCAGCCGGTCAGGGGCGCGGGCTGTTTGATGAGCAGGCCGTCGAGCGGGACGGTGGCGAGGACGCGGGCGATGATTTGGGCGGCGGTTCCGTCGCCGTAGGGGTTGACCATGCCGCTGAGGGATTTTCGGAATTCCGGACTGAGGGCGCGTTCGATGGCGGCAAGGATTGCTGAGGTTTCGGCGGGCGCGTCGATGACGTTAAGGGCGCGCTCGCGGCCCTGCTGGCGAATACCGACGTTGACCGTGGGCAGGGCAAAGGAGGCCGCTTCCATGATGCCGGAAGACGAGTTGCCGACCATCGCGGCTACCTGGCCCAAAAGGCTCCAGTAGGTGACGGCGTCGAGGTTGACGAAGATGTGGGTTTGGGGGCGGGTTGCGGCGAGGGCGCGGGTGCGTTCGATGAGCGCGCGGCTGCCGGCGTCGGCGTTGGGATAGACGAAGAGGATCTGGCCGGAGGCCTGGGCGAGCGCGGCGAAGAGGGCGTCGGCTTCCGCGGTTGTGTCTTTGAGGATGGTGACCGGGTGATAAGCGGCGAGGAGCGTGGGCGGCTGGAGCGTGAGGCCGAGGCGGGCTTCGAGGGCGGGGCGGTCGAGGAGCGCGGAGCGGCGGAGATGGTCGAGCGAAGGCGCTCCGGCGTGATGGACTCGGCCTGGCTCCTCGCCCATGGCAATGACGCGGCGGCGCGCGACGGGGGTGGAGGTGAAGTGGATGTGGGCCAGCTTGGTGAGGGCGTTGCGCACCTGGTCGTCGATGGCGCCCTGGCTGATTTCGCCGCCTTCGATGTGGGCGATGGGAATGCGCAGAGCGAGGGCAACGGAGGCGGGGGCCAGCATCTCATAGCGGTCGGCGATGAGCAGCAGCAGATCGGGGCGCCAGGCGGTGAGCGCGTCGGCCAGGCCCAGGATGGCGAGGCCGATGGTCTTGGCCATGCCGGTATCGGTGTCTGAGCTGAGCAGGCACTCGATGCGCGCCTTGATGGGAAAGCCGTCGCGCTCGATTTCCTTGAGTGTGGAGCCGAACTCCGGCGAGAGATGCGCGGCGAGGGCAAAGACGCCGATTTCGACTTCGGGGTGGGCGGCAAGTTCGCGCAGGGGCCAGTAGAGGTGGCTGTAATCGGCGCGCGAGGTGGTGATGACGCCAATGCGGCGCTTGTGCTTTGCTGCGCTCATGGGGGTTTCGTTCATAGGGAACGGTTCTTGAGGGATCGGTTCACAGGAGAAGTATAAATTGGCGGAGGATTGGGGCGAGCATGGGCTGAAAGGGCCAAACTTTCCGACGATGCGGCCGGAGTGGACGGTCGCATACACTGAATGGGGCTTTCAATGAGAATGGGAATAGTTACGCGGCTTTTCGGGAGAAGTGTTCCAGCCGCGTTGGGAAAGAGACTTATGAGAATTGCTGGGCCGTTGGCCCTTGTTCTTTTTGCGGCAGTTGCGGCATCGGCCGGAGCGCAGGCGCGCTTTGACGCGGAGGCGGTGCGGCTGAACAATCGGGGCGTGGCGCAGATGAGCCAGCAGTTTACCGAGCGCGCGGCGGAGACGTTTACTGCGGCGTTCAAGCGGGACCCGAAGCTGGCGCAGGCGGCGATCAACGAGGGGATTGCGCTGATGGCTCTGCAGAAGCTGGACGAGGCGAAGAAGGCACTTCGTGCCGCTCTCGTTTTGGACCAGAATAACGCTCAAGCGTGGTACAACCTGGGCCTTGCGCAACATGCAAACAACGAGCTGGAGCCGGCGCTGGAGAGCTTCCAGGAGGCGGCGAAGCTCGATCCCAGGGATGCGGATTCCTATTATTTCGAGGGCGTCTGCTACCAGGAGATGAAGGAGTTCGACAAGGCAATCGCGATTCTGCAGAAGGCGCTGGAGATCGACCCGCAGCACGCGTCCTCGGAGTTTGCGATAGCGCGGGCGTTGCAGCGCTCCGGCCATGTGGAGGATGCGAAGGCGCACTTCAAGCGCTTCCAGCACTTGACCAGCGCCAAGATCGGGGCGCCTATCGGGCTGGCTTACGGGGAACAGGGGCGCTATTCGACGGTTACGCCGGTGCAAGAGCCGGAGACGGGCAAGCGCGCGATGATTCCGGTACGGCTGGTGGATACTCCGCTGAGATTGCCAAGTGCCGGCGTGCCATGGCCGTGGACCACAAACGGCGGCGCATGCATGATGGACGTGACCGGAGATGGCCACATGGACCTGGTGCTGATGCAGACGGGTGCTCAAGCCATTCGTGTGCTGCACAACGAAGGGAATTGGCAGTTCGATGAGATCGATGCTGCCGGAGCGGGCCTGAAGGCAACGGGGCGCGCCGTGGCCTGCGCGGTGGGCGACTATGACGGCGATGGGTTGAACGATCTGGCGGTTGCGCTTGATGACGCGGTGCTGCTGTTTCGCAATTTAGGCAAGGGCAAGTTTCAGGATGTGACCGCCGAAGCTGGGCTTGCGCCGCGCAATCGGCCTTCGGGCATTACGTTTGTGGATTATGACCACGACGGGGATCTGGATTTGCTGCTGACCGGCGCACCGCTCAAGCCGGGCGATGCACCCAATGTTTTGTGGCGCAACAACGGCAACAAGACGTTTACCGAGTGGACCGAGCCGACGGGATTGGGCGGAAGCGGGAAGACGGCTGCGGCGATTCTTACGGACTTCAACAACGATCACGCGGTGGATTTAGCTGTGACTGGCGATGGACCCGCGCCGCTGATTTATGTGAATCCGCGGGAGGGAAAATATCCCACCCAACCGCTCTACGAGAACGCAAACTTGCCGCCTACCGTGGGGATTGCGGTGTTGGACTTTAACAAAGACGGCTGGATGGACATTGCCGTGACGCACGCCGGCGCGCCGGGACTCACGCTTTGGCGGAACGTCGAGGGGCCCGGCCATGTGGGGCGGCGGTTTGAGCGCGTGGAGTTGCCTCTGCATGGAGCGCTGAGGGGATGGGGTTTGACGGCGATCGATATCGACAACGACGGATGGATCGACCTGGCGGCGATTGTGGAGACCAAGGCGGGGCCGCAGGTGCGCGTCTTCCGCAATCGAGGCGATGGAACTTTTGAGGATGTGAGCCACGCGCTGGGGCTAGATGACGTGAAGCTTCAGGCGCCGCGCGGACTGATTGCCGCCGATGTGGGCGGCGACGGCGCGGCGGATTTGATTGTGACGCAGTTGAACGCGCCGCCGGTGCTGCTGCGCAACGTGGGCGCGAACAAGAACCATTTTGTGCGGCTCGATTTGACGGGGTTTGCGGACAACAAGACGGCGCTGGGCGTGAAGGTGGAGGTATTTGCAAGCGGACATTGGCAGAAGTGGGAGCTGGCCGGCGCGTCGGGCTACCAGACGCAGGCGCCGCCGCAGATTCTTGTTGGGTTGGGCGATGCGGAGGGCATCGACCTGCTGCGGATTTTGTGGCCGACGGGCGTGCTGCAGGATGAGATCGACTTGCCGCATCAGCCTGTGATTGCGATGAAAGAGGCCGACCGGCGCGGGAGTTCGTGCCCGGTACTGTTCGCGTGGGACGGGCATAAGTACAAGTTAGTGACGGATGTGATTGGCGCGGCGGTGGTGGGGCACTGGTTCACGCCGACGCGGCGCAATACGCCCAACCCCGGCGAGTGGATCAAGGTGGACGGCGCGCAGGTTGCGCCGGTGAACGGCAGGCTGAGCTTGCGCTTCATGGAGCCGATGGAAGAGGTCAACTACATCGACCAGTTGAGGTTGGTTGCGGTGGATCACAAGGAGAATGTGGAAGTGAATCCGGATGAGCGGTTCCTCGACGATCCGCCGTTTGCTTCTGGGCGCGTGGTGGCTACAGAGGGAGCGCGGCTGCCGGTGGGCGCGTGGGTTGGGGAGGGCTCCAATCTGAACGACGTGCTGGACGAGGTGAGCAGGCGCGATCACAAGTTCGCGAGTGGATTCACGGCGCTGCCCTACGATGGGTTTGCGAATCTGCACACGCTCACGCTGGATTTGGGCGAGATAAAGCAAGGAGCGCCGCTGCGGCTGCTGATGACCGGCTATGTGAACTACTTCAGCGCGACTTCGCTGTATGCGGCGTGGCAGGCGGGCGTGAAGCCGATTTCGCCGTACGTCGAGGCGCAGTTGGCGGATGGTTCATGGGTGCGGATCTCGGACGATGTGGGTTTTCCGGCGGGACTGGAGCGAACGATTGTGGTGGACCTGACCGGCAAGCTGCCGAAGGGTGCGCGGCGCATACGCCTCAAGACGAATTTGCAGATTTATTGGGATCAGGTTTTGGTGGACCAGAACTTGGATGCGGAGGCGCGCACAGAAGAGGTTCCGTTGGCGCTGGCCACGCTGCATTTTCGTGGGTACCCCAGGCAGATTGAGGGCGCGAGCCCTGGGGATCTCGACTACGACTATGACCGCGTGAGCCTGACTGGGCCGTTTCAGCATCAGCGCGGCAACTATACGCGCATGGGCGACGTGACGGCGCTGGTGAAGAGCATCGACGACCGCTATGTCATCTTCGGCAGCGGCGAGGAGATTGCGGCGGAGTTCGACGCGGCGAAGCTGCCCGCGCTGCCCGCGCACTGGAAGCGCGACTACTTCTTCTACGCCAACGGATTCGTCAAGGATATGGATTGGTGGGATGCATCGCCGTTCACAGTGGCGCAACTGCCGTTTCATGCGATGAGCGCCTATCCTTATCCTGACTCTGAGGAATATCCGCAGGACGCGCAGTCCCTGGAGTACCAGTTGAATTGGAATGATCGCTTCGATTCGGGTGAGCCGGTGTGGTCTTATCGCTTCGACTACCGGCTGCGGCACGCGACTCCGGCGGAGGATTTGGCGCCTTCATTTACGCGGGCTACAGGTGGGACCGAGGTGCATTGAGACCGAGTAAAACAAGAGCAACCGCAGGTCCTTCGGCTTCGGTCGCTGCGGCGACCTGCGCTCAGGATGACAGCGTTGTGGTGATTCAATCATGAGCGACTTGGTGTTAGAGCCGGCGGTGCGGCAACTGGAGCTGCTGCGGACGGGTGAGATTTCCGTCGTGGAGCTGGCCGAGGCGCACATACGGCAGATCGAGCGGCTGAATCCGCAATTGAACGTCTTCGCCGATTTCGATGCGGAGCGTGTCCGCGAGCGGGCGCGGAAGCACGATGCGTGGCGTGGTAGCCGGTCCCGCAGGCCGTTGTTCGGATTGCCGGTGACCGTGAAGTCATCGATTGCGACGCGGGGATTGAAGTGCGAGATTGGGAGCCTGCTGCACAAGGGCGACGTGCCGCGGGAAGATGCGGTGGTGGTGTCGCGGCTGCGCGCGGCGGGAGCGTTAATTCTGGGCACCACCAACTGCCCGGAGTTCCTGATGGCGTATGAGACCGCAAATCTGCTGCACGGGCGCACGCGGAATCCGTGGGACCTGGAACGGACGCCGGGCGGGTCAAGCGGGGGCGAGTCGGCGGCGATTGCGGCGGGGCTTTCAGCGGGGGGGCTGGGCAGCGATAGCGGCGGGTCGGTCCGCGTGCCTGCGCACTTTACGGGGATCTGCTCGCTGAAGCCTACGCCCGGACGGATTCCGGGGCGCGGGCATCTGCCGCCATGCGTGGGGCCGTTCCAAATTCTGGGCGCGATTGGTCCGATGGCGCGCACGATGGCCGATGTGGCGCTGCTGTTCCGTACGCTGAGTGGGCAGGACTCGCTTGATCCGGTGAGTCCGCCGGTGGCACTGCGCGAGCCAAGCCTGGATGAGTTGCGGACGAACAGGATTGGATTCTTTGAGGATGACGGGCTGGTTCCGGTGACGCCGGAGACGCGCGCAGCGGTGAACGCGGCGGCGGCGGCTCTGCGCGATGCGGGCTTCCGCGTGGAGCCGTTCAGGCCGCGGACGCTGGAGCAGTTGCGGCGGTTGTGGTGGAAGTTTTTTGTGCAGTGCGGGGCGATGTTTTATGCGCCGGCAATCCGGGGCAGAGAGCATCAACTGAGCCCCATCTTCAACGAGTTCCTCGGGTTTGCCGAAGCCGCGCAGCCGCTGACGGCTGCCGAGTTGCTGGACGCGTGGGCGGAGCTGGACCTGCTGCGCTCGAAGACGCTCCAGGAGATGAGCAAGTATCCGGTGCTGTTGTGCCCGGTGGCCAGCATCCCCGCCTTCCGCCACAACGAGCGGACGTGGATTGTCGAGGGCCGGGAGGTGGAGTATCTCGATGCCGTGCGGCACACGCAGTGGTTCAATGCGCTGGCCGCGCCGGCGGCGGTGGTTCCCGTGAGGCATTCGCCTGAGGGGTTGCCGATCGGCGTGCAGATTGTTGCGCGGCCGTTCCAGGACGAGACCGCGCTGGGCATTGCGGCCATTGTGGATGCGGCGTTTGGATACCGTCCGCCGGCGATGGCGTTGGGGTGAATCACAGTTGCCCATACTTTCCAAGAAACTGTAGATAGGTGGGGCACCCGCTTCTATGGATGAATGATGCCTATTTTCCCGCTGTAACTGCCGGAGAATCAGACAGTTATTGTCTCCACCTTTCGGTGGAGGCGTGGCGCGGAGGATCGCGGTAGTCTGACGCTTCCGCTTCCCCAGAAACGGAGCGCACAGGGTGCGTCAAAGCTGGAATGAACAATTTGCTGAAACCCCCGATGTTCTGAAGAGCGCGCGGCGCGAACAGACCGTGGCGCCAGTGCTGGATTTTGAGATCGGCGGGGACGAGTTCATTACCATGGCTGGGCCCTGCTCGGTTGAAACCGAGTTCCAGTTGATGGCCACCGCCAACCGTGTGCGCCGCGCCGGGGCGCGCATTCTGCGTGGCGGCGCTTTCAAGCCGCGCAGTTCTCCTTACGCATTTCAAGGGCTCGGCCTGGAAGGGCTGAAACTGCTGGCTCGCGCGCGGGAAGAGAGCGGCTTGGCGATCGTGACCGAGGTGATGTCAGAGAGCGACGTTCCCATGGTCGCCGAGTATGCCGACATTCTGCAGATCGGCTCGCGCAGCATGGAGAACTACTCGCTGCTTGAAGAGGCTGCGCGGTCGGGTCGGCCGATACTGCTGAAGCGCGGCATGATGGCCACGGTGGCCGATCTGCTGCGCTCGGCGCAGTTGATTCTGGACAACGGCAACCCAAACGTAATCCTCTGCGAGCGCGGCATCCGCACCTTTGAAACGGCGATGCGGAACACGTTCGACGTGGCCGCGATTGCGCTGCTCAAGCAGATTTCGCATCTGCCGGTGATCGCCGACCCGAGCCACGCGGCAGGGCATCGCGATCTGGTTCCGGCGCTGGCGCGGATCGCGGTTGCCGCCGGCGCGGATGGCCTGCTGGTGGAGGTGCATCCCAATCCGGACAAGGCATGGAGCGACGGCGAACAGTCGCTGGACTTCGACGGGTTCGACGACATGATGGCCTCGCTCGATCCTTATCTGGCGCTGCGCGAGGCGGCTCGCTTACGGCCCATGGAGGCCGTGGGATGAGATTTTCCGCCAAATTGCCGGCAATTGCCGGGGCGGTTGCGTTGCTGATTCCGATTTGCGGGTTCGCGCCCGACATGGCGCAGAGCACGGCCGCGGATATCATCGTCACGGCTGCGCCTGTTTATGAGCCGCTGGCGGCGCTGCGTGGGCAGGAGAGGTTTCCCAAAGGCGCGCAATTGATGTTGGTGCATGCGGGCAACGCGGAGCCGCTGGTGATAGGATTTGCCGCGACCGCGGACGCCAATGTCGGGTTCGATGGGAAGACGGTGCTGTTTGCGGGCAAGCAGGCTTCGGGCGATCCGTGGCAGATATGGGAATTGACGCTTGCAGATCACTCCCTGCGCAAGTTGATCGCGGGCGAGGGCGATGCGATACGCCCGTTGTATCTGCCCGCCGGCCGCGTTGTTTATGCGCGCCGCACGCCGCAGGGATTTCAACTCGAAGCCGCGGGAAAAGATGGCTTGATGTTGAATGCGCCGGTGGATGCGGCGGCTGGTTCGGCGGTGGTTCCGCTTACGTACATGCCGGCCAGCGCGATTCCCGCGGATGTGCTGGCGGATGGGCGCATTCTTTTTGAAGCCGGCTTCCCCCTCGGTTCCGGCTCGATCCCCGAATTGTTTCTGGTTTATTCCGACGGGAGCGGCGTTGAGTCGTACAGGTGCGATCACGGCAGTACACGGTGGGGCGGAAGGCAGTTGGCGTCGGGCGATGTAGTGTTTACGCACGGAAGTTCGCTGGCGCGGTTTACTTCGTCACTGGCACACGAGGCGCCGATTGTTGCGCCGCGCGCGGAGTATGCGGGCGCAATTACCGAGACGGCCTCGGGCGACTGGCTGTTGAGCGCGCGGGCTGGAGCCGGCACGCATTATTCGCTCAAGCTGTGGAAGCCCGGCGCTGCGGCGCTGCAGACGCTGCTTGCGGAGAGCGGCCAGGATCTTGTCGAACCGGTATTGGTTGCGCCGCGCAGAAGGCCCAATCGCCATCCGTCGGGGCTGCACAACTGGAGCTACGCCAACATGATGGCGCTGGATGCGCGCCAATCACGCGAGGGGGATCTCAAGGTTGCGCCTGCCTCGGTGCGGCTGGAGACGCTGGACGCTCAAGGCCACACAATCGTTACGGGCACTGCGCCGGTTGAGGCGGATGGTTCTTTTTTTGTGAAGACTCCGGCAGACAAGCCGATTCGCTTTGCATTGCTGGATGAAAAGGGCGGAGTTTTGCGCCAGGAGCACGGATGGTTCTGGATTCGGCGCGGCGAGCAACGCTACTGCGTGGGCTGCCACGCGGGACCGGAGCGCGCGTCGGAGAATCACATGCCGGCCGTTCTGCTGCGCACGACCACGCCCGTCGATCTATCCGGCGTGAATGTACCGGTCGAGACGCAGCAGAAATCGCCGGGAGGCAACTGAAATGATGATTCGCTTTCTTCTTTTATTCGGCGCGGTTTCAATGGCAGCGGCGCAAAGTGCTCCACCGGTGCAAACTGTCCCGGCTGCTCAGGCTGTTCCACAGGTTACGTCCGCGCCTGCCGCGCCAGCCACACCGCCTGAGGCCGCACCGGCATCTGGGAAAGCGCCCGCGATTGCGCACGATCCGGTGATTCGCTTTGAAGACGCCAGCGATAAAGCGGGGATCAACTTTACAGACAGCTTCGGGTCGCGGCAGTTGGGTTCGCTGCTCGAAGGGACCGGCGCGGGCTGCATCTGGTTCGACTACAACAACTCCGGCCTGGAGTCTCTCTATGTGGTGAACGGACGGCCGCTGGACGACTCCATGCATCCGTATCCGCTCAAGGAGAAGCCGGCCACGCCGCCGCACAACCATCTCTATCGCAACGACGGCAACGGGCATTTTACCGACGTGACGGAGAAGTCCGGGCTCAATCCGGATATGTACGGAATGGCCGTGACTGCGGCCGATTATGACAACGACGGCTTTGTCGATTTGCTGGTGACGGGCTACGGCAAGACGATTCTTTATCACAACGACGGCAACGGGCACTTTACCGACGTGACCGCGAAGGCCGGCATCAAGGTGGACGGCTGGGCGATCAGCTCGACGTGGCTGGACTACGACAAGGACGGCTGCGTGGATCTGTTTGTGGGCCGCTACGTCAAGTTCGATCCCAAGTATCGCGCCTACTATGCGGCGGACAACTATCCGGGGCCGCTGGACTACGAGGGCGAGACCAACAAGCTGTATCACAACAACTGCGACGGGACGTTTACCGATGTGAGCGAGAAGTCGGGGATCGGCGCCTACGTGGGCCGCACCATGGGCGTGACGGCGGCGGACTTCGACAACGACGGATGGGACGACATCTACGTTGCCAACGACCGCACGGAGAATTTCCTCTTCCACAACAAGCATGACGGAACCTTCGAGGAGATTGGGAACGAAACGGGCACGGCCTTCGGCCAGAACGGCGAGTCCACTTCGTCGATGGGCCCGGTCTTTGTCGATCTCGAAGGCAGAGGAGTGCTGGACCTCTGGGTGACCGATGGGCACTACAACCGGCTGCTGCACAACACCGGCAAGATGGGCTTTGAAGACATCGGCGCGGAGACCGGTGTCTCGCAGGTGAATGGGCAGTACGTGAGCTGGGGCACGGGCATCTACGACTTCGACAACGACGGCCTGCTCGACATTCTCATCTTCCACGGCGGGCTCATTCACTTGATTCCGCAGGAGCACACGCTGTTTCGCGGCATCGGCAACGGGAAGTTCGCCGACGTTTCGCGCGAGGCCGGCCCGGTGATGAGCGTCCGCACCACGGCGCGCGGCGCGTGCTTTGCGGACTACGACAACGACGGCAAGGTGGATGCGTTTCAAGTGAACCTGGGCGCGAAGGGAACGCTACTGCACAACGTTTCAACCGATACCGGCCACTGGATCACCATCAAGCTCAAGGGAACAAAGAGCAATCGCGACGGGATCGGGGCGCGCGTTGAAGTCTTCGCCGCGGGCAAACGGCATACGGCGGAGCGCGTGGCCGGTTCCGGTTATTTGTCGCAGGACGACGGGCGCATGCACTTCGGGCTGGGCGCTGCGACGACCGTGGATAAGCTGACGGTTCACTGGCCGAGCGGACGCGAGCAAACGCTGGAGAAGCTGGGCGTGGATCGCGTGCTGACGGTGGAGGAGCCCAAGTGAGGCGACGGCTGCAAACCGGAGTGGGGGCCGGATTGGGCATCGGGCTGGCGGCGCTGGCCGGCGCGTTGTTCGCGGTTGCGTTCTGGACCGATCGTCCGGTTCATGCGAACGCGGGCGATGCCGTGGACTACGCTTCACCGCTTGAGGTACAGCTCTCGCCGGATGGAGCGCGGCTCTACGTGCTGTGCCAGCAGAGCGAAGAGGTGCGGGTGCTGGATGCGGCGAGCTATGCGGTGATCAGGAACATCGCTGTGGGGCGCGTGCCGCGCGGGTTTTCGTTTTCGCCTGACGGCGCGCGGCTGTTTGTGACCAACTCGTGGGACGACACGCTCTCGGTGATCGATACGAGCACGCTGGCGGTGGTTGCGACGTGGCCGGTGGGCGCGGAGCCGTCGAGCGTGGTGGAGGATCGGGCGGGCAAGCGGCTGTTTGTGGCCAATCGGATCAGCAACGACGTGGCCGTGCTGGACGCGCAGACCGGCGTGGAAGAGAAGCGGCTGCTGGCCGGGCGCGGATCGAGCTATCTCGCGCTTTCTCCCGATGGTAGCCGGATTTACGCCACGCATGTTTACCCGAATCCGCCTCGGGTGCAGACCGATCTGGACAACCGCAGGGAGCCGGAGTCAGAGATTACGGTGATCGACGCGGCGCGCGCGGTGGTGGTGGATCGCATGCCGCTGCACGCGATCGCCGGCGTCTTTCATCTGGCGTTCTCAGCCGATGGGCGGCTGGGCGTGGCAGCCGAATACCACCCCAAGAATCTTGTGCCTCTGGCTCACCTGGAACACGGCGGCGCTTTCGCCTATACACTGACGCTGTTTGGCGCGGATGTTGGCAAGGCTTCCGTAGAGGTTCCGCTGGACGAGCTGGAGCGCTACGCTTCGCAGCCGTTTGGCGTGGCCATTGCGCCGGATAAGTCACGCATCTACGTCACCAGCGGCGGCTCGGAGATTGTGACGGTAATCGATGTGCCGCGGCTGCTGCGCTTCATTCATTCGCACAACGGCCCTTTTGTGCAGGATCTTTCGGCCAGCACAAACTACGTGGTGGCGCGCATCGCGGTGGGACGCAATCCGCGCGGATTGACGCTGACGCGCGACGGACGCAGGCTGTTTGTGGCCAACCGGATGGAAGACACGATCAGCGTGATCGACACGCGCACCAACCGCGTGGCCTCGACCATTACGCTGGCCGGGCCGAAGACCATCTCTTCGCTGCGCCACGGGGAGCAGACCTTCTATACCGCGCGCTACTCCTTCCAGGGACAGATAGGCTGTTCCAGTTGCCACATCGATTCCACCTTCGACGGCATCACGTGGAACCTGGAGCCGGACGGCTTTGGCCGCAGCACTGTGGCCAACAAGATGCTCGAGGGCGTCAAGGACACCGAGCCCTACAAGTGGACCGGCACGAACCCCGACATTCCCACCGAGTGCGGCCCGAGAACGGAGAAATACTTCTGGCGCTCGGAGACCTTCGACAACCTGACGCTGGCCGACCTGGCCACGTACATTCGGAGCCTGCCGCCTCGGCCGAACCGGTGGCGGCTGGCGAACGGCGAACAGACGCCGGCGCAGGAGCGCGGACAGGAGTTCTTCACGCGATCGGTGGACAAGTTCGGCAAGCCGATTGCGGAGAGCAACCGCTGCTCCTACTGCCACAGCGGCGAGAAGGGCACCAACCAGAAAATCTCCGACGTGGGGACGCGCAAGCCCACCGACAATACAGGCCTTCTGAAGGCGGTGCCGTTGACTGAAATTGCGCTCACCGCGCCCTACCTGCACGACGGCTCGGCGCGGACGCTGGAAGAGATCTGGACGGTCTACAACCCGGACGACAAGCACGGGCGCACGAACGATCTGACCAAGGATGAACTCAACGACCTGATCGAATACCTGAGGGCGCGATGAAAAAGCCATGCATGTTCGCAATACTGCTGACCGCGGGGATGACGATGTTTGGCGGCCTCGCGTTTGGCGCGCCGCCCGAGATGCCGCGCTACCGCTTTGAAAACTTCACCACCGCCAACGGCCTGCCCGACAATCATGTGTACTCCGTTCTGGTGGATGGAGACCGCATCTGGGCGGGCACGGATAACGGCCTGGCCGTTTACGAAAATCATGCGTGGAAGACCTACACCACACAGGACGGCCTGGCGCACCGCGCCGTGCTCACGCTGGCGCTGGACAAGGAGAGCGGAGACGTTTGGGCGGGCACCATGGGCGGACTGAGCCGCATCTCCAGCGGGCGCATCGACAGCTTCACGCAGTTGAACTCTGGGCTAAGCAACGATGTGGTCTACGGCGTATCAGTAGAAGGCGAGAACGTGTGGGTGGCCACGGCCGCCGGCGGCTGCCGGCTGAATACGCGAACAGGCCAGTGGACGCTTTACAACGAGCGCAACACGCCGATGAACGAAATCTGGGTCTACGGGGTTTCCGCTACGCCGACCAAGGTCTACTACGCGGTGTGGGGCAGCGGCGTTCTTGAATACGACCAGAAGACCGGACGCTGGGACAAGTACGACGACCCGGACGGCGAAACCGAGATGGTTCTGTTCAAGGATCAGGGGCTGATCCACGAGATTGTCACCTCGGTCAGTTATGTGGACAACATTCTTTGGGCGGCCACCTACTTCGGCGGCAGCCGGTACGACGGGCGCTACTGGCACAACTTTCTGACGAAAGACAGCGGACTTCCCTCGAACTTCATCAACTTTCTCAAGGGCGTGGACGGCAAGCGCGCCTGGTTCTGCACCGACAAGGGGCTGGCCTATTACGACGGCGTGAACTGGGCGGTCTATCGGCCGTCGCTCACGGACGGCAAGCCGGAGATGATGGTGCGCGACGCCGCAGGCAAGGTAACGCCGGTGGCCGTGACCACCGCTCCGGCCCACAACTACGTTCTCGGCATCGACTTTCAGGGCAGCGACATATGGGTCGCCACGGCCAAGGGGTTGAGCCACGGAATTCGACAAAAACAATAAGATCACCAGGAGACAAACAATCATGAATGCATTTGCGGATATTCTGGAAGCCATCGCACACGCGCCCATCAAAAAGCGCGCCATGACCAATCACGGCGTACTCAACGAGGCTTACGCCTATGACAAGCCGAGTTCGTTCTCGCGCGGCATGAGGATCGACATCGGCGGGGTCTGCATCCTGCTGATCTCGGGCACCGCCTCGATCGACGAGTACGGCAAAACCGTCCACATTGGCGACTTTCCCGCTCAACTGCGGCGGACGTTCGACAACATTACCGGCCTGCTGGTGAGCGAAGGGTGCACCTGGCACGACATTGTGCGCACCAGTTGCTACCTGCGGGACATCGATCGCGACTACGACGTTTTCAATGCGGGGCGCACGGCGTTCTTCAGGGAGCAGGGGCTCGACCCGCTGCCGGCGTCGACCGGCATCGAGGCGCATCTGTGCCGGCCGGAGCTGCTGATCGAGATCGAGGCCATCGCCATGTTCCGCACCGATCAGGTTGAAGACAGCGAGGAGTAGTTCTCATGCGCAAAGGATGGTTATTGGCTGCGGCCGGCATATGGGCCGCTGTCAGCGCGGCGAATCTTGCCGCGCAGTATTCGAGTTCGTACTCGAAGCAGGAAACGACGCTGGCCGCGGGCCAGAATGTGAGTCCGGTTACGGTCACGGGCAAGGGATCGTGCGAGTGCGGCGCGCATCCGCCGGGGCCTGCGCCGGACCGCGTGGTTGCACCGTACGCGGGTGAGCCTGCCGACTTGAGTCCATACGCGAAGTTTGCGGCGCCCTACGACCTCAACTACACCCATCCCAACATCTACTCCGGCGCGGCGCGGGATATCCCCGAGCCGAAGAACCTGACCGAGATACGCATCGGTTTCTTCGGGCCCGTCGAGCCCAATCCGGAATCGGTGTTTGGATTGCGGATGCTGCACGGCGCGCAACTGGCCGTGGAAGAGGCCAACGCCCACGGCGGCTATGGCGGCAAGCCTTTCAAGCTGATGCCGCACAACGACTACGACAACTGGCAGGCGAAGACGGTGTATGGAGACGACCGTCCTACCGACCCGACGATCTGGGGATCGGCTTCGAATGAAGTGGTGAAGATGGTCTACGACGACCGGGACTGGGCGATCTTCGGCTCCATCAGCTCCGAGTCAACGCACATCGCGCTGCGCGTGGCCCTGCGCGCCGAGATTCCGATCGTCAACTCGGCTTCCACCGATCCCACCATTCCGGAAACCTACATCCCATGGTACTTCACCGACCTGCAGGACGACCGGGTGCAGAGCCTGACACTGGCGCGGCGGATCTTTACCGAACTGGGACTGAAACGCGTGGCGCTTCTGAGGGTGAACAACCGCTACGGACGGTTTGGCGTTCCCAAGTTCCGAGATGCCTCGCGCCGACTGGGGCACCCGGTGGTGGTCGAGCAGAAGTATCTGCCCGGCGATACGGATTTTTCGAAGCAGTTGCAGGTGATTCGTTCCTCGCGGGCCGACGCCATCGTGCTGTGGACCGACGAGGCGCAGGCAGCCCTGATCCTGAAGCAGTTGCGGGCCGCGGGGATGAAGCAGCGCGTCTTCGGCGCGTATCGCACGCTGGGGCCCACGCTGCTGGCAGAGGCAGGAGACGCCGCCGAGGGTTTTGAGGCGGTCTTCCCCTACGATCCGTCCCGCAAAGATCCAAAATGGCTTGATTTCAACCGCAGGTTCGAAGATCGCTTTCACGAGAAGCCGGAGCAGTTTGCCTCGCTGGCCTATGACGCGATGAACGCGCTGCTTGATTCCATCTGCAAGGCCGGCCTCAATCGCGCCCGCATTCACGACGCACTGGCCAATATCGTCGACTACGAAGGCGTGACCGGGCACATGGTCTTCGATCCCAACCAGAAGAACGTGGCTCCGATGTACCTGGGCACGGTGCATAACGGCGCGATCACCTACCGGGTTGCGACGATGGAAAAGGCACCTGCGGTGGGGCAGACGGCACCTGCGGTGCGGCAGACGGCGCTTGCGCGCCAGGAACTCCAGACGGGGCAGACGCCGTATGCGCGGGTGGGCGAGGATGGCGTGGACTATGCGGGGCCGCAGAGGGCTGACGTGCCGGCGGGGCCGGTAAACATCGTGCTGTTCGGGCCGAAGGCGGCCGAGATTGCGCAGTCGGCAGAGGTGCAGGCGGAGCTGGCGTCGAGCGCGATAAAAGGGCGGACGATAAAGCTGTTGCCGGTAGAGAGCGATCAGAATTGGGGAGCCGCATCCACGGCGCTGGTTCATGCGCTAATGGACGAGCACGCGCTGGCAATTGTGGCTCTGGATCGCAATGCCAGCCACCTGGCCGAGCAACTGGCGCTCAAGAGCTTTGTGCCGGTGGTGGCGCTGGCCGCCGACAAGACGCTGACCTCGACGAACATTCCATGGATATTCCGGCTGCAGCCGGAGACGACTCCGGCCACTGCGCTGCGGATGCTCGTGGCAGCCGCAAGCCGCAGCGGAGCGAATCCGGAGCGGCTCAGGGATGTACTGGCTTCGGGGGAACTGGTCTCCGGCATCGCGTTTCTGCCCACCGGCGAGCCGAAAAGGCCCTGATTCGCAGACCTGCTGAGTCTACCTCCGGCAAAATACGATCTCGCGTACGTGGCATTGGACTTTCGCCGCAAAGAAAACAGAAGGGCAGCCCAGACCGCGGGCTGCCCTTTTGTTTTGGCCGAACCCGGAGATTCGCGGGTTACGGGAGGTAGTAGCGGAAGCTGGTCCAGACCATGTTGTCGATGCCCTTGGCGCCGATACCTGGGGTGCCAGCGCCGGACCAGCCCTCGCGAACCGCATAGCCGTACTGGATGCCCTGGCGGAGGCGGCCGCGGTCGCCCTTGTAGATGTCATACCAGTAACCGCCGGTGATTTCCTGCACGTCGCGGGTTTGCGCGCCGCAGGAGCCTCCGGGAGCGTAGCCGGTAGAAGCGCCGCCGTTATAGCCGGGGGCGGCGGTGGTGTTGCAGCTTGAGTTCGACAGCAGCCGCGAGCCGTAGCCAACAGCGGCGTTGCTGGGAGCACCCCAGTGGCCGCCCCAGGCGCCGCCGGCGGCGATGTTAGCAGCCGTGGGGGCGGCGGTGCAGGCGAAGGCGCCGGCTGTGGTTGGGCAGAAGTCCGCACTGGGCGCGCCCAGTGAGGTGGTAGCGCCGGCAACGCCGAAATCCTCGCGGCCGGCGTAGTCGCCGCCGTAGTTCAGGTAGACGATAAAGCGTGGAGTGGGCGTGGCTTCCAAGGTCAGCAGGCCGGAGAGGTTGTGGATGGGCTCAAGCGCGCCGGAGGCATTGGCGGTAACATCGGCCAGGGTGGAGTCGCCGTAGCGGCCAACGCCGGGTCCGAAGAGGCCCTTGGCGCCGATGGTCAGCTTGTCTTTGATCACGGGGACGCGCGCACTGGCGCCGAGGCCACCGACCTTGATGCTGTTGGAGTAGTATCCGGCCGTGGTGAGAGCGGGCGCTACAACCGCGCCGGTTGTGGTTTCCTTGTATCCGCCATAGAGGTAGCTGTTGGTGGTTTCGCCGGGGTAGATGGTTTCGTGCGCAAAGCCGGCGATACCGAAGATTTCGTAGTGGCCGAAGCCGGGATCGAAGGCGGCCTTGACCAGGACATCGGGCGCTTGGTTGAAGGAGATAGTGGCGATATCGGCGCATCCGTTCACCGTCTTGTAGACCGGGACCGCAACGTCGATGGTGTTGCCGGCCGAGTCGGTCTCCACCTGGTTGGTGTAGTTGACGATGGAGGTGGAGGGCGAGCAGGCGCTAATGGCGGCGTTGTAGTTGCCGCCGTTGAGGCCGGCGCTGCCGAGGACGGCATAGGGGGTGTTGCCGGCCAGCGAGGCGGTGTAGAGGAGCTGCGGATTCTCAACCGAGATGCCGAAGGCCGCCTTATTGATGGTCTTGACCACGCGGAACCCGTACTGGCGAGTCCACACGAAGCCCGTAACGTAGTTCGGGTCTATGGTCAGGGGAGTGAGGATGTCGCTGGGAGCGCTGGGAATGCCCTTTTTGCCTTCGGTGGCCAGCGACCACAATTGTCCGCCGGCAACCGTCCAGCCGGTGTTGGTCTGGGCCTGAGCGTACAGAATGCGCTGGCGCAGGACGTAGCTGTTGGACTGGTTGTTGTTGGAGGTGATGCCGGTGCCCAACCAGTCAGCCTCGTAGTAGCCGCGCAGGGTGCCCCACTTGGTCTTGCCCTCGGCCAGCAGGGTGATGCGCGACTGGCGGGCGCTGCCATAGAACTCGCTGAGCGAATAGGCATCCGCATGCTCGTATGGAATGGAGCTGAAGGCGGTGGGAATGTCGCCGCCGGTGGCCTTGGTGCGGTAGACAGTTTCACCCGCCAGGAAGCCGCCGGGCGTGATGCCGATGCCCTTGTAGTGGAGGACGTCGGGACTGGCGATCGCCTTCTTGATATTGGCGGTCTCGTCGGAGACCGTGGTGGCCAGCGATACGTTGGCGGCCTTCATGTCGGTTACGGTGGTTTGCAGCGTGGTGACGGCGGCCGCATTGTCGTTGACCGCCTGATTTTGGGCCGAGGCCGCGGCTTCCGCCTTGGCTGCGGCTGCCTGGGCATCGGCGGTCGCCTGCTGCGCCTTCTTCAACTGCGCATCTTTGCCGGCCAGGTCGTTCCTGAGGCTGTCGATCTGGGTTTCCAGTTCCTGGCGCAGTGCCTGAATCTGCTCTTCCACCGTCGGCGGCGGTGGAGTCTTGGCCTTCCTGGTTGCGGTGTGCTTACTGGCCGGCGGTGTTGCATCCTGGGCGTAAGCGCATGAGACAACGAGACTGGCTGCCAGTACGGCAACGGCAGCAGTTTTGAGTTTGAATTTCATTGGGCCTCTCTTTTTCCTTTCGAATCGGATTGAATACTGGCTGCGCCCACTTACACAGCGAACGCTCTCTAGCTCCCGCATCCGGAGAAACCTTGAAGATGAAACCTGGCTGTTTCCCTATCGTCATGCGGGAGGAAGATCGATAGCCAAGGAAAAATCCGCACGAGCGAAGCTTTCCGTGACCGCCTCCGTAACCAAGCCTCGCAGATGTTGATGAATATTTGACTAATTCACATATTTTTAACAGAGTTATCGACCGAGTTATCGCCCGATGAATATGGGATGAATTTACATATTGTTAACAATGGCGCTCCTCTTGCGTTGAAGGGCTTCCGGGCCGCGCCAATGCTCATGGACGCGGTACTTGAACATGGCCCGTGTCACCGGCTGCGCCCGTGCCAGCGCTAAGCAGATTCGCCAATAACCGGTAAGCTCCCGGGACCAGCTCGGGGAGCTGCCGGTAGAGGGCGAATGCGACATAGATATAGGTTCCCTTGCCGGGATGCGCAACCAGCAGACCGCCCCGTTGCGGGTCCTGGCCGGCGTCGGCGGTCTCGGTGAGGGCGGTGTAGCCGGGGCCCCAGGTATCGAGGAAGGAGTGGCCGCGCTCCTCGACCCAGCCGTCAAAGTCGGCGGTGGCGATGGTGTTGGGCCAGGCGAGCAGAGAATTGGCGGGGTCCAGCAGCTTGACGGGCGCCTGCTCGTCGACCACGCGCTCCGGCATACGGCCCATGGAGAGCGGCAGCGGGGCAGGGAAGTTGGCGCTCTGGTACTGGACGATGAGAGTACCGCCGCGGCGGACAAACTCCTGGAGCCGTGGCTGGACTGCGGCAAGCTCAGGGCGAACGGAGTAGGCGCGGATGCCGATCACGATCACATCCCAGGCAGAAAGGCCGTTTGAGGCCAGTTCCGCCGCCGTGAGCAGATGTGGGGTGGCGCCCAAGGCCTCGATGGCCTGCGGAACCAAGTCGCCAGTGCCCATCACGTAGCCGATGCGCAGGCCGGGAGCGAGCTTGACGTCAACTTTGCGAGTCTGTAACTGGGCGGGTTTGTAGAGGTTATAGGGGCGCAGGCCAGGGTAGCCGATGCTTTGCCAGCCGGTCTGGTAGGCGTGGCCGGCGGAGTGCGCAACCGCCTGGATGGTGTAAGCGCCGGTTTCGGTTGCGGCTGGGGTTACCGAGAACAGGATCGGCTCGGTGTCGCCGGCGCTGTCGAGATGAAACCGCGCTTCGGTGGGCTCGGAGCGCCATCCGGCGGGGAGTTTCAGTTCGACGGCGCCTTCGGCGGCGGCTTGCGCGTGAACCGTAACGCGGACCGGCAGGGCGCTGCCGTCGAGGGGGAGGATGCGGGCTTCCGGCTCGATGCGCACGCCGATGGCGGGGGTGACGACTAATGGTTCGTAAATGCCGCCGGGGCCGGGGACGCGCTGCATGGTTTGGACCACTTGGCCGACGTGGATGGGAAGGCCGTCGAAGGCGAACTCCGCCCAGGCTTGCAGCGGCCAGGGGGCGAAGGAACGCTCGCGGTATTCGGGATGGGTGAGGTCGTAATACGGCTGCTCGATGGAGGGCCGGTAGAAGTAGGGCTGGGTGGGTTCGGCGTCTTCCGCCGCATGGACGCGGAATATCCGATCGTTCGCTGGGGCCGCGGGGTCGATTGCGCCGGCCGTATTTTCGCTTTTCCATGGGTCGCCGCTGCGGCTCTCCAGCCAGATTTTTTCGAGACGGGATTCGGCTGTCGCCTGTGCGGTGTGGACCCGCACGCGGAACTCCTCTCCCGGCGTCACGCTGCGCGGCGTCTCGTCGGCCGATGCGCCACGAAACGGGCCGCCGCTTTGGACGCTGTCGGCTTTGGTGGTGAAGGCGATCAGGTCCAGGCCCAGCAATTCCTTGAGTGCGGATTGGAACTGGCCGATCTTTGCGTCCAGTTCAAGGAGGAGGCCGGCTTTGGCTTGGGCGTCCAGGTTGCTGGCGGCGACTTTTGTGTGTAGGTCGAGAGTATCGCGGTAAACAGCGGCGAGCTTGTGTGCAGCTACAAGGTTTGTCAGCAAAGGTTGCAGTTGTTCAAAACGGCCGAGTTGAACATGTATATGCAGAAGGCCTTCGTCGAGCCACGTCTGCTTATTGGATTTCTCCAGTCGAGTCAGGCCTTCGAGGCTTGTGTCGATGTCGAACTTGCTGTTGTGGAAGAGGTCGTTGTTGGTTGTAATCGTGCCCGGCTTGGCTGCTGCTTCCGGCGCCACCGCCCACAGGTGATAGTTTGTGTTGGCCGGTCCGCTGAGGGTTGGATTTGCGCCGCTGTTCTGGGATTTCTGCTGGCCCCAGCCCTCGCGCGCGATCTGTAAATAGCTGCGCCCCAGCACCGGATCCAGGACGCCCACCGGGATGGTCACGTCGGTCGATGGGACGCCGGTGGACGATTCGCCGGTGACGTAGTTGAGGAATTTGGCGGGCGCCCATTTGCCGGTGGCGTAGTCGAACATGCCCTTGTCAGTGACCGGGGCAAAGGGAACCATGGAGTAGACGGCTAAAGGCTGCCAGGGCTGCAAGCCGTCCTTCAACTGTTCGGGAAAGACGCTCGGGTCGCCGGCGGCTTTGAAGGCTTCCTGTGCGATCTCGCCGGAGACCTGATGGTGGCCGTGGCCGTCGGTAATGCCGCCGACAAAGGTGGAGACGATGACCTGAGGCCGCTCGCGGCGGACCGCGAGGACGGCGTCGTAGAGCACGCGGTCGTGGCCCCATTTTTCAAAGGACTCCTCTTGCGTCTTGGAGAATCCGAAGTCGATCTCTGTGCCCCAGAGCTGCTTGACGCCGTAGAATTCATCGGCTTTGAGTAGCTCGTTGGTGCGGATGAGGCCGAGGGCGTCGTCGCTGTCGGCGGAGATTGCGTTCTGGCCGCCTTCGCCGCGGGTGAGGGTGAGGAGCGTGCAGCGCGCGCCGAGGCCGCGGGAGAGCCAGGTTAGCAGCGCGCCGTCCTCGTCGTCCGGGTGTGCGACGATCATCATCAGGCTGGCGGTGGTGGAGAGGCGCTTCAGCGATTGCTCGAGGGCGGCCTGGCCGCGGTCTTCGGCGATGGGGAGGGCGATGGGGCTGGGCTCGGGAAGGGGAATGGCCGCAGACTCGCTGCTTCCCTGCGGCGCAGGCTTCTGTGCGGACTGCTGGGCGGCCAGGCGAAGAGGACTTACGGCTACAAGAATCAGGCCGGCGAGGGCCGCGACCGCTGCTGGCCCATAAACTCTGCGAACTCTGTCGGCAAAGAACATACTTGCCCTCAGTGTACAATCCGCCGGTGTACGATTCGAGAAGCGCATCGTCCCTATGACTCCTTCTTCCATTTCCATCTCCGGCACTACGGGCAGCAGCGGCTCGCTCGAACGGCGCATCGGCCTGCGCTCCGCCGTCGCCTTCAATATGTTGGAGATGATCGGGGTGGGGCCGTTCATCACCTTGCCGCTGGTGATTGCCGCCGCGGGCTACCGGCTGTCGGTGTGGGCGTGGGTGCTGGGCGCTGCCATTGCCGTGGCCGATGGGCTGGTGTGGGCCGAGCTTGGCGCGGCGTTTCCTCGCGCCGGCGGGTCGTATGCGTTTCTGCGCGAGATCTACGGGCCGGAACGCGCGGGGAACTGGCTGAGCTTCCTGTACGTCTGGCAGGTGAGCTTCACCGCGCCGCTTGCCATCGCCTCGGGCTGCATTGGATTGTCGAGCTTTCTGGCGTGGTTCTGGCCGGGACTGGATGGCGCGCCGGTGGCGGCGTGGCCGGCGCTGCACTATGCGAACTTTGCCGCTGCGGGCGCGTGCCTGCTGGTAACGGCGCTGCTATACCGCAACCTGAGTTCCATCACGCGGCTGGCTTGGGTGCTGTTTGCCGGGGTGCTGGCAGCGATTGCGGGGGTCATCGTCTCCGGTTTTGCCCATGCGGCGGCGACCGGCGGCTGGCAGATGCCAGCCTCGCCCGCGCTTACCGTTCCCGTGGCGTTGGGCGGGTTGGCGCAGGCGACGCTGCTCACCACATACTGCTACTGGGGCTACTACAACATCTGCTTTCTGGGCAGCGAGGTGCGGAGGCCGGAGCGGACGATACCGCGCGCAATTCTGCTCTCCGTGCTGTTCGTCTCGGCTTTTTATGTGGCCATGAACCTGGCGGCGCTGCTATCCATGCGCGATGCCGCATCGCACGTTGCCTCCGGCGCGACGGTGCGGCTGCAACTGGTGGCGGACATTGCGAAGTCGGCCTTTGGGAGCGTGGCCGGACGCCTGATGGCCGCGCTGATTGTTTGGACGGCCTTTGCCTCGGTCTTTTCGCTGCTGCTGGGCTACTCCCGCGTGCCCTATGCGGCTGCCCGCGACGGCAACTATTTCCGCTTTCTGGCAGCGGTCCATCCACGGCACGGGATTCCTCACCGGTCGCTGGTGGCCCTGGGACTGGTGGCCGCGGGCTTCTGCTTCTTTTCGCTGGCGCAGGTGATTACGATGCTGGTGATTACGCGCATCCTGCTCCAGTTTTTTCTGCAACAGGCAGGGGTGATGCTGCTGAGGGCGCAGAGGCCGGAGTTGGCGCGGCCGTTCAAGATGCCGCTTTATCCGCTGCCGCCGCTGGTGGCGATGGGGGGATTTGTCTTCATTCTGGCTAATCGGAGCCATGCACTGGGAGGATTGGCGGTGGCGGCGGGGATTGGGGTCTCCGGCACGCTGATTTACCTGGTTCGCGCCTGGCGGCTGGCGCAATGGCCGTTTGCGCGGGGCGAATGAACGGAGGCCGGTGGGTGTTCGTGGTTTTCCACCCTTTCGCAAGGAAAAAGGCGAAAGGATGGGGCACGGAGGGTTGTGGGACGGTTGGTGAAGAGGATAAAAGGCTTTTAATAAGCCGTAGATAGATGGAGCTATCCCACCTTAGCCGCAAAAAGTCGCCGCGGCGACACGCGGCGAAGGTGGGGCACCCGCCATGGAGACAAAGGCGGCAAGTTAGCCCCCGCCGCGGCGGGGATAGCAAGTTAGCGAGTTGGCGTTCCCACGGCAAGGATCAATCGAATCGCAGGAGGGTTTGCGCTACCGGGTGAAAGCTCTTGCGGTGGAGCGGGGTGGGTCCGAGACGGCCCAGGGCGGCGATATGCTGCGGCGAACAGTACCCCTTGTGGCTGGCGAGGCCGTAGCCGGGGAACTCGCGGTCGAAGTCGACGAGGAGGCGGTCGCGGTGGACCTTGGCCAGGACGCTGGCGGCGGCGATGGAGAGGCTGATTGCGTCGCCGTGAATGACGGCCTGCTGCGGGCACGGCCAGTCGATGGTGTCGCGGCCGTCGATGAGGAGAAAGTCGGGGCTGAGTGTGAGCTGCTGGACGGCCATGCACATGGTAAGCAGCGAGGCCTGGCGAATATTGATGCGGTCGATGGTCTCGGCATCGACCGCGGCGATGGCCCAGGCTACCGCGTTCGAGCGAATCTCGATATCGAATTGGTTGCGCTTCTTTTCAGTGAGTTTTTTTGAGTCGGTGAGGCCTTGCAGGCGGCAGCCTCTGGGCAGAATCACTGCGGCCGCGACCACAGGGCCGAAGAGCGGTCCCCGGCCCACCTCGTCGAGCCCGGCAATGCGCAGCGCTCCATGCTTGCGCGCAGCTTCTTCCAGCGCAAAACCACAGACGGGGCTTTGGACCATGGATTCAGTATAGGAAGGAAAGGACCGGATAGAAAGCAAAACCCCCGGCCGGGTGGGCTGGGGGTTTGGTGAAGCGGGATTGGGGCAGCTGCTTAGGCGCGGACCTTGCCGGTGACGCGGTCCACTTCCCTCAGACGGGCGGCCTTGCCGCGCAGTCCGCGAAGGTAGAAGAGCTTGGCGCGGCGCACCTTGTAGCTGCGAATCTTCTCGATCTTGTCGATGACCTTGGAGTTGAAGGGGAAGATGCGCTCGACGCCCTGGCCAAAGCTCATTTTGCGGACGGTAAACGTGCCCTGGGGGCCGCGGTTGATGGCGATGACCAAGCCTTCGAAGGCCTGGAGGCGTTCCTTATCGCCTTCCTTGATCCTGACCTGGACGCGAACCTGGTCGCCGGGGACGAACTCGGGGAGGTCGGTGCGCTTGAGCTTGTCGGCCAGGCGCTGCATTACGGGATGAATGGACATGGTGTTTTCCTGCGGTTGGACTCAGAATTTTCAGTTTATCAGAGAACAGGTTTCTGTGCCTAATTTGCCGCGCCTGGCGGGGATGCGCCTGGCTGGAGCGCGGCTGGCGTTTTGCGCTATATTTTCGGGTATGGATGAGAAACGTGAACTGCTGCGCCACACGCTGGCCACCTTGGCTTATCGCGCCTCCCGAACTCTGGACGGCGCGCCGGAGTCGTTTGCCAGTTTTGCCGGAGCCGGCCGCCTGCCCGTGCAGATACTGGCTCACATTGGCGATCCGCTTGACTGGGCGCTGAGCGCGACCGTGGGCCATGAGCGCTGGCATTCCTCCCAACCACTCGCCTGGGCGGACGAGAAGCAGAGGTTTTTTGCGTCGCTTCGGGCCTTTGACGGGTTTCTGGCCTCCGACAAGCCGCTGCGCGCACCGGTCGAGCGGCTGTTCCAAGGGCCGGTGGCCGATGCGCTGACGCACGTGGGCCAGTTGGCCATGCTGCGTCGTCTGGCCGGAAGCCCCACGCGCGGGGAGAATTTCTATGTTGCCGCGATCTCAGTGGGGCAGGTAGGCGCGGAACAGCCGGCGGCGGTGAAGCCGTTCAAATAGGGCGGGTCGGCGTTTCTGGTCAGTTGTCTGCCTGCCGGATCGATTCGAGGAGGTTGCGGTCTTCGTCGCTGAGGGCGGCGCGCTCCAGCAGGTCGGGGCGGTTAGCCAGGGTCTTGCGCAACTGCTGCTCGCGGCGCCAGCGGCGAATCTGCAGGTGGTCCCCGTTCATGAGCACCTCCGGCGCGCGCAGGCCGGCGAAGTCGGCTGGGCGGGTGTAGTGGGGGTAGTCCAGCAGGCCGCCGGAGCCGTGCTGCGAGCGGGGAACGCCGTCTGAATCGGTGGTAATCTCGGCGTCAGCCACGCCAAAGCTCTCGAACTCGCCCGAGGCCTCGTTGCCCAGCACGCCGGGAATGAGGCGCATCACCGCATCGATCACCACCGCGGCGGCCAGCTCGCCCCCGCTGAGCACGTAGTCGCCGATGGACAGCTCCATGTCGCAGTAGAGCTGATTGATCCGCTCGTCCACGCCTTCATAACGGCCGCAGAGCAGCACCACACAGTCGAGGCCGGCCAATTCGCGCGCCAGCGCCTGGGTGAACGGGCGGCCCTGGGCGGAGAGCAGAACCACCTGCGGTGGGGCAGACTGCGCTTGCGCGCGCTGAGCTTTCGGTTCGATACCCAGCGAAGCCAGCGCCTCGGCCAGGGGCTGGGGCTTGAGCACCATCCCCTCGCCGCCGCCGAAGGGGCGGTCGTCGACGGTGCGGTGCCGGTCGTGGGTAAAGTTGCGCAGATCGTGGATGCCCACCTCGATCAGTCCCTCGGCCAGCGCCCGGCGCAGGATGCCATTCTCGAAGATGCTGGAAAAGAAGCCCGGAAAGATGGTGACAATCTCGAATCGCATACTCACTGATGATATAGGCCACCTGCGGTGGGGCGGACCGCCTGCGGCGCGATGCCGCCGGAGTGTGCTTTAATGTTTGCCAACTGCTATGAGTGACTTTGAACCGCTGCTAAACCGCTGGCAATCGGCCGGCGTCCTGGATGCGGAGGCTGCAAGCCGCATCCGCGCTTACGAGTACGAGCAGACCAGCCCCGCCGGTCTAAGCTCGAAACGCGTGGGCTGGCAGGGCATGGTCGCGCTGATTCTGGGAGCTATTCTGCTGGCCTGCGGCGTGGTGCTGTTTGTCTCAGCCCATTGGGACGAGATGGGCCCCGGCGCGCGCTTTGCTCTGGTTCTCGCCATGGTCGCCGTCTTCCACCTGGGCGGAGGCTGGGCGCGCAATCGCTTTCGAGGGCTTTCGACGGCGCTGCACGCCGTGGGCACCGTTTCGACCGGGGCGGCCATTGCGCTGGTGGGACAGATCTTCAACATTCAGGAGCACTGGCCGGCGGCAGTGCTACTGTGGGCCATCGCTGCCTTGGCGGGATGGATTCTGCTTCACGACGAGGCGCAAAAGACGCTCACGCTACTGCTCTTCCCGGCCTGGATTCTGTCGGAGTTTTCGTTTGCCGCCGAGGGCCACATCGGCGAAATTGTCTATCTTGGCCGGTTCCTAGTTGTTTGGGCGGTTCTCTACCTTACGTTCTTTCTCGGCTCCAAACACAAGATTGTCCAGGGCATTCTCTTCGCCGTGGGGGCCATTGCCGCCGTCACGGGAGTCGTCGCCCTGCTCGACGGCTGGAGTTCGTGGGGCAATCAAACCTATCTGCCTCTCGGAATCCGCACTTGGGGATGGGTGGACATTGCCGTGATTCCGCTCCTGTTTGCCGTCTTCAAGTTCCGCAAGAGCGTGGTTCCCGTGGCTGTAGCGATTATCTTCTCGATTGCGCTGCCCTGGTGCATGCAAATCCGGACGCAACGCTACGACTACGGCAACTTCCACAACACGTACACCTATAACGTGCCCAATTTGCTGGCCCACGCGCTGGTCGCGGCCTTTGCCGTCTTCATCATCTGGTGGGGGGTGCGGCTGGCCTCGAAGGCGCTGGTGAACCTGGGCATTGTAGGATTTGCCGTCGCGGTGGGCTGGTTTTACTTCAGCGACATCTTCGACAAGGTGGGCCGCTCGCTGGGGCTGATCGGGCTGGGCGTACTGTTCCTGGCCGGGGGATGGGCTCTGGAAAAGACGCGCCGCGGGCTGATTACCCGCATGGGGCAAACTGACGTTTTGAAGGAGGGGGCGCTATGAAGCTGGCCAAGACATCCATCGTGCTGCTTGCGATTCAGTTGGCGCTGGTCTCTTCCATCGCGGCAAAGTACCTTTATCAGCGCTGGAGCTGCCCGCGCGTCTGGACGCGGACGGTGGCCTATGATCCGCAGTTGGTGATGCGGGGCCGGTATCTGAGCGTGCAATTGATCGTGGATGGCTGCCAGAGCACGCTGCCCTCCGCCCTGCACGCCATCTTCCCGCGCAACGCCGACGGCACGACCCGGCCAAACGGCTTCTCCGTCACCAGAGAGTCTCCCGTTCGATTCCGCGCCAACCTCAAGGTGGAAGGCAACAAGCTGGTGGCGATCCGGATTCCGGAGGCCGACCTGCGCTCGACTGGCGTGAATGTATCAGCCCTGCCGGGATCGGCCTGCGACGCCCTGCGCATCGACGAGCCGGTGGACTTCTACATTGCCGAACATGCGGTTGACCCGACGCCGGTCAAGCAGGGGCAGGAGCTATGGATTGAGGTTACGGTTCCACCTAAAGGTCCGCCCCGGCCGATTCAACTGGCATTGAAGCAGGAGGGGGCGTGGAAGCCGCTGGCGTTCCAATAGCGGATGCGTCCAATGGATATCGCTATGAGGAAACCCATCCGAATTATCACGAGAGTCCTGGCAGCAGTTGCGCAAGACGCTTGCCAATCGCCCGGATCTGCTGGCGGGGGCGTCGCTGAGCAAGGAAGACCGCAAGCTGCTGGAGGCGATCCGCGGAGAAGCTGAATCAAGGTAATCGAAGAGTATAACCCGCAATTGCTATACTCCCACGCAGAACATTCTTTGCTTAGGAAAGACTGGGGTGATGTATGGATTTCGATTATGTTGTTTTACCGGCCATCATTTTTATGGTGGGTATTCTGTTGATTTGGTTGAGTGTTCGCCGCTTTCGTTCGCTCTCCTCCAAGAGTTACCGCACGTGGCGGAAGGTTGCCGAGCGCATTGTTTTGTCAGTCGTGGTTCTATTGGTGGCTGTCTTGGCCGGCAGCAGCGCCTACAACGCGATAGCTCTTCACCACTTTTGGGCGGCGAATCAGCCTCCCGGCGCTTTCTACTCCGTCAATGGCCACAGGATGCACATCATTTGCACAGGAAGCGGCTCGCCCACCATCGTTTTGGAAGCGGGTTTGGGAAACGACGCGCTGACCTGGGGAGGGGTCCAGCCTGTTCTCTCCAGCACCACTCGCGTCTGCTCATATGACCGCGCCGGATTCGGCTGGAGCGACGCGCTGCCAGCTCCGCGCGACGCCGACCATATCGCCGCCGAGTTGCACGAACTTCTGCTTCAGGCCAAAGTCACCGGCCCCATCGTGCTGATGGGACATTCCATGGCTGGAGTCTATATGCGTGATTACGCCACCCGCTATCCGGAGAATATTGTTGGGATCGTCTTTGAGGATGGCTCGACGCCTTTGCAGGACGAGAACCCTGTGGTGAAGGCCTTTGAAAGCAAAAGCAAGGTACCACCACCTTGGGCGTTGGAGCTGCTGGCAAAATCCGCAATGAGTACGGGAATTCCGCGCCTCATTGGGCAGTGTTCGCAATCCATCAAAGGCTTTGATGCCCGGGCTGCAAAGTTGCAGGCGGAGGATATCTGCCATTCACACGTCGACGGGATGTTTGCCGCGATGGACAGCATCAATCAATCCGGCCAAGAAACCGTTCATACCGGACCCTACGGCGCGCTGCCGATTCTCATCATCTCGGAGGATCCCGCCAAGATGGCCGCCGCTTCGTCGACAGATATGGCAAACGTCTGGAGCCAAATGCAGGAAGACCTCAAGAAACTCTCCACGCGCAGCCGCAGAATCATCGCCAACGGCAGCACCCACTACATTCATATTGACCGTGCGGAGTTGATCGAGAAAGAGGTGCCGCTTTTTATCGAGCAGATTCGCGGCACAGCGCCGCAGCCGGACAACTGGGGTTCAACGATTACAGAATAGGACGGGGGTTTACGCAATTGTAAATAACTAACAACCGGCCGGATCTGCTGGCGGGGGCGGCGCTGAGCAAGGGAGATTGCAAGCTGCTGGAGGCGATTCGAAACTAATCACGGAGAGATGCTATGAATGTCTTGCGAATTCTTCTTCCTCTATCAATCGCAGCGGCCTTGGTTTTTGGCCAGTCCGCCAGTAAGAATGTACCATCCGACCAGCTGAAGCAATCCGCGACAGTTGTTCTGAGCCTCTATCAAAAGTTAGTGGCCCATCAGCCGTCCGGCACCGTCAAGGATGCGGAGATGAAAGATTATCTACCGTATCTCAGCGAAGGATTGCGGCATAAAATCGACCTTTCCAGAGCATGTCTGGCCGATTGGAAACAACAGAGTCTATATTCGCAGGTGAAGGAGGGAATGAATTCCGATGCTATGTTTTTTATAGGCATTGGTAACTCGCCGATTTCCTTTCGTATTGAGAAAACCATTCCACAAAAAGATGGCTCGTTGCGTATATATGTGAGACTAACTTTCAAACTGCCGAAGTATCCTCCCTGGAGCCAGCGCGTTGCGGTCGTCATGATTCAAGAAAGCGGCCTGTTTCTCGTCGACGATGTGATTTATATTAATGATTCAAATTGGGACGACCACCCTAAAGACAAGCCAGCCGACCGTCGTCTTTCGGGATACTTGTCTGCTGGATGCGATGGTGCGCACTGGATTGGATCGAGACTACCGAACGAGCCGACTGCTCTTGCCCAAGGCCTCAACCAACAAGTTGTAGCCCGCCACCCGCTGGATATCCCCTCGGGTGAGGACTGGAAGGTCTTCGCACCCTATCTCGGCAAAACTATGATGAAAAGAATCGACGATTACAGCGCCTGCATGGAAGACCAGGACCGGCGGTTTGGCGCACCCGATTTGAAGCCGCCGGGATTGATTGAGGATGGGATCTTCTCTGGAAGCAATGAAGAAGCCGACCCACGATCATTCCGAGTTGAGAGATCTGAACAGAGAAAGGATGGTTCTGTTCGCGTATACGTGAGATTCCGGTGGGAGGTGCCACCTGAGAAACCATCTTTTTGGCGGGTCGCAGACGTTTTTCTACAAGAAGATGGCCGCTATCTCCTGGAAGACGTGATCTTCCTGAAGGACGAGTACCACCCTGAGGAAGCGCGCCTATCGAAGTGGTTAGCCGAGGATTGCGACGGTCCGCGTTGGGTCGGTTACCCCATCAAGAAATGACCTGATGCAGCAGAAATAATGAGGGGCCTCAACCAAGGCCTATCTCGGCGCATTCAATTCAATCAGCCCTTCAGGCAGGGCCATCTCCACCCGCTTTGCGGCCAGGTCGATCTTCCGCAGGTAGCTCTTGGCGAAGGGGACGAGAATCTCGCCCGTAGCGCCGCTCACCACCAGTAGTGCCACCGGACCCGCTGTCCGGTCCACATTCTCGATCTCGCCAACGGTCACCGGAGCCGCTCCGGCCACGTCGATCAGCGCGCAGCCGATCAGGTCGGCGATGTAGACCTCGTCCTCGGCGAGTGGGGCTCGTTCCGCGAGGGGAATGGCCACGATGAGGCCGACGAGGGTTTCGGCGGCGGAGATGGAATCCACCCCGGAAAAGTGCAGTACCACGCCGCCCTTGTGGGGCCAGTGGGCGAGGAGTTCGACTTCGCGCGGGGAAGCGGCGGGAGCGCCCTCGGCCAGCAGCCAAAGCCGCCGACGTTCGGCAAATTTTTCTGGGAAATCTGTGAGAATGTCGGCGAAGACTTCGCCTTTGCGTCCCTGCGGGCGGCGAATGCGGGCCAGCCAGACCCATGATTCAGCTTGTCCAGCTTGTTCAGACGCGGTCATCGCCGCCTCCGGGTCTTGCCGGATGCTTGATGAGCAGCAGCCATGGCAGAATTAGTCGTCTTCTTCCAGGATGTCGAGCGTGTAGCGGTGATGCAGCTTCATGCTGACGGCGCCCAGAATGGTGCGCACCGAGCGGGCGGTGCGTCCCTGCTTGCCGATGACCTTGCCCACGTCCTGGGGCGCAACCCGAAGCTTGAGGACCGTGTTTTCGTCGCGGTCCACGGATTCCACTTCCACGGCTGCCGGCTCATCCACTAAGGCCTGCGCAATTTCGCGGACCAGTTCTGCAACTGAGGTTGGTGCGACCATATCGTGTTGGGTCATGCTCGTGCCCCCGACCGGAAGGGTCCTAGAATTAGCGACCCAGGAATTAGCGACCTGATTCGGTGCGCGAATAGTATCAGCACGCACCCGTCGCCGTCAGCAATTGTGTGAGCGCCGGATCGGATGCCCGCGCACACGGTGAGGGGGAGGAGTAAAAGGGGTCAGGCTTCGACTGGGGCCTCGGCAGGGGCTTCGACCTGGGCCGCAACCGGGTCCGGAACTGAATCCGCGCCGGGGACTGGCGCCGGGTTCTTGGTCACCAGCTTCTCGACGATGGTGGAGAACTGCGCGCCCACGCCGCGCCAGTAGGCGATGCGCTCGTGCTTCAGATCGACCGTGGCCGGGCTGGTACGGGGGTTGTAGGTTCCGACGACCTCGATGGAACGGCCATTGCGGGCGCGGTCCTTCTCGATGACCACGATGCGGTAGCAGGGCTGCTTGGGGGCGCCAAAACGCGCCAAACGAATCATCACCACGGCGATACGGTTCCTTTCAGATTCCAGTGCTCTGTTGCGGTTCTTCCACCCGACGGACAAATCCGCCGCAGCGGACGCGGGGACCCGGTCTTTGGGGCTTCCCGGCCAGCGGCAGCATGCTCTCAAGTGCGCACTGCCGAATCAACGGCAGGAAGGAGCGCCCATCCGCGCAGGACACAACACCTAAGTATCGCCGAAAATGGGTAGTTGAGGCAAATCAGCCTTCCCGCAGCCGGGAACAGAATGCGCAGCATCGGCCGTGGCTGTACCATGAACAAGAAATCGGCGATTCTTCGATTGTCCGCCGCGGAGCGCGCACACTATGGTTCGCGAGTATCACAAGGGGTATTCCAGCCGCCTGGGCCGGGAGATGGAGTTGCTCATCTTCGGCCACGCGGGGCTGCCCGTCCTGGTCTTTCCCACCTCCTGCGGGCGCTTCTTCGACTTTGAAGACCGGGGGATGATCGCCGCTCTGGCCGGCAAGATTGACGCCGGCCAGGTGCAGGTGTACTGCGTGGACTCGGTGGACATGGAGAGCTGGTACAACAGGCGCGTGGCCCCGCGCAGGCGCATCGCCCGCCACATGCAGTATGAGGATTACCTGCTCAGCGAGGTTGTGCCGCTGGTCCGGCTCAAGAATGGCGATCCGGGCCTGGTTCCTCAGAGGCTGGTCTCGCTCGGCTGCAGCTTTGGCGGCTACCACGCAGTCAACATCGCGCTGCGCCATCCCGACGTATTTACGGGATTTTTGTCCATGTCGGGGGCATTCGACCTCAAGAACTTTCTTCAGGGCTACTACGACCGGGACTGCTACTTCAACCTGCCGGCGGACTATCTGCCCAACCTCGGCGACCCCTGGTTTTTCGATCGCTATCGCCGCAATGCGTACGTGTTGGCCACGGGCTGGGACGATCAGTGCCTGGGCCAGAATCAGAATCTCGACCGGATACTGAGCTCCAAGGGCATTCTGCACAAGCTCTTTGTATGGGACTCCTATAACTCCCACGATTGGCCTACGTGGGAGCGGATGGTGCGGGAATATCTGTAAGAGATCGGAGATCATGGAACAGGGAGCAGAGATCAGGGAACAGCCGGAAGCCATGAAATCGAGCCGTCCATACCAGGGAGCGCGTCTCAAAAGAATTGTTGCATGGATTGCCTTGCTGACGATTGCAATGGGACTTCGCGTCGGCCTGGCGATCCACTTTCCAACTGTTTTTCATCCAGACGAAATCTTTCAAACTCTGGAACCTGCGCATCGGCTGGTTTATGACTACGGCGTGACCACATGGGAATGGAGGGTGGGAGTTCGTTCCTGGGTGTTTCCCGCATTTCTGGCCGGGGTGATGCGCGCCACCGGCTGGATGGGCTCCGGCGCCGCCGGCTACACTTACGGGATTATTGCCGTCTTATCGCTTGCCTCCTTGTCGGCAGTGTGGTTTGGCTTTGCCTGGGCCAAGCGCGCTAGCGGGATGGAAGCAGCGATCATCGCGGCGGGAGCTTGCTCCATTTATTTGGGGCTGGTCTACTTTGCGCCCAAGGCGCTGACCGAAGTGGCGGCCACCCACGTCTTGCTTCCAGGCCTGTATCTGGGCGTGTATGGAGATAGGAGCAACGAGAGGAAGCGGCTGTTTTTCGCGGGGATTCTCTGCGGCCTTGCGGCATCGCTGCGGATACAGCTAATCCCGGCTGTCGTCTTTGCCGCTATCTATTTTTGTTACCCCCGCTGGCGCCAAAGGGTTCCCGCCGTGGTTGCGGGGCTTTCGTTACCGATTTTGGCGTTCGGGCTGGTGGACAAGATTACCTGGTCTTACCCCTGGCAATCCTTCGTTCGCAACTTTCAGGTCAATGTCTTTGGAGGCCGGAGCCAGGAGTATGGGGTCCAGCCCTGGTACTGGTATCTGCTGGTGTTGATGGTCCTGCTCGGTCCCGCTGTTCTTTTCATCGTGCAGGGCGCGCTACGCAGTCCCTTCCTGGCCGCGGTCGTGCTTATTATTCTCGGTTCGCACTCCCTGCTTAGCCACAAGGAGGTTCGGTTTATGTATCCGATCCTCCCTCTGGCAATTACCCTGGCCTCGATCGGGTTCGTGGAATTTGCCACGCTTATAAGAACCAGCCCGAAGTTGGCGGAATTTTCGAAACCTGTTGCCGCCGCGGGTTTGCTTTTCTTCGTTCTTTCATCGGCGTTCGTCGCTTCAATGCTGCCCGGCTGGTGGAAAGCTCCCGGCGCTCAGCTCGCCCTGGATCAACTCAGCCGGGATTCGACGCTCTGCGGCGTTGGCTTTTATGGGGTCAACTGGTGGGACATCAGCGGATATACCCACCTCCATCGCAATGTTCCAATTGTTCCTGTCATGGACAGCGCCGGCCTTGTGAAAGAGGCTCCGGCTTTTAACGCTTTAATTGCGCACTATGCAATATCCGAGGCGCCCACGAGTTTCAAGAGGAGCGAATGTTGGAATGGGATTTGCGTGTATCGGCGCGCGGGCGCATGCATAGTGCCTCAACCGGAAGACACATTCGACGGGTATCTGCGAAGAACCGGAAATTGAGAACCCTGAGGAGATCGGCCCATGAGCACCCTCAACCCCTACGAAGGCTTTCTGGACGGACGGGCGCTGGAAACCATCCTTGCCGCGACCCCCGCGGAGATTGGCCGGCTGATTGAAGCGGCCGGCCCGGCGAAGGTTATGACCTCGCCCGCGCCCGGCAAATGGAGCGCGGCGGAGATTGTGTGCCACCTGGCCGACTGCGAGGTTGTGTTTGCGTTTCGCCTGCGCCAGACACTGGCGGAGGATGCGCCGACGATACAGCCCTTCGATCAGGAGAAGTGGGCGGCGACCTACCGCGGCGTGCCGGCGAGTCAGGCGCTGGACGTGTTTTCAGCGCTGCGCGGGTGGAATCTGCGGCTGATCGGCGGGGCTCTGCCAGCCGCAGCCGCCAGGCCGGTCATCCACCCCGAGCGGGGCACGATGACGTTTCTGACCCTTGTGGAGACCATGGCCGGGCACGACCTGAACCACCTGGGGCAGTTGCGGAGACTGGCGCAGTGAGCGGGATCGCTTCCTGGCTGGGCTAGAGATTTGCTATCCCAGGTCTCTCCGCCGCGGCGGACGAGACCCCCATTCGACTGCGCTCAGGGCGGGCTCTCCACCCCACGGACGAAGACCTGTCCGTGGGGACCCCGGCTCTGGGGCACCCGGCGTTATCCCCTTGGTTCCGGTTCCTGACCGGTCATGGCGTGAAGAATGACGCGCGCGGCGGAATCCTCATCCTCGTGGGAGGAGATCATCAGGTCGTAGAGGTGGGGATTGGTCCAGCTCTTGCCAAAATACTGTTGCAGGTACCTGGCGCGCTCTTCATCCACGGCGCGGATGCGTTGCTCGGCGTTAGCGCCCTTCTCCAGGCGGTTGCGCAGGCGCAATATCCGCTCTTTGTACGGGGCGTAGACAAAGACGTGAAAGACGTCGGGCTTGTGCTGGAGGATGCACTGCGAGCCGCGGCCAACAATGACGCAGTTGCCCTCGGTATGCGCCTGTTCGACGATCTTCCGCGAGAGTTTTACCGTCTGCTCGGCATCGAAGACGGAGTCTTCGCCGAGTTCGAGGCCGGCGGCCAGGGCGGCCGAGCGCATGGCCTGCTGGTTGATGCGGCGCAGCCATGAGTCCACGTGCTCATCGTAGTGGCGGACCACGTTGGCATCGACGTGGGCCGCGTAGGCGATGGCGTCGATGATGTCGCGGTCCAGCAACTTCCAGCCGAGCCACCCGGCAATGGTTTGCGCGATTCGCCCTCCGCCGCTGCCGAACTCCCTGTTGACTGTCAATGCCCGGTATTTCATGCTTGCCCCCTTACAACCGATTCCTGTCGAGCGGCCTGGGGTGCACGGACTTCTGCCGGCTACGCCTGCCCCACGGTCCGTTCCAGATCTACGCCTGCGGTTGCCGATTATAGCGCACGGGCATTGCGGGGCCGGTGAGCCGTGTTGCATGCTCGAAAAAAGACATGCGCGGGGGCCGTGGGTTGTTCCGAGTGGAGAACGGCATGCCAGGGAAACTCGAGGGCCACTCCCGCCCGAGCGGCTCGATAAGGATATGCCGTACACTGTATGCGTGCAACCACGCGGCGGCGCACCCCGCGCGCAGGCCGCTCGATCCACAGGAGGCAATGCGACATGAAAAAGATCGGCATCCTGTTCGGCATGGAGAACAGCTTCCCCGGCGCACTGGTGGAGCACATCAATGGCCGGAATCTTGACGGCATACGGGCCGAGTTTGTTGAAACCGGCGCCGTGTATCTCGACAATCCGGACAAGACCCCCCGCTACGCGGTGATCGTGGACCGCATCTCCCACGACATTCCTTTTTATCGCGCTTATCTGAAGCACGCGGCGATCAACGGAACGGCGATTATCAACAATCCGTTCTGGTGGTCGGCGGACGACAAGTTCTTCAATTGCACGCTGGCCGCGAAGCTGGGCGTGGCCGTGCCTGCGACCGTGATCCTGCCGCACAAGCTGCACCCGGAGGGGACTACGGACAGGTCGATGCGCAACCTGGAATATCCGCTGGATTGGGACGCGGTGTTTGCGTATGTGGGCGAGCACGGCTTCCTGAAGCCCGTGAATGGCGGCGGCTGGCGCGACGTGCACCATGTGCACAATCGCGAGGAGTTCTTTCGCGCCTACGACCAGTCCCGCGACCTGTGCATGATGTACCAGAAGGCCGTGGATTTCACCGAGTACTTCCGCTGCTACGTGGTGGGGCAGAAGAAGGTCCGCATCATGCCCTACGACCCGCGCAGGCCGCACGCGGATCGGTATATTCAGAAGCCGCCACGCTCCAAAAAGAAGCTGCTCAAGCGCATCGAGCAGGACGCGCTCATACTCTGCCGCGCGCTGGGTTACGACCTGAACACGGTGGAGTTTGCGGTCGAGGACGGGATTCCGTTCGCGATCGACTTCATGAACCCGGCGCCGGACGCGGACCTGCACTCCGTGGGGCAGGCTAACTTCGACTGGATCGTGAGGGAAGTGGCGGATCTGGCGATTGCCAAGGCAAAGAAGGCGCCGCATGTGCCGGAGTTGCGCTGGTCGGCGTTTCTGGGGGCAGAGTCGGCTGCGGCCAAGGCCGCGAAGAAGAAGCCCGCAGCCAAGAAGAAGGCCAAAGCGGCCAGGCTCAAGGCGAAGACGGTCAGCGAGACAGCAGAAGCCGTCGCGGAAGCAGAGGCCGTCGAACAGGCGGAAGCCGACGAGATAGCAGAGGCTATTGAGCCGGCAGAAGTGGTCAAGCCGGTAGAGGCCGCAGAAGCTCAAGAAACGATCGAGACCGCGAAGGCCATTGAGCCGGCAGAGGCCGTGGAGGAAGCGCAAGCCGCCGAGATAGCAGAGGCTATTGAGCCGGCAGAAGCGGTCGAAACCGAAGAGACCGCCGAAAAGGCCGCCTCCGCCCAATCCGAGCTGTAGACTGGAAATCTCGCCCTTCACGGCCGCAGAATCAGCAACGCATCCCGTTCCGCGCTTCCCTCTGGAGCCAGCGACTGTGTCCGATAGTCGAAGGTTACGAAGCAACCCTTGTGATGTACGGCCATGGTCAGGAGATAGGCGTCAGTGATCTGGTTTGGACCTTTGATGCGGCTGCCTAATCTCAGGTCCATCTCCGCCAACGAGAGCGAATCCTGCCAGAATGAATGATTGGGGCTGCCTTCGGTATGTTTGCGCAGAATCTTGATCGCCTCGGCCCATCCTGGCGCATTGGGGGAGAATGATAGGTTGGTCAATATCCGCAAGAATCCCATTTCTGTAACCGGGCAAGTGGCCCACGGCTCTTGACGGTGTTTGAACATCCAAGCCTGTGCAGCCTTGTGGGCTTCGTGTGCCGGCCACAGCCAGGCCAGCAATACGTTCACGTCCAGCAGCCAGGCTTTGCTCAAAGCTCGTCCTCAAGGCGCAGCGTGTGCTCCAACGTCACAATCGGACTGTCGTCGGGTACATCGAAAACCTCAAAGCCATTTTCGATGCGGGTTCCGAGCGGCTTGTTCAGAGCTTGGTTGAGCAAGTAGCTAGCGGCCTCTCCGGCTGGCATGGAACGGGCCGCGGCATACTGCTTGACCTGCTCGAGAACATCGTCGTTGATGTTGAGGGTTGTTCTCATTTGCTTGGACTCCCAACGTGCATCAATAGTTTAGCATGATGCGCATGAAAGAAATGCGCATCAAATGTGGGAAATGATGCGCGTTTGCCGGATGCCGCACCTGCGGTTCCTTGCAGCCAATCCGCCTGCCGCGCATCTAAGTTGGTGATATGACTAACGCTGCCTCTCATTCCCTTCGCACCCTAGGCAACTCCGATCTTCAACTCACGCCCATTGGCTTTGGCGCCTGGGCCATCGGCGGGGGCAACTGGGAGTTCGCCTGGGGCCCCCAGGACGACAACGAATCCATTGCCGCCATCCATCGCGCACTCGATCTGGGCGTCAACTGGATCGATACGGCAGCCATCTATGGGCTGGGCCACTCGGAAGAGGTGGTTGGCCGCGCGCTGAAGACGACCACGCACAAGCCGCTGGTCTTTACCAAGTGCTCGATGCGTTGGCACAAGGACCGCTCCATCTACCGCTCGCTCAAGGCGGACTCACTGGCGGAGGAGTTGGAGGGCTCGCTCAGGCGGCTGGGGGTGGAGACGATCGACCTCTACCAGATTCATTGGCCCGACCCGGAGGCGGAGATCGAAGAGGGCTGGGAGGCGCTGGCGCGTTTCCGCGAGCAGGGCAAGATCCGCTGGATCGGCGTCTCCAATTTTACGGTCGAGCAGATGGAGCGGGCGCGGAAGATTGCGCCCATCACCAGCCTGCAGCCGCCCTACTCGATGCTGCGCCGGGCCGCCGAGAAGGAGCTTCTGCCCTTTGCGCAGGCCAACGGCATCGGGGTCATCAACTACTCGCCCATGGTCTCCGGCCTGCTGACCGGCATGATGACCGCCGAGCGCATCGCGGCTTTTCCGGCCGACGACTGGCGCCGGCGCGCGGCGGAGTTCAATGAACCGCGGCTCGGCCGCAACCTCCGGCTGGTGGAACTGCTGCGGGAGATCGGCAACGGGCACGGGGTGAGCCCCGGCGTGGTGGCCGTGGCCTGGACGCTGCATCACCCGGGCATAACCGCCGCCATCGTGGGCGGGCGCAGCGGGCAGCAGGTTGAGGGGCTGGCTCCGGCGCTCAATTTCAGGCTCAGCGAGGACGAGTACGGGCGGATCAACGGATTTCTTGCTTCCAGCCCGGCCTGAAACCGGTTCGCCCCCGCAAACAAAGACCCCGGCCGAGGCCGGGGTTCTTGCGCTGGGGGAGGAAACTGGACTACATTGCCGCCACAAAATCGGGAACGATGAGGGCTGCATGATCCTGTAGCAACTGGGTAATGCGGGCGGCCATGCCGGTGTACATCAAAGCGGCGCGAAAGGCATTGACGCGGACGCCTTCGCCGGCCTGTGAGAAAGCATACTGGGCCAAGGCCATGAGAACGTACACGCGAATCTGCATGGCGTCACTGCGCAGAGTTGCCAGAAGCACGCAGTCCACGGTGTCGGAATTTCTGGCGGCATAGTCGGCCATTTCGAGCATGACGCGCGCGTTCTGGTATATCACCCACAGGCCCCTGGGACCCTCCATGCGCTCCCAGGCGTCATCGGGAGTCGCGCTAAGCCCTTCTTTCCAGAGGAAATGATCGCTCAGTTCGCGGGCGCTCCATTCGGGACGCAACCGTGCCAGGAGGGAGTCCCACGATTGCGCATTGCGGCGGCGCACACCACTGCGCCAGCGGCCCAGGCAAAGCGCCACCACCGCAATCACCGCAATTTGGAGCAAAAGTAAAATCATTGGTGACCCTTACGCGGGATTTGGTAACCATAAAATCGGCCAGAGCAACCCGGTTGGTTTTACCGCTCCTGCTAATAGTAACAGAAAATTTTGCATTTGTGGAGAAAAATCTTGCCGCTCGGCCTCTTTTTGTGCAAAAAGGATACCCAATAGTTCAGTGCACTTAAGTAACCTGCGCTCCCCAGTTGATCCAGCCAATGTTATTGCGGGCTGCTCAAGCAGTCAAGCGATCGAACCGGCAACGTCACCTCTCCCCCGGCTTCCGTTCTTTGGCAGATGCGGACTCCGTCAATACGCTACGCGTGGTTCGTGCGGCTCCAGCCATTGCCAACAGAAAGCTCTGCATCTGCGGAGTGAATTCACGCCGTTCTGTCTCTTTTGTGGCGAAGGAAAACACCCAATAGGCTAATACGCCTATATAACTGACCATCACGACCTCGTCGAGCCCGTGGTATTGCGGGCCCCATTGGTATTGCTTTCCGACGATTTGGTGGGTGTGGAGGACGGTGACGGCGAGGGAGACGATGGAATAGAAACCCAAACCGGTGGCAACCTGGAGCTCGCGGTTGCGCCAGCCGATGGAGAGCAACTGGCTGAAACCGGCCATTCCGAGGAAGACGACCACGCGCAAGATCGCGAAGGTTTGCTGTAAATGGAAGATGATTTGCCCCTGTGGGGTCAAGCGCGCAGGAATTGTCAAGCCGGCAAGAGGCCAGAGGAGAAGACCCGTGAGCGCAATCAGGAGCGCAATTCCGATCCAGGAACGTTTGGGCAGGGAACTGCGGATGGGGCGTAGCACCGACCAGGCCAATTCGACCAGAACGACGAAGACCATAATGGAATCTACGACCATCTGAACCCAATAAAACCGCGGGTAGGCCGAGGGATAGAAGGCCTGAAGACTATAGACCGCTAAATCGGTGGCGAAGCTCCAGCAGAGGTAAGCAAAAAAGACCGGCAGGCTCTGCGGAACACACTTTCGCCAGAGCAGAGCGATGAGCGCTCCCTCTGCCGTGACGCCGACTGACCACAAAAACATGTCCAATGTCAACCAGGCCTCCTTCCGCAAAAGGAAAAACCGCCCTGATTGAAGTCAAGTGTAGCAGGCGTCCCCATGGAGCAATATCACGCTGAAAACCCAGTCACACTGCGGATGTTAGCAAGTTTAGCTTAAGCCGACATCGGCGGCAGCTACACAGCTATGCCCGTGGCAGGCGGCAGCGGCGGGGGCAGAACGGGGCTGGCGGTCGCAAGACTCGCGCCTGTAATCAGAACGGCGGCGAGGATGGCAAAACGGAATTTCGACACTGACGAGGTCAAGGACATAAATCTCCTTTGGGTACAACTTTGTACCAAAGGGTAACCTAAAAGAAGTAGACTCGATACAACAAAAGTAACAATTTCGTCAATTATCAACAAATTGGAGGCTTCCGGCTGCTGACCCCTGGGCGGGTTGGGGAGGCTTGGTTGGCGCCTCCCGGAAGACGTGGCGCTGACCGAGGTGGCCCCGCTGATTCGCGGGCAAGGGGATTCAGTTTGACCCCAGGCAGGCGCAATTGGAGGCGATTCCGGCGGGCGGCGGGCAGAGTTTCTGCTTGCAGCAGCGCATGAGCTTTGTGCCCACCATCGAAACGCCGCATGGGCTTACCCAGGCCGAGATTCGCATCCTGTACCTCTGGCCGGATGGCGGCAGTCTGCCCCGGCTCTGTCGCTGGCGCGCCAGGGAAGGGGAAGGATGATGGGCGTGGACCACAACAAAAATCAGGAGTGGGTGGGCGCCTGGGCGGCGTTTTTTCCTGCCGGGGCGGCCCGGTGACCGCACAGTCCTGGGCGCCTAGGCGGTGCAACGATCCGTGCAAGTCGATTGATGTGAATATCTTGCGGGCGCATGAGAGAGTGATTTCACCCTGGGGTCTCGCTTCGAGCATCCCCGCATGGTACAGTGGGTTACCTTTCCGGAAACTTTGGTGCCGTGGGGCGAATTGGGAAAGTTCGTTAGAGTGGTTTAAGAACCTCTTTTTGGTTCGGGATGCAGCCTATGAATGCTACGAAACAAGGGTTACCGCTTCAGCCAGTTCCCCGTGAGCCGGCCATCTTGCGGCAAGAGGTGCGTTGTGCGGTTCGTTTTCCCCTCTCGCTTCCTGTGTTGCTTTCGACCAGCGGCAATGAGGAGTTTGCCGCCCTCACCCGGGATGTCTCCGCCAGCGGCGTGCTCTTTGAGCTGGATCGACATTTGACGGTGGGGCTGGATATCCATTTTTCCCTGCGCATGCCCGGCGCGGTGCTGGGTACCCCAAAAGACGTATTGGTTCATTGTCTGGGGCGTGTGGTACGCTGCACCATAAGCCAAACTTTGTATCTGGCTGGGGCCACGATCGACGAGTATCGATTCGCAGAGCAATGATGGCCCGGGTTGGGCTGGCAGCAGTGAATTATGGATTTCATGGACGACTCCCCCGATGGCGAGATACTTGACGCACCGGTCAAGCCGGGGGCGGTTCGCATTATTCTTGCGGATTCCCAGGCCATTTACCGCGTAGGCATACGCAAGGTCTTCGCGCTGGAAGACGATTTGCGCGTCGTGGCCCAGGCCGATTCCATTGAGAATCTGCGGGCGGCCATTGAGCGCTTTCCCACGGACATTGTTCTTTTGGAAGGGAGTCTGCTGGCCGGCACGGCCAACGTCATTCCCGATCTGTTGCGGATGGCCCCCGATGTGAAGCTGATTGTGCAGGCGGTAGCGGCAGATGAAAACCACACGGTGGAGCTTTACCGCCGCGGCGTCCGCGGGATCGTCTCGCGGGCGATCTCGCCCGACCTGCTGGTCCGGTGCGTGCGGAGAATCGCAGCGGGCGAAACCTGGATCGACAATCAATCGGTGAATTGGGTGATTGAGGCCTATCGCGCCCAGGCTGCCGCGCTGGTGAGCCCGCGCACGCAGCCCCGGCTCTCGCCCAAGGAGATGTCCATCATCACCTGCATTACCCAGGGCAAGCGCAACAAGGAGATTGCCTTCCAGTTGGGAACCACGGAACAGGTGATCAAGAATTATCTGCGCAAGATTTATGACAAGCTGGGAGTGAGCGACCGGCTTGAACTGGCTCTCTATTGCCTGCACAACAAGATTATTCAGACGGATGCGGATGAAGAAATGGTGGCTCAGAAGGTAGTGGGCCGGTAGCGGGAGATCGATTTTCCGCCCCAGCGACATTGCAGTTTACGGGTGCTTGCGGGTTCTCATTGGGCTTGCGGACAAGCTCCAGCAACCGGATCAGCTCAGTCAATTCCGCGCCGTTCAGATGCCCCAGCAGTTCTTGCGGGACCTGCCGGATGACCGGATCCATCTCGCTCAACAATTCAAGCCCGGCCGCGGAGATATGCGTCCAGACCGCGCGGCGGTCCTGCCTGTCGCGCTGCTGCCGGATGAGTTTGAGTGCCTTGAGCCGCGCCAGCAGGCGCGTAATGTCCGGCTCGGCGGCGATCATCCGGCTGCCGATGGCGGAGCAGGTGAGCCCCTGGGGCCGCGCGGCCCGCAGAATGCGGAGCACGTTGTACTGCGTGGAGGTCACGCCCCATTTGCGGGCCTTGTGATGGAAGGCCCGGTGCAGGCAGTCGGAGGCGCGCAGCAGGTTGAGGAGCGCCTCTTCTTCCACGCTGGAAAAGGGGGGCTCCTGCGCGATTTCAAGTTTCAGGCTTTCCATCGACAGTCTCCCCCCAATCGACTTCGGAGCTCTTAAGCATCCACTGCGTGAAGGGCATGCCGTGCTCGTTACTTATTCACGGGGGCCGTCTCTTGTTTGATGATTTCCAGCTCGATGGTCAGCTTGACGTCGTCGCCGACCAGGGCTGAAGGGAAGGCGGCTCCAATTCCATAGGCTGTCCGGCTGAGGGTGGTGGTGGCGGAAAAGCCGGAGTGCAGCTTGTGGTCCATGCCGTTCACGAGCGGCACACTGGGGCCTTCCACATCCAGGACCACGGGCTTGGTGACGCCGTGCAGGGTAAAGTTGCCGGAAACGGTCAGCTTGTTGCCGTTCTTCACCACATTGGTACTGGTGAAGGTGGCGGTGGGGAATTTGGCGACGTCGAGGAATGCATCGGTCTTGAGGTGAATGTCGCGGGGCGACTGGCCGGTGTCCACGGTGGTGACGTCGATGGTGGCCGTCACGGTGGACTTGGTCACGTCGGCCTCGTTGTACACCAGAGTGGCAGCCACACCGCCGAAGTGGCCATGCACGTTGGAGACTCCGCCGTGGCGGATGCTGAAGTCGACTTCGCTGTGGGCCGGATCGGAGGCCCAGGTGGAATATTGCGCCAGGGCCATGGGAGCCGCGAGCGCCAGAATGCCAGTTACGAATGCCAAACGCTTCATAGGTCAATTTCCTTTCGATGCCGGGCCGTTGGGCCGCTTTTGGGTTGGGGAGGAGAGATGAACTTTGGCCGGATGCGCGCGGGGACGGGGAAAACCCGGTTTGCTCCGCGCTGAATCTTCTGATGCAAGTTGGATGCCGCGGGGAAACTATTCGTTGCAACAAATATTCCCCTGCTCCCTATTCCCTGCTCCCTGCTATTCTCGCGTTGATGTCCGTTCTGAACGACTTCCGGCGCCTCACCCGGCCTCAGCGGCACACCTTCCTGGCCGCATTCCTGGGCTGGACCATGGATTCGCTCGACTTTTTTCTGCTGGTCTTCTGCGTCAAAGCCATCGCCGTGGACTTCCACACCCAGCCGTCTGCGGTGCTGGGCGCGGTCTTTTTGACCCAGGCTTTCAGGCCGGTGGGCGCGGTGCTGTTCGGCGTGCTGGCCGACCGCTATGGCCGCCGCCCGGTGCTGATGGTGAACATTCTCAGCTTCTCGGTGATTGAGCTGGCCTGCGCCTTTGCGCCCTCGCTCACCGTGCTGCTGGTGCTGCGCGCCCTGTTTGGCCTGGCCATGGGCGGCGAGTGGGGCGTGGGCGCGGCTCTGGCCTTCGAGACGCTGCCCAGGGAGGGCCGCGGCGCCTTCTCTGGCATTCTGCAGGAGGGCTACGCGATGGGCTCCATCCTGGCCGCGGGAGCCTTCGCTCTCTTCTTCCATTGGATGGGCTGGCGGGGGTTGTTCATCCTGGGTGCCATGCCGGCCCTGCTGGTGTTTTATGTGCAGGCGCGGGTGGCTGAGTCGCCGGTCTGGCTGGAAGGGAAAAAGAAGCGGCTCACCCTGCACACCGGGGCCGTCCGGCCTGCCGAGCGGGCCAACCTGCTGGCGTTCCTGCCCACGTTTCTCTTCCTGGTCTTGCTGATGACCGCCTTCATGAGCTTCTCGCACGGCACGCAGGACGTGTATCCGACCTTCCTCGCAACCCAGGCCAGGCTTTCGCCGCAGATTGTCGGCCTGATCGGCGTGCTCTACGGCTTCGGCTCCATCGCCGGCGGCTTTGTGTTTGGAACGCTGTCGGAAAAGTGGGGGCGGAAGCGGGCGATCGTGACTGCGGCGCTGCTGGCGATTCCGGTGATTCCGCTGTATGCGTATGGACATTCGGCGGTCACGCTGGGCATTGGCGCGGTGCTGATGCAGTTCATGGTGCAGGGGGCGTGGGGCGTGGTGCCGGCCTATCTAACTGAATTGTCGCCGGCTCCGCTGCGGGCCACGGCTCCAGGGCTGGCCTACCAGTTGGGTGGCCTCATTACTTCCTGGAACGGCAAGGCGCAGGCCCTGGCCGCCGAGCGCACCGGCAACTACCCCGCCGTGCTGGCGATTACCGTAATCGTGGTGGCTTTGTCGCTGGCTGGCCTCGCGCTAGTGGGCCGCGAAGCCAAGGGGCAGGAGATGACGGCGGCGTGAGACAACGGTTTGCAGCCTACTTCTGATAGAGCGCAATCAGTTCGCCGCGTGCCAGGATGTGTCCCTGCATTGCAGTTTCTACCTGCGCCCTCGTCGCTCCCACGGACAGATTCAACTTTGCATCCAGCGCATAGAGCGAGAAGTGGTAGTGGTGCGGCGAACCTGGTGGAGGACAGGGACCTCCATAGCCGATGCTGCCGAAGTCGTTGCGGCCCTGGCGGGAGCCGTCCGCAAGCTGGCCCTGCTTGGCGAGACCCTCGGGAAGCGACCGCGTTTCGGCGGGCAGGTCATAGAGCACCCAGTGCACGAAGGTCCGGCCGGGCGCGTCCGGGTCGGTGACAATCAGCGCAAAACTCGCCGTGCCCGCCGGAGGCGCTGTCCAGGCCATTTGCGGAGAAGTTTCCACTCCGTTGCAGGTAAACTTCCTGGGAATCTGGTTGCCTTGAAAGCTCGAACTTGTCAGTTCCATTGTTTGCTCCTTGGCCATAGCTGCGGAACCAGGGCAACCCGGCAGCGCCGCAGCCGCGAGCAGAAGCCCTGCCGCAACGCCCCACGCCGCCCGGCGCAATCTTCGGCCAACACTCTCCCAGCTCTCTTTTGCCGAAGCGCGCATGAACCGTCCCCTTCTTTGCGATCTTGCCGATGCTACGGAATTCTAATCGGAATTCTACTGGTTCGGAAAGAGGTTTACTTCGGTCGGATCAGCTCAATGCGGTCGCGGGAGCGGACCCAGGTGTTGCCGGCCATGCGGCCTTCGGCGTCCAGGCCCGAGGGATCGACGCGAAAGTCCTCCACAAGGTCTGCAAGGTCTGCGCGCAGGTGAAAGCGGAGCACCTCGCCCAATGCCAGCATATCCCGCGCAGGCGCACTCTGGGGGTAGGGCTGACGGGGACGGGGCTCAGACCCGCCAGTCGTCGGGGCGCCAGTTCCTGATGCGCTCCTTGATCTGCTTGCGGTTCAGATTCTGTTCGAGCGCCAGCTTGGCCAATACCACCACTTCGTCATCCGCGGCAAAGCGCAGGCCGATCAACTGGTCCTCGGTGAGGCGGTAGATCTGCGTGTGCCACTCCGTCGGAGCCAGAGTCTGCAAACGCAGCCGCTCCTCGAGCCGGATGACGCGGTCCTGCACCTTGAGCGGATATGCCCGGAGTCGGATTGCGGGGATGAAGATGGCGATCGAGAGGATGACCAGCCATGCGGAAAAGATGTTAGGGTGCCGAACCAGGAAGCAGATGACGATGACCAGGTTAACGAGCAGGACAGTGGCCAGAACCATGTGATACGGCGGATCGAGGCGGCCATGGTTCTTAAGATTCTGAGGCGTCGACTTACTCATGCGTAGCCTTCATTTCCAGCAGGCCGGATTTGGCTGTCTCGGCCGATTGCGTTATCGCGGAGCCGCTTGCAGCAGCGCTGGGGACCTGCGCACCCTCGCTGACGGGATTCTGCGCGGCCAGGGCGGGCGCTGTCAACAACGCGGGTAGATTGTCCGGACCCAGGACCTGCGCATGCCTGGGGACGAGGCGGAAGTGGCCGTGGGCGAGATAATCCACAAACAACCCCGCGGCCAGGTACGGATTGATCAGCACGATGGGGACGGCATAGACGGTTGTGGTGAGCGACTCGGCGATGCATTTGTTCGCGTGGCTCATATGGCGATAGCCGGGGACCTGGGGAATCTCAATGACCGTCAGTTGCATCTCAGGGTGCTTGCGGGCAAAGCGCACCAGCTTGTAGGCGATCTGTTTGGGGGTGGTCATGCCGGCGTCCGGGAGAATGCTGCGCCGGAAGGTTCGGGGAAAGTACATGTTGAAAACGACACGCGCGAAATCCGCGCAATTGTTGTAGAGCAGTTGGAAGTGGGAGCGATTTTTGCCGGAGTTCATGCGGGCGATCAAGGCGTCGTCCTGGGCCGGGGTTGTATCAAAGCGGAAGACGTAGATGCGGCGCTCATAGGCCGCGCCCAGCAGCTGGGTCCAGCCGGTATGGAACATATTGCCCGGAGACAGGTTTTCTCCCAGAGAGAGCAGATGCGCTTCGTGATACCGTTTGCGCATCTGGGTCACGGAATCGTGGTTCACATGGGCAGGAATATCCGCGGTGCTCTCGACCGAATACAGGTAGGGAACCAGCGGGATCGCCACCCAATCGTATCCGTCGATGCCCTGGTAGCGGGCGATGACGGCGCCCAGTTCGCCGGGTTCGCAGCGGCGCAGCATGACCGGAGTCTGGGCGCAGATGCGCTCAAAATAGATGGCATCGTGCCCGGTCGGATTGATGGTGCCGAAGAAGCCGTACGGCTCCTCCATGAGCAGGGCTGCCTGCGCATGCGAACGCGCGCAGCAAACGCTGAAAAACGTCAAGGCCATGAAAGCGAATGCTGTCGTGCGTTTGCCGTGCATGGAAAGCGTCGAACCTCTCTAGGTCAGAATACTCGCGTTTCCTTCAGTGTGCCGAGAATCCGCCGAATGCACAGCGTGTCGATCGAGATGCGGGCTGAGAAAGCCTGGTTTGCCCGGTTGCAGGGTCACGGCCATGGAAATACCCTCGGCCGCCTGGCTGTATTGGTTGATACAACACAGGTTACCAGAAAATGTTGCCCCGATGCTGTGGAGAGCGCGCGGCGGGCGGACTGCGCGTCCAGGATGGGGCACCCGCACGTTTGTGGCTGGTTTAAGGGTGGGGCATACGGCGGGTTGGGGTTCGAGGATTCCCAGATCTGAAAATCCAGACCTGGGCCGCCCAACTTTATGGGTTGTCAGGCATGGGCCACCCGCCGAAAAAGTCACAGGTGCTCAACGGTCCTTTTTGACCCCAAAATACATCAGTCCGGCGCCGCCTGCTATCGCAACCATGCCCAGAATAGGAGGAACAGGGAGCGTATGGTTTTCTGTTCTGTTGATTTGCATTGCACCAATATCCACAACTTTCTTTTGGCTCGTATAAGAGAATCCCCCGTAGATAAGCGCTGCAACCCCGAAAATGATCAGTAGTATTCCGGCGATCTTCATCATTGCTCCAGTTCTTAAAGCTTAGGTAGGGTTGCGGTTTCTATCTTCGCCAGGGACTTGACGAGGATGCAGAAAACGATTTCAGTGGCTGCCTGCGAGAAATCCATGGGCGAATCTAAGACATTTCTCGGCGTCGTGGATGTTCAGAATTGCTCATTTTACCGACAGATCATCTCAGAAGCCGAATCTACAACAGCACGGCCCTCTCCGATGGGCTCGACAAGTGCCTTGGGCTGTTGGCGAGTATGGATGTGAATGAAAAGCCTGCCTCAGGAAAGCTCCGTTCGCGGAAGGGCGGCGGGTTGCCGGGGTTGAAAGCCCAGCCTACCCAAGCATTAGAAGCCGTTTCAGGGTGGGGAGTCCGGCGGGTTGGGGTTCGAGGATTCCCAGGTCTGAAAATCCAGACCTGGGCCACCCGCGGGATGCGCCGCCCTTGACCCTGCCCTAGTTGTGAAGTTTCAGG
>PMYL01000047.1 GCA_003170825.1 Acidobacteriaceae bacterium
GTAGCGCCGGTCTCCAGACCGGCTGTTGCGCGGGCGTCCACGCCCGCATTTGTTCTGGAATAATTACCAAATCACACAATCTCAGCACTAGAACGGTTCCGGGTCGCTGAATGGCTCAATAGCGTATGGGCAACGATCAAAGAAGATAGACGGCTGGAAACGCCTTTTGTTCAGCTCTCCCACGGGTTGATGATGGGCACACCGGCGGCGAGGAACGGCGCGGTGTCGCGCGTGGCGACGGTGAATCCGCGCACGGCGGCAATGGCGGCAATCTGGCAGTCGGCCACGGAGATGGAATAGCCCTTCGCTGCCGCGCGGCTGCCTAAAAGAGCGAAAGCAATCGCCGCTTCCCGGTCGAAGGAAAGAAAGCGGCCCGCAAAGAGCCTGGTTTGCAACGAGCGCATGGCCAGTTCCATGCCGCGCTTTCGCTTGCTCACGGGCAGAAGCGTGATACCGATCAGGACTTCCGCGAGATTTATTGCGGTGAGGTACAGCGTCTCCGGGTCCTGCGCGTCCAGCCATCGAATCACAGCCGGATCGGCGCGCGGCTTCAACGGTTCCGAGATCACGTTGGTGTCGAGAACGATCATTCAAATTCTGCCGGTTCGATTGGCCTGCGATCGCGCTTGTAGTTGAGTTCGATGCCGCCATAGCGGCGCCCAAAGGCGGCAAGTTCCGAGCCGATTTTAAGCCTAGGTTTCGGCGAAACAGACTCCTGGAGGATATGGCGAATCTCGGCCTCGGTGCTGCGCCCGTTGTGTGCGGCGCGCAACTTGAGCGCGCGATGGGTTTCTTCGGGAAGGTTGCGAACGGTGACGGCAGGCATGAAGCTTCACTCCTTCGTTATCTGCCATCAATGATAGCAGATTGCAGGCAGTGATAGCAAGACTTCTTCCGCGCTCTAGAGCGCCAGCCAGGCGATGACGACCACCGCCACGCCGATCAGTTGGCTCATCCGGTCGGTGAGCGCAAAGGCCACCGGGTCCTCATCGAGTTCGCCGCGCGAGGCCAGCAGCCACACCCGGTTGAGCCACAGGATCATCAGCGGCACAATCAGCCACAGCCAGCCCGGTTGGCGGTAGAGCTTCACCACGTCGAGTCCGCTGATATAGATGGCGAAAACCACCACCGCGGCATAGGCGCCGGCGGTGCCGAAGCTGCGCATCTGCGCCAAATCCGCCAACAGGTAGCCGCGCCCGTTCGCCGGCGCCGCATTGCTGGCGCGCAGGTTCTCCAGCTCCGCAAAGCGCTTGGCGATGGCCAGGGAAAGAAACAGAAACATCGAGAAGCCGGCCAGCCAGTGGGAGATGGGCGTCTGGGTTGCGGCGCTGCCCGCCAAGAGGCGCAGGATATACAGGCCGGAGAGCACCAGCACATCCACCAGCGCAATCCGCTTCAGATACCAGGAGTACGCCAGCGTCGTGGCCAGGTAGACGAGCAGCCAGCCATGGAAGCCGCCCGGAAGCAACTGCCCGCCCACCAGTCCCACCAGCAGAAACGCCGCCGCGATGCAGATTCCGGTGATGGGGGCGAGATCGCCCGAGGCAAAGGGCCGCAGGCGCTTGCGAGGATGACGGCGGTCGGCCTCGATGTCCAGCAGATCGTTCACGATGTACGCCGCAGAAGCGGTGAGCGAGAAGCAGCAGAAGGCCGCCAGCGCCGTCAGCAGTTTGCCCGCGCTCAATGCATGGGACAGAAGCAGCGGCACAAAGATGAGCAGATTCTTGGCCCACTGGTGCGGGCGCGCGGCTTTCAGCACGGATTGCAGAAACGGGCCGCGCTCTAAAAACTCCTTCGCCGGCCGTATGCCGCGAGCCCGGAGCCTCATCCGCAACCCCAGGCTCGGATTGGCCACCATGGCCGCGTTGGCGTGGGCCAGCAGCGGCAAATCGGGCGTGCCGTTGCCAATGTAGTCGAATGCGCCGGAGCCCAGGCAACCGCGCAGGCTATCGAGCTTCTTGTTTCCAGTCAGGTTAGTCGTGCCGTCCGAGCCCAATACCCCGCTGAAGATACCCAGATGGGCGGCAACACGGCTTGCAAGCGCCGAGTCCGCGCCCGTCACCAGAAAGATTGTGCGGCCCTGGGCGTGCTCCTGCTGAAGAAAGCGGAGCAGTACGTGGTTGTAGGGCAAGTGCGCAACATCGAGGGAGATGGATTCGGTGACGGTTGCCTTGAACGCCGCCTTGCCGTGAAGAAGACGGCCGGGCAGCTTGAACACCAGCGCCGGACGGGTGCGCAAGAGCACCAACAAGGAATCTACCAGCGTATCGGACTTGACCAGCGTGCCGTCCAGATCGACGCAGAGCGGCGCCTGCGCTGCAACGGGAGTTTCCGGCTGGGAGATGGGCTTGGAGATGGATTGGGGCAACCGCTCACCTCGTCTGGGGATCGCTGGCCGATGGCCGGGAAACGCCGGCCCATGCAGGCAGAGCCGGCCACGGAGTGTTCCGGCCCATCAAGGCAATTGAAGCTCAACAAGTTGGCCAGTGAATTGTCCGGGACCCCACAAGTATACAGTCGCCCGTGAGCGAATCGAAACTCAACGGCAAGATCCCATCCCTGCGCCCGGCACGGCAGTTCTACCCCGATAGCTGGGTTGCAGTCGTAGGGCCGCCGGCCCACTCGGTCAGATTTGCCGCCAGCAGCAGGAGGAATGTGATGTAGAGAAGGCTAAAATCCCGCAATTCGCCAGGGTTGCAAAAGAGGAAATACAACGGGAAATTGATGACCGCGGCAATCTGTGCGTGACGCTGAATCGCCCGCGGCAGAGAGCGCCATCCGCGCCACAGCGTCCATGCGATCAAGGCCAGCGACAGAGGATTGAAACTCCGAATCAAGGTCATGCCGTACGTCGTTTCCGGAGAAAACATATTTAACGGATGAGGTATGGTCTGAATTTGCTCCATGAGGTGCACCGCGACGGTTCCACCGGGATTGTGCTGAAAGTGCGACCGGAGCACACAATAGACCGCGGCGCAGATCAATCCGAGGACCCCAGTCCCGATCGACGCATCGATCCGGGAACTCCGCCGGCGCAGGAGCGGATAGAGCGCCGGGATGAATAGCAGGAAGGATTCCTTGTTCCAGGCAGCCAGCGCCGCCACCGGGATCATCCACCACCAATCGAAATTGAGCGCCATCCACGCCGCCAGCGCAAAAAACGCCAACTCCGGATAATCGTAAAGATACCCTCCCCCGGACATGAAATAGGGCATGAGCAGAACCATGATAATCGCGGAAAGAGCAGCCGTTGCGGGAGCGTACCCCACTGACTTGCATAACAGGTACATCGCATAGACCGAAATCCATGCAAACAGGAATACCGCGGCATAGACGATCCAGTAACGCAGGAAGTACGCCCGGCTTTGTGCAACCGGCGAGCTGAAAAGGCGTTCCCTAAGCGGCGCCCCGCCAGGGTCCTTGGCTGCGAAGAGCCGGTCTTTGGTTTGTTCCGGAACCCGCCGGTCGATCCAGTTGGCCAGCATAGGAAGCAGTTGCCGGTACACAAACGGCCGCGCGGCCGCGCCATCCACCATTGCATCGAAACTGGCTCCTTGCATCGATGCGCTTGTGCCTGCCTCGCGAAAATGCCACTTGTCGTAGTAACCGTTGAACGAAGCTGCCGCGGCTATAAAAAACAGCACGAAGCAGCAAGAACCGTAGTACAGCTTTGACGCAAAAGCCTTCTGGTTCATCCGATCTTGCGCTCCTTCGCCGCGCGCCGGATTGGCGTCTCCTCCGGCGCTCACAGGAAGCTTCAAATCCCCATCCTGAAGGAGCGCAAAGACGCTCCCACACGGTTCTGTCGGCAGATGTATTTGGAGGTTCTCGCCGGTTAGGGATGGTGGAGCTGAGCGGGATCGAACCGCTGGCCTCCTCGTTGCGAACGAGGCGCTCTCCCAGCTGAGCTACAGCCCCACGACTTCCTTATCTTACCAGCGGACGGCGAATCGGGGAAGGGAGCTTCCGCTCTTTTACCTTTTGGACGAGTTCCCCTGGCGGTGAAAACCAGTCGCCGGGGGAACCGCCTTACAACTGGTTCATGTTAGCCAGGAACTCCGCGTTGTTGCGCACCTTTTCCAGGCGGGTAATCAGCAGTTCCATGGCCTCCACCGGCGACAGCGGATTCAGCACCCTGCGCAGAATGAAGATGCGTTGCAAATCCTCCTTGGGGATGAGCAACTCTTCCTTGCGGGTGCCGGAGCGCTGGATGTCGATGGCCGGGAAGACGCGCTTGTCCACCAGCTTGCGGTCCAGGATGATTTCCATATTGCCGGTGCCCTTGAACTCCTCGAAGATGACCTCGTCCATGCGCGAGCCTGTATCGACCAGCGCGGTGGAGATAATCGTCAGCGAGCCGCCCTCTTCGATATTCCTGGCCGCGCCGAAGAAGCGCTTGGGCCGCTGTAGCGCGTTCGAATCCACGCCGCCCGACAGCACCTTGCCCGACGGAGGCACGATGGTGTTGTAAGCGCGCGCCAGGCGGGTGATCGAATCCAGCAGAATCACCACGTCGCGCTTGTGCTCCACCAGCCGCTTGGCCTTTTCGATCACCATCTCGGCCACCTGCACGTGGCGGGTCGCCGGCTCGTCGAAGGTGGAACTGATCACCTCGCCCTTCACCGAGCGCTGCATGTCCGTCACTTCCTCGGGACGCTCGTCGATCAGCAGCACGATCAGCACCACCTCGGGGTGGTTGGTCGACACCGAGTTGGCGATCGACTGCAAGAGCATGGTCTTGCCGGTGCGGGGCGGAGCGACGATCAATCCGCGCTGGCCCTTGCCCACCGGCGTCAGCAGGTCCATCACCCGGCCGCTGATGCCCTCCCGCACCGTCTCCATCTTGATCCGTTCCTGAGGATAGAGCGGGGTCAGGTTGTCGAAGAGAATCTTGTTGCGCGTCTCCTCCGGCGACTCGAAGTTGATGGCCTCGATCTTCACCAGCGCGAAGTACTTCTCGCCCTCGTGGGGCGGCCGCACGTTGCCGCTGATCGAGTCCCCGGTCTTCAGGTCGAACTTGCGGATCTGCGACGGCGAGACGTAGATGTCGTCCGGGCCGGGCAGATAGTTGTAGTCGGGAGAGCGGAGGAAGCCGTAGCCGTCGGGCAGAATCTCCAGCACTCCCTCGGCAAAAATATGCCCTTCCTTTTCGCTTTGTGCCTGAAGAATCTTGAAGATCAGATCCTGTTTGCGAAGGCCGCTGGTGCCCTGGATCTCCAGGGTGCGCGCAATGCGGCTCAGTTCGGTGATGTTCTTCTCTTTGAGTTCAGCGATGGTCATGTTTACCTGCGATAGGGTGGGATGGGTGTGAAGGGATACGAGAGGGGGAAGTGCTCCAGGGGAGGACCGGGTGGTAGTTCCAAGAAGCTGCCGGCGCGTGCCGGGCTTCAAGCATCTCCTGAATTCAAGTGAAATATCGAAACGCCGGAAAAGAGCAGCCGCCTTCCTGAGGAAGCTGCCTTGAAACCGATGCCTGATTCAACTATACCCTTCGGGAGACGCACTCAGGCGGCGCGGCGCCGTTCAACCGGCTGGGCCGCGGGCTCCGCTACGGGCGCCCCCGATCCAGGATTGGTGGTTTGGAAGCGGGCAAAGACCTCATTGGCCGTGTCTTGCAGCCGTGTATTCGGCTTGTGCAGCTTCCGGGTTGCCTTGCTGGCCAGTTGACAGAGCTGGTAGCGATTGGACACATGAGAAAGTGCCTTAAAAACGAGATCGGAACGCATTGTGTATCTCCTTCTTCTTCAAATGGCCGCACCGGAATGAGCCGTTGAGCTGCCAGTGCAGCAGAGGGAAGCCAATACAATCGAAGGGCTGCCCCAAATTGCAACTTCCANNGAAAGTGCCCCAAATACCAAATCGGAACGCATGACGAATCTCTCCTTCTTGATTTCCTGCCCGGCCGGAACTCGCTTGGCGCCGCCGGTGCAGCAGGGAAGCCAACACTATCCAGGGCTGCCCCAAATTGCCGCTCCCAAGGTTTAGACGCGCGAACCGTGTCTACAGTTCAACATCCTGACGCACATTCGCACACCATGGAACAGGCTTTATGCCGTATCCGCGAACCGCATTGCCGCCTTGGGAATCCATGTGCCCACATTCCCATTCCCGGCGGAGGTCGAAACGCACCGGGGGCATCAATGGATGAGCCTAAGCTCAAATATGATGCGGGAAACAACAGCTAGACTGTGCAAGATTGCTCTGCAATCCGCCCTTATGGATAGTATCTCTGAATGTATACTGAGTCGTTCGCCGGGTCAACTGTTTTTTCCGGGTTTTTC
>PMYL01000039.1 GCA_003170825.1 Acidobacteriaceae bacterium
AGGGCGCGGCTTTAGCCGCGCCAGCAGTTGGGCAAACAAATTTTTGGGCTTTAGCCCCTGAGGGAATGTATTTTTATCAACTTGCATTCCCTCGGCGGCTAAAGCCGCGATCTGTTCTAGCCGTTCTACGGCACGGCTAAAGCCGTGCCCTTTCAAAACTGCTTCATCCAGCAAGCTCTCCCCATCCGCCCCCACCAGCCAAATCCGCGGCCCGCACTCCCAACACGCATTCGGCTGCGCATGGAATCGCCTGTTCCCTGGATCGTCGTACTCGGCCTGGCANNCGCCGCGTAATCGTGAACCGCGGTCCGCAGTTGGTGCAGTTCAAGAACGGATACCGCCAACGCCGGTCTTTCGGATCAACCAACTCCCGCAAACAATCCCCGCAAGTCGCCGCGTCTGCCGGAATTCCCGTACTCACTTGGCCCCTGACCTCGCTGGAAACGATTCGGAACCCCTCCTCCCCGGTCGCCACCAAATCTTGCGTCTCAACGGAATCGATCCGCGCCAGCGGCGGCGCCTCCGCGTGCAACCGCTCCAGAAACGCCTCCACACGTTCCGCCGTACCCTCAATCTCGATCGTCACGCCGTCCGTATCGTTGCCGGTGAACCCCGCCAGCCCCTCTTCCAGGGCCAGCCGGTAAACAAACGGCCTGAAACCCACTCCCTGCACCACCCCGCGCACCACCACCCCGCACCGCAGCATTGCTTCGCACCGTTCTCGTCCTGGATGGGTTTCGTGCATCAAAATCGAGCCTCGCACCGGAGACCAGCATAGCGCATGATCTCCCATTCACCTCGCTTGCCTCAACGCCCCGCATCAATTCCAAGGCACTGTTCTATACAGCACAGGTCAGGGACAGAAAGAGCTTAATCTGGAAAAGAGAGCATTGCGGGAGTTTTCAGCATGATGAGTTCCAGGCAACCCGGCGTGGCGCGAGCGGTTGCGGCTGCTTCTTTCTTTGCGTGCCTTGGAATCGCCGCGGTTCCGGCACAGCAGCTCGACGCATCGTCGGTCATACAGCACATTGACGCAGCGGTCAAAGCCAGAGTCGACAATATTGCGGGATACACCGTTACCGAACACTATGCTGTTTACAGGAGCAATGATGAGGCCCATCCTGTGGCTGAAATGACGGTGAAGACCCTCTACCGCCAGGATACGGGCAAGAGTTACACCATCCTCTCCCAGACCGGTTCGGAGGTCATACGCAGCCTGGTATTGGGCGCGATCCTGGACAATGAGAAGCGCCTGAACCAGCCCGGTAACCGGGAAGGGTCGTGGATCACTTCAGCAAACTATGAAATGAAACTGAAGTCCGATGCGAGCCAGCGGCTGGATGGGCGGGACTGCCTTGTTCTTTCCTTGACCCCCAAACGGAAGGCTCCCTATCTCATCGAGGGAACCCTGTGGGTGGACTCGAAGGATGGTTCGATCGTTCAGGTTCAGGGAACAGGGTCCAAAAGCCCCTCCGTGTTCACAGGACCCACGCAGATGGTGCGCCAGTACGCAAACGTGGCCGGCTTTGCGCAAGCCACCCATGCCAGAGCCATGTCCAACAGCCATCTGTTCGGCCAGACAGTCGTCACCATCGACTATCGGGGTTACCAGGTCCAGCTTCGTCCAACCAAATGAGAGGGCACGAACCTGTCCCACATTGCAATATGCGGTCTTTCGAGTGAGGTCCATCACAGCTTGGAGACACACCGCGCACGAATAATTTAGCCATGACCGCTGCGGCCCTCATTCTGATTGCGCCCTGCTCGCTTCTGTTGGGCGCAGTGCTTCAGCTTCTCGCCGCAAGGCTCTGTTCCGCCCGGACGAAAGGGATCCTCGCCGCTCTCGCCTGTCTGCCCGCGGTGCTTGCCGTGGTTGGCACGGTGCCGTCGGTTCGGGCTGGACAGGCCGTCGATCTCAATCTCCTCAAGTGGGATGGGCCGCTCGCACTCGTCTTCCATGTGGACGCGCTCAGCGTCCTGTTTGCCTTTATGGGCGCATTCCTGGGCGCGGTCGTGCTCCTCTATTCCATCGGATACATGGCGCAAGACAAGGCTGCGACCCGCTTCTACGCCTCAATGCTGGTTTTTATCGGCGGCTACGTTGGACTGGTCTACAGCGCCAACCTCTTCTTTTTCTATCTCTGCTGGGAGCTGGTCGGCCTCTGCTCCTTCAGTCTGGTGGGCTTTTGGTACACCAACCCCGAGGCGGTGCATGGCGCGCGCAAGGTGTTGCTGATGACCCACATTGCGGGATACGGCCTGCTGGCGGCCATCCTGGTCGTCTACCACCGCACGGGCAGCGCTCTGTGGACCGATCCGGCCGTGGCGCACGCCTTCACGGGCGGCGTCTTTCTGCTCATGCTGGTCGCGCTGGTGGCCAAGAGTGTGCAGGTGCCTCTGCACACCTGGATTCCGGAGGCCATGGCCGCGCCCACCCCGGTGAGCGCCCTGCTGCACGCGGCCTGCTATGTGACGGCCGGCGTCTATCTGGCCGCGCGCATGCACAGCTTTGGCGCGTGGCCAACGCCCTGGGGCGGACCCAGTCTTGTCTGGATCGGCACCGTCACCATGGCCGTGGGCGTGATGTACGCCATGGTGCAAACCGATCTGAAGCGCATGCTGGCTTTTTCCACGGTGAGCCAGATCGGCTACATGATGATGGGCCTGGGCATCGGCACGCCGCTGGCCATTGCCGCGGGCCTGCTCCATTGCCTCAATCACGGCTTCTTCAAGGGCGGGCTCTTCCTGACCGCCGGCTCGGTGCAGCACGCCGCGGGCACGCGCGATATGAACCAGCTGGGCGGCCTGGCGCAGAAGATGCCGCGGACGACTTTATCCTGGTTGATCGGCGCGGGCAGCATGGCGGGCGTTCCGCTGATGAGCGGCTTCGCCAGCAAGTGGATGCTCTACGCGGCGGCGTTGCAGGCCGGATGGGCCGTTCCCGCCATGGCCGCCTGGGCGGTCAGCCTGGGCACGGTCTTCCTGTGCGCCAAGGCCACCAGCGCGGTCTTCCTCGGTCCGTTGACGGAGGCGACCAAAGACGCCCACGAGTCTCCGCCCACTATGGTGTGGGGGATGGGACTGTTGGCTGTGGGCAGCATCGTTCTCGGCGTCGCGCCGCAGTTGGCTGTCAACTACCTCCTCAATCCGATCCTGAACGCGCTTCAACTCAGCGCGGTGCAGGTGACGTGGTTTGGGCTGTCCGCGGATGCGGGCAGCTTCTCGACCATGGGCGGCCTGGTGCTGGCCCTGGTCTCGCTGATTATGGGCGGGCTGATCTACGCGATTGCATACGCCGCGCGTCCAGCGCAGGTTGCCGCCACAGCCGGAGGGGGCCCGGCGTTGGCCGGCGCGGGCGGCGGCGTCTTTACTGGCGGCGAGCCGCTGTCGGATCAGGGACGGCTCACCGCCGGCGACTTCTCCAGCATCTTCCTGCAGAACTGGCATGAGTTCTTCCGCTGGTCCAATGTGGACCTCGTCTACCTGAGCGTCTGGCGCGGGTTGCGGGCTGCCTCGCGCGGGCTGGGCGTGGTCGTCTCCTGGATGGAGCGGCGGGCGTTGGCGCTGGTTGTCGTGCTGGCAGTTGCAATCCTGGCGGGCGTTCGCTGGTTTGCGATCGGTGAATCTAATTGGGGTTTGCCTCCTCTCGAAGTGCCAAAGCTGCTGATTGCCGCTTGTGCCGTAGCCGGTCTTGCATTGCTTCTAGCTGCTCTAGCCCATTCAAAGAGTCGCCGACTTGTTCCGCTGATGACGCTGGCTGGTTCAGCCACCGTTGTTGGATTAGTCGTCCAGAATCACTGGCTTCGTCTTGGGCTTTTGGAACTGGGCGCTTTCATTACCGTGGCGCTGGTTTGGCAATGCGCACGGACACAAGCTGCAAAGCTGACCTATCTTGCAGTGGTTCTCATCTCGGCTTTGTCTGCCATCAGTAGCGATTTGCTGCTGGAGTATGGTCAAAATGAATGGGCATGGGCGCTATTTATCACTAGCGTTTGCGTTAAGCTGGCTGCCATTCCGCTGTTCTTCTGGCTGCTCAGTCTAGCTGACGAATTGCCCTCTGTCGTTCTCGGCTTGATTATTGCAGTCGTTGATATGGCTGCCTTCGGCGAATTCTTGGCCTCAGCGCTGACTATTCCTGACTCCTACCATTTCCATCCAGTTCTGCTGTGCGTAGCGGCCGCTACATCGTTCCTGGCTGCTCTTTTGATGCTCACGCAGCGCAGCCTCAAGCGCCTACTGGTTCTATCGACAGTCGAGGACATAGGCTTCCTGATGCTGGGAGCAGCCTCATTCATTTTGCTTGGGTTGGACGGCGCGCTGATTGCTGCATCAACCCACGCATTAGCCAAGGCGCTGCTCTTCATCTGCCTCAGCGGTCCCGAGGCCGAGGGCGCGCTTGAAGGCGAACCAAAAGGACTGGCTGCGCGCTATCCCGTCGCTGCCTTCGGCTTCCTCTTCGGAATGTTGGCCATGGTGGGCGTGCCGCCGACACTCGGCTTCATCGGCCGCTGGAGACTCTATCAAACCGCGTTGCAGATCGGTTGGCCGCTGGCGGCGGTTTTCATCGTCTCGTCGATCTTCGCGCTGATTGCCTATACATTGGCTTTGACCCGCATCTGGTGGGGACCGCCGCATGAGCCGCATCCGGCTTCTTCGCCTCCGCATCCAACGAAGGAGCCGTTTGTTCTGCAGACCGTGATCGTTACGCTGGTCATCCTGTTGCTTGCTGCCGGCGTCTGGCCGGATGCACTGCAACTGCTCCATTGGGGGAGACCATGAATCCCTGGAACAAATTGATGTGCTATTGCCGGCGCCGCAGCCCATGGCTCTTTCACATGAACTCGGGCAGTTGCAACGGTTGCGACATCGAGCTGGTGGCCAGCCTCACCCCCCGTTACGACGCCGAGCAGTTGGGTGTGCGCCTGGAAGGCAGCCCGCGGCACGCCGACATTCTCTGCATCACCGGCCCTGTCACCCACAACGCGGTGAACGCCATCAAGACCGTCTACGACCAGGTCTGCGGGCCAAAGGCGGTGGTGGCCATCGGCTCCTGTCCGGCCACGACCAATGTCTTCATCGACAGCCGGACGCTGGAAGGGCCGCTCAACCGGCACATCCCGGTCGATGTCTTCGTGCCCGGCTGTCCGCCGCGTCCTGACGCCATTGTGCTGGGCATAGCCAAGGCTGCGGAGATTCTGGCCAATAGAGCCGCGAAAAAGCTGCCTGTCGAGCCGGTATGCATACCCGGAACCGAATGCGCTGCCGAATGTGCCGCAGGATGCGCCGCCAAAGCCGCGGCCAGTGAGGTCCAGCCATGAATCTGACCACTGCCCTCGCCCGCCTGCTCATCTTTCCTGGCTTGCTCTTCGCTGTCCCAGCCGCGTGGTTCTTCCTCTGGGTGGAACGCAAGTCGGTTGCCTTGATGCAGGGGCGCATCGGCCCTCCCTTCATGCAACCCTTCTACGATTTCATCAAGCTGCTGGGCAAAACCACGCCCCCTCGCAGCGGCGTCGGCGGCCTGCTGATGAGGCTATGGCCGCTGCTTGCGGTGTCGGCGGCGGCTGGCGCGGTTGGCCTGCTGCCGGTGCTGCCATCCTCCGGCGGCTTCGAGGGCGACCTGATCCTGTTGCTGGCGCTGCTGGAACTGCCTTCCATGTGCATCATCGCCGCAGGCTTCTCCTCGGGCTCCATCTTCGGCGAGATCGGCTCGGCGCGCGAGGCCATCCTCAGCGTCTCCTATAACGTGGTCTTCCTTCTGGCCATCATCTCCATCGCCGCGTCGCAGCACACCTTCCGGCTTGAGGCGCTCGCCGCACTGCCGGCCTCGCCCCTGCGTTGGCTTGGCGTGCTGGCGATTCTGGTCTGCCTGCCCGCCAAGCTGCATATCAATCCCTTCTCTCTGCCCAACGCGGAGCAGGAGATTTACTCCGGCCCCATGACCGAGTATGCCGGCCCCGAGTTGGCCATGTGGGAGCTCTCGCATGGGCTGGAGTGGGTTGCGGCTACCGGCCTGGTGGCCACGCTGGCCGCGCCCCATCTCACAACCTGGTGGCTTGCCGCCCTGGTCTTCGTTGCGCTCTCCTTCGCCGTTGTGCTGCTGTTGTCGGCGGTCGCGGCTGCCACGGCGCGCTTGCAGATCGATACCACGGTCCGTTTTTACTGGCAATGCACGCTGATCTTCGCGGTCCTGGCCGTTGCGTCCGCGCTCTTCATGAGGCTTAGAGCATGAACATTCTTGCCATGATGTGGAAGAACCTGTGGGGCGGTTCGCGGACTTTACTTTTTCCCGCGCGCCCCAAGGTAAGCGAGCACTACCGGGGCCTGGTGCGCTTCGATCCCGCGCTCTGCACCGGCTGCGCCATCTGCCGGTTTCGCTGCACCGCGCGCGCCATCGAGTTCAAGGCCGGCAAGGGCGAGTTCACCTGGAGCTACGATCCCGGCCAATGCACCTTCTGCGGGCGCTGCGTGGAAGGCTGCAAAACTCATGCGCTGAGCCAGGACTCCGCATGTCCGCCCGTGTACCTGACCATTGGGGCGTTGAAACAGTCCTACACCGTTGCCCGCAAGCCGCCTGCTCCCAAGCCAGCCGCGGCGGCCCCGCCGGCCGTCGCCGGGCCAGCGGCAAATCCCGTCACTGGAGGCGCGCAATGAACTTGCTTGAGAGCATTCCGGAACAGTTGGGGACTACGGAACCCTGGGTCGAAAAGGGCGGCGTGCATTGGCTCACGCTGGGCGGCATGAATGTGCGCGAACTTGCCAAGGCGATGAACGGCCTTCATGCCCGCTTTGTCACCATCACCGCGTATCAGTTGCCCGGCGAGGGCGGCCTTCGCCTGGAATACCACTGGGACCTCGATGGACAGTTGCTGGGCTTTCCCTTTCAGCTTGCCGGCAACTCCATTGAAAGCATCTACGACTTGTGCGAGGCCGTGGACTGGATTGAGCGCGAGATTCACGAAGGCTTCGCCATCGACTTTCTGGGCCGCGAATACGAGCCGCTGCTTCTGCGCCAGGGAGACACGCCGGGCGTGAACCTGCGCGACGCCGTGGCCGCGAGCAAGGAGAAAAAATGAGCTACAAGATCCCCATGGGTCCCTACCACCCGGCGCTGGAAGAACCCTACAAGCTGGATTTGATCTGCGAAGGCGAAACCGTTTGCGACGCCAAGCTGCATATCGGGTTCAACTTCCGCGGCATCGAGCACCTGGCCGAAACCCGCAACTACATTCAGGTCATCGCGCTCATGGAGCGCGTCTGCGGCATCTGCTCGAACATCCACACGCTCACTCTTTGCCAGGCGATGGAGGGCCTTACCGGCCTGACGCCGCCTCCGCGCGCCCAGTATATTCGCGTGGTCGTGGCTGAGCTGGAGCGCCTGCACTCGCACGTGCTCTGGGCGGGCATCGCAGCCAAGCTCATGGGCTTCAAGACCATGTTCATGACCTGCTTCGAGCTGCGCGAGAAGGTCATGGACATACTCCAGGCCATCAGCGGCAACCGCGTCAACTACTCCATGAACCGCATCGGAGGGGTCAATCGCGACATCGACGATCCGCAGGCGATCCTCAAGATGGTCGAGGCGCTGGAGCGCGAAATGGCGCGCACCGTCATCCCCATCTTCACCACCAGCAGAACGGCGCGCTCGCGTTGCGCGGGCATCGGCGTGCTGACCCTGGAGAAAGCCGTCTCCTGCGGCGTTGTGGGGCCCACGGCACGCGCCTCAGGACTGCCTCAGGACCTTCGCCGCGCCGCGCCCTACGCGGCCTACGCGGAGATGGAATTCGACGTGCCGGTCCAGCAGGACGGCGACGTGCGCGCCCGCCTGCTGGTGCGCGCCCTCGAGATTATGGAGAGCTGCAAGATTCTTCGCCAGGCGCTCGCCAAGCTGCCGCCCGGCGAGTTGCACTCGGGCGACGACAAGTTCGCCTTCGCCACCGGAACGGCCACCAGCCGCGTCGAGGCGCCGCGCGGAGAAGTCATGTACAGCGTCTCCTGGAAAGAGAACTCCAGAAATCCCAGCCGGGTGCACGTGCGCACGCCTACCTTTGCGAATATGCCGGCCATCCGCTGGATGGTGATTGGAGCAAGGCTGGCCGACACGCCCCTGATCCAGGCATCGATCGACCCTTGCTACTCTTGCACCGATAGGTAATCCGGCTATAGCGGCTCCACAATTGCTGTACCCCGAAGCCACGCCGGCTGCCCGCGTGACCGCCGCGCCAATCCCGCCGCGTATGCCTTATACTGATTTTCGTGATACCGATCCTTGGCGACTGGAAACTCGATGCCGCGCTGGGCTCCTGCCTGCTCCTGGGGCTGCGCCACGGCTTTGACTACGATCACCTGGCCGCCATCTCCGACATCACGGCCGTGCAGCGCAACTGGCGCAGCGGATTGCGTTTAGGCATGACCTATGCCCTTGGCCACGCCTTCACCGTGGTTGTCCTCGGCATCGCCGTCCTCCAATTGCACATGGGCCTGCCCGAGGGCCTGGACCACTGGACCGAGCGCCTCATCGGCCTCACCCTGATCGTCCTCGGCATCGGCGTGGTCGCGGGAATCCTCCGCAAAGACGCGCACGGCCACAGCCACAGTCGCATCGAGAGCCGGCTGGCCATCGCTATCAACGGCGTCCTCTGGCTGGCCTGGCAGGTCCGCCGATGTTGGAACCGGCAGGCCCCGAAACCCAGGCGTTTCCAGTGGCTATATACAGGAAAATCGGTCTTCGTCATTGGCATCCTGCACGGCGTCGGCGCTGAGACTCCCAGCCAGTTGGCTCTCTTCTTCCTCACCGCCAACCTGGGCGGAACCTCGCGCGGCATGATGGGCCTCGCGGCCTTCTCCCTGGGCCTGGTTGCCATGAATGCCCTGATGACCGCCTCCATGGGCGGCGCCTTCCGCGCAAGCGGCCACCACCCCCGCTTCTATCACGCCATCGCATGGGCCGGCGCCGCCTACAGTTGCATCATCGGCATCATCTTCCTCTTCGGCATCTCCGGCCACCTCCCGCCGCTGGGATAGCGAAGCCGGTCTCTGCCGATCCACGCCCGAGTGGATCCAGCCCTTCCAGTGCCACAGATGGGATTGCCTCCCACCCCAGTGACCACTATCACGGATGGACAAAGGCCCCGGCAGGTACGATTTGGGTCAGACAACGAGCAAGGCGCGGAAGCACAATCGCCTTGCAGCCTGACTGTCTGCATCCGGGAGGGAATCGTGCCAGCTTTCACACCTCCGCCGCTACCCAGCGACGACAAACGTTGGAAGATCGTGAACGGCACCATGCGCAAGAATGGCTTTGCCCGTTACGCGCTTATTGAGACGCTCCACACCGTGCAGTCTTCGTTCGGATACCTGGACGACGACTCGATTCGCTTTGTAGCCCGCTCGCTCCGCGTGCCGCTGAGTCAGGCCTATGGGGTAGTGACCTTCTACCACTACTTCAGCCTCAAGCCGCCGGGCAAGCACACCTTAACCATCTGTGCCGGCACGGCCTGCTATATCAAGGGCAGCGACAAGCTGGTGGCCGCAGCGGTAAAGCGCCTGGGCATTCCGCAGGGACAGACCACAAAGGATGGGAACATCAGCCTGATGACTGCCCGCTGCGTGGGCGCCTGCAGCCGTGCGCCGGTAGCGCTGTTCGACAGCGAAGTCGAGGGCGAGATGACCGGTGGGCAGATGCTCGAGCAACTGGAAAGGTGGGCGGTGGAATGAATATCGAAGAGCTCGAACAGATAGCGAAGGCTGTTCGCCTGGAGAACGCGAAGTACGACCATGAAGTGAACGTCTGCATGGACCTGGCGTGCCTCAGCCAGCACGCGGACCGGTTGAAGGACGCGCTCACCACGGCGATCGCGGCGAGCGGCAAGAATGTGCTCATCCGAAAAACCGGCTGCATGGGGCCGTGCTCGTCCGGGCCGCTGGTGCGGGTGGACCCCGAAGAGACCCTTTATCGCCATGTGGATGCCAGCCACGCGGAGGCGATTGTGGCCAGCCTGGGCGGCGAACCGGTGCCTGGCCTGCAGTGCGACCTGAACGAGCACTTCGAGCTGCAGACGCGCGTGGTGCTGGAGAATGCCGGCTACATCGATCCGGAGAAGATCGACGACTATATCGCCCGCGACGGTTATCAGGCGCTGTTGATGGTGCTGACCGACATGACGCCCAACGGCGTGATCCACCGGGTGGCCGAAAGCGGGCTGCGGGGACGCGGCGGCGGCGGCTATCCCACCGGGCTGAAGTGGGGCACGGTGGCCAAGGCCTCGGGCAACCTGAAATATGTTGTCTGCAACGGCGACGAGGGCGACCCCGGCGCGTTCATGGATCGCAGCGTTATGGAAGGCGACCCGCATCGCGTAATCGAGGGCATGGCCATCGCCGCCTACGCGGTGGGCGCGAGCAAGGGCTTTATCTATGTGCGCGCCGAGTATCCCACAGCGGTGGCCCGGCTGACAGCCGCTCTGCGCGACGCGCGCCGCCACGGCCTGCTGGGCAACAACATTTGCAATACGCCCTTCAACTTCGACGTGGAGATCCGCCTGGGCGCCGGAGCCTTTGTCTGCGGCGAGGAAACGGCGTTGATCGCCTCCATTGAGGGCCGGCGCGGCACCCCCAAACCCCGGCCGCCGTACCCGGCAGTGAGTGGTCTTTGGGGCAAGCCCACGCTCATCAACAACGTGGAGACCTACGCCAATATCGCGCCTATCCTCCGCAAGGAGAGCAAGTGGTTTTCGAGCATGGGATCGGAGCGGAGCAAAGGCACCAAGGTCTTCGCGCTCACCGGCAAGATTACCCACACCGGCCTGGTTGAAGTGCCCATGGGCATTAAACTGCGCGAAATCATCGAGGTCATCGGCGGCGGCGTGCCCGGCGGGCACACCTTCAAGGCAGTGCAAACCGGCGGGCCCTCGGGCGGCTGCATTCCCGCCGAGATGCTGGACCTCGGGGTCAGCTACGATGCGCTCGTCAAGGTCGGCTCGATCATGGGTTCGGGCGGCATGATCGTCATGGACGACACCTCCTGCATGGTCAACGTGGCGCGCTTCTTCGTCGAGTTCTGCATGACCGAATCCTGCGGCAAGTGCATTCCCTGCCGCGCGGGAACGGCCCAAATGTTCACTCTCCTCACCCGCATCTGCAACGGCACGGGAACCATGGACGATCTGGACCTGCTGGTGGAACTGTGTGGCACAATCAAGGAAACCAGCCTGTGCGGGCTGGGCCAGACGGCGCCCAATCCGGTGCTGAGCACGCTCAAATACTTCAAGAACGAGTACATCGAGCACATCGTGCATAAGCGCTGTCCGGCCGGCGTCTGCAACATGGAAGCTACCGTGCCCGCAGTTCCAATGGAGGTGTCGGCATGACTACAGATGCGGACGTCAAAACTCTTGTAATCGACGAACAGGAGGTCAGTGCCCGCGCCGGCCAGACCATCCTGGAAGTGGCGCGGGAGAACGACATCGACATTCCCACCCTCTGCCATCTGGAGGGCCTGAGCGACGTAGGCGCCTGCCGCTTGTGCCTGGTGGAGATCAAAGGCAGCAACAAGCTCCTTCCCGCCTGCGTGGCCACCGTCCAGGAAGGCATGGAGGTGAGCACCAACACGGATCGGCTCAGGAAGCATCGCCACGCCATCCTCGAGCTGCTCTTCGCCGAGCGTAACCACATCTGCTCGGTGTGCGTGTCCAACGGCCATTGCGAACTGCAGGCCCTTGCGCAGGAGCAGGGCTTGACCCATGTGCGCCTGCCCTATCGCAACCCTGAACTGACCGTGGATGCCTCGCATGAACGGTATACCGTGGACCATAACCGCTGTATCCTGTGCACCCGCTGCGTGCGGGTCTGCGCGGAGATTGAAGGCGCCCACGTATGGGATGTGATGGGCCGCGGCATCAACTCGATCGTCATTACCGATCTCAACGAACCCTGGGGAAGCTCCAGTTGCACCCGCTGCGGCAAGTGCGTGCAGTGCTGCCCCACCGGAGCGCTCTTCGACAAGAGCAAGGTCGGCGACGATCACCCCAAGTATCCCGATTTTCTGCCCTATCTGAACCTGATGAGGGAAGCGCAATGAGCAAACTGAAACTGGCAACGGTCTGGCTGGACGGATGTTCCGGCTGTCACATGTCGTTCCTCGATATGGACGAACGGCTCATCGAGTTGGCGGAGCTTGTCGATGTGGTCTACAGCCCCATCGTGGACACCAAGGAGTTCCCCGCCGAAGTGGACATCGCGCTCGTCGAGGGAGCAGTAGCCTCGGTCGACGACGAGAAGAAGATCAAGAAGATTCGCGCCCACTCCAAGATGCTGATCGCGATAGGCGACTGCGCAGTGGCAGGTAACGTGCCCTCCATGCGCAACCCCATCGGCCCGGAAGCCATCCTGAATCGGGCATACATTGAGAACGCCACGGCCCAGCAGCAGATCCCCTGCGTCGTGGTCCCCAAGCTGCTCAGGGTCGTGCGTCCCATCCACGAGTTTGTGAACGTGGACGTGTTTCTTCCCGGCTGTCCGCCCTCGGCCGACACATTTCACACGGCGCTGACCGCGCTGCTAACCGGTGCGCCGCTGGATATTCCAGCCCTCACCCGCTTTGGAGCCTGAGCCATGTTTCAAACGGCCGCCTTGTGTCAGGGCACGACTTCAGTCGTGCCGAAGAGGACCGGAAAACGTGGGGCTTTAGCCCCTGCGGGATTGGAACCGGCGTCTGTTGAGCCACTCATGAAACACGCCTTAACGCATTTGGAGACTGCCCCATGAGCCAGACCATCACCATCGATCCCGTAACCCGCCTCGAAGGGCACGGCAAAATCACCATCCAACTCAACGGCCAGGGCGAAGTGGAGGACGCGCACTTCCACGTCACCCAGGTGCGCGGCTTTGAACGGTTCTCCGAGGGCCGGCCGTACTATGAGATGCCCAGCCTGATGGCGCGCATCTGCGGCATCTGCCCGGTCAGCCACCTGATCGCATCGGCCAAGGCCTGCGAGGCCATCATGTCGGTCCGCATTCCGCATACCGCCGCGCAACTGCGGCGCATGTTGAATCTGGCCCAGATGGTCCAGTCCCACGCGCTGAGCTTCTTCCATCTCTCCTCGCCCGACCTGTTGCTGGGCATGGAATCCGATCCCAAGGCGCGCAACATCTTTGGAGTCCTGGCCGCCAGGCCCGATCTGGGCCGCGCCGGCATCGGCCTGCGCCGCTTCGGCCAGCACATCATCGAACTGCTGGCCAACAAGCGCATCCATCCGGGGTGGGTGGTGCCCGGCGGCGTCACCGAGCCGCTCAGCGCCGCTCACCGCGACGAGATTCTGGCCATGCTGCCCGAGGCCTATGCCAACCTCGGACTGGCGCTGACCGCCTACAAGCAGATCGCCGGCACTTTCAAGCAGGAGATCGAAGTCTTCGCCAACTTCCCGTCCAACTACATGGGCCTGATCAATGAGGACGAGTCGATCGAGTTCACCGACGGCGCGGCGCGGCTGATCGATCCGCAGGGCGCGATCATCGAAGACGGCATCACCGCCAGCAAGTACACCGAAGTGATCGGCGAGGCCGTCGAGCCTTACAGTTACACCAAGTTCGCCTATTACAAGCCGCTCGGCTATCCCCAGGGCAGCTATCGCGTGGGCCCCCTGGCGCGGCTCAATATCGTCAAGTCCATGGGCACCCCGCTGGCCGAGAAGGAGCTGGTCGAGTTCAAGCAGTTGGCTGCCGGACCCGTGCAGAGTTCGTTCCACTACCATCACGCGCGGCTCATCGAGGCCCTCTACGGCATCGAGAAGATCGAGCAGATCCTCGCCGACCCGCGCATCCTCGACAAGCACGTGCGCGCCATTGCCGGTGTGAACCGGTTGGAGGGCGCGGGCCAGGCCGAGGCTCCTCGCGGCACGTTGATGCACCACTACAAAGTGGACGAAAACGGACTCATCACCTGGGCTAACCTGGTCATCGCCACCGGACAGAACAACAATGCCATGAACAAGGGCGTTCTTCAGTCGGCCAAGGCCTACGTGAAGGACGGCAAGTTCACCGAGGGCGCTCTTAACCGCGTCGAAGCTGTCATTCGCACCTTCGACCCGTGCCTCAGTTGCTCCTCGCATGCCTTCGGTCAAATGCCTCTAGTTCTCACGCTGGTCTCTGCTGATGGCGAGGTCGTCGACCAGCTCGTCCGCTAGGTAATCCGGCCCGAGAGACTCTCCGTGCCCCATCCTTTCCGCTTCTTTCTGCGGAAAGGGTGGGAAACCACGAAACTGGAAGCCCCGCTCTCGTCGCGTCTTTGTTCTTGCGGCTAAGGTGGGATACATTACAGTCACCAGAGTGATTTGATGAATCAACCCAAGGCCCGATGCCTCATTCTCGCCTGCGGCAACACGCTGCGCAGCGATGACGGCGTCGGCCCGTGGCTCGCTGAATGGGCTGAAAACAGGTTTCGTTCGGAACCCGATGTGCGCGTCGTTTCCCGCCAGCAATGGACTCCCGAACTCGCCGAAGAGATCGCCCGCACCCACTCCGTTCTCTTCATCGATTGCTCCGTCGAGTCCGCTCCCGGATCGGTCAGCCTCATCCCCGTCCATCCAGCCGCCGCTACTCAAGGATTGGCCACCCATCACCTGGGCGCGCCCGAACTGCTCGCGCTGAGCCGCGAACTCTACGATTCCCGGCCCTTGAATGCTCAGCTTCTCACCATCGGCGCCGGTTCGACAGAATTAGGCGAAGAGTTCAGCGACTCCGTGACCGCCGCTCTTCCCGAGGCCTGCCGCCTGATCGAAGAGATAGTGCTGCAATGGCTCGGCTGAGAAGCATCGGGAGTTCTTCGAGCAAGGGAAGCCGTTGCCGGTTGCCGACTGACAGGGATTCCAGGGCGCAAAATGGCGGGTGCTATGCGCTCAATGATCCCGGGTTCGAAAAGCGGAACCTCGAGCACCCGGCGAGAGCTGGGGCGCCCAGCACCGATTACGTCGTTGACTTGTGTCAAACGTTAGGGCTCAAACGGGGCTGAGGGCTCTGTGCATACGGCCATCAATTCTTGGCAGGATGAAGTCCCTTCATGTCTTTGGCTCCGGTCGCTTCGTCTACCTGCTTCAACGGATGGAAGCCGCCGAACCCGCGGTAAGACCACATGAAGTAATAGGACTTTCCCGGCTCAGCCTCAATCCGAAGCACTTCTTTCTTCTTCTTTGCCAAGTTGTTGGCCAGTGATTGGTAAAGTGTGACGTCGACGGTGCTTTTGGGAAGAAAGGAAAAAATCACCGTACCCGAAGGCACCTCTCGTGATGCGTATTCAGAGTTGTGCAGATCGGCCAAGAAATCGTCGTTGACGAAGAGCATCGGGTGGTTGGCCGCGCCAACCATACTCCCGGGTCTGTAAACGTAAATCAACGCCTTACTGGCAGGCTGCGAAGACAGTGCGGGCTGCCCTGTGCCGCTGCTGCTCACGTCGTGCGAGGCTGCTGGCTGCTGCTGGGCGCTTATGACGGAACCCGCGCCAAAAAAACAAGCTACAAGAGTAATCAGTGCTAGGATGGCTTTCATGGCTACAACATACTAACAGGATCAGGCCTGCCAAGCAAGCGATCTGCTGATTTTATTAGACTCCGCTCTGGCCGGTGGCCGGGTGCCCCAGGTCCCGCTTTTGGGACCTGGGCGATTCGCTGGACGCGCAGTCCTAGAACGCAGCCACCGTCTGGCGCAGGCTATACGAGCTGAGCGTCTTGATGTAGTTGCCGCGGTCGAACGGCGATGTGTCGGGCACGGAGCGGCGGCTGAGGCAACCGCGCGTCTCCCACAGCGAGGCATATTCGCGCTTCTCCAGCCAGTAGCGCACGTCGGCCAACACCCGGCCGATGTGCTCAATGCCGTGAATGTGCAGCGCCGAAGCCATCATGGTAATGCCGGCGCCCGCCATGATGCTTTTGAGCACGTCTTCGGCGGAGTGAATGCCGCCGGTGATGGCGAGGTCGATGTTCAGGTGCCCGTAGAGAATCGCCGCCCAGTGTAGCCGGGGCAGCAACTCCGAGGGCTTGGAGAAGTGGAGCATCGGCCGCACCTCCAGCATCTCGATGTCGAAGTCCGGCTGGTAGAAGCGGTTGAAGAGCACTATGCCGCGCGCGCCCGCATTCTCCAGCCGCGCGGCCAAGTGCGGCACGCTGGTGAACGACTGAGAGAGCTTCACGGCCACCGGAATCTTCACCGCGACGGTCACGGCGGCCACCAGCTCGAGCAGTTGCATCTCGAGTTCGGCGGAGGTCTGGCTGCGGTCCGTCGCCAGCGCGTAGGTGTTCAGTTCGATGGCGTGGGCGCCGGCCTGTTCCATGTCCTTGGCAAACCGCACCCAGCCGCCGGTCGTGGCGCCATTCAGGCTGGCCATGATCGGAATGTTCACTGCTTCCCGGGCGCGCCGCAGGTGCTCCAGGTAGACCTCGTGCGTCATCCGATAGTCGTTTAGATCGGGCAGATAATCGAGCGACTCGGCGAAGGACTCGGTGCCGCGCGAGAGGTCTTCGTCCAGCGCCTTTGATTCAAGCTCCAACTGCTCCTCGAAAAGCGACGTAAGCACGATCGCCGACGCGCCTGCGTCCTCCATGCGGCGAATGTTGTCGATCGACTCCGAGAGCGGAGTGGACGACACCACGATGGGGCCATTCAGCTTCAAACCAAGATACTGCGTTGAAAAATCGATCATTTCGTACCTCCGGAAGACGCAGCTACCTGTTCTTCCTTCCGTGCTTCATTTGTTGTCTCCGTCTCCGGGGGAGCCACAGGCTTCTCCGGGGGAGCGATGTGCGGCGTCTCGCCGCGGCCCGCCATCGCGGCGCGGCCGGAGTAGACGCGCCACTGCCGCTCCACGTCGTCCTGCGCTTCCTTGAGCAGCGTCGCGGCCAGCTCCGGGTTGCCGCGCGCGAGCATCGTGTAGCGCGCCTCGCGATAGGCGTAGTCCTTGAGCCGGATCGACGGCGCCTTCGAGTCGAGCTGGAATGGGTTCTTGCCCGTCTCGCGCAATGCGGGGTTGTAGCGCATCAGCGGCCAGTAGCCGGACTGCACGGCCAGCTTCTGCTGCTCCAGCCCATGCACCAGGTCGTAGCCGTGCGCGATGCAACTGGAGTAGGCGATGATAATCGACGGCCCTTCGTGCGCTTCGGCCTCCTGGAAGGCTTTCACCACATGGCTGTCGTTGCCGCCCAGCGCCACCTGCGCCACATAGACGGAACCGTAACTCACGGCTTCCATGGCCAGGTCTTTCCTGCTGTTCGGCTTGCCTGCGGCGGCAAACTTGGCCACCGCGCCGCGCGGCGTGGCCTTGGACATCTGCCCGCCGGTGTTCGAGTAGACCTCGGTGTCCAGCACCAGCACGTTCACGTTCTTGCCGGAGCCGAGCACGTGGTCCAGTCCGCCGAAGCCGATGTCGAAAGCCCAGCCGTCGCCGCCCAGAATCCAAACACTCTTGCGGACCAGCGTGTCCGCAATGGCCAGCAGGTTGCGCGCATCGGACGACTCGTTGCCGGCCAGCCGCTCGCGCAGCGCCAGCACGCGCTCCCGCTGCTTGCTGATCTCCGTTTCGGTCTTTTGCGAAGCGCTCAGCAGCGCCGTCACCAGTTCATCGCCGATCGCTGGCGCCAGCCGCGTCACCAGCGTCTCGGCAAATATCTTCTGCTGGTCGAGGGCGATTCTCATGCCGAAGCCGAACTCCGCGTTGTCCTCGAACAGCGAGTTGGCCCACGTCGGCCCGCGGCCCTGCGCGTTGCTGGCATAGGGCGTGGTCGGCAGGTTGCCGCCATAGATGGACGAGCACCCCGTCGCGTTGGCAATATACAGCCGGTCGCCGAACAGTTGCGTAAGCAGTTTGATGTACGCCGTCTCGCCGCAGCCCGCGCACGCGCCGGAGAACTCGAACAGCGGCTGCAGCAGTTGAATATCCTTTACCTGCGTATGCGACAGCTTGGTGCGGTCCGCCTCGGGCAGCCCGAGGAAGAACTCCCAGTTGTCGCGCTCTGCCTCGCGCAGCGCCGCCTGGGGCGCCATGTTGATGGCCTTGTGGCTGGCGTCGCTCTTGCTCTTCACCGGGCATACATCCACGCAGACCGCGCAACCGGTGCAATCCTCGGGAGCCACCTGCAGCGTATAGCGGTCCTGCTCCATGCCCTTCCACTTGGGCTTGGCCCATTGGAACGTCGCCGGCGACTTATCTCCAAGTTCCGCACTGTAAACCTTCGAGCGGATCACCGCATGCGGGCAAACCATCACGCACTTGCCGCACTGGATGCACAGCTCCTTGTCCCACACGGGGATGAACTGCGCGATGTTCCGCTTCTCCCACTGCGCCGTCCCCGTGGGGAATGCGCCGCCGGCAGGAATCGCGCTCACCGGAAGCAGGTCGCCGTGACCCGCGGCAATCTGGCCCAGCACGTCGCGCACAAACTCCGGCGCCTTGCCGCTGATCGACGGAATCAGATCGAATTCCGATGAGACGGCAGCGGGAACTTCAACCTTCTCCAGATGCGCCAGCGCGTGATCCACGGCGGCAAAGTTTTTCGCCACCACCGTTTCGCCGCGCTTGCCATAGGTCTTCTGAATGGCCTTCTTGATCTGCGCAATGGCCTCGTCGCGCGGCAGCACGCCGCTGATGGCGAAGAAGCAGGCCTGCATGATGGTGTTGATGCGCGTGCCCATCCCGGCTTCGCGCGCCACCTTGTTGCCGTCGATCACATAGAACTCGATCTTCTTGCTCAGGATCTCCTGCTGCGTGGTCTTGGGCAGATGGTCCCAGACCTCGGCCGCCGGGTAGGGCGAGTTGAGCAGGAACACCGCGCCCGGCATCGCCGCTTCCACCACGTCCATCTTTTCCAGGAAGCTGAAGTTGTGGCAGGCCACAAAGCTGGCGCGCGTGATCAGGTAGCTCGACCGGATCGGATTGGGTCCGAAGCGCAGGTGCGACGTCGTCATCGACCCGGACTTCTTCGAGTCGTAGACGAAGTAGCCCTGCGCAAAGTTCGGCGTGTTGTCGCCGATGATCTTGATCGAGTTCTTGTTGGCGCCCACCGTGCCGTCGGAACCAAGGCCATAAAACAGCGCGCGCACCGTTTTTGGATCCTCGGTGGAGAACGCGGGATCGTAGCTCAGGCTGGTGTGCGACACGTCGTCGTCGATGCCGATGGTGAAGTGGTTCTTCGGCTCAAATTTCGTCAGCTCGTCGAAGATGCCCTTCACCATCGCCGGCGTAAACTCCTTCGATGAAAGCCCGTAGCGCCCGCCAATCACCGTCGGCTTCACGGCAAAAGGCAGCGTGTCGGCGTTCTCGGCCAACGCGGTCACGATGTCCATGTAGAGCGGCTCGCCGGTGCCGCCCGGCTCCTTGCAGCGGTCGAGAACGGCAATCGACTTCACCGTGGCGGGCAGCGCGGCCAGGAAGGCGCTCGCGTCGAAGGGCCGGTACAGGCGAACCTTGAGCAGCCCCAGCTTTTCGCCCTGCTTGTTCAACAAATCCACGGCCTCCTCGGCGGCCTCGGCGCCGGAGCCCATGATGGCAATCACCCGCTCCGCATCGGGCGCGCCGTAGTAGTCGAACAGGTGGTACGCGCGGCCCGTCTGCGCGGCAAAGCGATCCATCACTTGCTGCACGATGCCGGGAACCGCGGCGTGGAAGGGATTGCAGGCCTCGCGAGCCTGGAAGAAAACGTCGGGATTCTGCGCCGAGCCGCGAATGATCGGGCGGTCCGGACTGAGGGCGTTCTGGCGGTACTGAATGATGTACTTGTCGTCCAGCAGCGCGCGGATGGTCTCGTCGCTGATGGGCAGAATCTTGCCCACTTCGTGCGAGGTCCGGAAGCCGTCGAAAAAATGAATGAAAGGAATGCGGGATTCAAGCGTGGCAATCTGCGCCACCAGCGCCAGGTCGGCAACCTCCTGCACCGAGTTCGAACACAGCATGGCCCAGCCCGTCGACCGGCAGGCCATCACGTCGGAGTGGTCGCCGAAGATCGACAGCGCATGCGTGGCCAGCGTCCGGGCCGTCACGTGCATCGTCGCCGGGGTCAGCTCGCCGGCAATCTTGAACATGTTGGGAATCATCAGCAGCAGGCCCTGCGAGGCCGTGAACGTGGTCCCAAACGCCCCTGCCTGCAACGCACCGTGCAGCGCGCCCGCCGCGCCGCCCTCGCTCTGCAGTTCTTCCACAATGGGCAATGCGCCCCAGATATTCTTCTTCCCCTCCGAGCGCCACTGATCGGCCCACTCGGCCATCGGCGACGAGGGGGTGATGGGGTAGATCGCAACAACCTCGGAGAGTCGATAGGCCACCGAGGCAGCCGCCTCGTTCCCATCCAAAATAACCATTTTCTGTTCACTCATTCGCTTTGCCTCATAGCGCGGCCGGGCGCAACACAGCCGCTACATAAGTCTCGCCGCCGAGGGGGGTGTAGCCGCTGTGATGCAAGGCACACGACGGGGACCGAATCCCAGATTGTGCGATTAAGGAACCCTTGAATAAGCCCCTGCTTTGAAAGAGCGCGGCTTTAGCCGCGCCATATGAGCATCACAATCAACGTGGGCTTTAGCCCCCGAGGGAATGTTGACGTAAGCAGCAGAACTTGAGATACAATGTATCGCAGGAGCTTCACGCCATGGCGACAACGATGGTTCATATCCGGGTGGACGAAAAGGTGAAGGAAGATGCCGCAAAGACGCTGGCCGCAATGGGTATGTCCGTATCCGATGCGGTGCGTATGTTGCTTGTCCGCGTGGCGGCGGAGAAGGCCCTGCCCTTCGAGGTGCGGGTTCCCAACACAGCCACGGTCAAAGCCATGCGGGCGGCGGATCAAGGCAACGGAAAGCGCTTCAAGACAGCCGACGCGCTGTTTGAGCACCTGGGGATCTGAAAGTGCGCAACCCAATCAGCGGCGCCAAGTTCCGGCGCGATGTCAAACTGGCTCAACGGCGCGGGAAAGATATGTCGAAGCTGCGCGTGCTGATTCTGCTCCTGATCGAAGGCAACCCCTTGCCGCCACGCTACAAAGACCACCCTCTGAGCGGCGACTGGGAACACCATCGCGATTGCCACATCGAACCCGATTGGCTCCTGTTCTACAAGATCGACGGCGACGACCTTTACCTTGTCCGTACCGGATCGCACTCAGACTTGTTCGGCTGAGCCAGGATGATGGGAAGGAAAATGGCAATGCTTCGAGGTCGTGCGACGGTAGCGTGAGCTCGCTCACGCCAGCAGCTCGGTTACCTTGGGCATCCACTCGCCGATCGCGATCTTTTGCGGGCACAATTCTTCGCATGCGCCGCATTCGAGACAGGAGCCGGAGCGCTGTTCCTCGGTGAGAAAGACCTGATACTTGAAGCGAGCGCCCGCTACGTCGTCGAACAAGTGTGCGTAGTTGAAGATGTCGAAGTTGCCGGGGATGTTCACGCCGTTGGGGCAGGGCATGCAGTAGCTGCACTTGCTGCAAGGAATCGCGATGCGCACGCTGTATTTTTCCCTGGCCTCGGCGATCAGCGCCTGCTCCGCCTGGCTGAAAGCTCCGATGCGCGAGCGATCGGCAGAGAGCAGGTTCTCTTCCACCTGGGTCATGTTGCTCATGCCGCTTAAAACAACCGAGACTTCCGGTTGATCCCAGAGCCACTCGAGCGCCCACTCGACGGGAGATCGCCGCGCGGGAAAGCTCTCCATGGCTTCCAGCACATCCTTTGGCGGATCGGCCAGCCGGCCGCCCATCAGCGGCTCCATGATCACGACGGCCAGGCCCTTGCTTGCCGCCAGTTTCAGGCCGCGTGTCCCCGCCTGATTCTCCGTGTCCATGTAGTTATATTGAATCTGGCAAAAACTCCATAGATCGCAGCCGTTGACGATCTCTTCGAAGCCCTCGTACTCGTCGTGAAAGGAGAAGCCGAGATGCCGGATGCGCCCATCGGCCAGCGCGGCCTCGGCCCGATCCAATAGTTTGTGCTTCAGAACAATATCCCGCCAGCGGCTTTGGCTCAGCGCATGCAGCAGGTAAAAGTCGATATAACTCGTCTGTAGCTTCTCTAACTGCTCGTTGAGCAACCTGTCGAAGTCCGCCGGGCCATTGACCAGCCAGACCGGCAGCTTGGTGGCCAGCCTGACCTTTTCCCGATAGCCGTCTTTGAGCGCCTTGCCCACCACTACCTCGCTCTGGCCTTCGTGATACGTGTAGGCGGTGTCGAGATAATTGACTCCGTTGTCGATAGCGTGGCGAATCATGCGCAGCGCTTCGGCTTCGTCGATGTTGGCGGTGTTTTGCTTCCCATCCAGGCTGGGAAGGCGCATGCAGCCGAAACCCAGCGCCGAAGCCTTCCAATCGAGCTTTCCAAAACTGCGATATTGCATTGTTTCCCCCGCTTCTCCAGTTTCCCAAAATGGATTCTACTCTGGAGCGCGCGCCCCCAATCCACTTCGGCGCAAGGAACATTTGTATTCCTCACGTATTTCACCTTGCATCTGATCCCGGCACATCAAAAGTGATCTGGATCACATCACCTATACGTTTCCGCTGATAAAAACAGCTCATCGTTCCGATGAATTGAGCCACAGGGGGCCTGGGGGCTGGGAGGGGCTGGTGAGTCTACGCCAGCCCCCCCTCCAGAGATCGAGACCTGCGTATGCGCGTCACCGAAGAAGAGAAAACCGGCGTTTGCGGCCCAGGCAGCAATGGTCGTATACTGAATTACGACCATTCCGGTCGTAGTTTTAGGCTGTTGCCCTTTCGGCGGCCCATCGGAGTCCGGCGGTTGAGCATGTTGAGCGATTTGAATGTGGGCGAGAGTGGGGTGCTGGTGGCCCTCGACCTGCCCGAATCCGTGCAGAACCATCTGATGCATATGGGCTTTGTCCCCGATGCGCTGGTGACCGCCCTGCGCCGCGCGCCGGCCGGCGACCCCACTGTATACGGCGTTGACGGCATGGAGATTGCTCTGCGCCACGAAACCGCGGAGGCTATCCGTGTGCGGGCGCCCGGGACGGAAGGCGCCAACGCTCCCAAAATCCCGGATGCGGAAGTTCCCGAGTTGATCGAGGCCTCCCGATGAGCGCCTGCTGCGAAACCCCGGTCTTTTCGCCACCCGCCGCCCCGCCGCCTCTCGGAGCGCTCAAAACCGTCGTCCTGATCGGACCGCCGAACTCCGGCAAGTCCACTCTCTTCAACCGGCTGACCGGCCTGCGCCAGAAGGTCGCCAACTACCCCGGCGTCACCGTCGAGCAGCGCATGGGCCTCATGGCCGGCGTGGGCCGCCCCGACCTCACCCTCATCGACCTGCCCGGTGTCTATTCGCTCACCCCGTACTCTGAAGACGCCCGCGTCGCCGTCGATGTCCTCCGCGGCAAAATGCCCGGCACGCCCAAGCCCGACGCGGTGCTGCTGGTCCTTGATTCCCTCCACCTCACCCGCCAGTTGATGCTGGCCGCGCCGGTGCTCGCGCTCGGTCTGCCCACTCTGGTGCTGCTCAATATGAGTGACCTGATGGAGTCCCGCGGCGGACAGGTGGACTCGCTCAAGCTGGCCCGCGAGCTGGGCGCGCCCGTGGCCCAGATCAGCGCCACGCGCGCCACCGGCCTCGATGCCGTCCCGCTCTTCCTCAACCGGCACGGCCTCCACGCGGCCGAACAACGGCTGACGCTGCCCGTGGTCGGCAACGCCGCCAGCGCCCACACCTGGGCCGCGCAGGTCAGCCGCAATACTGGCTATCAGGCCCCGCTCTCGGTCGAAAACACCCGCAAGATCGACAACATTCTGCTGCACCGCATCTGGGGGCCGCTGCTCTTTCTGCTCGTCGTCGTCGGCGTCTTTGAGGTGGTCTTCTCCATCGGCCAGCCGCTTTCCGACGGTTTTGGCGACATCCTTGCCCGCGCCGCCGACCTGATCCGCCCCCTCCTGCCCGCCGGCTGGCTTCAGTCGCTCGTCCTCGACGGCGCATGGAAGGGCATCTCCTCCGTGCTCGTCTTCCTGCCCCAGATCCTGCTCCTCTTTCTCTTCATCGGCATCCTCGAAGACACCGGCTACCTGTCCCGCGCCGCCCTGATCGCCGACCGCGTCATGCGCACCACCGGGCTCAACGGCAAGGCCTTTATCCCGCTGCTCTCGGCCTACGCCTGCGCCGTGCCGGCCATCATGGCCACGCGCACCATCGAGAACAAGCGTGACCGGATGGCGACCATTCTGGTCGCGCCTTTCATGACCTGCTCCGCGCGCCTGCCGGTTTACATGCTGATGATCGCCGCCTTCATCCCCAACATCGTCTACCTGCACGGCTTTCTCGGCCTGCGCACCATCGTCATGCTCAGCCTCTATGTGGCCGGCTTTGTGGGGGCCATGACCACCGCATGGCTGCTGAAAAGCTCCATCCTCAAGTCCAGCGAGACGCCGTTCATCCTTGAGTTGCCCCAGTACCGCATGCCCACCCTGCGCTCCCTGGCCCTCCGTCTGATAGACCGCGCGCGCATCTTCCTGCGCCAGGCCGGAACCATCATCCTCTGCGTCACTCTGGCTCTTTGGGTACTGGCCCACATGCCGGTGGTTCAGGCTCCGGGCGGCGCGATCTCCGCGCCTGAACTCGCCGACAGCCTCATCGGCCGCCTCGGCCACTTCATCGAGCCCGCCATTGCCCCTCTCGGCTTCAACTGGAAGATCGGCATCGGCCTGCTCTCCAGCGTCCTGGCCCGCGAAGTGATGGTCAGCACCATGGGCACCCTCTACGGCGCCGACCCCGCCACCCAGGCCATGCACCTGCAAACCGCCCTCCATCACGACATGACCCTCGGCGGCGCGCTGGCCCTGATGATCTTCTTCGCCTTCGCCATGCAGTGCACCTCCACCATGGCCGTCGTCCGCCGCGAAACCAACAGTTGGAAATGGCCCGCCATCCAGTTCCTCTACATGCTCGTCCTGGCCTACGGCGCCGCCTTCGTCGTCAACCGCGCCGTCATGGCCATCTTTGGATAGTTTTTCGGGCGCCTCTTCCAACCCCACAAATGCTTCCGTGCCCCATCCTTTTCGCGCACTTTGCGAAAAGGGTGGGAAACCACGCAGGCCTGTACCCGTCCTTATGAGAAACTGGAAGAGCAGAAGTTCTCCGGGCTTGCCCTGCGCGCGCCCCAAACCATGACTCAACCCCAGCTCTATCCGGCCCACCGGCGCCGATACCAAACTGCGGCCCGTACATAGGAACCAGAACAAGAATGCTCAGCGTCTCGAACGTCACCATGCGCTACGGCTCGAAGGTCCTCTTCGAGGATGTCAGCGTCAGCTTTGTCCCCGGCCGCCGCTACGGCCTCACCGGACCCAACGGCTCCGGCAAGACCACCTTCATGAGCATCCTCAGCGGCGATCTCGATGCGCAGAAGGGCACGGTGGTCCGCCCGCGCAAGTTCGGCGTCCTGAGGCAAGATCAGTTCGCCTTTGACGCCTATCGCGTCATCGACACCGTCATCATGGGCAACCGCCCCCTCTGGGCCGCCCTCGAAGAGCGCGACCGCATCTATGAAAAGTCCGAACTCTCCGACGCCGACGGAATGCGCCTGGGCGAGCTGGAAGGCATCATCGGCGACGAGGACGGTTACACCGCCGAGAGCGACGCCGCCATTCTCCTTCAGGGCCTCGACATTCCCGACTCTCTCCACGAGCGCCGCATGGGCGAACTCCAGGGCGGCCAAAAGGTTCGCGTCCTGCTGGCCCAGGCTCTCTTCGGCAAGCCCCAGGCCCTGCTCCTCGACGAGCCCACCAACTACCTCGATCTGGACTCCGTTCACTGGCTCCAGGACTTCCTCAACACCTACGACGGCACGCTGATCGCCATCTCCCACGACCGCCACTTCCTCAACAGCGTCACCACCCACACCGCCGACATCGATTACGAGACCATCATCACCTACACCGGCGGCTACGACGAGATGGTGATGGCCAAGACGCAGATCCGCTCCACGCTTGAATCGCAAAACGCCCAGCGCGAGAAGAAGATCGCGCAGCTCAACGAGTTCATCGCCCGCTTCTCCGCCGGAACCCGCTCCTCCCAGGTCACCAGCCGCCGCAAGGAGGTCGAGCGCCTGCAGACCAACGACCTCGCCCGCTCCAACATCGCCCGCCCCTACATCCGTTTCGACCAGCTCCGCCCCAGCGGCAAGCACGTCCTCGAATTCAAGCACCTCACCAAGCTCTACGGCGGCCACAAGGTTCTCGACGGCTTTACCTGCAAGGCGCTGCGCGGCGAAAAAATCTGCCTCATGGGCCGCAACGGCGCAGGCAAGACCACGCTGCTCAAGAGCCTGCTCAATAACTATCCTGGCCTCGCCGACAAGGACTTTACTCTGGACTCCGGTTCCGTCTTCTGGGGTCACGAAGCCCAGATCGGCTACTTCCCGCAGGACGTCGGGGCAACTATCGATACGGGCATCGAGCCCGGCCTCACCGTCGCCGAGTGGCTCCATCGCTGGAACCCCGCCGCCCACGTTGAAGACATCCGCGGCATTCTCGGCCAGATGTTATTCAGCGGCGAAGAGGGCGACAAGCAGACCAAAGCTCTCAGCGGCGGCGAGCAAGCCCGCCTGGCCTTCTGCAAGCTCATCCTCACCAAGCCCAACATCCTCATCTTCGACGAGCCCACTAACCACTTAGATTTAGAAGCCATCAACGCCCTTAACATCGCCCTCCAGCGCTACGAAGGAACGGTCCTGTTAGTCACCCACGACCACGACCTGATCGACGAAGTAGCCACCCGCCTCTGGGTCTTCCACGAAGACGGCATCGAAGACTTCCAGGGCCCCTACGCCGAGTGGAAAGGCAAACACAACTGAGATGTGATTTGTGGCATAATGATCTCATGCCAGCCCGAACCACTGTCGAGCTACCGCAAACGCTGCACGAGCGGCTGAAAGAGCGTTCCCGGACCTCCGGCGTCTCCATCCGCTCTCTCATCGTGAGGGCGGTCGAGCAGACCTATGCGGAGCCTAAAAAGGGGAGGCCGGTAACCGGTCCTCTTATTACGGGCACCGGCAAGCGGGGACCTCTCTTCCCCGTGGACGAGAACCCGCATGACCTCATATTTTCCTGATATCAACGTGTGGATCGCGCTGTCCGTTTTGGTTCACTCGCATAATGAGTCGGCCTGGAGCACGACGTCGTAGCTTGCGGAGCCACAACTGCCCGACTCAAATGGAAGCAATCTGATAGACTCCCGGTATTGTGACGAAGCCGCTATCAAGCGTTCTCTTCGATTGGGGCCCTTGGATTTTCAACCTAGGACTCGTCATTGTCGGCGCGCTTCAGGTCTGGCTTCTCAAGGTGACCTGGAAGACAATCAGGCTGCAAGTTAATTTGCAGAACTTTGGATTGCGCCAATGGGCAGACATTGGCTCGTGGAAGCTGCACGAGGCGGAGCCAAGAAGCGAATCAGGAGACTTGAAGGACTTCCTAAGCCTGCAATACACATTCTTTCTATACAATCGAACCTCTGCTCCCATCTCGCTGAAACGCGTTATGGCGCAGGTTACCAGCGGCGGTAGATGTGAAACATTTGAGATCGATGAAGAGACATTCATACCCCCGTTTGAACCATCAATGGGAAACGCATTCATGTGTTTCCTGCCCATCAACCTCTATGGCAAAGAAGTGGGGTTGTATGAGCAGTCAAAATTCCTCTTCGAGATAAAAGGGCAGCTGTTTTTTGAGGATGGAAAAGGAACCACATACCCACAACCCTTCAGACGCACCGTCAAATGCGGCCCTAAATTGGAAGAGGTCTATGTCTACGTTGGAAGGAACTTCAAGCCAGTTGGTGCAGAATCTACAGAGAAGAATGACCCCCAGGCGGGTGGCCCACCCTTAATCCAGCCAAAAACCTTCGGTGGCTCCATTCCCTAGGTGTGGAGCGTCAA
>PMYL01000059.1 GCA_003170825.1 Acidobacteriaceae bacterium
AGCGGAAGAACTGGTGGAGCAGGCTGGAGCCTTCAAGGGTAAGCGGGACGGGGGGAAAGTCGGCCAACTGAACCACCTCGGATACTGCTTCGAGCAACCATCATCGTAGCAAAGCGAGGTTGCCGTCCGCAGTATGGCCGGTCCGGCTCCGCAGGGCAATCATATGAAGACGGATTGGCGGCGAGAAGGAGCGTCGCACCGGCCCTACGGGACGGGAGATGCGGCGTGGACTCGATTCCCAGGGTGGAGTCCGCCGCGGCGGACTCCACCCTGGGCTACTTTCATCTGCTCCCTCCGGGAGCGCGGCGAGGGTTCTATCACATACATTCATGCGATTGCCCTGGGTACCCAGCCACCTGCGGTGGGGCAGACGCCTTCGGCCTTGGACCGATATAATGGAAGAGTACATGAGCGAAAGAATTCTGGCTTTTCTGGTTCAATTCGTAACCCATGTGATTGACGCTGGCGGTTACGCCGGCATTGTTGCGCTGATGGGCATCGAATCGGCCTGCATTCCGCTGCCGTCCGAGATCATCATGCCGTTTGCGGGCTACCTGGTCTATCTGGGCCATTTCAGCCTGTTCTGGGCGGCGACGGCGGGGGCGGTGGGCTGCAATCTGGGCTCGCTGGCCGCGTATTGGATTGGAGCCAAAGGCGGGCGGCCGCTGGTGGAGCGCTACGGCAGATGGGTTCTGATGAGCCACCACGACCTGGACCGGATGACGGATTTTTTCAACCGCTATGGCTCGATTACGGTATTGCTGGCGCGGTTGCTGCCGGTGGTGCGCACGTTTATTGCGTTTCCGGCGGGAATTGCCAGGATGCCGCAGATGCGCTTTCACATTTACACGTTTGTGGGTTCCTGGCCGTGGTGCTTCGCGCTGGCCTACGCGGGGATGAAGCTGGGCGAGGCATGGCACACGGACCCACGGTTTTACGCGGCGTTCCACCGCTTTCATCTGATCGTGGAACTGGCAATTGCCGCGGGGATCGTGTGGTTCGTCTGGTCGCACCTGAAGCGCGGCAGGCAGGCGGAGGCCGCGTAGCAGCAGGGAATGAGACCAAGGCGCTCGGCAGGGCGTACACTGTTGCGGTTGCCTGAAGATGGTTTGAAACGGCCCGGAGATACAGGGCAATCAAAGTGAGGTTAGGAGAAACAATGGGAATCGAAGAGCAAGGCGGCCAGAAGACCGCTGAAGCAGGGAAGATTGCGCCCGCCACGGGCAAACTGGGCGTGATGGTGGTCGGCCTGGGCGCCGTGGCCACCACGTTTATCGCCGGAGTCGAGGCCGTCCGCAAGGGACTGGCCAAGCCCATCGGCTCGCTGACGCAGATGGGCACCATCCGGCTGGGCAAGCGCACTGACAACAAGTCGCCGCTGGTCAAGGACTTTGTGCCTCTGGCCGATCTGAAAGACCTGGTGTTTACCGGCTGGGACATCTTTGAGGACAACGTCTACGAGTCCGCGGCCCACGCCAAGGTCCTGGACAAGGAGACGCTGGTGCAACTGAAGCCCTACCTGGAGACGATCAAGCCGCTGCCGGCGGTCTTCGACCAGTACTACGTGAAGCGCCTGAACGGCACGCACGTGAAGAAGGGCAAGAACAAGCGCGACCTGGCCGACCAGGTGAGGGCCGACATTCAGGCATTCAAGAAGACCGTGGACCGCGTGGTGATGATCTGGTGCGCTTCGACCGAGATATTCATCGAGCCGACAGCGGTGCACCAGAGCATTGAGGCCTTCGAGAAGGGCCTGGAGAACGACGACATCGGCATAGCGCCCTCGCAGATTTACGCTTACGCGGCGCTGAGCGAGGGCGTGCCCTTCGCCAACGGAGCGCCGAACCTGACGGTGGACACGCCGGCCATGGTCGAGCTGTCAAAGCGGAATGCGGCGCCGATCTGCGGCAAGGACTTCAAGACCGGCCAGACGTTGATGAAGACGGTGCTGGCGCCGGCCTTCAAGGCGCGCCTGCTGGGCGTCTCCGGCTGGTTCTCGACCAATATCCTGGGCAACCGCGACGGCGAGGTTCTGGACGATCCGCAATCGTTCAAGACCAAGGAAGAGTCGAAGCTCGGTTCGCTCGAATACATCCTGCAGCCGGAGCTTTACCCCGATCTCTACAAGGATATTTTCCACAAGATTCGCATCAACTACTACCCGCCGCGCGGCGATGACAAAGAGGCCTGGGACAATATCGACATCTTTGGCTGGCTGGGCTATCCGATGCAGGTCAAGGTGAACTTCCTGTGCCGCGACTCGATTCTGGCCGCGCCGATCGCGTTGGACCTGGTGCTGTTCCTGGACTTGGCCAAGCGCACGCCGGAGTTGCGCTCGCTCGGCATTCAGGAGTGGCTTAGCTTTTATCTCAAGTCGCCGCAGACGGCGGCGGGGCTGTATCCGGAGCACGACCTGTTCATCCAGTCGATGAAGCTGAAAAACACACTGCGCCACATCATGGGCGCGGGCCTGATCACGCATCTGGGGCTCGAATACTACGACTGAGGGATTTTCCAGGCGGACGCCTCCCGCTGGCCGGCAAAAACAAGAGCCCCATCCGCAAGGGTGGGGCGTTTGTTTGGTGCGGCGGAATCTATTTTCCCAGCAGCGGGACGCCTTCCCGTTGAGCGGCTTTGCGCAGGTCTTCGTCGAGCGTGGCCAGCGGCAGCGAAAGGCGCATGGCAAGTTCCAGATAGGTGGCGTCGTAAACGGTCAGATTGTGCCGGTCTGCCAATTCCAGCGTTCGATCCCAGACATGGTCGTTGGTCTCCTGATCGCAGTAGATCGGCAATAGTTTCAAATCAACCAGCGATTCCCGCCTTTGCAGCGGTGTGATTCTCCCTCGGCGGAGTTTGACGGAAAGGCTATTTGCAACCTCGATTCGCCACAAGCTGGGAACCCAGGCACAATCGTCCGCGATCAGGTCGAAGGCTGCAGTGATTGCGCCGGTAAGTTCCTCCGGCAAGAGCCACGCCAAGGTCGCCGAAGCGTCAAGGACGAGACTCATCTGCGGCCCTCATCGCGATAGCTTTTCCATTCTTCCCAGTCGAAGGGGCCAAGCTTCATTTCTTTGGCCCGCTGCCGAATGCGCTGCATTGCCGCGCGCGCAATTTCTCTCTGCTCTGCCGTGATGGCAGGACGGGGCACCATCTGGGCTACGGGGCGACCATGGCGGGTGATCTCAATTTGCTCACCTGCTTCCACGCGATCAAGCAGGGAGCCGAAGGTATTCTTTGCCTCAAAGGCTCCGATTTGTTGCATGGTTTCTCCTTAGATCAGTCTAGACTGATCTAGCTTAACATATTCTTGATTTATTCGCCCAGATTCTTGATCGGAACAGCCCATGTCAGATCTACGGATGCCAAGCCAGGCTGCCTTCGGTTGCCGGACGGAGCGGAAAAATCCACTTGGCGGTTGTGGCTTCCTCTACACTAACTCGGGAAATGCTATAACGTCTTAAGAGTCAAGCGAAGCGGCGCAAGCAGCTAGGCTTTCTTCCCGCTGGAGGCGAGGTCATGAGGGCAGATAGCAAGGGTTGGAGCGCAGCGGCGCTGGCAGGGTTGGCGTTGGCGCTGACCACCGGACTGTGGGCACAAGAGTCCACGCCGTCGAGTACAACTCCGGCCAGCCCCCCCATGGCCCAACCTGCGCCCGGAACGACTCCTGTTGGGGGCGATACCGAAGCCGCGGCCGTGGATCCGGACAAGGTGGTGGAACCCGGCAGCCAGAAGATCAATGTGAAACCGGGCAGCATCGACGACGTGAGCGCTGTGGGCAATCGCGAGATCGGCGGCCGTGGAGCGGGAAACTGGTACTCCGTCGATACCGAGATCAAGATGGGCAAGATGTACGCCATGGAGATCGAGAAGAGCAGCAGGTTCATCACCGATCCGGTGGTGACCGAATATGTGAACCGCATCGGCCAGAAGATCGTCAAGAACTCCGATTGCAAGGTGCCGTTCACCATCAAGGTGATCGATTCGGACGAGATCAACGCGTTTGCGCTGCCGGGGGGCTTCTTCTTCGTCACCTCCGGCCTGATTCTGAACGCCGACGAGGAGGCGGAGCTGGCCGGGGTCATGGCTCACGAGACGGCTCATGTCTGCGCCCACCACGCGGTCCGCGAAATGACGCGCCTGAACTACGCCCAGTTGGGCGCCATTCCTCTGGTGATGATCGGCGGCTGGACGGGCATCGCCCTCTACGAGAGCGTGGAAATCGCTGTGCCCAAAGCTTTCATGCATGTCTCCCGCGAGTTCGAGGAGCAGGCCGACTACCTGGGCGTGCAATACATGTACCGGGCCGGCTACGATCCGCAGGCCTACATCACTTTCTTTGAGAAGGTGCAGGCGCTGGAAAAGCGCAAGCCCGGCGCCGTCGCCAAGGTCTTCGCCGACCACCCGCAGACGCCTGATCGCATCCTGCACTCCCAGGAGGAGATTGCCCGCATCCTGCCTGCCAGGGACGAGTACGCGGTGACCACCTCGGAGTTCGACGACATCAAGGGGCGGCTGGCGCGCATTGAGAACAAGCGCCGCCTGACCGACTCGAAGGATACGACGAAGCCGTCCTTGCGCCGTGGCAGCACCGGGACTGGTGACCCAACCAGTCCGTCCGGCACATCGACCGGCGACAGCCGTTCCGGCGACCAACCCACGCTGCACCACCGCGACGGCCAGAACTAGCGCCGAAGCGCACCATCCGTCCCAACAGCCCAATCGCTTGGGTCAGGCATAAGCTCAGGCCCAACCGGCTGGGTTTGCAGGCGTAGTTCGGCCATGAAGGTTTCCAGATCGGGAAGCCGAAAGCCGATGAATTTCCTGTAACTCCCTGAAAACCCTTGAACTGACGGGTGAAACCGCGTTATATACAAGACTACCGGCACATTTGCCGGAATCTCGTCCGAGGCTACTCTGCTTTTCAGGAGGCAATCATGCGCAGCGCCGCCATCCGTTCCAACCTGCTGGTCCCGGAGGTGCGCGAGGTCATGGACATTCGCCAGGCCTCGGACTACCTCGGCATCTCCCCCGACACGCTCTACAAGTACGCATCGGAGGGCTTCGTGCCCGCCTTCAAGCTGGGCAACCGCTGGCGCTTCAAGCGCTCGCGGCTGGACGAGTGGATGGATCGCCAGTCCGACCTCCAGGCCGCCGAGGCCGAAATCGACCCGCACGAGAAGAAGCCGGTCCGGCCGGCGATGTAGGGCCGTGATCGACGATCGACAGAGAATGATCAGCCCTCGACGACGTCCTGAAGCTGAATTAGACCTGACCGCAAACCAACCGGCCTGCCGCTTGCACAGTGCAGGCCGCTCGATTTTGTTTCAATCATCCACCCTGATATTGACATTTGTACATACATTGGGCACACTGGAAGGTAGCAGGCAAGATGTGCCGATTCGATTGGGATCCGGCAAAAAGCCGGGAGAATCTTCGCAAACACGGCGTCCGCTTTGAAACCGCATCTCTTGTCTTCGAGGACCAGTGGATTCTCTCGCGCAAGGATTTATCCCACGATGACGCGGAGGAACGGTACAACGCACTTGGAGAGATCGCGCCCGGCGTGGTCCTGTTCGCCGTCTATGCCTACCGGGAACAGGATGGAGATGAAGTTATCCGGCTGATCTCCGCACGAGGCGCATCCGCCCAGGAAAAGAGGTCGTATGAAGAAGCTCGCAGCCGCGCAGAAGCTGGACATCGCCGCCATCGCCGCCAAAACCGACGTTACAATTGATTTTTCCGAGATGCCCGAGGTTCTCGACTGGACCGACGCTGAGATTGGCCGGTTTTACCGGCCAGCGAAACGCCCGGTGACCATCAGGCTAGACGACGACATCATCGACTGGTTAAAGAGCTATGGCCGCGGTTATCAAACCAGGACCAACCTGCTGCTGCGCCACGCCATGGAATCCAGCCGGCGCGCAAAGGCAAAGAGCGGGGGAACCACTTAAATCAAGGGTGGTTGCGCATCATGACAAACGATTGTTGAGCGAGAAATAAGGCTGGACGAGTGGATGGATCGCCAGTCCGATCTCCAGGCTGCCGAGGCCGAGCTCGATCCGCAGCAGAAAAAGCAGGTCCGGCCGGCGTTCTAAAAGCAGAGAACTTGGATTAGGGAACAGGTTGGAGCGTACATCGACCGGCTAGAAAAGTTCGCTGTGAGAACCCATACGCATCAAATTCAAGCTGGGAGGGTCTTCGACTTTCTCGTAGACCAAAAGCAAATCCGGCCTCAGATGACATTCTCGAAAGCCGGCCATCTCACCTGTGAGGGCATGATCTTTGTATTTCGGATCAAGCTCTTGATCATCAACCAGGTTGTCCAAAACAGCGGGAAGCACCGTCACAATATCATTTCGATATCTTGGGCTGGCCTGCGCTTTCTTGTAATCTCGCTTGAACTGGCGAGTCCAGTTAATCTTCCGCATTCAGTTGATCCATCAAGTCTCGAACGCTTGACGCCTTTAGGAGATCGCCTCGCCGGACATCTTCCATGGCTGCTCTGGTCACAGCATTCGGGACGCGAACCTCGAAGGGAAGCGCCTGCTCCACAGCAATGCGCGTCAATAGAAGGCGAACCACATCAGAAAGGCTTAGACCCATGGCGTCAAGCGCCTTGGACGCTTTCGTTTTTAGATTCTGATCCACGCGGACATGAATCATCGCAGTCGCATTGGGCATGGTGGCGCTCATGGATACATTGTATACCAATTGAGACCAAGCAGACGATTTTCCCCTTCGGCACTGTCGTGATCCAAGACCCTTGTTTCCTGACCCCTACCCGCCGTGATTTATCCTTACCCAGTGGACCACTTTCGCCGCATCGGCCAATTGCGCCGCCGTTTGACCCGTGCAGGCCTCTCTGGGCTTGTGGTCACCCACATTCCCGATCTTCGCTATCTCTCTGGATTCACAGGGTCAACGGCCGCGCTAGCCATCACGCGCAGGGCTGCACGGCTGTTTACCGATGGGCGCTACACAGCGCAGGCCGCTGAAGAGGTCGAGGCCGCGCGAGTGCAGATCGTCTCAGGTTCCCCGGCGGTTGCCGCCGTAGAGTGGCTGGCCGCGCAGCCTGGCGTGGAGTTTGCCGGTTTCGACCCAGCCTGGACCACCGTGGCGGAACTGGCCCGCTGGAAGGCCGCTCTGCCGCCGCGGCTTCGGCGCAGCTTTCTTTCCGAGCTGGCCGCGCCGCTGGTAGAGCCTCTGCGCCGCGTCAAGGACGAGGACGAGCTGGCCTTGATGATTGAGGCGGCGCTGGTGGGCTGCAAGCTCTTCGAGCACATTCTGGGCTTCGTCCGGCCCGGCCTGGCGGAGTTTGAAGTGGCTGCGGAACTGGAGCACCAGGCCCGGTTGCTGGGGGCCGAGGGCATGTCGTTTGAGACCATCGTCGCCTCAGGCGCGCGCTCGGCTCTGCCCCATGGACGCGCCACCGCCGCCAAGCTGCCCGGCAGGGGCTTCGTGACCCTCGACTTCGGTGTTATTCTCAAGGGTTACTGCTCGGATATGACCCGTACCGTGCACCTGGGAAAGCCCAGGGCCAACGAGCGGAACGCATACGAGGCGGTGCTGGAGGCTCAGGAGGCCGCGGTGGCCGCGGTGGGCCCAGGCGCAAGCTGCGGAGAGGTTGACGAGGCCGCCCGCAGCGTGTTGCGCAGGGCGGGTTTAGCGGAGGTATTTACCCACTCCACCGGCCATGGCGTGGGCCTGGAGATTCACGAGCCGCCGCGCATCGGCGCCGGACAGACAACCAGGCTGCTCCCCGGCATGGTTGTGACCATTGAGCCTGGAGTGTATCTGACGGGTCAGTTCGGCATTCGCATTGAGGATATGGTGGCTGTAACCGGAACCGGAGGGCAGGTGCTGACGCCGGCGCCCAAAGCCCTCATCGAACTTTGAACCATCCCGTCCCACGCGCGTGTGGGAAACTTAAGGAACGAATGAATCCACTGAACCCAGAAAATATCGAAGATCTGAAACAACTGATCGATTTCCTTAAGGAAAATCAGGTTGGCGAATTCGAGTTGAACCGGGGCGATTTGAAGGTCTGGCTCAAATTCACTCAGCCGGAGGTTCCGGGAAAGGGACTGTCCGATCTGGCCAGCCTGTTGTCCGGCGCAGGAGTCCCGGCTCAGGCGGCAAGTGCGCCGGCCGCTCCGCCGGTGGCTCCAGAAGCTCCCGAGGATCCGAATGCGGGCCTGCACATCGTCAAGTCGCCTATCGTGGGCACCTATTACGGCTCGCCTTCGCCCGGCGCCTCGCCATTTGTCGCTCCCGGCGATCACGTGGACAAGGGCCAGGTGATCTGCATCGTCGAAGCCATGAAGCTGATGAACGAGATCGAATCCGACGCCGCGGGCGAGATCGTCAAGTGCTTTGTATCTAACGGCCAGCCCATCGAGTTTGGGCAGCCCCTCTTTTCCGTCCGGCTGGGGTAGGGACGCTAACTCCGCTCAAAGGGTCCTGAATGTTTCGTAAGGTACTGGTTGCCAATCGCGGTGAAATCGCGCTGCGCGTTCTGAACGCCTGCCGGGAACTCGGCATTCGCACGGTCGCCGTCTACAGCGAGGCCGACCGCAACGCCTTGCACGTCCGCTTTGCCGACGAGGCCATCTGCATCGGCCCACCGCGCCCGGCGGACAGCTATCTCAACGTGCCCGCGGTCATCTCCGCCGCCGAGATCGCCGATGTGGACGCGATCCATCCCGGCTACGGGCTGCTGAGCGAAAATGCCAACTTTGCCGAGGTGTGCCGCGCCTCGAATATCAAGTTCATCGGCCCTCCGCCCGAGGTGACACGCCTGATGGGCGAGAAGGAAAAGGCTCGCCAGGCGATGAAGAGGGCCAAGGTGCCCATTCTGCCCGGCTCCGATGGCGTGATTGGCACGGCCGAAGAAGCGCAGGCCTGGGCAAAGAACGTGGGTTATCCGGTCATCCTCAAGGCCAAGGCGGGCGGCGGCGGGCGCGGCATGAGAATCGTGCGCACCCCGGAGGAACTTCCCAATCTCTTCCACGCGGCTTACGGCGAGGCGGCCAATGCATTCGGCAACGGCGAGCTGTATATGGAAAAGTTCATCGAGCAGCCCCGCCACATCGAGTTCCAGGTGCTGGCCGATGAGCACGGCCATGTGGTCTCGCTCTTTGAGCGCGAGTGTTCCATCCAGCGCCGCCACCAGAAGCTGATCGAAGAAGCGCCGAGCTTGCAGGTGACGCCCAAACTCCGCGAGGAAATCGGCCGCACACTGTGCCGCTGCCTCGCCGACATCGGCTACCAGAACGCCGGGACTGTTGAATTTTTGATGGACGAGGAGGGTCAGCTCCACTTCATCGAGATGAATACCCGCATCCAGGTGGAGCACCCGGTCACCGAGGCCATCACCGGCGTGGACCTGGTGAAGGCGCAGTTGCGCATCGCCGCCGGGGAGCGGCTGGATGCCATTCTGCCCTCCAGGCTGGAGATCCGCGGCCACGCCATCGAATGCCGCATCAACGCCGAGCATCCGCAGAAGTTCACCCCTTCGGCGGGCCAGATTACGGCCTTCAACGTGCCCGGCGGCAACGGCGTGCGCGTGGATACGGCGCAGTACGCCGAAGGCGTGGTCCCGCCCTACTACGACTCGCTGATTGCCAAGCTGATTACGCACGGGACCGACCGCGCAGAGGCTATCGCCAAGATGGAGCGCGCGTTGAGCCAGTTCATCGTGCAGGGCATCGAGACATCGATCTCGCTGCATCAGGCGATCTTTGCCGACCCCGGCTTCCGCGCCGGCGAATTCGACACCAAGTTCATGGAGCGGTTCCTGGCCGCCAAAGGCGGAGAAGGCAAGTAGGAGCGGGCTTGCCTACGAATATTGCGACAATCTATCGCTTTTTATTCGCTTTTCAGGTGGGCCCTGATTTATGCTGGCTTGGCAACACAGGAGGTTGCCCCGATGGACTTTCAAAAGGAACTGATTGCCGAATACGACCGCGAGACCGCCAAGACGCGCAAAATGCTGGAGGCGATTCCGGCCGATGTCGATTTCACCTTCAAACCCCACCCCAAGTCGATGAGCCTGGGCCATTTAGCAGGACACGTCTCGGATACAGCCGGGGAGTGGGCGATTTCCACTCTGACCACCGACAAGCTGGAGTTTCCCCCGGATCACAAGTGGGATCCCTACGTCCCAGCGTCCAAGGAGGCCTTGCTGGAGCGATTTGACGGGCAGATAGCCCAAGCCAAGGCGGAACTGGCCAAATTTGTCCCTGAGAAGTGGGACGAGAACTGGAAGTTTGTGGCCGGCGGCCAGGCCTGGATCGACGAATCGAAGTATCGCGTCTTCCGCAATTGGGTGCTCGACCACCTGATCCACCACCGCGCGCAGTTGGGGGTTTATATACGGCTCCTGGACAAGCCGATCCCCGGCACGTACGGGCCGTCGGCGGATGAGATGTAGGAAGACAGTTGTCAGTTGTCAGTGGTCAGTGGTCAGTTACAAGCAACCCGTGGTCGGCGAACTGGAACCTCTTGAGTGAGCGACGCCCTGAGCTCGCAGAGCGCCCCCTGGGAACTGATCACTGATCACTGTTCACTGACAACTGCCTCATTTACCCTTGTTCCATGCCCATTTCCTTTCCCAAGGTCTACCCCATCCTGGATGCTTCGATCCTTCCGGCAACCGGCCGCGCTGAGTTTCTGCGCAGGTTGGGCGGCTCACTTGCCCAGGCTGGGGTGACGCTGCTTGAATACCGAAACAAGACCGGCGTTGAAGCTGAGTTGCTGGCCGACGCTGAGATTCTTCGCGCGGCGCTGCCCACCGGTCAGGTGAAGCTGATTCTCGATGACCGGGCCGATCTGATTGAACAGATTGGCTTTGACGGCGTGCACGTGGATGCCGGCGACCTGCCGCCCGCCAAGGTTCGCAGATTGCTGGGGCCGGATCGTGTCGTGGGAACCTTTGGCGGCAGCGAGGCGCTGCTGCCGGGAATTCTGGCTGAGCCGGTGGATTATCTCTCCATTGGCCCTGTCTATCCGACGCGGACCAAGCAAACCTCGAAGCCTCCGATTGGCGTGGAAGGCGTGCGGCGGCTACGCGCACAGGCTGGACCGGGCCCGGTGTTGGTGGCTGTCGGCGGCATTACGCTGGTCACGGCGGAGGCCGCGCTGGCTGCCGGAGCTACGGTGGTGGCTGTCGCTGGAGCGATCTTTCGGCAGCCGGACCCCGCGACTGAGTTTCGCAGGTGGCTGGCGGAACTGGGCTGAGAGCTGGCAAGCATGGGTTCGTGGTCTCCCACCCTTTTCGCAAAGAACACGAAAAGGATGGGGCACGGGGCTTTGATGTGATCCTCAGCAAAAGTGTCCTGAATTCGTACAAAGTGTCCTGTTTTCACACACTTTAAGAAATAGAAAGACATTCTCGACAAAATCCGCTAAAACTTTCTTTAAGTGACGACCCAAGACGCGACTCCCATCCCCGAGGCCGCCGGCCCGATAAACGATTCCGCCAACGCTCCCCGGCTGGTGCAAAGCCTCGGCCTTTTCAGCTCCACGGCGCTGGTGATCGGGTCGATGATCGGGTCCGGCATCTTCATCGTCGATGCGGACATTGCCAGGGGCACCAACTCTCCGGCGCTTTACCTGGGCGCGTGGGTGGTTACGGCCATCCTCACCATGATCGCCGCGCTGAGCTACGGCGAGCTGGCGGCCATGATGCCCAGGGCCGGCGGCCAGTACGTCTACCTGCGCGAGTCGCTGGGGCCGCTGTGGGGTTTCCTCTACGGATGGACGCTGTTTCTGGTCATTCAGACGGGCACCATCGCCGCCGTCTGCGTGGCCTTCGGCAAGTTTCTGGGCGTGTTTTTCCCCACCATCTCGACGACGCACTGGCTGTGGGATATTGCCCATGTTCCAGCGCTCAAGATTGGGCCCATGGTGCTGGGGAACATGGAGATCGGCGTGAGCACGGCCAACCTCACCGCGATCGCAGTGGTCTTCTTTCTGGCGATCGTCAACATCTTTGGCGTGAAGCTGGGCGCATTGATCCAGAACGTCTTCACCTCGGCCAAGGCTCTGTCGCTGGCGGCGCTGATTCTGCTCGCTTTCACGGTGGGGCGCAATGCCATCGCATGGCAAGCAAATTTCGGCCCCGGCTGGAGCCAGTTCTGGAAGAATGCCGGCTGGAGTGCGCGCGATCCAGTGCAAGTGGGTGTCGGCGGTCCCATCGTGCTGGTGAATCTGCTGGTGATTCTGGCCGTGGTGCAGGTGGGGTCGCTGTTCTCCGCCGACGCATGGAACAACATCACGTTCACCGCCGGCGAGGTGAAGAATCCCAAACGGAACATTCCTCTGTCGCTGATTCTGGGCACGGGATTTGTGCTGACAGTGTACTTTCTTGTGTCGCTGGGCTACCTGCTGGTCCTGCCCATGCACGGCGATCCCAACGGGGCCACGGTGCTGGCGCGGGGAGTGCAGTTCGCGGCGGAGGACCGCGTGGCCACGGCAGCTCTGGAGCAAATCTTTCACTCCGGCGGCGCGTGGTTGATGGCCGCGGCTATTCTGGTTTCCACCTTCGGCTGCGCCAATGGAATGACGCTGGCCGGGGCGCGCGTTTACTATGCCATGAGCCGCGACGGACTGTTCTTCAAGTCCGTCGGCAAGCTGCATCCGCGCTACAAGACGCCGGTGGCGGCCTTGCTGGTGCAGGCTGCGTGGGCCACCGTGCTGTGCATCTCGGGCTCATACAGCCAGTTGCTGGACTACATCATCTTCGCGGTGCTGGTGTTTTACATCCTCACCATCGTTGGGCTGTTCGTGCTGCGCTTCAAACAGCCGGAGGCGCCGCGTCCCTACAAGGCGCTGGGCTATCCGGTGCTGCCGGGGCTCTATATCCTGCTTGCCTCCTGGATTTGTATCGTATTATTGCGATACAAGCCCCAGTACACATGGCCGGGCCTGGTTTTGGTGCTGCTGGGCATACCCGTTTATCTCTTCTGGTCGCGGCGGCCTACGAGCCAAGCTCACGGCAAGTCAAATTCAATCTGATCTCAACCACTGAGGAGGACGTCCCTCATTCATGTCCAGGCTGCTACGTATCAAACCCATGTCGATGCTCTCGAAAGAGGCCGGTGAACAGGGCGAACACACGCTCAAGCGCTCACTGGGCGCAACGAACCTCATCACTCTTGGCATCGGCGCTATCATCGGCGCCGGCATCTTTGTGCTCACCGGGCAGGCTGCGGCCTTGCATGCCGGGCCGGCTGTGGCGCTCAGCTTTGTGCTGGCCGGCATCGTCTGCGCCTTCGCCGGCCTGTGCTATGCCGAGTTTGCCTCCATCATTCCCATCGCCGGCTCGGCCTACACTTACGGCTATGCGACGCTGGGCGAGTTTGTCGCCTGGATCATCGGCTGGGACCTGGGACTGGAGTACGGCTTTGGCGCGGCCACCGTGGCCTCCGGCTGGTCGGGTTACTTCAACAGCCTGCTGCAGCAGTTGCATATCTACATGCCGCCGCGGCTGACTGCGACTCCCGGCACCGTGCTGGTCTTCTTTCACGAGCGATGGCTGCCGCTGACTTCACTGCCGCCGGGAACGCAAGCGGCGGGGCTGCCGCACGTGACTGCGCTCTTCAACATGGTGGCCATTCTGGCCATCTTGTTCGTCACTACCGTTCTGGTCATCGGCATCAAAGAGTCGGCCAACCTGAACTCCGTCATCGTGGTGGTGAAGCTGGGCATTGTCGGCGTCTTTCTGGTCATCGGAATCTATTTCATTGCCCACCATCCGCAGTTGGCCTGGGCCAATTGGCACCCTTACCTTCCGCCCTCCGACGGGCACGGGAATTTCGGTTGGCACGGCATTGCCACGGGCGCGGCTTCCATCTTTTTTGCCTACATCGGGTTTGACGCCGTCTCGACGGCAGCCCAGGAAGCGAAGAATCCGCAAAAGGATATGCCTCTGGGCATCCTCGGTTCGCTGGTGATCTGCACCATCCTCTATATCCTGGTTTCCACGGTGCTGACCGGCCTGGTGAACTACAAGGAGCTGAACGTTGCCGATCCGGTGGCGCTGGGCATTGACGCTACAGGCGTGAGTTGGGGCTCGCTGCTGGTGAAAATCGGCGCGGTCTTCGGGCTGGCAACCGTGATGCTGGTCATGCTGCTGGGCCAGTCGCGCGTCTTCTTCTCCATGTCCCGCGACGGCCTTTTGCCCAAGTGGGCCTCGGCCATTCATCCCAAATTCCGCACGCCCTGGATTTCTACCATAGTGGTGGGCGTTGTGGTGGCCATCCTGCCGGCTCTGCTACCCGTCGACCGGCTCGCCGAACTGGTGAACATCGGCACACTGCTGGCCTTCACCATCGTCTGCGCCGGAGTATGGGTTCTGCGGGTGCGGCATCCTGACCTGCACCGGCCCTTCAAGACGCCGTTCGTTCCGTTGGTGCCGATTCTGGGCATCATCACCGCCGTCTATCTGATGACCAATCTCCCGCTCATTACCTGGACGGTGATGATCGGCTGGCTCCTGGTCGGATTGGTGATCTACTTCGGATACTCGATCAAGCACAGCAAGGTGCAGAAGCTGCCTAAAGCGGCCGAGGGCGACTGAGTCAGCGAAAACAAGTAGCAAAGCCAAACGGCCTCCAATGGGAGGCCGTTTGGCGGATGAGACTGCGAAATGCGCCGCTACGCCGTTGCCTTGGCGCAGAACTCGTCGAAGGCGCGGACCAGTTCGCCGGCAATCTGCTGCGCGGTGGCCTGCTCGATGACGAAGCGCTGCATCAGGTAGACCAGCTTGCCGTCGCGCAGGATGGCGATGGCGGGGGAACTGGGCGGGTTGCCTTCAAAGTAGCTGCGGGCGCGCTCGGTGGCTTCGCGGTCCTGGCCGGCAAAGACCGTAATCCTGTGGTCGGGCTGGTTGGCGGAGGCAGTGAGCGCCAGCCGCACGCCGGGGCGCATCTTGCCAGCCGCGCAGCCGCAGATTGAGTTGACCACCAACATGGTTGTGCCCGGTTGGGCCAGCGCCGCGTCCACATCCTCGGCGGTCCGGGTTTCCTTGATCCCAGCGCGCACCAATTCCTCGCGCATGGGAATTACCATCAATTCTGGGTACATTTTTGCCTCCGGCAGGGAAGTGCCTGCAATTATTCTATCGTCAAACGCCGTGGTGTAGCCTTTAACCGATGCTCATGGAAGAAAACAAGCCGCTTGCGTCCTTCACGACCTTCGGCATCGGCGGCCCGGCGCGCTGGTTTGTTGAGGCAGCCAGCGAAGAGGAGATCGTTGAGGCGGCGGCATGGGCGCGGGAGCGCGGGCTGGCGCTTTTTGTGCTGGGCGGCGGCAGCAATCTGCTGGTCTCCGACGCCGGATTCGATGGCCTGGTGCTGCGGGTGGGATTGCGCGGCATTGCGGTGGCCGAGACGGTGGAGGATTCAGGCCAAACGATCTATCAGGTTGGCGCCGGCGAGGACTGGGATGGCTTTGTGGAGCGCGCCGTACGGGACAACTGCGCGGGCGTCGAGTGCCTGGCAGGCATTCCGGGCACAGTGGGCGGAACTCCGGTTCAGAATGTAGGCGCATACGGGCAGGAGGTGGCTTCGGCCATCGAGCGGGTGCGCGCCTTTGACCTGGAAGAGCATGAATTTGTCGAGTTTTCAGGTGCGGAGTGCGGTTTCGCCTACCGCCGCAGCCGCTTCAACTCGGCGGATCGCGGGCGGTACGTCGTCACCCGCGTGGACTACCGGCTCACCCCCGGCGGCGCGCCCACATTGCGCTATGCGGAGCTGCAACGCGCCCTTGCGGAGAGTGAGAGAGAGGGCAGGGAAGTGAGCCTTGCCGAGGTTGCCGCGGCCGTGCGCCGCGTTCGCCGGTCCAAGGGAATGCTGTTGGTCGAGGGCGATCCCGACTGCCGCAGCGCGGGCAGCTTTTTCAAGAATCCGGTGGTCACAGAGGAGCAGGTGCGGCGCATTGCCGAGTGCAGCGCGAAAGAGCCGCCGCGCTTTCCTGCCGGGACAGGGCCTGAGAATATGGGCCGGGTCAAAGTACCTGCCGCGTGGCTCATTGAGCAGGCTGGTTTCGCGAAGGGCTACGCGCTGGGCGCGGCGGGCGTGTCGTCGCGGCATACGCTGGCGCTGGTGAACCGCGGCGGCGCGAGCGCGGCAGAGATTCTCGCTTTGGCCAGCCAGATTGCCACCGCGGTCGAGGCCCGCTTTGGCATTCATCTTGAAATGGAGCCGGTGATGCTGGGATTCTGATTGCGGGAATAGAATTGACAGTTAGCTCAATTGAGGCTCAGACAGCGTGGTAGCGTGAAAGTCAACTATCCTTCTCTAGTTCGCTTCTTCAGGCAGCAAAGCCTTTACCTCGCCGTTTCCGCAGTCGGTGGCGCCATTTTCTGGGCCATCGGACAGCCGATCAATCCCGCGACGATCCTGGTGTACTCTCTTTGCATTGGGAATCTCCTCACCCCTGCAACCGATCGACTGAACTTCCTTTATCGGCAAAGGCCGTTCCCTTTCAACTGGCTGGTTTTCCTGCCAGTCCTACTTGTACTTGCGATCCCTGTCTACGTGTTTTCGAGTGTAGTGGTATGGTTGATTGCCCCGCCTACTCCGCAGACGGTTTCTCATCTCATTAGAACCGGATGGAAGTTCCCGTATCTAATCACCTTCGTTTTCGGTGTTCTCTCGTTTCTGTACCACACGACGAAGGAGCGGCTGGAACGGCGCAACATCGAGCTTCAGCATTCGGTTGAACTCGGGACAGCTCGGCTTGAAATGCAGGAGCAGGAATTGCAGCGGGCCCGGGAGATACAGCAGTCGCTGCTTCCAAGCAAAATTCCCCAGCTTCCGGGATTTGAAGTCGCTGGAGCATGGCAACCGGCTCTCTCCGTGAGCGGGGATTACTACGACGTGCTCCGGCTCGGCGACCACCGGCTTGGAATCTGCATTGCCGACGTGGTCGGAAAAGGGGTATCGGCCGCGCTTCTGATGGCCAATGTGCAAGCCGCGGTTCGCGCGTTTGCGAGCGACTCGGAGAGCCCGGCCAGGGTGTGCGGCAAAGTCAACAGCCTGTTGCACGAGAACATTGCGACGGGGAAGTTCGTGACGTTTTTTTACGGAATCCTCGATGGTGAAGCGCGTACGTTTCAGTACTGCAACGCCGGACATCTTTACCCCATCCTCGTCTCTGCCGGTTCTGTCCACATGCTGGAGCAAGGCGGCGCAGTGCTCGGCGTCTTCCCAAGCTGGAAATACGAGGACTCGGTGATCGAGTTGAGGGCAGGGGACCGCTTGCTCCTGTTCACCGACGGCATCACGGAAGCGTCGGATGCGCACGGGCAGGAATTCGAAGAAACGAGTATTGCAACATTTGCAAAGGCCAACGCTGGACTCTCCGCAAGCGAGCTGAATCGCCGGCTGCTCGCGGAGGTCACGGCCTTTTGCGAGGCTCAATTCCAAGATGACGCAACGCTCCTGGTAATTGCCGCAACTTGAGCGTTCCCGATTCGCCCAGCTTCCGTGCCCGTTCCGCAGCCACGCACCGCAATCCAAGAAGCGGAACCGAGAACCTCTTTGGCAAAGGGTGGCATAAGTGTCCAGTGCACGCCAAAATTCGCCGCTGGCTGGTACCCTATCCTCAGGCATGAACGACAATTTGCACCAGTTGCGCTGTTTTGGATGCGGGGCGCGGATCGCGGGGGCGGAAGCGCGCCCGGACTTTCGCTGCGCGGTCTGCGGAGAGCTGTTTGAAGTGGAGTATCCGGGCTGGAGCCAGCGCAAGGGGCCTGATCGCCCCAATCCCGGCGCGCTCAAGTGGCTGTGGCGGGAGCGGCGCTCGTCCTCTGAGGCGCTGGACCACTCCGGCGTCTGGCGATTCCGCGAGCTGCTGCCGATTCTGGACAGCTTGAACAACGCCGTGACTTTGCGCGAGGGCAATACGCCCCTCTACCACCTGCCCCGCGCCTCCAAGGCCCTGGGAATCGACCAGCTCTTCGCCAAGCACCAGGGAATGAACCCGACAGGTTCCTTCAAAGACACGGGCATGACCGCGGCGATGAGCGTGGCCAAGGAGCGTGGCTTCGAGTGGGTGGCCTGCGCGTCGACAGGGAACACCTCTGCCGCGATGTCCGCCTATGCCGCGCGCGCCGGGCTGCGCAGCCTGGTGCTGATTCCCGAGGGAAAGATCGCCTGGGGCAAGCTGTCACAGGCCATGGACTACGGCTCCGTCACCTGCCAGTTGAAGGCCGATTTCGACGGCTGCCTCCGCTTGCTGACGCAGATTGTGAACGAAGCGCCCATCTACCTGCTCAACTCGGTCAATCCCTACCGGTTGGAAGGGCAGAAGACGCCGGCCTTCGAGATTGCCGAGGCCTTCGACTGGAATGTTCCCGACCACCTGATTGTGCCCGGAGGCAACCTGGGCAACAGTTCGGCGCTGGGCAAGGGCTTCCGCGAACTGCACGAGTTGGGACTGGTGGCGCGGCAGCCGCGCATCTCCGTGATTCAGGCAGCGGGGGCCAATCCGCTGGTGCGCTCCTTTGAAACCAGCCACGGAGCCGCATTGGAGCCGGTAGAGGCGCACACGCGGGCCACCGCAATTCGCATCGGCAATCCGGCTTCGTGGCGCAAGGCAGCGCGGGTCATCCAGGAGACGGGCGGCTGGTGTCTGGACGTGACCGAGGCCGAGATAGCGATCGCCAAGGCCGAAGTGGGCGCTGAAGGGCTGGGCTGCGAGCCGGCCTCCGCCGTCACCCTCGCAGGGTTGAAAAAGCTGTGTGCCCAGGGCGCGATCGAGCCAGGCGAAACGGTGGTTCTGATGCTCACCGGCCACACCCTCAAGGACGCCGATTACACCATCGACTTCCATCGTGGAACGCTCTTGACGGATGAGGAGAGTGTTGGCCGGGAGGCGGAGATCAAGGGTTTGCGGCGCAACGCGCAGGTGGTCGAGGCCACGCCGGCCGCGGTGCTGGCCGCGATGAAGGACAGAGTGGGATGAGCGACGCCTTGAGAGCAAAGGCCGGGAGTCTCCGGCTGCGCCTGCCTGCCACCTCAGCCAATCTCGGCCCCGGTTTCGACGCTGTCGCCGTGGCCTTCGACTTCTATCTTGAGATCGAGGCTGAACCGGCCGCGGAGTTCTCGATTGCCGCGACCGGCAGGGACTGGGAGCTCATTTCGAGGCTTGAGAATCATCTCATCCTGGAGATTTACAAAGGGCTGCTTCAGAGCCATGGCCGGCCGATCATGCCATTGGCAATTCGCATGGCCAATGACATTCCGCTTGGAATGGGCTGCGGCTCGTCCGCGGCCGGACGGCTGGCGGCCATTGTGCTCGCAGTGCACTTTGGCCAGTTGGGCTGGAGCCCGGAGCACATTCTCGAAGAGGCATCGGCGCTGGAGGGCCATCCGGACAACGCTTCGGCCTGTTGGCTGGGCGGGTTTGTCGCCGCGGCCTGCGAAGGCAAAACCGTGCATGTGGCCCGGGCCGTCCCTCCGGCCGAGTGGCGGGCCATCGTCGTTCTTCCCGCGGAGCCGTTGTCCACCAACAAGGCCCGCGGCATGCTTCCCGACTGCTACTCACGGGCCGACGTTGTGGCCAACATACAGTCCGTGGCGCTGCTGGGGCTTGCCTTTGTCCAGGGGCGAGCTGATCTGCTGCGCATCGCCATGCAGGACCGCATTCACCAGCCCTACCGCGCGCCCATCTGTCCGCTGCTGCTTCCTCTGCTGCCGCTGGCAGGAGATCACGGCATTCTGGGAGCAGCGCTGAGTGGCGCCGGTCCAGCCGTTCTTGTAGTGGTCGGCAGCGAGGAAAGCCTCCCGGAGGCTTCGGCCGCCATCCGCAATGCGGTTGCAGGCCTGCCGGAGCCGGAACTCGTGGTCTGCCGGTTTTTGCCTGCCGGGGCAAGGCAGTTCCTTGAGACGGACCAGAGTTGATGGCCGGGAGCCGTATTCCGGACACGTCGATGAAAAGGTTGTCATTGCGGTAACTTCTTGCTTCGGCTCTAGTGGCTTTCTAGGTAATCCCCCATTAGTTATTGCTACTTCGATTACCTAAGATTCCTTGCTATTCACCCCGGAAACACCTAAATTCGCTGCGTGGGCAGTTCTGGGGGAGGGCTGCTCTAGCGCCCGCGATCCTTTTCAGGATCCGGGCGCTTTTGTTTGCTCCCATGGCGCGGCGAGAGCGCTCTAAGGCCAGCGTCTCAGAGGCACGCCAGCGAATTGGTTCGCACATCGCACACCCACCTGCCGTTTACGGTTCAGGCGCGGTTTGCGACTTTCCGCCAGAGTGCCGCATCCCATGAAAGCGCGATTCCCGGTACACTGGAAGAAGTGTGGGCGCCGCAAGGAGGATCATGGCTGGTTTGGGAGTCCTGGAAGTCAACGATGCAACGTTCGATCAGGAAGTGCTGCACAGCGAGCAGCCGGTTCTGGTGGATTTTTGGGCCGTTTGGTGCGGTCCGTGCAAGGCAATCGAGCCGATCGTGGACGGCGTAGCCGCAACCTATGCCGGCAAGCTGAAGGTGATCAAGGTAAATGTGGACGAAAATGGCGCCACACCGTCGCGCTACGGCATTCGCGGCATTCCCGCACTGCTGTTTTTCAAGGGCGGTAAGGTGGCCGATCAGATCGTGGGCTATGTGCCCCAGGACGTGATTGAAGAGAAGATCAAGCGCCTGTTGGCGTAACGGAACTCCGCGGAAGCCGCAGATTGGCAATGGGAAGGCCCGGTGGGTGCGCCGGGCCTTCACCGTATTCGGCGACAAACGAACGGTTAACGGTACTTGCGCAGCACGCCGAGCACGCGGCCCTGAATGGCTACCTGCGCGGCCGGAACATAGATGGGCTCCATCTCCATGTTGGCCGGTTGCAGCCGCACTTGGTTGCCCTCCGTGTAGAAGCGCTTCAAGGTGGTCTCGGAGCCATGCACCAGGGCCACCACGATCTCGCCCTGGCGAGCCGTACGCGCGCGCTCCACCAGCACGTAATCGCCGTTGATGATGTGTTCGTCGCGCATCGAATCTCCGCGCACCTCGAGGGCGAAGACGTCGCGGTTGCCCACCACGTCATGCAGCGAGATGCTCTCCTCGGTCTCCATCGCTTCGACGGGAAAGCCGGCGGCGATTCGCCCGGCCAGCGGCAGCCTGTCGCTGGTGCGGGTGCGCGTGCCCGGCGGCAGAACGTCGATGGAGCGGCTGCGGTTATGCACGCGGTCCAGCAGCCCCTTCTTTTCCAGGTTGGTAATGTGCTTGTGCACGGTTGCCAGGCTCTTCAGCCCCATGCCGCGCGCAATCTCCTCAAACGACGGGGAGTAGCCGTTGCGCGCCACAAACGATTCGAGGAAGTCGAGAACCTCTTTTTGCCTTCTTGTAACAGCCATGCGAACATTATAGCGAATAAACGGCGAACCGCGTCAACTCTTTTTCGACTTTTTTCGGTCACTGCGCAAACTGGCTTCTGAAGACCTTCTTTACGTGTTCCAGGCGCTTGCGCTAGAGCGGAAGCGTAAAGCATGTCCCGAGACCATGTGTAAAGGATGTCATGGAACTGAACACCTTGAGCAGGGGTGGTAAACCGGGGTCATAAGCGGCGTGCAAACATTCGCCGTTTTGGGACATTTCCCCTTGCCTGTGCCGATTCTGGAATCCCCTCTTGTTCTTTCTTCTTTCCAATCTTGAGTTCTTCTCCCCCACGCGGGATGGTTATGGGGAGCCGTTCCTTAGCGCACACTAAGCCGGCCGGGATGCGGCGCGGCGAATGCCGTGCCCTTTCGTAGAGCGGGCTGCCGTTGCGGGTTGAGGACGCTGCCCAAGAGGAAGGCTGCCATGAGGTTATTGATCGCCGAAGACGACAAGGCATTGGGATTGTTTTTGAGCCGCGGCCTGGAAGCCGACGGGCATCGCGTGCGCGTGGCCAGCGATGGAGCGGCCGCCGTAGAGGCATTTCGTCAGGAGATGCCGGATTTGACCATCCTCGATCTCAATATGCCGGTCAAGGACGGCGAGCAGGTGCTCAAGGAGGTTCGGGCCATTGACGCAGACCTGCCGGTGCTGGTGCTGACCGCGCGGCAGGAGGTGGACACACGCGTCCGCTGCCTGGACTGCGGGGCCGACGACCTGATGATCAAGCCCTTCAGCCTGCACGAGCTGCGAGCCCGCTGCCGGGCCCTGTTGCGGCGCAAGCGGGAGGCGCGGCTGCAATTGAGGGCCGGCAACCTGGAACTCGACCGGCTGGATCACACGGCCCGCCGCGCCGGCCAGTCGATCCTGCTCACCAACAAGGAATTTGCCCTGCTGGAGCACCTGATGCTCAACCGCGGCCAGTGCGTCTCGCGGGTGGAGCTGCTGGACTCGGTCTGGAATCTGGAGCCGGCGCAGACCACCAACATTGTGGATGTCTACATTAACTACCTGCGCCGCAAGCTCAAGGACCCGCCCCCCGGACAACTGATCCGGACGGTGCGCGGGCAGGGCTACGTGGTGCCTTCGGAGGCTGATCTGGCCCTCGCCGCAACCCCCGCGTTCGTCATTCCCACGGCCAGGCCGTCAGCAACCGGTCCGGTCCCTGAAGCGCACTCGCTTTGATCAACCCGCTCGATGGTTAGGAGAATACCCATGCAGATTGTTCCGGCTTCCGTTCTTCCTCCCGCCGCCCGCATCCGGCCGCGCACCGCGCTGGTGGCCAGCGCCGATCGCAGCTTCCGCCAGCGGCTCTCCGAGATCCTCACCGGCCTGCGCTGGCAGGTGCGCGAGGCCGAGGGCGGCGCCCACGCCTGGGCCGAAACCGAAGCCGCCCTCCCGGAGGCCATCATCGTCGACTCATGGTTGCCCGATCTCGACCTGGCCGAGTTTATCAAGGACTTCCGCGGATCCTTTCCGCAAGTGGATCTGGTGACCGCAGGCGGCTCCTCCGCGCAGGAGAGCCCGCGCGGCCCCTATCGCCAGGAGCTGCTCTACGCCCTGCGCCGCAGCCAAGACACCGATACGACGGCGTGGAACACGGCGCCCGCGCTCAACAAACCGAACGCGGCGCCCGCCCGGATGCGCACGAATCCCTGGCCGGTCGCGGCTCATCCTGCCGCAGCCGGCTCGAAGCCCGCGCAGCCCAACTCTTCCCCGGCGCTACCCAATCTGGTGCAGTTGCCCGGACCCGGGGACGAGCCGGCGTCCATCGAACGCCTCCCGGAGCTGGTCGGCAACGCCCCCTGCATGCTGGAGGTCAGCCGCCGCATCCGCCTGGTGGCTCCGCGCTCGACTCCGGTATTGATCGAAGGACCCACCGGCTCGGGCAAGGAGCTGGTGGCCGAGGCCTTGCACCGGCTGTCGCCCCGAAGCCGCAAGCCCTTTGTCGTCATCAACTGCGCGGCCATTCCGGAGGCGTTGCTGGAAGCCGAGCTGTTCGGCCACACCCGCGGCGCTTTTACCGGCGCGGTGCAGGGACGCGTCGGGCGCATCGAGGCCGCCGACGGCGGTACGTTGCTTCTGGACGAGATCGGTGAGATGCCGCTGGCTCTGCAATCCAAGCTGCTGCGCTTTGTGGAGTGCGGCGAGCTGCAGCGGGTGGGTGACAACGAGATCGTGAAGGTAGACGTGCGCATCGTGGCCGCCACCCATCAGGCGCTGGCCCAGCAGACCCAGTCGGGCGGCTTCCGCTCCGACCTTTACTACCGCCTGGCCGTCTTCCTCATCCGCACTCCATCGCTGGCCGAGCACGCCCAGGACCTGCCTCTGCTGGTGGAACACTTCATGCAGCGGATGGGCCGCGAGGCGCCGGTAAAGCGCGTCGACGCGGGGGCACTGGCCAAACTCGCCGTCCACGACTGGCCCGGCAACGTCCGCGAACTCGAACACGTTCTGGAGCGGGCCGCCATTCTGGCCGGCGAAGAGGCCGTCCTCACCGCGAGGGAGATCGACTTTGGACTCACGGTGAACTGAGCGGTCCGGAAGGGAGGTTGCGATGAGCATGGAGATCGAAACCCGGCTGAGCGACCAGTTGGCCCGTTACCTGGACCTGGCCACCAGCCAGGCCAAGCTGACCGCGGCCAACATGGCCAACATCGACACCCCCGGCTACCGGGCCGCGGGGATGGACTTCGAGGCCGAGATGCGGGAGGCCATGGACGGCGTGGACCGGGGACGCGCGCCCCGGCAGGTGCGTGTCAAGTCCGTGGATGGGCTGATCGCGCGCCCCGACGGCAACAACGTCTCCATGGACCGCGAGGGCCTGAATCTGGCCGAGGCGCAACTGGAGTTCAAAACCGGCGTGGCCCTGCTCCGGCAGGAGTATCAGCGGGTGATGGACGCCATCCACGCCGACAGCAAGTAACCTGGGCAGTGGAAGGAGGCTGGAGAATGAACCTCTTTGGATTGATGGAGACCTCGGGCGGGGCCATGCAGGCCGAGCGGATGCGCGCCGAGGTGGTGGCGGCCAACATGGCCAACGCTGAAACCACCCGCACGGCCGCGGGCGGCGCTTACCACCGGCAGCATGTGATCTTCGCCGCCAATTCGGGCGATCCCGGGTTTCTCGATTCCCTGGCCACGGCTTCGGGAACCTTCGGCTCTCCGGCTCTTCCCGCGCTGAATGCGGCCGGCTCCGGGCCGGTGGCGCCGGGCGTGTATATCGCCGGCGTGGTCGAGGACCCCTCGGCTCCGCTCAAACGATACGATCCCGGCCATCCCGATGCCGGGCCCGACGGGTATGTCTCGTATCCGGACATTAATCCCCTCACAGAGATGGTGGACCTCATGGGGGCGACACGTGCATATGGTCTGAATAGCTCCGCGGTGCAGGCTGAAAAGGGCATGATCTCCTCGGCATTGGAGATCGCCAAGTCGTAGCCATCGGCAGCGGCTTGACGGCCCTGGCGGAAGGCGGCGCAAGGAGCGGACAACAGCAGGCTGAAGACTGCAGAAAGGACCAATGCAAACTGCGATGAACCCAATCAATGCAGTAACTCCAGCGTTATCGGGCCTCGCCGGTTCCGGCGCGTCGCTGGCCACGGCTTCCGCCGCCGCCGCGCCCACCCCATTCTCCGATCTGTTGACCGATGCGGTCGGCCAGGTGAACCAGTTGGAGGCACAGGCCCACTCCGCCGTGGCCGGGCTGATGACCGGCTCCGGCGTGGACGTGCATCAGGCGATGATCGCCACCCAGAAGGCGAGCATGGCCTTCGAACTGGCGCTGGCCGTGCGCAACAAGGCGGTCCAGGCCTACCAGCAGGTAATTGGCATGCAGTTTTAGGACGGTTGCGCGGGCGGGCGTGTGAGCCGAAGGGGTGAGCAGGCCACGCAGAAGACAGTCCCGGCAATGAATGGGCTCTCAACAGCGCGGAATCAACGACGGGAAAGCGGCGGGACACTGGGATCATGGCCACTGGAACACAGTTGGAAAAGAGCACGCCTGCTACGCCCGGACAACCCCAGTTGACGGACCGGCTCGCCGGGCTGTGGGGGCTGGGGCGGGCTCACTGGGCGGCGATGCAGCCCGCGCAGCGAGGCTGGGCGCTGATGGCGGCCTTGCTGCTGGCGGCGCTGGTTGCAGGCCTGTCCTGGTATGCGCTCGGCCCCGACTGGCGCATCCTGTACGCGAACCTGGACCCGGAAGACGCGCGCCAGACCGGCCAGATTCTCACCCAGGCGCAGATTCCTTATGAGCCGGCCGAAAACGGGGCCGGCATCCGGGTTCCGGCCGCGCAGTTGGACAAGGCCCGCCTGGTGACCGCCGCCAAGGGAGGCGTGAAGAGCGGACGGCTGGGTTTTGAGATCTTCGACAAGCCCAACTGGGTGGGATCCGAGTTCGACGAGCAGGTCAATTATCAGCGGGCTCTGGAGGGAGAGCTGGAGCACACCGTGGGCTCGTTGTCCGATGTCGAGTCGGCGCGGGTTCACCTGGTGCTGCCTCACGACTCGCTCTTTCGCGAGGCTGAGCGCCCGGCCAAGGCCTCGGTGGTGATCAAGCTGCGCCACCGCTCGCTGGCCGATGGGGAGCCGGAGGCGATTCGCAACCTGGTGGCCTCGGCTGTGGACGGCCTGGCGCCCGAGCGGGTGGTGCTGGTGGATGCGGCCGGCCACCTGCCGCTGGGGCCGAAGACGGCAGACGCCATGCGCCTGACGGCCGAGCAGGCCCTCGAGGAGAAGCTGATCGCCACCCTGGAGCCGGTGACCGGGGCGGGCAATGTGCGCGCTTCCGTGACCCTGGACTACGATCCGGCGGCCACCGAGGAGACCCGGGAGAGCTACGATCCGGACCAGACGGTGACCCTTTCCATGCAGCGCACCGAGCAAACGGCCGGCGGCCAGCCGGTGGCCGCAGGAGTTCCCGGCGTCGCCTCGAACGCGCCCAACGCGCAGGCGCTGCCCGTCTACCCGCAACAGACCGCGCCGCCCCAATCCGCGAAGAGCGAATCCGGGACCTACGGAGCCTCGAAAACGGTGCGCCACGTCCTCGAGAATCCGGGCAGGGTGCGGCGAATGACGGCGGCCATCGTGGTGAACGATAGGCTGGCGCAGCTTGCGGCCCAGGGAAAGGCGGCGCTCTGGCAGCCCCGCTCGGCCGACGAGCTGCGCAACCTGACCGCGCTGGCCCAGGCGGCGGTGGGCTTCGACGCCGCGCGCGGAGACATGCTGACGGTCGAAGATCTGGCCTTCGATGAGAACCGCTCTCCACAGCCGGTCCCGTTGCTCAGCCAGTCGCTGGCCACGGTGGAGAGTTCGCCGGTGCTGGTCAAGTATGTTGCCCTGCTGGCCGGACTCCTGGTGGTGCTGGCCTTCGGTGTGCGCCCCGCCCTTCGTCACGCCGGGTCCGCGCCCGCCTTCAGGGGAGCAGGCAAGGGGACGGCCAGGGAGCTGCCGGGCGGGACGGCGGGTGCGGCGCAGCCGGCCTTGCGGCCCCCTGAGCCCGCCGAGGTTGATCCGGAGCGGATCAGAACGCAGGAGATCTTCGAGCAGGTCACGGGGCACCTCAAGCGGGAGCCGGCGCAGAGCTCGCGCCTGTTGCAGAGCTGGATTCACTCCGACTAGCGCGGGGATGAGCAGGAACGGAAACCGGGGATGGCCGCAGTAGAACAAGCGGCAACGCAGGGAAAGGACCGGGCCTTGGCCGAGGAGGGATACGAGAACGGGGCAGCACGGCAGCGCCAGTCGGCGAATTTGCCCGGCTTGCGCAAGGCTGCCGTCCTTCTTGTCGCCGTGGGCGAGGAGCTGGCCAAGGAGATTCTGCGCGCCCTGCCCGAGCCGGACGTGCAGCGGCTCACCGAGGAGCTTGCCGATCTGCGCGGCATCACACCCGAACTCTCCGCCGAGATACTGGAGGAGTTTTGGGGGCTCCTGGAGACCCAGAACTTCATGATCCACGGGGGCCTCGACTACGCCAGCCGTCTGCTGATCGAGACCTTCGGCAAGCAACGCGCCGACGATCTGCTGATGCTGGTGCGCCATTCCCAGGAGGAGGCCCATGGCAATCTGGCCAAGCTGCAGCGCACCGATCCCCAGCAGTTGGGCAAGCTGCTCGATACCGAGCATCCCCAGACCATCGCTCTGGTCCTGGCGCATCTGGACCCGCGGCGGGCATCGATGGTGCTGGACAACCTGAGCGAGGAGCACAAGGTGGTCTCCATCCAGAGGCTGGCCGAGATGCGGCAGTTTTCTCCGGAGATGGCGCAGAAGGTGGCCCACATCCTGCACCGCCGCCTGGAGAGCGTGGGCGACACGGCGCGCAAGAGCTATTCGGGTTTCAAGGCGGTGGCCGACCTGCTCAACCGGCTCAACGCCGAGGAGTCGAAGAAGATTCTGGAAACCATTGAAGACGGCCAGCCGGAGCTGGCGTTGAGCATCCGCAACCTGATGTTCACCTTCGAAGACCTGGTCACGGTGCCGCCGGCTACCATTCGCGAGATCGTCTCCGGGGTGGACAAACGGCAGTTGGCGCTGGCGCTGCGCGGGGCCAACGACGAGCTGCGCGCCCAAATCTTCAAGTCGATGAGCTCGCGGGCCGTGGAGATGCTGAAAGAGGACATGGAAGTGCTGGGTCCGGTGCGCTCGCGCGAAGTGGCGCAGGCCCAGCAGGAGATCCTCAACTTGGCCCGGCGGCTGGAGGCCGAAGGCAAAGTGATCCTCAAGTTGGAGACCGGCGACGAGATGCTGGCGTAACAGTGGACAGCGAACAGTGGTCAGTTTTCAGTGTTTTGCGTTCTTGCTGACCACTGTTCACTGACCACTGGTTAGGGGAATCCGTGCAGGCAATGGAATCGGCAAATCGATCGGGCGCGCCCGGACGCATCGAAATCTTCGAGTATCCGGCCCGCCCCGATGAACCTCCCTGGCCAGCCTGGGGTGGCTGGGCCGGGGCGGAGCCCGCGGAGGCCTCGGGCGAAGGGCGAGAGGAAACGCGCGTTCGCGCCGGCGGGGCAACCGGGGCCGGGCAGCGCGCCGAGTTTGACCAACGGCTGTCGGAGGAGGCGCGCCGGTCCTTCGAGGCGGGCCGCGAGCGCGGGAAGCTGGAGGGCCTCCAGGCCGAGCGCGAGGCACAGGCCGCTGTCCAGGCGGCTGCCGAAGAGCGGAGAGTGCGGCAGGCCGCTGAGTTGATCGAGAGCTTGGCCCAGGAGCGCGACAAGTATCTTCGTGCGGTCGAGCATGAAGTCGTGGAACTGGCGCTGGCTGTCTCTGCCCGCATTCTGCGCCGCGAGGCGCAGATGGACCCGCTGCTGCTGACCGGAGCAGTGCGCGTGGCTCTGGGGCAACTCTCCGGGTCGACTCAGGTGCGCCTGCGGGTGCCTGCGGCGGAACTGGACCTGTGGACCGAAGCCATGGCCCTGCTGCCGAACCTGGCCTTGAAGCCCGCGGTGGTTTCCGGGGAGGGGATGCGGCTGGGCGACTGCATGATCGAGACCGAGTTGGGCTCGGTAGACCTGGGAATTCGCGCGCAGCTGGGAGAGATCGAGCGCGGCTTCTTCGACCGCGCCGGCGGGCGAGGCGCCGAAGCTGCCGCTCTGCCAGACGAAGCGGCGATCTCCGCCAGGAAGACCCGCCCATGACACCGTATTTGGCCCGCTACTTCGGACGCCTGGAGCGCGGTCAGCCCTGGCGCTGGCGCGGGCAGGTCCTCGAGTCGGTCGGCCAGACCATCGAGTCGGCGGGTCCGTTGGCCTCGGTGGGAGAGTGCTGCGAGATCCAGGACCAGTTCGGCCGTCCGCATCTGGCCGAGGTCATCGGGTTTCGCGGCTCCAATGTGCTGTCGATGCCGGTAGAGAGCACCGAGGGCATTCGCTTTGGCGATCCGGTGGCGGCCCTGGGAGTTAGTCCGGAGATCGAGGTAGGCGCGGCGCTGATGGGCAGGGTGCTGAATGCGCTGGGAGCGCCGATCGATGAGGGTCGGTATCCCAAGGCTGCCGCGGCCATGCCTCTGGATGGGGTGGTGCGCCCGGCCCTGGAGCGCGTGCCGATTCGCACGCCGCTCGGCACCGGCATCCGCGCCATCGATGGCCTCTTGACGGTGGGCCGGGGCCAGCGGGTGGGCATCTTCGGCGGATCGGGGGTGGGCAAGAGCACGCTGATCGGCATGATGACCCGCAACACCGAGGCCGATGTGACCGTCGTGGGGCTGGTGGGCGAGCGCGGCCGCGAAGTGGGGGAGTTTCTGGAGGACTCGCTCGGCGTGGAGGGCCGGGCCCGGTCCGTGGTGGTGGTTTCTACCTCCGACCAGTCGCCGCTGATGCGTATGAGGGCGGCGTTGGCCGCCACCACGGTGGCCGAGTTCTTCGCCGCCCAGGGAAAACATGTGCTGCTGGTGCTCGATTCTCTTACCCGCTTCGCCATGGCCGCCCGGGAGATCGGCCTAGCCGCCGGCGAGCCGCCCACGGCCAAGGGATATACGCCATCGGTCTTCTCCCGGCTGGCCCGGCTGGTGGAACGCACCGGACAGTTCCGCGTGGGCTCGATCACCGCCTTTTACACCGTGCTCATGGAGGGCGACGACCAGCAGGATCCACTGGTGGACGCGGTGCGGTCGCTGCTGGACGGCCACGTGGTGCTCTCCCGCGCCCTGGCTGCCGAGGGTTGGTATCCGCCCATCGAGGTGCTGGACTCGATCAGCCGGCTGATGCCGGTGGTGACCGAGCCCCAGCATCGCGAGCATGCGGCGCTGCTGCGCCGGTTGATGGCCGTCTACGCCCGCTCCGAAGACCTGGTGCGCATCGGGGCCTACAAACCGGGGTCGGACCTGGATCTCGACCGTGCCCTGCGCGCCCGGGGAGCGATGCGCGCCTTCATGACCCAGGAGGCGCACGAGCAAGTCCGTTTTGCCGACTGCGTGCGCCGCCTCTCCAGCCTGGCCGAGGAGGTGTGAGCCCATGGCCGTCTCGCGCGCGCTGCGCCGCCTGCTGCGCATCCGAAGTCTCGAAGAAGAACAGCGCCGGCTGGCGCTGGAGTCCGCAATAGGAGAGCTGAACCGCCTGGAACACGCGCTGGCGGCTACCGCCGAACAGGATCGCCGGGGCCGGAGGCTGGTCGAGGTCAGCGCCCGCTCTGGGGAGTTGCCGGACCGGCTGGCCGGCCTTGAGGAGACGCGCGCGGCCACGCGGCATGCGGCGGCGCTGGCTCCCAGGATCGCGATGGTGGAGTTCGACGTGGCCACGCTGCGGCAGGAGTTCCTGGGGAAGAGGGTCGAACGCCGTCAGGCCGAGACGTTGATCCGGGAGACCGAGGCGCGGGACGCCATCGAGGCCGGACGGCATGGCCAGCAGGCGCTCGACGACTGGTACCGCTTCCGATTGCATCGGGCAGAGACCGGTGCGGAGCCGGACCATCCTGCCACTCCTGCACATGCCACCGCGGGAAACGAGCGCACTGCGAAGGAAACTTGAGAGAGATTCCGGCGTGTGAATGCACCGCCTTCCCGAAACGGTATCGACGATCCCATTCCTGACAATGCTTTAACCTGCCCCCACACCCTTTGGCACGGCATCTGCTCTAACCCAGCCCATGACCGTTGCCACACCTATCGAGATCGGGACGCGAGGGCATCCGGAGCCGGGCCAGAGTCGGGTTCCGGCAAAGGCGCCGGGCGCGGGGTGGGCCGATGCGCCTGGCACTGGTCTTTTTCCGTCATCCGTGCCGGGCGCAGAGAGCTTCCGCTCCAGTTGGCAGTCGCAGCTGGCCTCTCTGGGCACTGGTATGGATGGGCTCAACAAGGAAGAGACCGAAACAAACATTGCGCATACGGTTGCCGCTGCCTTCCCGGCAGGGGCTGCGGAAAGAGCTTCCGGGGCAAGCCCGATCCCTGTTGGCGCCGCAACCCCGCAGAAGAACGCCGCAATTCTGCCTTTGACAACACGAGAGGAACAGAGCCATGGGCCGGCGGCCGGCGGTACGGGCTTGACGCCGGCTGGCTCTCGTGCCGGGATTCCTGCCTGGCGGACAGCAACGGGAGTGGCCCGGCAAGCTGCAGCCGATCCGGCTGAGAAGCATACGGAAAACGCCCCTCCGGCAGAACCGTCCACAGACACGCGCTCGGCCGGGAGCCGCAAGAGCGCAAAGCTTCAACCAGCCTCCGCCGAAGCCGTTGCTACGCCGGCTTCCGCGCTTCCGGGGATTGTGTCATTGGTCATGCCATCGTCTGGCTTTACCCCTCCGATGGCAAACGCCACTGGACTTCAGAAAGATCGTTCACCGGACAATCTCACCACTCGATTGCCGGACAGTGCCAGCCGGGACCCCTTGCAACTGACCCCATCGAATGCAGACACCCCTCGACCGGTTGTAGGCCGAACAAGCCCTGCCGGAGGCCATGCCGCAGACAAAGATCCAGCGGTTGAGAATGCCTCACACAACGCTTCCGTGGCCGGGGATTTGTTTAGCCGTGGTATCAGCAGCGTGCCCTCCGGCGAAGAGGAAGCTGTGTCTGCCGGGGAAGAGTCTCCTGCGCCAGGCCGGACAGTATCTCATGCTGAGAACCCGCCGCAGATGATCGCCCAGGGGCAGAATCCGATCCAGCCGCAGCAGCAGACGCAGGAAATGAAAGCCGTTGAGTCTCCGGCATCGAGTCTGGCGCCGGGTTCTTCGCCCACGAATGCCGGCCCCGACCTCTCCCGGTCCAGCCCGCCTTTGGCAATGTCCCCGAGCGCGGGGAAGCCAGAGGTTGCCGGCGGCGCGCGGACCACAGGGCAGAGCACGCCGCGGCTGGCTCATGCGGCCAGCCCGGCCGAAGCGGCCCAGCAAGAGAATCATCTCCTTGGGGTGCAGCCCGGCAGCTCGGCGCTGGATGGGTTCACTCTGTCGCGCGATCCGGCAGGCATGCCTGGGGCAGGGAACACTTCAGCCGACATGGCGGGAGCGCCGCCGGGCACTGCGGCCGGAGTTGGCAGCCGCGAAACCTTTGCCGCGCTCGATGCGGAGACCGCTACAGGGGCGCCCACCTGGATTCATGCCGGCGCCCAGCGAGCAGAGGCAGGATTTCAGGACCCGGTCCTGGGATGGATCGGTGTTCGCGCGGATGGAAGCGGAGGCGGCATTCATGCCGCTCTGGTGCCCGGTTCGGCGGACGCGGCCCAGGCGCTTGGCGGCCATCTTGCGGGATTGAACGCGTACCTGGCCGAGCAGCACACGCCGGTGGAGTCGCTGACGCTGGCCGCGCCCGAGAGCCGCTCGGCTGAGGCTGGCATGGACCAGAGCGCGAGTCAGGGAATGTATCAGGGAGCGGGGCAGAATACGGGGCAGGGCGGCTATGCAGAACCGCAATCGAACACTCCGGCGAGTTCGCCGGCCAATACGGCAGCAGTTCTTCAAGAGATTTCGGCTCAGACCGGTGGGCTGAATGCAACAGGCCAGGCGGAAAGGCCGGGGGGCGTTCACATCTCGGTGATGGCCTGAATGCCCGCCGGTTCGAAGGCCAGGCAGAAAGAAAGCAGGGAAACATGGCGGCATTGGCAGGAATTTTGAATCACCATTTGACGTCGGGGCAAGCTCTGATGGGCACGGGCGCAACTCCTATCGCGAACTCAGCGGCCGGGACGGACAGTACCGGCAGCACAAGCAGTTCGAGCAGTTCTTCGGCCACCATCTCGGCCAATGACTTTCTCACTTTGCTGGTGACCGAGATGCAGAACCAGGACCCTACGGCGGACACCGACCCCAACGAGTACATCAACCAACTCGTCCAGGTAAACAGCCTGGAGCAACTGATCGACATCAACCAGAATTTGACGACGGCGCTGGGCGGCTCGACCTCCGGTACAGGCAGCTCGACCTCCAGCCAGGCCAGCGGCGCAACGCCCGGCGTGACTTCCGCGAGTCCCACGGCCTCCGCCGCACAGCTCCGCGCGGGCGCGCACAAGGGAGGCGGGTTGACCGCAGCCCAGTCCGCCGCATCCGGCGCGGCCACGGCCAGCACCACAGCGGCCCGCGCCTCTGTATCCCACGTCTCCGGGGCCAAACACGCTCCCGGCAATCTCAGCGTTCCCGAGGCCAAACCCGCTGCGCATCGCGTGGCCCATACCCTGGATGGGCGGTCCCACGCGCGGTCCATCGCGGGCGGGCTGCCCGGGACCCAATGAAGCTCGTTCACCAGCCGGCCGCCAAGGCCTGCGCCAACCTTCGATGACACTCAGAGGAGATCCACGATGGCAAGTTTCTACATTCCGCTTTCCGGCCTCGACGCCGATTCGACGGCGCTGAACACGATAGCAAACGATCTGTCCAACATGAACACCACGGCCTTCAAGGCCCAGACAACCAACTTTTCCGACCTCTTCTACCAGCAGATCGGTTCGACCGGCGCGGGCGACCCGATCCAGGTGGGCGCAGGCGTGAAGGTAGCGTCGAACGAGACCTCGTTTACGCAAGGCTCTCTCAACACGACCGGCAACGCCACCGACGTGGCGCTAAACGGAAACGGCTTCTTTGTGGTCAACAACGGTGGCGGAAGCAACGAATTCAGCCGTGCCGGCGGCTTTTCGCTGACTCAGGCCGGCAATCTGGTCACCTCCAACGGCCTGAGCGTGATGGGCTATCCGGCCATGAACGGGGTGGTGAACACCAATGCGCCGCTCACGGCCATCAATATCCCGGTGGGCCAGGTGCAGCAACCGCAGGCCACCACCACTCTGAATATGACAACGAACCTGGATTCCGCCTCGGCCACAGGCACCGCGTTCCCGGCCATGATCACGGTCTATGATTCGTTGGGAGTCCCGCACATTGCCACCGTGACCTACACCCAGACGGCCACCAACACCTGGAGCTACTCAGTCGCCCTGCCGGCATCGGACTTTACCGCCGGAGTGTCGACGCCCGTAACCGGAACCATGAGCTTCAACGCCAACGGCAATCTGACCACGGTGACTCAAACGACCCCAGTGGCAGTAGCCGCAACCCCGGTGGGAAATGGGGCTGGAGACATTGCTGGAATTCCACTCACCTTCAACGGGCTGGCCGACGGCGCCTCGAACCTGAACATGAGCTGGAACCTGCTCGGCGCAAGCGGTACGCCCACCATCAGCCAGGTGGACACGGCCTCCGCGGTCTCTGAGACCACCCAGAACGGCTACGCCCCCGGCCAGTATCAGAGCTTCACAGTCGGCTCCGACGGCACGGTCACGGCCAGCTACTCGAACGGGCAGCAACAGAACGTGGGACAACTGGCGCTGGCCAACGTGGCCAATGTTCAGGGACTGCAACTGCTGGGCGACGGCGACTACGCGACCACGCTGGCCAGCGGGACGGCCTCTATCGCCACCTCGGGCGCGGCCGGCCTGGGAACGCTGACGGATGGGGCGCTCGAGGAGTCCAATGTGAACATCTCCGCCGAATTCTCCGATTTGATCATCGCCCAGCGCGCCTTCGAGGCCAACTCCAAGGCGGTCACCACCTTCGACACCATCACCCAGGAAACCATCAATATGATCCACTAAGCAGGGCGGGGCGGCCTTCGGGCCGCCCCAGTTTTCAGTTACCTGGCGCGCACCTCGATGAACAGCCCCTTGGCCTGGGCTAGCGCAGTTCCTCTGGCGTTCAGAATTCTCGCTTCGGTCCAGTGCTTGCGGCCTTCGCTGCGGACGATGCGGCCTTCCATGCGGAGGTGCACGCCGGAAGGAACCGGACGCAGGTAGTCGATTTCCATCCGGCCCGTCATAGCCGTCAAGCCGCGAGCGCGGACGGCCTTGCTCATGGCCTCATCCAGCAGTGTGGCGATGATGCCGCCGTGCAGATAGCCGGGATGGCCATCGAAGCGATCTGGAACCGTCGTCAGACAAACCGCTGCTCCGTCTTCCGCGAGCAGAAACGCCAGTTGCAAGCCAGACGGGTTGGCCGGGCCGCAGCCGAAGCACCGGTTCTGGGCCGCGTGGGCCTGCAGCATGAGATTCTCGATCTTTTCCGTCATTCCTTCTCCATAATGGCATCAGCATATCGAAACCGGGGTAATTTATTGCGTCTTGACGATTCCTGCCGATTTTGCGCAGACTTTTTCTACCCCTGAGCATCGAACCAATTGGAGGTTTTCCCCATCATGATGGACCGGCGAACTGCAATCAAGCATATTGGCGGCGTGGCGAGCGCGCTGCTTTTGACCGAAACCCTGCGTGCAGAGGGATTCCCAAGCGGCCAAACCGCTGCCGCAATCCCGCCCCCACCGCCAACCGGGCCTTTCACGCTTCCGCCTTTGCCCTACGCCTATGACGCGCTGGAGCCTTACTTCGACGCTGTGACCATGCACCTGCACCACGACAAGCACCATCAGGCTTACGTGAACAACCTGAATATTGCCGTGGCCGCGCATCCTGAGCTGGCAGGAAAGACGGTCTGGGAACTGGTTGAGAACCTGAATGCCTTACCCGAGGCTGCCCGCACCGCCGTCCGCAACAACGGTGGAGGCCATGCGAACCACTCCTTCTGGTGGCCGACGCTGGGCAAGGGCGGCGCGGCCCCCAGCGGCGAGCTGGCCAAGGCAATCGACGCCAGGTTCGGATCGTTGGCTACGTTCCAGGACAAACTGACCGCGGCGGCCATGAGCGTCTTTGGCAGCGGCTGGGCCTGGTTGGTCAAGTTGCCGGACGGCACAGTCGCCATCGAGACCACTCCCAACCAGGACAGTCCGCTGACCCTGGGCCACAAGCCGGTGCTGGCCGTGGACGTGTGGGAACACGCCTACTACCTCAAGTACCAGAACCGGCGCCCTGAATACGTGAAGGCTTTTTTCCAGGTGCTCAACTGGGACTACGTGAGCGGGCAGTTCTCCCCGAAGGTGAATGCGTAGAGCCCTTCCAGTGGTCCGGCAGGCAATTGGCTGGGCGGCGATCTGCGCTGGGATAGCGGCCAGTATGGGCATCGGCCTGGTTGGCTGCCACTCGGCGCCGGCGCTTACTCCACAGGAGGCGGCAGGGAAGCACCTCTACCAGGTTCGCTGCGCCCATTGCCACGAGGACAACGACCTGGCGCTCAAGAAGGTTCCGCCGGACCTGCACGGCGTTTTTGCGCGCAAGACGCTGCCCAGCGGCGCTCCCGCCACCGATGCGGCCGTGCGGCAGAATGTGCTGGCAGGGAAGGGAATGATGCCCGGCTTCACCGGTCGATTTACCGAGGAGCAGATGGCCGCGCTGCTGGCTTACCTGCACACGGGGCTGCGCTGAGCCCTCCTGTCCATTCGATCTCACGGCCTTTCTGAAATCACGCTGTGATATGCATCACTCTCGTAGGATATACGTTACCAGAGTAATGAACTAGTATCCGAAATACTTGCACTTCGGTAATAGGTGCAGTAGATTACCCGTATTGCAACTCAGCCCTGTTTTCCCAACACGATCTGCAAGATGGTCCTGATCTTCAAGCAGGATCGTGATCCAGGAAGGAGAGAGACAATGACACAGAGAATCTGCACAAATTACGGTAAATGCGTGCTCGCTGACAATCATGAAGACTTTGCCCTTGAAAAGAAAGTCATGACCTATTGCCCACTGTGCGATCGAGCGCTCAGCGAAGTCAAAACTCCGTCCCCAAGAAAAGCGAACGCAATTTTATCCGACGTGATTCTCGCAGTTGTTCTTAGCGTTCTACTTGGCATCGCAGATGGGAGAGACTGGATCAATGCGCCGCAAGGAGCCAATGCCGCTGAATTGAGGGCGACACAGAAACAGAATGCGATCCTTCGCCTAGCCGGTTCCGACATCGTCGGGGATAGCCTGGGACCCGCGTTGGCCGAGGCCTTTCTCAAAACTCAGGGTGCGACGAATCTTCAGATTATTCCTGGATCAAATCCAGAGGAGAAGATCGTTCTGGGCGTATTTCCCGGTGATGCAGCGCCCTCCGCGATCACGATTGCAGCTCATGGCTCCGCAACCGCGTTTACCGCCTTGGCCGAGGAAACGTGCGACATCGGGATGGCTGCGCGGAGAATAAAACCGGACGAAGCAGCCAAACTGGCGACGTTGGGCAATATGACATCAGCCGGCAGCGAACATATTCTTGGGCTTGACGGCATCGCTGTGATCGTCAACGCCTCCAATCGGCTCAGCGAGCTTCGCAAAGACGAGATCAGGCGAATCTTCACCGGGGACATTACCGATTGGTCGCAGGTCGGCTCCTCCCATGGGGCGATCAAGATTTACGCAAGAGACGATCAGTCGGGAGCCTTCGATGCCTTCAAAGGTCTTGTGCTGGCTGGAAAACCCCTGGCTCCATCGGCACGCCGGTTCGAGGATAGCAATGCGCTCTCCGAGGCAGTCTCCGGCGATCCGAACGGTATCGGTTTCGTCAGTATGCCATACGTCCATAACGCGAAATCCATCGCCGTATCGGAGAAGGGTACAAAAGCGCTCAAGCCGACCCGGCTGACCATTGCTACGGAAGACTATCCGCTATCGAAGCGGCTCTATCTCTATACGCCAGCAACCGCGCGGAACAAATTCACGCAAATGTTTGTTGAGTTTGCTCTCTCCACGCAGGGCCAGGAGGTAATTGCCGCCAACGGATATGTCTCTCAGAATATTCTGCCGGCTGCGCAGACCGTATCCGATACAGCCCCGGAGGACTACAAGCTGCTCACTATGAACGCAGAACGCCTGCCTATGGATTTTCGCTTTCAGGCCGGAGAATCGGAGCAAGACAACAAGGCGCGAACTGACCTGGACCGGATCGCTGCTCTGATTGCGGACCAAGGAGGCGCGGGAGACCAGATTCTGCTCTTCGGGTTCGCAGACGATTCCGGCACTTCAGAAGAGAGTCAAATTCTGTCGTTGAGCCGGGCCAAAATCGTCGAGAGCCAGTTAATCCAGCGGGGCATCAAGCCCGCGGTCGTGCGAGGGTTTGGCTCCGAGCTGCCTGTTGCCTCAAACTACACCAACGAAGGCCAAGAGATGAACCGTCGTGTGGAGATTTGGATCAGGAAGAAGTGAAGCCTGCCTGAGCCGCGATTGGCGGATTGTGACAAGATTCAATTTGCCAATCGCGGTATACTCAAGATTGCCATGGCAACCGAAAAAACCTTCTATCTTGAGACCTTCGGCTGCCAGATGAACGCCCATGACTCGGAGAAGGTGATTGGCACACTCCGGCAGCAGGGCTACCGGCAGGTGGAGGCGGAGGAAGATGCCGGCCTGATCCTCTACAACACCTGTTCCATCCGCGACAAAGCGGAGCAAAAGGTCTTCCACCGGCTCGACGAATACAAACGCCAACACAGGGAAGGTAAGCGCTTCGGCGTGCTGGGCTGCGTGGCGCAGCAGGAGGGCGAAAAGATCTTCGAGCGGGCGCCGTACGTCTCGCTCGTGTCGGGCTCGGCCTCCTACCGCAAGCTGCCCGAGATGCTCACCCGGCTGGAAGCCGGCGAGACTCGGATCACCGGTCTCGACGACCGCCAGACCGATGAGACCTTCGAGACCGAGTTCACTGCCCGCCAGAACCCCTACCGCGGTTATATCACCATCATCGAAGGCTGCGACAAGTTCTGCGCCTACTGCGTGGTGCCGTACACGCGCGGCAAGGAGCGCAGCCGCGGTTCGACTTCCATGCTTGCCGAGGCGCGGCGCATCGCGGACCTGGGCTACACCGAGATCCAACTGCTGGGCCAGAACGTGAACAGCTACCGCGACCCGGAAGGGAAGCGCAGCTTCGCCGAACTGCTAGCGGCCGTGGGGCAGGTGGGCGGAATCCGCCGCGTGCGTTTTACCACCAGCCACCCGCGCGACTTTACCCGCGACATCGTCGAGGCCATCGACGCAGTTCCCACGCTCTGCGACCACGTGCATCTGCCGGTCCAGTCGGGCTCAGCGCGGGTGCTCAGGCTCATGGCGCGGGAGTACACCCCTGAGTGGTATCTGGAGCGGATCGCCTGGATCAAGGCCGCCCGGCGTCCGATCTCGATTTCGACGGACATCATTGTGGGTTTCCCCGGCGAGACCCCGGACGACTTCATCCAGACCATGGACCTTCTGGCGCAGGTCGAGTACGATTGCGTCTTCGGCTTCAAGTACTCGGCGCGGCCCAACACCCCGGCGCTCACGATGATCGATTCCATCCCTGAAGCGGAAAAGGCGAGCCGGCTTCAAGTACTGCTTGATCGGCAAAGGGAGATTCAGAGGATCAATTATGCCAAGCACTTAGGAGAGATTATTGAAGTTATGGTCGAAGGACTCAATTCGGCGCGCGGGCAGGTTATCGGACGCAGCAGCCAGAACAAGCCAGTCAACTTTACCTGCGCGCAAGCCATCGCGCCGGCGCCAGGAAGCTACCTGCAAGTGAAGATTACCGGCACGCACCCGAACAGCCTGGTGGGGGAAGCCGTCTAAGATTAGAAGCGAACGCGGGAAAGGGAATCCATGGATATCGAGGTGCGAATACGCGGGCTGATGATGGACCCTGCCACCAACATGCCCATCGTGGTGCTCAAGGACGTTGCTTCAGACACGGTGATGCCCATCTGGGTAGGCATCTTTGAGGCCAACGCCATCGCCATCGAAATCGAGAAGATGACCGCTCCGCGCCCGATGACCCATGACTTGACCAGAAACCTGATTCGTCACTTGAATGCTCAGTTGGAACGCGTGGTGATTACAGAGCTTAAAGACGACACCTTCCTCGCCGTTCTGTGGCTCCGGCAGGGGGATGAGCCGGTGACGGTTGACGCCCGGCCCTCCGACGCCATCGCTCTGGCCCTGCGCGCGGATTGCCCAATCTATGTTTCCGAGCAGGTGATGCAGAGCGCCAAGCTGAACACCTCCGGCCCGCCCGAAGGCCCCACCGCAGAGCAACTGCGCGGCTGGCTCGAAGGGCTGAATGATGAGGATTTGGGGCGCTACAAGATGTAGTCAAGCCAGAGCGTCCAGAATCGCGCTGCCGCCTCTTCCAGCGCGGGAGCGTGTTTGCGGGCGGCAGACCGCAGACTCTCGACTCTAATCCCGGCATGGTGCAGTTCGCACGCATGGCCCACGTACCAGCTCTCCAGGCCGTCTGCGGTAACCTCGGGGTGGAACTGCAATGCCAGCGCGAAGTCGTCGATTGCAAATGCCTGATTCTCATAGCGTTCTGTCTTTGCTAGATAACGCGCTCCAGGGGGTAGATCGAAGGTATCCCCATGCCAGTGGAAGAGGGATAGCCCGGAGGCAAGCAGCGGGGCAAACCACTCCGTCGTAGGTGCATTGGGCGCAGCCTGAATCGGCGACCAGCCGATCTCCGCGCCATGAATGCCTGGATAAACCCGAGCGCCGAGAGCCGCGGCCATCAGTTGAGCGCCCAGGCAAATGCCCAGGATCGGCTTGCGTGCAGCCAGCCGTTGGCCGATGCAGGCGATCTCGTCCTTCAGAAACGGATAATCCCGCTGGTCGTAGACTCCGATAGGGCCGCCAAGCACGACAAGGAGATCGCAAGACTCCGCTTGCGCCAGCGGAAAGCGAACTGTGCTTACTTCAATACTCTCGATGGAGAAGCCGCGCTCACGCAGCGGGGCATCGAGTGTACCCAGGTCCTCGAATGCGATATGACTCAAAATCAGAGCACTCTTGCGCCTGTTTATCATGTTGGGATTGTAGATTGTTCAATAGCCGCAGCGCGAGTATACAGAATATACGTTATCAGACGTTGCGTATCTGGCGATCTTGGCCTATTAGTTGCGGATTCCGGCCAGCAGCCCCTCAATTTCTGCCTTCTCTCTGGCCGTGACTGCCAGCAGCGGCGCACGGGCGCAGCCCCCGTAGTAGCCGTTGAAGTCGCAGGCATACTTGACGCCGCTGATGCCCAACTCGCCGACGATTCGCTGGCCAGGGCCGGCGATGCGCTGCTGCTTCTCTGCCGCCAGCTTCAGGTCGTGGTCTTTCCAGGCAAGATAAACCTCCTGGCAGGCCTGGGGAGCGCTGGCGGCAAACCCCAGGATGGCTCCGGAGGCGCCGGCTTCCAGGGATTCGAGCAGCCCCGCCGCCGAACCGGTGAGCACCTGAAAGCCCACTTCCTTGGCCCGCGTCTTGATGGGAGCGACGGACGGCGCCGCCGCCAGGGCCACGCCTCCCGCCAGGTCGACGGCGGAGACGAATGTTCCGGTTGTTTCCGTCTTGGGCGCCAACATGCGCCCAGTTACCGCCTCGAAGATCGGCGTGACGGTCACGGTCCGCCGGGGCGCGGCACTCGCCGACTCGACCAGGGCGCGAATCCGCTCAAGGCTACCGCTGGAGTCCTTGATGCCGAGGATGTTGGGGTGTTGCGCCAGCTCGGATGCCAGCTCGACGGGAATGTTGTAGGGCGCGCACTGGGGAATGTTGTAGAGCAGAACAGGCAGGGGCGACCGGTCGGCTACGCTGCGGAAGTAGTGGAGCACGGCCGCCGAGGACATTTGCCTGGCGTAATAGGTCGGCGTGCGGACCAGAACCGCATCGTAGGCGAACCGCGCGGCTGCCTCAGCCAGCTCAACGGTCGCCTTCACGCTCTCGCGCCCAACGCCGGCGATGAGCACCTTCTCCGGCGCCGCGGCTTCGGCGGCTACCCGCAAAACGTCGCGGGATTCGGCGTCATCCAGCATCACCGCCTCGCCCGTGGAACCCAAGAGCAACATCCCCGAAAGCAGACTGCGGGAGTAGCGGGCGATGTTGGCCTCAAGTTTGCGAAAATAGACCCGCTCGTCGGGGTAAAACGGCGTGGGAACAGCGGCAAAGATGCCTTCTAACAGCATGAGTTCATTGTAATGGCCGGTGGTGAGGCCCAAAACTGGGCAACAACATATCGTTGACGCAAAGACGAGGCCCGGAATAGCATCGTCGTATCAATCATGGAAGTCGTATCAATCATGGAAGATGGGAATCTGGCCTCAAAAATTTGCGCCCGAGCCTTGTTGTCTGCTGGGCAAAATGGCCAACCCTCCTCTATGGCTGCGTGAGATGATTTCCATTTAATTCGGATGGAGTGCGACCCGGCCCCGGCGGGCCGTTCGAGGAGGGTAATTTCGTGTTCAGGTACAGTTTGACTAGCATCGCCGGTATACTCGTTGGCTTGTCACTCGTGCAGCCCGCTTACGCGGGACCCAAGTTTGCAGAATACCCGGTGCGCAAGGCAAGCGATTGCGCCGTCAAGGTCGAAAAAGCGGGACTCGTGATCGGGGTTCAACCAATTGAGGATCTCAAAGATCAAAAGATCTACTTCGATTCGGACTTAACGTCTAAAGGTATTATTCCCGTTTATGTCGTTTTGGAGAACGGGTCGAGCGAGGACAGCTTCCTTTTCGACAAGATCGCCTTTCAGTATGGGACGATTGATGCGGGCATACCAAGCCGGGGTGCGCCGTCACAGGCAGCGGTTCAGGATACGCGCACTCTGACGGAGGTTCAGAATGTGCAGTCGGGGGGCGAGCCGGGGCACCGCCTTAGGCCCAGGGACCCAGGCAAGAGACCGGAGCCGGGTCCTCCGGTTAGGACCCCGAGGGCGGGGGCTCCCGCTTCTCACCCGAGGGCGTCAGGAACCTATGTGAACTCGAATTCGGTCGACTCAGCCAACCTGGCCTTTGCGTTGGTTGATATAACCTTTGCAATCGTTGCCATGAGGCGCGCCGCCAATGCTGAGAAAATTCAGCAATACATGCTGAAGAACGAGTTGCAGAGCAACACGCTTTCACCGGGGAGATCTGTACACGGCTTTCTGTACATCCCAGTACCCAGGAATGGTCTTGTGGAGAAGACTCGCCTTCTGATTCCAATTACCAAGGCCGGCACCGACGAAACCTTTCATCTGAGTTTAGACTTTTAAGGAAGATTACCATGTCGAAGGCCCGAACTTCTTTGCTTGCCTCGCTGCTCTTTTACTTTCTGGTATTGCCAGCGGTGTGTGTGACAGCCCGCAGCCAGACCGCACAAACTCCACCGCCGGCAGACTTGAAGATGATCCCCAGAGTGGTACTGATTCTCACCCCGGAGTTCTGCGCGGCCAAGAACACGAAAAGGATCCCTTATGAAGACGAATTTGAAGTCGGAAAAGCCGCTTGCGTACAGCTTGAGCCTGCGCTCAAGAATGTTTTCCCCAACCTGGTGCGCGTCCAAACTGCCTCGTCGACCGGGGATGCGGAGTTGGTGCTGGCGCCGATATTCGTCGACATTAGCGTGATAAAGGCCCAGTTCGCATATACCGAGCGCGAATTGGTTCTCTTGGTGGAATGGACCGCGAAAGACAAGTCAGGGAAGAGGGTCTGGCTCCAGACGGTGCAGGGCTTGGCAAAGAATACCCGTGGTACTGCATTCACGTTCAGGGAGAACCGGCGGTTGTTGATTCAGGGTGCGGTGCAGGATTTGGCCGACAAATCGGCCAGCGAAATGGCCGACTCGCCGGTGTTGCGCAAGCTCGCTCGTCAAGCTGCTCCGCAGGCAGTGCCTACGGCGCCGCCTGCTAAGGCACCTGCCGCGCAGGCTCCCTGACTATCGACTCCATCCCCACCGACGCCGATGTCGAGATTGATGACGCGTTTGTCGGCGTCCCCAAGAGCGCCTTCACCAAATCGAAACCCGCGCCCAAAACTGGCACTGCACGGCGGGTGAATCTCCATCTGAATTCCCCCTCAAAAGGAGCTTAGATACACAGACAGCCTACAACAGCGGGATGACTGCGGGCTTCCTCAGGCGCCGGTCGCAGCGTGCAGTTGCTGTAGCGCGTAGACCGTGGTGTGATGCTGTTGCATGGCGGCGATGCCCTCGACGGCGGCCTGCGCGGCGGCGATGGTGGTGATGGTGGGAATCCGCGCCAGCACTGCAGCCCGGCGGATGGCCTTCTCATCGAAGAAGGTATCCTGGCCGCGCGGAGTGTTGATGATGAGCTGAATGCGGTCGCCCTTGATCAGGTCCACAACGTTCGGCCGGCCCTCCTTGACCTTGAAGACCCGCTCGACGCTGAGGCCGGACTTCTCCAGTACGTTGGCCGTGCCCTCTGTGGCTACGATCCTGAAACCGAGGTGGACGTAGCGGCGAGCCAGGTCGATGGCTGCCGGCTTGTCATGGTCGTTGACGCTGAAGAAGACCGTGCCGCCGGTGGGCAACACCTGCCCCGCTGAGAGCTGCGCCTTGGCAAAGGCCTCGCCAAAGGTGGCGGCCACGCCCATCACTTCGCCGGTGGACTTCATCTCCGGCCCCAGAACCGTGTCCACGCCGGCGAACTTGTTCCAGGGAAAGACCGGCGATTTCACGTAAGAATGTGTGCCAGTGCCCAGGTCCCTGCCGCTGGCAAGCTGGGTGGGCAGCAGATCGCGCAGTTTGCGGCCGGTCATCAGCCGGGAGGCGACTTTGGCCAACGGGATTCCGGTCGCCTTCGAGACGTAAGGCACGGTGCGCGAGGCGCGGGGGTTCACTTCGATGACGTAAACGTGGTCCTCGCCCTCGGCGTCGCGCTGGATGGCAAACTGCAGGTTGACCAGGCCGACGACCTTGAGCGCGAGAGCGAGCTTGCGCGTGTATGAGCGCAGAGTCTCGAGCGTTTCTTCGCGGATGCTTACGGCGGGCAGTACGCAGGAGGAATCGCCGGAGTGGATGCCGGCCTCTTCAATGTGCTGCATGATGCCGGCGATGATCACGTCTTCCGAGTCGCAGAGAGCGTCAACGTCAACCTCGATGGCGTTCTCCAGGAAGTGATCCACCAGCACCGGCCGCTCCTGGGAGTACTCGACCGCCTCGCGCATGTAAAGAGCCACGGCTTCGGCGTCATACGCGATGACCATGGCGCGTCCGCCGAGCACGTAGCTTGGCCTGACCAGCACCGGGTAGCCGATGCGCTCGCCGATGGCCAGTGCTTCATCGACGCTGGTGGCCGTGCCGCCCGCGGGCTGAGGAATCTCCAGTTCATTGAGCAGCTTGCCGAAGCGCTTGCGATCCTCGGCCAGATCGATGGACTCGGGCGAGGTGCCGATGATGGGCACGCCGGCCGCGCGCAGCCGTTGCGCCAGATTCAGCGGCGTCTGCCCGCCGAACTGCACGATCATGCCGATCTCAGCGCCCGATTGCGCCTCGTGGTTGTAGACCGCCAGCACGTCTTCCAGCACCAGCGGCTCAAAGTAGAGCCGGTCGCTGGTGTCGTAGTCGGTNNATGCCCTGGCCGATGCGGTTCGGCCCCGAGCCGAGAATGATGATCTTCGGCGTTTGGGTCGGCGGCGCCTCGTCCTCTTCATCGTAGGTCGAGTAGAGATAGGGCGTCATGGACTCGAATTCGGCGGCGCAGGTGTCCACGAGTTTGAAGACGGGCTTGATTCCCTTCCCTTCGCGCAGTTCCCTCACCTGCTGGATGCCGGCATGGCCTTCGAGCTTCCACTCGGTGGCGATGCGCTCGTCGCTCAGGCCGAGGCGCTTGAGCTGACGGAGTTGCTCCGCACTTATATCTTTTGGTGTAGTTTGTGCGATAGCCATCTGCGCCAGCGTCACTTCGCGAATCTGGTGCAGGAACCATGGGTCGATGCCGGTGAGCCGCGCCACCTCGCGCACACTCATGCCGCGTTCAAAGGCATAGCGGATGTAACCGAGCCGCTCCGGCTGCGGCGTGACCAGGCGCTGCGTCAGCCGCCGCGGCTCCAGGGTGATCTCCGCGCCGGTCTTCTTGCCCGTTTCCAGAGCCCGCCAGGCCTTCATCAGCGCTTCCTTGAAGGTGCGCCCAATGGCCATCACCTCGCCCACCGACTTCATCTGCGGGCCCAGCGTCTCGTCGGCGCCGGGAAACTTTTCAAACTGCCACTTGGGAATCTTGACGACAACGTAATCGATAGTCGGCTCGAAGCAGGCCGGGGTCTTGCGCGTGATGTCGTTGGGAATCTCGTCCAGCGTGTAGCCCACGGCCAGCTTGGCGGCAATCTTGGCGATGGGAAAGCCGGTAGCCTTCGAGGCCAGCGCCGAGGAGCGCGAAACGCGCGGATTCATCTCGATCACCGTCATGCGGCCGTCGACGGGATTGACGGCAAACTGCACATTGGAGCCGCCGGTCTCGACGCCGATCTCGCGCATGACGGCAATGGCCGCGTCGCGCATCTTCTGGTACTCGCGGTCGGTGAGCGTCTGCGCGGGGGCCACGGTGATGGAGTCGCCGGTATGCACGCCCATGGGATCGAAGTTCTCAATGGAGCAGATGATGATGACGTTGTCGGCGAGATCGCGCATCACCTCCAGCTCGTACTCCTTCCAGCCCAGCACGCTCTCTTCGATCAGGCACTCGTGAACGGGCGAAAGGTCCAGCCCACGAGCCAGAATCTCCATCAGCTCTTCGCGGTTGTAGGCGATGCCGCCGCCGGTGCCGCCCAGCGTGAAACTGGGACGGATGAGCACCGGAAAGCCGAGCTTCGAGGCAAACTCCAGACCGTCGCGCAGGTTGTTCACCAGCGCCGACTTTAGGACTTCGAGGCCGCAGCGAATCATCGCGTCTTTAAACAGCAGCCGGTCCTCGGCCTTCTTGATAGCCTCCAGCTTGGCGCCGATCAGCTCTACGTTGTAGCGGTCGAGAATGCCCGCGTCGGCCAGATCGACGGCCAGATTGAGCGCCGTCTGACCGCCGACTGTGGGCAGCAGGGCAAACTTCCCAGACTTCCCTGCCGCGCTTTGAAAGGGCACGGCTTCAGCCGTGCCGCCCGACGCCAAAGAAGAGTCGGCGGGCTTTAGCCCCTGAGGGTTGGCGAGCATTGCCGCCTCAATGCGAATGATCTCCTCGACGTACTCGCGGGTGAGCGGCTCGATGTAGGTGCGGTCGGCCAGGTCAGGGTCGGTCATGATGGTGGCGGGGTTGGAGTTCACCAGCACCACCTCGTAGCCCTCCTGCTTGAGAGCCTTGCAGGCCTGCGTGCCGGAGTAGTCGAACTCGGCGGATTGGCCGATCACAATCGGCCCTGAGCCGATCACCAGTATCTTCTGTATGTCATTTCTGCGTGGCATTTGCTTTCCTAGCTTGTTGTTTCAATTTGTCGATTGCCGATTCAAGAAGCTCCCTCCGCCGTTTCGGTGGCATACTCTTGAGAAGACTCTCCAACTCCTTTTCATGGACATTCTTGGAAAGACGATTCAGTAGTGCGGGGTTTGGATGTTCTGACTTGGCCGTTACGGTGGCAACGGATTCCAGCAACAGTCGTACGTCGTGATTACCGAGCGAATTAACACTTGCATCGATAAGTTGACCGTTGATCTCGAACGCCGCGACTTCAAGGAACTGGAGTTCAACAGTCCCCCCATTCTCTTCACAGCTTGCAAACTTCTTGTTCAAAATCACATCGGTGTCATTCTGGTTCGTCTTGGTCGGCGTCCTATATCCCGCTATGCGATTGTGAAATGCCTCGCTCTGTCCTATGTAAACTGCCTCAATCTCGCCAGCCTTGTTTTTGAACGCCCAACGGTAAATGCGAGGCCCCCTGATTAGCTCACGATGCTTCAGGTACTTCGGCGACGTTCGATGCCATAGGAAGGCCTTTCCCTCGACCAGCACCGGTCGCCAATTCAATGGAAGTATGAAAGATTGGACAGGGGCTGGAGCATTCATTTCTTCCCTCCCTCCGGGGCTAAAGCCCCGATTCCAGGGTCGGGTTTATCGGACGGGCTAAAGCCCGTCCCCTTTACGGCTGTTTGGCCAACTTCCATTTGAGGCACAGGATGAAGGGTACGGGCTTTAGCCCGTACGTCAACAGCGCCAAGATCGTCGGGCTTTAGCCCCTGAGGGAATTCGACGTCTGGGAAACCCATGAATTCATAGAGGACAATGTCCTCCACCAAGCTTGCTTCGATGGGGTTGGTGCGAATGTATTCCAGATGCCTGCTCCAATCCTCTTCATCCCGGATGCGGTGGTCTGTAAAACCCGGCTGCCAAATCTCCCCGTTCCATTCCAGTTCCCTCTTGGCACGGAAGGAAAACCCGCCCTTGATGAGCTGGATCGACTTCTCGACCGATTCGAGCGGGGAAATCAGCATATGTAGATGATCGGGCATGATGACAAAGGCATGGAGTTTGTAGCCGGTTCCGGCGTAGTGGTTGATGGTGGCAAGCATAAGCCGCGCCCAGCGGTCATGGCGAAAGAAAGGTTTGCGGCCCACCGTCTGCGTTGAGACGAAGTAGGCGAATTCGTTACTCCGAGTTGTTTCTCGCCTGGGACGCATCTGATTCCCTCGGGGGCTAAAGCCCGGTTTCAGTGCACTGTTAACGTACGGGCTAAAGCCCGTACCCTTCACGCAAAACAGCGGGGCAAATGCCCCGCCATTGCTAACATTTTCATTGACCGCGGCTGGGTCCAAAGTCTTCATCCCTTCCACTCCTCCATCATCCGCCGGAAGTCGCGGAAGAGGTAGTGGGAGTCGTGCGGGCCGGGGGCGGCTTCGGGGTGGTATTGGACGCTGAACAGCGGAAGCGTCCGGTGGCGCAGGCCTTCGAGCGTCTGATCGTTCAGGTCCACGTGGGTCAGCTCCACTTCATTGGCGTTGATCGAGTCCGGATCGACGGCGAAGTTGTGATTATGGGCCGTGATCTCCACCTTGCCGGTGGAGTTGTTGCGCACCGGGTGGTTCCCGCCGTGGTGGCCGAACTTGAGCTTGTAGGTCTTGCCGCCGAGGGCAAGGCCGGTGAGCTGGTGGCCGAGGCAAATCCCAAAAACCGGCACGCGACCCAGAAATTTGCGAATGGCGCGGACGGCATAATCGACCGGTTCGGGGTCGCCGGGGCCGTTGGAAAGGAAGACTCCGTCGGGCTTCAACTCCAGCACATCTTCGGCGGTGGTCTCGGCTGGAACCACCGTCACCCGGCAGCCTTCGCGCGCTAACATGCGCAGAATGTTGAGCTTGATGCCAAAATCGTACGCCACAACATGGAGCTTACGCTGTTTTGTGTCTTGGAGTGCGTCGAAATCAGCAAGGCTCAGATCGATGTTCTTCACCTTGTCGAGCAGCTCGCCGCCGTACTTGTCATTGGGCAATAAGGGGTCGTCCGACTGGTTGCGGCTATCAGAGGAATCAAACTGGTAAACAGCCTTGGTTGAGACGACGCGCGCCAGGTCGGTTCCATCCATCTTGCGGATTTTATTGGCCTTTTGGACGAGGGTTTCGGGATCGACAGCTTCAGTCGAAATCACGCCGCGCATCACGCCGTGGGTGCGCAGGTGGCGGACCAGCGCGCGGGTATCGATCTCGGCCAACACCGGCACCGCGTACCGTTCCATGTACTCGTCGGTGACCTGCTCGGAGCGCCAGTTGGAGCTGATGGGCGAGAACTCGCGGACGATCAGGCCCTCGATATAGGGCTTGGCCGACTCGTTGTCCGCCTGGTTGGTGCCGTAGTTGCCTATCTGCGGGTTGGTGAGAACGACGATCTGGCCGGCATAGGAGGGATCGGTGGCGATTTCCTGGTAGCCGGTAAGGGAAGTATTGAAAACGACTTCGCCCTGGCACTCGCCAACTGCGCCATAGCCGTGGCCACGGAAGATGCGCCCGTCTTCGAGCGCCAGAATCGATTGCATCGCCTCTCCGAGGAGTGGATTCTACCGATTTTAACAGCTTTGAAGAGGTTGTGCCGGTGGAATTCCGGGCAGTATTTGAGCGCGCCTACTGCACCACTCCCGCGTCCCTTGTCGGCCAATAGACGAAGACGGCTTTGCCGTAGATGAGCGAACGCTCCACAAGGCCAAACTCGCGGCTGTCGGACGAGATGGACCTGTGGTCGCCCATCACGAAGTAGTTGTCCTGGGGAACGACGATCTCCGGCATGGAGCGGCTGTCGCGGTACTCCTCGGGGACATATTTCTCAATTTGCCGCTTGCCGTTGAGCCAGACTGTGCCGTGGTCAATGCGCAGACGGTCGCCGGGCAGGGCGATCACCCGCTTGATGTAGCTTTTCTGCGGGTCGCGCGGATAGTGGAAAACCACCACGTCGCCGCGCTCGATAGCCGAGATGTGATAGACGAACTTGTTGATGAACAGGCGGTCGCGATCCTCCAGCCGCGGCAACATGCTGGTGCCTTCCACGCGCACCGGCTGGTAAAGAAAAGTGATGATGAAGACCGAGGCGGCAGCGGAGACCAGCAAATCGCGCAGCCACAGCCTAACGCCGCCGGCCTTGTGGGGCGACGCGGGGGCATGGTTGAGATCCGGCTTGCTGGAGTCCGCTTCAAAGGTTGCGGTCGATTGGGGATCCGGTGTGTTCTGAGGAACCGTTTGCATCTCTCTTCCAGATTACTAGCAGCGAGGCCTGTGCGCGGGCCGTGGCATTCTTATTCATATAGATAGACGGTCCGCTGGTAATCAAAGATAGCCCCATCGCCCACCCGGAGACAAGAACAAGACAAAGTTCGCAGCGGCGGGAGTCGATTCGCGATAGGATGCAAATCAGCGATGGATTCAGAAACTATCCCGCCTTCCGCGCCCCCGGCCGGTTCGCGCGGCCGGTTTGCCGCCGTTTACCGCGTGCTGGACGATGCAATTGCCGCCCGCGCGTTCCCCGGCTGCGCCTTTGGAGTTCTGGCCGGCGGCAAAGTCGTACTCCAGGACGCGCTGGGTCGCTTCACCTATGAAGAAGGCGCGCCCGCAGTCACCGCGGAGACCATCTACGACGTGGCCAGCCTGACCAAGGTTGCGTCTACCACGGCCGCGGCCATGCTGCTCTACCAGCGCGGCCTGCTCGACCTGGATACACCGCTGGGCGAACTGCTGCCGGGCTTTGTAGTGGGCCGCGCCCCCGGCGACCGCGCTCGCCATGTGAAGCTGCGCCACCTGCTGGCCCACAACTCCGGGCTGCCGGGCTACGTGGATTTCTTTCGCACCGTCACCACCCCCTCCGCACTGTATCGCGCCTGCCTGGAGCTGCAACTCGAAGCCGAGCCTGGCGCGCGCGCCGAGTACTCCGATCCAGGCTTCATCCTGCTCGGCAAGGCGCTGGAGGTATGCACCCGCGAGTACCTCGCGACCTGGGTCCGCCGCGAGGTTTATCAGCCGCTTGGGATGGCTGCCACAGGGTTCTGTCCGCCGTCCGCCGCATGCTCCTCGATTCCGCCCACTGAAGAGGACACAGCCCTGCGCCATCGCCGCATCCAGGGCGAGGTCCAGGATGAACACGCCTGGCTGCTGAAAGGCGCCGGCGGCCACGCCGGACTCTTCTCCAATGTCCCTGATCTGCTGCGCTTGGCGGCCGAGATTCTCGGCGCCGGACCCAAAGCAGGGCCGGAGACAAGAAAGCCACGCCTGTTTGACGCGGCGACCGTCGAGCTTTTTGCCCAGCGGCAGAGCCCGGAGGGGAGTTCGCGGGCGCTCGGCTGGGATACGCCCTCTCCAGACTCCACCTCTGGACGGCACTTCTCACCGCGATCGATCGGGCACCTGGGCTTTAGCGGCTGCTCCTTGTGGATTGACCGGGAGGCCAGGGTTGCCGTTGCGCTGCTCACCAACCGCACCTGGCCCGACCGGCTCGCCGCGGCGAGCCAGCTGATTCGCGAGATTCGGCCTGCATTTCACGACGCTGTTCGCGAGGCGCTGTAACAATTCCGCAACGTGCGCTTCCCATGGCGGGTCCATTCATCCAGAATTCTCTCGGGAGTTGACTGGTTTCCAGATACAATAAAAACTTGGGGGCACATGCGATGCTAACCAGCTCGACGATGCAGGTAACGGCCGGCACCCAAGCAAACGACACCAGGAAAGACCAAGCCTCCCTGCTTCAAGAATTGACGACTGAGAGCCAGAACGAGGCTTCTCAAGGCTTTGACACCAAATCCGCACTGGAGATCGCACGCATCATCAACCATGAGGATGCGAAGGTTGCGGCAGCGGTGAAGAAGGCGATTCCAGAGATTGCGCAGGTCATCGACCAGGTGGCCCGCAGCCTGCGCGATGGCGGCCGGCTGATCTACGTCGGCGCCGGCTCCAGCGGACGCATTGCGGCGCTCGACGCCTCCGAGTGCCCGCCCACCTACTCCTCGGCTCCGGGGCAGGTGCAGTACATCATGGCCGGCGGACCCAAGGCGCTGGCCTCGGCCGTCGAGGCCAACGAGGACTCCGAAGAGCTGGGCCAGCGGGACATCGCCCGCCGCCGCCCCACTCGCAAGGACGTTGTGGTGGGGCTTTCCGCCTCAGGCCGCACTCCATACGCCGTAGCCGCCGTGGCCTATGCCCGCGCCCGCGGAGCGCATACCGCCGCAGTCACCTGCAACCACGAAACTCCGCTGGCCGCGGCCGCCGATATCGTCATCGTTGCCGACGTGGGCCCCGAGGTCATCTCCGGTTCCACGCGCATGAAGGCCGGCACAGCCCAGAAGATGATCCTGAACATGATCACTACCGGCGCCATGACCCGCCTTGGCTACGTGTACGAAAACCTGATGGTCAACGTACACATGCAGAACTCGAAACTGGTCGAGCGCGGCATCCGCATCCTGATGGGCGCCTGTAAGATCGACCGCCAAATCGCGGTGCATACCATCAAGAGCGCCGGCCGCAGCGTCCCGGTGGCCCTGGTGATGCTCAAAGCCAAAGTCGACAAGCCCGAAGCCGTCCGCCGCCTGGCAAAATCCGACGGCAACGTGCGCCTGGCTATCGAGGATAATGTGCTGGAGCTGTAAAGAATTCTGCTCGGACGCGCACTGTATCAGGGCACGACTTCAGTCGTGCCCTGATACAAAGCGGGTTTATGAAACACGCTCTAATATGTATCCTCGCGCCGTAAACCACAGTACTGTAAAACGACTTCGCTCTCTACGATGTCGTAACGAATGCGAAATCTGCCTGAACGCAGCCTGAACTGGCCTTCTCCCGCAGCAACGTCACGCAGCTTTTTTATCTGGAATTTATAATTCTTGTTGTAAGGATCCATGGAGAGGATGGCGGCCGCCTCTGCAAGCCGATCTTTGAACTCAGGGTGTTTCGACGCCAACTTCTTCAGCAGCCGGTCGAAGTGGGCTGTCGTTACGACCAGATAGACAGTCGCATTCATCGGATTAGTCTACGCTCTCCTCTTGGAGGCACTCCCTTTCAACTCGGCAAGCAGCGCGGTCACAGGCCGGGTCTTACCTGCGACATAATCCTTTTGACTGGCAGCAATTGACGCTTTAACCTTGGGATCACGCAGTTCCAGATAGTCCTCCAACTCATCAGCAGCCATGATGCCGATGACCGGAATCCCATCCTTTTCAAGGATGAAGTACTCGTTCTGGTTGTGCGCCCGCAAGGCGATCTGGCCCAAATTGATGCGCGCCTTGGTAATGGGAAGCCGATTGATCGTGGTCATTGATGGGTATTGATTAACCTCAATGAGAGGATACCACAAGATACGTTTGTGCTTCCCGTCGCCATGCACAACTTCTCACCCGCCCCCGGATTTACACTAAAAGGCCAGGAGCATCTCTGCTTTCATGGATAAATTCGTCATTCGCGGCGGTAATCCGCTGGTGGGCACCATCCGCGTCTCGGGGGCCAAGAACTCGGCGCTGCCCTGCATGGCCGCGGCGATTCTGACCGAGGACGAGGTCACTCTGGAAAACATTCCCCAGGTGCGCGACATCGAGACCCAGCGCCGGCTGCTGGTGTCGATGGGCGCAGAGGTCGAGCTGGGCTACGGGCGCGCGAAAAGCCGCACCAAAATCAGTTGCCGGACCCTCTCGGAACCAGAAGCCAAGTATGAAATTGTCAAAACCATGCGGGCCAGTTCCCTGGTGCTCGGTCCGCTCATTGCCCGCGCCGGAATGGCCCGCGTGGCCATGCCCGGAGGTTGCGCCATCGGCGGCAGGCCGATCGACCTGCACATCAAAGGCCTGGAAAAGATGGGCGCCTCCATCACCCAGGAACACGGTTACCTGGAGGCGCGCGCGGACAGGCTTAGGGGCGCTCACCTGGTCTTCGACAAGATCACCGTGACCGGCACGGAGGACCTGCTGATGGCCGCCGTGCTGGCCGAAGGCGAAAGCCTGATGGAGAACTGCGCACGCGAACCGGAGGTCATCGACCTGGCTGCCCTGCTGACTGCTATGGGCGCGAAGATCGAGGGGGCCGGCGCCTCCACCATCCGGGTGCAAGGCGTACACCGGCTCCATGGCGCGCGATACCGCATCCATCCCGACCGCATCGAGGCGGGGACATTTCTGATTGCCGGCGCCATCACCGGCGGCGATCTGCTTGTGGCCAACTGCAACCCGGCTCACCTGAGCGCGGTCATTGCCAAGCTGGAAGAGGCCGGCGCCCACGTGGATATTCTCGGCACGGACACGGTCCGCGTGCGCGCCGGCGGGCCGCTGCGCGCTGCCGACATCTCCACCGAGGAGTACCCCGGCTACCCGACCGACATGCAGGCGCAGTATATGGCGCTGGCCACGCAGGCCGAGGGAGTGAGCTCGGTCACGGAAAACATCTTCGAGAACCGCTTCATGCACGTGCAGGAACTGGTGCGGATGGGCGCCAACATCAAGGTGGACGGAAGCACGGCCACCGTGCGCGGGCCGGCAAAGTTGTCTGCGGCGGCCGTTATGTGCTCGGACCTGCGGGCCTCGGCGTCCCTGGTGCTGGCCGCGCTGGTGGCCGACGGAGAATCCATCCTGGACCGCGTGTATCACATGGATCGCGGCTATGAACGCATCGAGGAGAAGCTGCGCGGCGTGGGCGCGCAGATCCGGCGCATGGGAAATGTGTTTAATCCCAAAGAGGGCGAGACGGACGCAGACTGAGCTTCATGGTCTCCCAGGTCTGAAAATCCTGGCCTGGGGCACGGGGCACGATGATAATGTTATTGGGAGGGTAATCCAATGCATACGCGGGTTTTGTTGGGAATCGCGATGATTATCGCTGTTCAACATATGTATGGACAAATTGCACAGCCAATACAATCTTACAAAGATCCATATTTCTGTAATTACTCAAAGGTGTACAACCTTCAAACCGACACCTACCTTTCCGTCCGGTCAGGTCCGGGAATGAAGTTTTCAAAAATCGACCGTCTGAAAGTTAAAACGGTTGTATACGTATGCGATGAGAAATCCGAATGGGTTCAAGTCTTCTATAGCGGGCCAGAGCTTCCCTGTGTCGTTGATTCTTCTGTCGGCCTTCTCTCATCCAAGAAAAATACTTGTAAATCTGGGTGGGTAAATCGTAAATGGATCGATGTAGTTTCAGGATGACTTATTTGCTCCGTCAGTCAGAATAAACTCAAGCCGCCAACTTCTTCTTCCTCACGCGGATTGGGCGAATCAAAACCTCCGCCGGAATCTTGAGCTGCTGATTGAGTTTCTGAATCATCGTCAGCGACAAGGCGCGATCTCTGCGCAAAACCTCATAAACCCGGCTGCGATTGCCGAGGATTCCAATCAGAGCCTTCTTGTCCGCGCCCTGCTGCTCCAGGCGAAACTTGATCGCTTCAATCGGGTCCGGCAGATCCATCGGAAAATGGGCCTCTTCGTAAGCCTCGGCCAGCGTGATGAGAATCTCCAGGCAGTCTCCGTCGACGCTGCCTTCCGCAGTGCCCCACAGCCGCTCGATCTCCAGCAAAGCGGCCTCGTGGTCGGCTTCAGTCTTGATGGGCTTCAGTTGCATATTGAACCGTCCTCACGTCGATTGCATCGTACTGCTTGTGTGTTCCCAGCCATTTGATGAAGACCGTGGCTCGCCGGTAATCCACGGCAACCACCAGGCGATAGGCATTCCCCTTGATGTTGAAGACAACCCGGTCCGCCCCGACGATGCTGGCATGGGCATAACTGGCCTTCACGTCGGCGGAATTCTTCCACTCCGCCTGCCGCGCCTCCTGAAACCAGGCATCAAGCGCGGCCTTCAGCGTACGATGATCCTTGCTTCCCTCCAACCTGTCGAGGAACCGGGTCAACGTGCTTCGGGCAATAATACGCACACAAGAACAATATCATGTTCCCAATACGGGTACAAGGAGATTCTTCCGACCGGCAGAAGCATATCTTGATGATCGTACGCACAAAAAGGCCCGGAGAGCATCCGGGCCTTTCCCATTTCAGGTTCGTGCAAGCAACGATCTACTGCCCGCCGCCTGGTCCGCGGCCACCGCTAGGACCACCGGGCCTGCGGCGGCGGCGGCGGCGATTGTTGTTGTTGGCCGGAGGACGGCCCGCGCCAGCCGGTTGACCGGCCGGGACCGGCGCACCTTCAACGCGGTTGAAGTTCGGTTCGCTCTCCTCGTCGAACTCCTCGCCCACTTCTTCATCGAAATCGTCACCACCCTCGATGAGGATCGTGCTCTGGTTGGATTTCGGCTGACGCTCGTCGAACTCGTTGCGCGGCCTTGCGGGCGCGGGGGCAACAACGGGAGCCTCCAAAGCCTCAGACGCGTCGATCTCGACCTCGGCGGTCTCAACCGGAGCGGTATGGGCCAGCTTGGCCTTCTGCTCCTTGATGAGCGCCTTGCGGCTGAGCTTGATTCGGTTGCCCTCGATGGCCAGAACCTTGACCATCACCTGATCGCCCTCGCGTAACTCGTCCTTCACTTCCTTCACGCGGTGTTCGGCGATCTCGGAGATGTGCAACAGGCCATCGGTGCCGGGGAAGAGCTCGACAAATGCGCCGAACTCGGCCAGACGAACCACTTTGCCCAGGTAAACCTTGCCAATCTCCGGCACGGCGGTGATGTTGCCGATGATTTCCAGCGCCTTCTTCAGGCCCTCGGCGTCGCAAGAGGCTACGCTGACCCGGCCGGTGTCGTCCACATCGATCTTGGCGCCGGTCTGCTCGATGATGCCGCGGATGGTGGCGCCGCCCTTGCCGATCAGATCGCGAATCTTGTCGGTGGGAATCATGACGGTCTCGATGCGGGGCGCATACTGCGAGCGCTCCGTGCGGGGTCCATCGAGCGCGGCGTCCATCTTGTCGAGCAGGAAGAGCCGGCCCTTGCGCGCCTGCTCCATGGCCTGCTGGAGAATCTCGTGGGTCAGGCCCCCGATCTTGATGTCCATCTGCAGCGCGGTGATGCCCTTGCGGGTGCCGGCTACCTTGAAGTCCATATCGCCGTAGTGGTCTTCCGCGCCGGCAATGTCGGTGAGAATGGCATAGTCGTCGCCCTCCTTCACCAGGCCCATGGCCACGCCGGCCACCGCGCCCTTGAGGGCGATGCCGGAGTCAAAGAGCGCCAGGCTCGCTCCACAAACGGTAGCCATCGACGAAGAGCCGTTGGACTCCAAAATGTCGGAGACGATGCGGATGGTGTAAGGCGACTCTTCGGGGCTGGGCAGAACCGCGGTAATGGCGCGCTCGGCCAGTGCTCCGTGGCCGATCTCGCGCCGGCCCGTGCCGGTCATCCGACCGGTCTCGCCCACGCAGAAGGGCGGGAAGTTGTAGTGGAGCATGAAGGGCTTCTTCTTCTCGCCTTCATAGCTCTCCAGCCGCTGGCCGTCGTCTGTAGTGCCCAGCGTGGCCGTAACCAGGGCCTGCGTCTCGCCGCGTGTAAAGAGCGCCGAGCCGTGTACACGGGGCAGAACGCTGGTCTCGATGGTGATCTGGCGAATCTCATCGAAGGCGCGGCGGTCGGGCCGAATGCGCTCCTTGGTCACCTGCTCGCGGAATATCCGCTCGCGCAGGTGTTCATAGTAGTGGGCCAGCTTCTTCTTGGCGGCGGGATCGTCGGCCGGCAGTTCGGCAGCCAACTCGTCCTTGATCTGCTTGATCAGATTCTGGCTTTCCAGCTTGGCGTGGGTCTTGGTGTCGAGAGCATCCTTGAGCCGGTCTTCGATCTTGGCCTTGAGTTCCGCGTAGTAGGCTTCGTCGAACTCCGGCGCGGTAAAGGCCCGCTTGGGCTTGCCGGCCAAGGCAACCAACTCGTCGATCGCGGCGACGATCTTCTTGATCTCCCCATGCGCAAACTCGATGGCCGCCAGGATCACCTCTTCGGTCTCCTCCTTGGCGCCCGATTCGATCATCACGATGCCGTCTTTGTGGCCGACGACCATAATGTTGACCGTGGTGGCGGCGCGCTCTGAGTAGGTGGGGTTGATGACGAATTCGCCATCCACACGGCCAACCCGAACGGCGCCGACGGTGGCGCTGAAGGGAATGTCGGAGAGAGCCAGGGCGCAGGCGGCGGCGTTGATGCCCACCACGTCTGGGTCGTTCTCCTTGTCGGCGGAGAAAACCAGCGCAATCACCTGAGTCTCGTTGCGGAAGCCGTCAGGGAAGAGCGGACGGATGGGGCGGTCGATCTGCCGGCAGGTCAGGACTTCTTTTTCGCTGGGCCGGCCTTCGCGCTTGATGAAGCCGCCGGGAATGCGTCCGCCGGCGTACGTGTACTCGCGGTAATCGACCGTGAGGGGAAAGAAGTCGATGCCTTCCCTGGGGTCGGGAGAGGCTACGGCGGTGGCCAGAACAACGGTTTCGCCCGTGGTCACCAGTGCGGCGCCAGAGGCCTGCTTGGCCATGCGCCCGGTCTCAAAGACCAGCCGCTTGCCGCCTGCAAGCTCGACGGCTACTTCATGCTTAGACATAGTGTCCTCGTTTCATTTTGTTCGCTTGGAAAACTTGTAGAGGGAAGCTGGCGAAGGGACCGGCTGCCGGCAGGGTGCGCGCAAGAGAGTGGGCCGTGCGCGTGGGAGCCGATTCTCCCGGCCGGCGCGCCTGGGCCGCACACGGCCGATAGCTGTGCGCAGTCCCTGGCAGCGGGTCGAGTTCGCCAGGTACACCGTGGCCCCAGGTTCCGGGTAGAACGGGGGCCGTGACCAACAGCCGGTCTGGGCGCTTCCGGGGCAAAGTTGGATTCAAGGTTGGCTTTCTGGTTACTTGCGGATACCGAGTTTGCCGATTACGTCGCGATAGCGGTCGGAATCGTGCGTCTTCAGGTAATCCAGCAGGCGGCGGCGCTTGCTGACCAGCATCAACAGTCCACGCCGCGAGGCATGGTCCTTCTTGTGCATTTTGAAGTGCTCGGTCAGTTCGGCGATACGCGCACTCAGAATCGCAATCTGGACCTCCGGCGAACCGGTGTCCGTATCGTGGGTGCGGAAGCGTTCAATCAGGGTTGTTTTCTTTGCGGTCGCCAGCACGGCGTGTGTTACTCCTCTTGCATTCTCAGTCCACTCTCAAGTGTCTAGTGTGAGATTACCACGAATGAGCGGCGCGCGTCATGCGGCGGTCCCAACCCGAACCCGAATGTAAACCCAACCCGCTCACCGCGCCCCAAAACGGAAGAGCCGGTTGTCGAATTGCTCGCGAATCACCTCGGCAACCACAACCTGCTTCGCCTCCGGGTGTTCGGGATTCAGCAGGACGTTCCAGGTCTGGGGTGCAATAACCGAGGGCACACGGGCCAGCGCTGTCTCACTCGACGCCAGCCACGCATCCCCGATCGCGCGCGTAAATTCCGGACGCTCCTTCCAATCGGTAGGGGCAATCGTATTCAAGGGTTTAATTGCCAATTCATCGGGAACAGCGACCTGGAGCAATTGGTAGAAACGCGGAAGAATCCCGTCCTCGTTTCTGTCCATCAAGTGAACAATTCGCTCCAGCAGCGCGCCAGCCGGACAATCCGCCAAATAGACAACCAGCCGCCCTTCAGTATGCCATCGTCCAGAGGTGCCGAACGCACCTTCGCCGCTCAAATCCAGGTAATTGCTGATGCGCCAGAGATTCGTCATGAAGGGGCTTGCTCGCGGCTGCTCATTTATACAAACATCCCCTCGTCAATCTGGATCAGAAAGTCCTTGACCGCCTTTTCGCCCGCCTCGCTCCTCAACATTTCCAGCGCAGTCTTCCCATCGAAGCGGCTCTTCTGGCCGCACAGCCACTTCCGGCCATCCTCGCGGTCGTCGTAGACCTTCACGGCCAGTTCGTAGATCTTCGCCACGCGCGCCAGCCGGTCGGATTCGTCAAGATTCAGCGGCTCCTGCCGCTGGCGGCGATGCTTGAGCGTGCGGGCAGGAATCACCACCTCCAGCAAATCCTTGACGGCAATGCCAGAGTAGGCGGAAAACTCCTCCAGCGTCGAGAGTGGCAGTCCGCGCTCAATCTCCCTCCAATCAAAGGTGAATGGCGGCAGAGAAACGACAGGAATGGCGGCAGTTTGTCCCATAAGGACATTATGCCACACTTTTCGCGGCATTTTGTCCGGTTACAGGAAAATACAGTTTGGAAGCATTACTTCCAGATCGCCGGTGATAGAGGTGCAATGAACCGAAACGGTGCCTCAGCTGGTCGTTTCACTAGCCTTAATTGTGAATTGGTCGCGTCAAGGCAATGCGATGTTCAACGAGGAGTCCCGCTGATCCCTCCCGCGAGTTTCCAACTCTAGCGGCCGTCCAGTAGTATGGATGAAAATCTTTTCGGAGCCTAGAAAGTGAATGACCTGAGAGCAAGTTTGAGTAAGCTGCGACTATTTCAGTTCGCAATTATCGCCTCGATACCAATGTTTGCGTGGGTGGCGGAGATGGTCAGCCGCCCCGGCAGCAACAGTTGGACTTTACGGCATTGGGTTGTCGCCGCTTTTGCTCTCTGGACCGTTTTCGGGGGGGCAAGGGTTCGCGGTCGAATGCTGGCCCGTGCTGCAACGGCGCTGGCGAAGGACGCTTCAGAGCTAAAGGCTGTCAAGCAGTGGGAGGCAGGACATGTGCTAGGAATGGCGTTTGCGGAGAGTCTCGCGCTGTGGGGCGTGGTTGTGCGCATGGTTCTTGGAGGCGCGCTTTGGCAAGCATCATTGTTTTATTCGGTAAGCCTGGTTCTGCTGCTGTATTGGACACCCCGGTTGCCGACCGAACTTGCATAAAGCTGAAAGCTGACGGCTGATAGCTGAAAGCTGCTTCTCACTGCTCCGCCTCCATCCAATAATTCGCCGGGTGCCGGGGCCCCAGGTCCCGATTTTGGGACTTGGGAGTCCACGAACCCCATGCGCGAACCGCGCCTCCGCCTGGACGGCCAGTCCCTTGCAGATAATTTCCCCACTTTGTCGCATGATGATCTCAGAAGTCTTCCTTCAAATCATCGTCCCGGCGCCTCCTCTTCGCGCCGCCATTCAGCCGGAAGAGGCTGGGAGAGGCCAAAACGTCGCGTAACTCCTTATCCTGGACGATTTTGCAGGGAACTTCTTTGTTTTGACGATTTTACAGCGCAACACTACCTGTAAGCTCAAGAAAACAAGGAATTTGCGTCCAAAATAGGGGTGGGGGTAGCGCCCCTGTGAGCAATCAGCGAGCGTCTGGCCCCACCGCAGGTGCTTCCATCCAATAATTGGCCCGGGCCACGATCCGGGCCCCGTAGTCCTGGGCCGTCCGGACGCGGATGGTGTGCAGGCCGGGGGTGGGATTGGAGGGGCTGAAGGTGAGCAGGTACCGGTTGCGTGTGCGCTTGGCCGCATCCACAACCCGCTGCTCGAACCGCTTGTCGCCGGTGAAGGTCGTGTACTCCCCGCCGCTCATCGCGGCGACTTCTTTGGCCACATTCTTCTTGAAGGCCTGCACGGCCATGATGAGCGGCGAGATCATGTTCAGGGTCCGCTCGTTGCCCGAGTCCTTTGTGTCGTGGAGCAGTTCCGCGCGCGACGGAGAAAACGACACGCTCAGCACCAGCACGTCGGATTGGCCAATCTTCCGGATCAACTGCTCCGGCTTGGTGTGCTTGCTGCCGTGGTCGCGCTCCTCGCTGATCAGGAGCAGAACGCGGCGATACTCCTTGGGCTGGGATTCCAGCAGATCGACGGCATAGCTCACGGTATCCAGAATCGCATCGCCGCCGTTGCCGGGTTCGAGGCGTTTGAGGGCCTGGTTCACCTCCTCGCCGGAGTGGGTGAAGTCGCGAATGAGATGGGGTTTCGAGTCGAAGCCCACCAGCGCCGCCCGGCTGCGGCCATCGGAGAGAAACAGATCGAGCAGCGGTCCGAGCTTGGCCAGCTTGTCGAATTCGAGCACGCTCACGCCGCCCAACTCGACAGCCACTACCAGCGAAACCGGCGCCGTATCCATCTCCTCCTGCACGCGAATCTTCTGCGGCACGCCGTTGTCTTCGAGCACGAAGTCGGCCGGCTTGAGGCCGTAGACAATAGCGCCGCCGCGCTTCTCCACGAGCGTGGGCACCAACACCTCGTTGGCCGTCACGCGCAGGGTGGGAGCGTCAGGGCGCGCTGTGGGAAGCGGTTGAGGAGGCTCGATGGGGGGCAACTGCTGCGCCCCGGCAGCCGTAACCGTCACCAGGAATGCTGAGACCGCAAGGCGGGCCAGACGGGATGATCTGAATATCATGCGAGGAAGAACTCCAAAAGGAGGGATCAGGGATTAGATGAAAGCATTGCAGATTCAGACGGCGCGTCAAGGGGATTTGTCACATTTGTTTGCCTCATCCCGTGCGTTGAGGCTGCGTACGGAAAGCTGACCCCCTGATCCCTGACCCCTGTTTCAGGCTCGCTTGTGTACCTCGCGGTCCAAACGGTCCGTCCAGGCGAGGTAGCTCAACAGCTCCCAGCGCGAGGTCCAGAGAAAACTTAACACTTTTCTGGTCGTCAACGTCTCGGCGCGCTGGCCAGAATAGGTCTCCACCCGCCAGCGCAGGTACTCGCTCCGCCAGGGAGCCAGCCGGTGGCCGCGAGTTGCATTCCAGACAAAACGGAGTGGCGCGAGCAACGTGTGTCCTTTCCCTTGAGTATAGACGGGTTCGGACAGAGTGCGATTGGGCACAGGGGACAGAAACTGGAAATGGCGGCAGCCGGAGGGCTCCGGCAAAACGAACAGACTCCCGCGCCAGGGACAGCGCCTCCGCGGGCAAAAGGAGGGCTCGAGTTTGTCGAAGTGCTTCCCTGCCCCAGACCGCCTGAACGTCTCGTATCAGTTCGGCAGCTTGTCGAACAGGCTCCCGGAACCGAGCCGCGAGATCACGTCCTCGAGCGCCGTCTGCTGGGTCTCGGATAGGGAAAGCTGCGTGGACACCTGCGCCACGTCGGCCTGCATCAGATTGGTCTGCGCGGCGGTCAGCTGGGTCTGATTGCCGGTCACAGCGTCAGAAGCGGCAGTGAGCTGGGTAATGGAGTTGTCGATGGTCACGCGCTGCTGAGAAACGTAGTTCAGCGCCGTGCCCAACGCCTCCGTATCGCTCACGGCCTTGGCGGTGTCAACTGAGCCGCTGGAATAGTCGGCCACCAGATTGTTTAAAGCGCCAAAGACGCTGTTCGAGCCGCTGGCCGAGAATATCTGGTCGCCCGGCACATTCAACTGAATCTTCTGGCCGTTGGGCGTCTGGAGATAGTTGACGTCTTCGTCGCCCTTGTAAGTGGTGACGGCCGGCGATGTGGAAGTCGAGGTAGCGAAAGGAGTCGTGGAAGTCTGGCCGCCGGCAAAGATGTACTGGCCCTGATAACTGGTGTTGGCCAGCCCCTGCACCTCGTCGAGGATGCCGGAAATCTGGCTTGAGATGGACCGGACGTCGCTGGAATTCAGGGTGCCGTTATTGGCGCTGGTAGCCAGCGAAATGGCCTGGGTGAGTTGGGAAACCACGCTGCCCAGCGTCGAATCGGCCACCTGCAACTGACCCGTAACCAGGTTCGAGCTTTGCGTGAAAGAATCATCCTGTTGAATCTGGTTGAGCAGCAGCACATTCTCGCCCGAGGAGACCGGATCCTGGCTCAGCGAATTCACGCGCACCCCGCTCGACAGCTCAGCCGTCAACTGTTGTTCGGTCAACTGGGTCTGATCGAGCGAACTCACCAGGTTCGAGATGTAATTCGGATCCACCCGCATTGCATTCCTCCACCAGCCTGAACGAGTCTCCTGGCATCCACCGCGCAGGCAAACGCCGCCCTGTCCGTCTTAGGCGACCGTTGTCTGGTCCCCCAGGTTCAGTGCCGAAGCCATAATGGTGTTCAGCATTGCAAAGACCTGCGAAGCTGCCTGATAGCTGCGCTCCAACGTGGTCATCGAAGACGCTTCATCGTTGAGATTGACGCTGGAGAGCGCATTGTTCTGGGTCTGCAGTTGCGTCACCGAGGCGTTCTGCGCCGTGTTCTCGGTTTGCACGCTGGAGACGGTCGAGCCCAGCGTTGAGACAAAGCTCGAGTAGTAGTCGGTCGGGGTCTGGCCGTTGACGATCGATTGATTGGCCAGATTCGCCATGGTGGTTGCATTCGAGTTGTCGCCCGTCCCCTGCCCCAGGCCGGCGGCGGCGATTTGGTTGGGGTCGGTCATCACCACGCTCATGTTGGCCGCGCTGCCCGCTACGACAGTGGGTTGATTGAAGATGTAGAGTGGCTTGGCCGCTGTGCCGCTGACTCCATCCAGATCGGTTCCCGCGTTGTTCAGCGTATTCACCTCGGTGGAGACGCCGTAGGCCAGTTGATCGAGCGAGGACAAAACGTTGGGAATGTCCTGATCCCGAGCCGTCAGGTACCCTCCCAGCTCGCCGCCGCCGCCGGTCAACTGCGAGGTAATGTCCGTGCCGCCCAGGAAAAAGTCGGTTACCCCGTTCACCGTGCCGGTGGTCAACTGGAAGCTCGACCCCTCGGAGACCAGCAACTGGCCGGAGGTGGTGGTGATCGAGAGGCCGTTGTTCTCGGTCGTAATCTGGTTGATTCCGATCAACTGCGAAAGCTGGCTCAGGTCCTGCTGACGCTGGTCCTCGAGCGTTCCGGCGTCCGCATTGGGCGAGGTGGACTGAATCTGCCGGTTCAGCTGGGCAATTGCGCCCGTCAGCGCGTTCACCTGGCTGGTCACGCCGCTTGCCTCCTGGTCCAGGGCCGACCTCTGCGAGTTCAGGCTGGCCGCCGCGTTGGATACGTCGCCGGCCAGCGTGGTTGCCGTCGAAAGCACCTGCTGGCGCAGCGCATTGTTGGTGGGATTGGCCTCCAGCGACGAAAAGGAGCTGAAAAAGCTGGTCAGGTCGCTGCCAATATCTCCTGCCCTGGCACTGGTCGAACCCGAGTCCGGCGTGAAGAGAGCCTGCAGCGTGTTCAGCGCCGTCAGCCGCGAACCGGAGGCCGAAGCCAACTGCTGCTGCTGGTCCAGCCGCTCCGTCAGCACGCGATCTCGCACTGAAGTGGCTCCCGTCTCCGTGACCCCCGCCCCGTAGGAAACTCCGTTGATCGTGATCGGCTGGTTCTCCTGCCAGTTGGGGGTCTCCTCTGTATAACCGGGGGTGTTGGCGTTGGCCACATTGTTGGCAACGACATTCAGGGCTGCCTGATCGGCGTCCAGGGCCCCCGAAATCAGGCTGAATGCGGAGTTAATTGTTCCCATGTCGGCTCTCCGTCCGCGCCCATTCCACTTGGCCGTACTCCAACCGGCCTGCGCGCAACTCCCGCAAGCGATTCATCACGTTCAGGTTGGCCCGCGTCGCCTCCAGCACTCTGGCAAACACCGCCATCTCCCCCGCTGCCTCACGAGCCTGGCTGGCCAGCACCGCGCTCTCTTCCGCGTTGGCAGGCACAAGAGCCCGGTTCAGCGCCTGGCACGACAGCGCAAGCTCCTCCAGCCGGTCCGCGTCCAGACGGGCCAGCGCCCTGGAGGCCTCCACCACCAACTCCTTCAACTCCGGATGCTCCCGGCGCGCCCCAAACTCCCGCATGGCCCGCGTTTCTTCCATTCCTTCCGGGCTGCTTGCCATTGCCATCTGTCTCCGCCCATCCCATTGGCGAAACTCTGGCGTTCATCCGCCACCGTGTCGTCCACGGCAAGGACACTCCGCCTCTCGCTCAACCCCGTCCCACCGGAACCAAGCCCGGATTACGGTTCCCCGCCCAGCATTCCGTCCACGACCTTGGACGCCACAGCCGATGGCGGAACATTGTAGGTTCCCGCCGCCAACGCCGCCTGAATGCCGGCCACCTTGTCCATGCGGACACCGGAGTCGGCGGCCGTCAGAGAGACCTCGCTCCCCGCGCTGCTGAAGGTCGCCCGGTCGCTGCCCAGTGCGCTCCCGCCCGCCGCGGCGCCGCTCTTGGTTTGCTGCGGCGCAGCCGGGGCTGTCGAAGGCACCCCTAAAAGCGATTTCAATCCGTCAAGACTGTTGCGAATATCCATGCACATTGCTCCTTGCTGGGTCTATCGGCACGTCTGCTAATCACTGTAGTCATTCAAGAGCTTTTATGACGGTATTGCCGTGCAGATTTCCGGTTACCTTCCCGGTTGCGTCCTTATTACCCGAATGGGAAAGATCCTGCACGATACGGTTGGCAATACCAAACCCTCCCTGCTCGCTGAGTGCTCGTCCCAGAGCCTCCGACGCAAACTCCCCCAGCGCTCCACCGGAGCCGGAAGCCGAGTCGTCATCCTCTCCATCGAGGCCGTTCGTGCCCGTCATCGGCTTCAATAACTCCTTCATCATCTGCGCCTCGAACTCATGCGCCGCCCGCACCAGCCTCGGCTGCGGCGTGGCTGCATCTCCCGTACCTGCTGTTGTTGCCACTATCGCATGCATTGCAGCGCCTCCATCACAGGACTTCAAGGTCGGCCTCCAGCGCGCCGGCCTCCTTCATGGCCTGCAGGATCGAAATCACGTCTCGCGCCCCTGCTCCGGTCCGTTGCAATTCCTGGACCAAATCCTCCACCGTCGCTCCTTCTTTCAGGTCGATGCGGTTCACCGGCTTGTCCTGGGTCTGCACGGTGGTCTGTTGGACGACTTGCGTGGTTCCCGAGGAATACGCGTTGGGTTGCGAGACCTTGGTCTCGGTGATCACATTCACCGACAGGCCCCCATGCAGGATGGAAACCGGCTGCAGCCGAACCGTGCCCCCGATGACCACGGTCCCGGTGCGCTCGTTCACTATCACGCGAGCCCTCGGATACACCTCCACTTCGACGGCTTCCACCCGGTCCAGCAGCGCCGCCATGTCCTCGTCCGGCGTGGCGGCAATCTCCACCCGGCGGCTGTCGATGGCGTGCGCGCGCTCCTTGCCCAGTGCCCGATCGATGGCCGCGGCCATCCGCTCGGCGGTGTGAAAGTCGGCGTCGTTCAGCACCACGCTGACGGTGTGCATCTGCTTCAGGTCGAAGGGTACCGGCCGCTCTACCAGCGCCCCGCCGGGAATGCGCGCCACGGTCGGGTGGTTCAGTTGCCGGGTATTGCCTCCCGACGCGGCCATGTAGCCGCCCAGCACCAGAGCCCCCTGGGCCTGGGCGTAGATCTGTCCGTCCGGGCCGTAGAGCGGGGTCATCAGCAAGATGCCCCCCTCGAGCGACCGCGCATCCCCGGCCGAGGAGGCCGTGATGTCCACCTTGTAGCCGGGTCGGCTGAAGGGCGGCAGCGTAGCCACCACAAAGACCGCGGCCATGTTCTTCACCTGCATGTTGCTGGCGCTGTTGGAGCCGGTTTGGGGAACGGTGATGCCCATTCGCTCGAGCGTCGAAATCAATGTCTGCGCCGGAAAGACCGTCTGCGAACTGTCCCCGGTGCCGCGCAGCCCCACCACCAGCCCATAGCCCACCAGTTGGTTGTCCCGAATCCCCTCGATGGTCGCCACGTCCTTGATCCGCGCCAACTGCGGCGCTGTCTCGGCATGGGCCATAGCGGCCGCCAGCGCCAAAGCCACCGCCAGAGCAACCCACGCCCCGATGGATGTTCCCAGCTGCCCCTCCGCCGTTCTCACTCTCGTATCCCGCATGGCTCTCGTGTCTCGCATCGGCGATCCCCGGCCGGTGGTCCCTGTTCCCTATTTCCTGCCCCTAGAAAATCAGCAGCCGCTGAAGGAGGCGCACCAGCGGGTTCTGCCGGTAGGTGGAATCGTTGACGATGCCTTTGCCGGTCACTTCCAGTTCAAGATCGGTCATGGCCGTCGACAACACCTGGTTCTGCGCGCTCACGTCCTCCGGACGCACCAGGCCGCGCAGCTTGATCAGCTGCGTCTGCTGCGAGAAGATCAACTGGCGCGTGGCCTGCACCACCAGCATCCCGTTGGGCAGCACGTCCACCACCTCGCCGCCGAAGGTGGTCGCCAGGCTGGAATTGGTCGTGCTCTGTCCCTGTGCGGTCAGCCCCGAGGACGCGGTCATGCCAATCAGGTTCTGCATGGCGTTCGAGGCCTTCAGTTTGCCGAACAGTCCGGTCAGCCCGGAACTGGCGTTCGAGGCCCGGGAGTTCTTTACCTGGCCGTCGGTCGAGGCCGCCAGGCTCTCGGTCACCACGATCGAGACCACGTCGTGCAGCCGGACCGCCTTGGCGTCGGTGCCCAGCCGCACCAGCCTGCCCTCCGAACTCCAGATCGAGCCCGGCGTCCGCACCTCCGCCGCCTGCTGCGCCCGCACCCGCTCGACGTAGGCCTTGAGGGCCACCTCGGGTGGGGTTGCCTTGGCCGGTTTCGCCGGCGTCGCCTTTTGATTGTTGTCGATCGCATGCCCCGGCAGGGCCGCCAACAGCGCCACCACCGCGCAAAAGACCCCAGCCCTCATCCATCTCAGTCTCATGGCCGCACCCCTGTCTCCGGTTGAAAGGCCGCACGGCCCGGCGCCAGGGCCATGGCCGGCACCACTTTGCCGCCAATCTTCAAGCGCACATCGAACGCCGATCCGGCAGCGGCCGGGCCTAACGCGCGGGCCTCTAAAACCGCATCGACTCGCGCCGTGTGTTCCTCGACGATCAGCCGATCGCCGGCACGAATGACGGGATGGAACGAAGCTTCACCGGCCTGTACCGCGGCCCGCGAGTGTGCGCCGCCAGACTCGTTGCCATGAACCGAAGCCAGCACCAGGCGCCCCGGCCCGCCCGGATGCCGGTCATTGCGCACCAGCAGCCAACGGTCCCCGGTGTGCGGATCGTCGATCTCGCGAACGATTTCGCCTTGCGTCCGGCTCTGGGCCAGAGCCGGCCCTCCCGGCGAGAGCATCATTTCGGCCCCGGGATCGGTCAGGGCCGCAGGGGTCGTGCCCAACGCCTGAGTACAGGCCGTGGGCGCGGGCGCCAGAACCAGCAGTCCTCCGCCCAAGATCATCTCCAGCCCCGTTTTCATCCAGCCCTCCCTATCCAGGTTCTTCATGCGCTTCTTTATGTTTAGTGGGTCATATTATTGACTTGGGAGTACATATCGTCGGCTGCCTTGATCACCTTGGAGTTCGATTCGTAGGCCCGCTGGGCCAGCACCATCTGCACAAACATGGTGACCACGTCCACGTTGGAGTTCTCCAGGTACCCCTGCTGCAAGGTGCCCAGTCCCTCGGTTCCTCCGGGGTTGCCCAGCACCGGGTCGCCGGAGCTGAGCGTGGTCTGCAACAGGTTCGAACCCTTACTCTCCAGGCCGCCTGGGTTGGGGAAGGTGGCCAGTTGCAGTTGGCCCAGTTGCGAGGGGTTCTGTTGCCCTGCCAGGGTTGCGTTCACCACTCCGTACTGGGTGATGGTGACGGCGGTCGCATTGGCGGGAATGGTGATGGTGGGAATCACCGGATCGCCGTCGGTGGTGACCAGGGTTCCCTGGTTATTCAGCTGAAACTGGCCGGCGCGGGTGTAGGCGATGGTTCCGTCCGGCCGCTGCACCTGGAAGAACCCCGTGCCTTCGATGGCCACATCCAGCGGGTTCGAGGTCTGGTTCAGCGACCCCTGGGTCATGATGACCTCAGTGGCCGCCGATTTGGTGCCCAACCCGATCTGCAAGCCCGCCGAGACGGTGGACTGGCTCTGCGCCGCCCCCGGCGTCACCAGGTTCTGGTAGACCATGTCCTGGAACTCCAGGCGCAACTGGCGAAATCCGGTGGTCGAGGAGTTGGCCAGGTTGTTGGCGATCGTGTCCAGGTTCAACTGCTGCGCGCTCATGCCGCTGGCTGCGGTATACAGGGCTCGAATCATCTTGGCTCCTTTCAGTCGCCAGTGGACGGTGGTCTGTGGTCAGTTTTTAAAAACCCGAATTGCTAATGAGTGATCTTCCATTTGACCCTCGCCGATTACTGACAACTGATAACCCCTCACTGACCACTGTTCACTGATCACTCAAACTTTCGGCAAATCCTCGGTGGCGATCTTGTTGAATTCTGTGTGGAAGACGGTGAGCGCCTTCTGCATCATCTCCGCCTGGCGCTGCATCGCGATCAGGTCCAGCGACCCTTGAATCACATCCTGGTTGGCGGACTCGATGGCGCCCTGGTGGACCGTTGCCTGCTTTGAAAGCGCCGGCGCGACCCCCTCGGGCGGGAGATAGCGGTTAGCTCCTTCGGGAGTCAGTTGAGCGCTGGAGGGAAAGGTGAAGACGCCCACCGTGGCCACCGCGCCGCCCGCCACAGAGACTACGCCGTCCGCGCCCACCGTCACCTCGCCCGGCGGTACGGCGATCGGTTGGCCGGTGGTCGACAGCACCGGCTCACCCGCGGAGGTAACCAGTTGCCCGTTCTGGGCGCGGTGAAAGCCGCCGTCGCGGGTATAGCGGAGGCCGTTCGGCGTCAGGACCTGAAAGAATCCATCGCCCTCGATGGCCAGATCGAGCGAATTGCCGGTCTGCTGAAGCGCGCCCTGAGTCATACTGAGCCGGTCGCCGCCCAGCAGGCCGAAGTTGTTCACCGTGCGCCCCAGTTGCGAGTCCAGGGCATCGGGCCCCAGCAACACCGAGCGGAAGAACTCCCGCTCGGCCCGGTAACCGGGGGTTTGGGCATTGGCCAGGTTGGCGGCCGCCGTGTCGAGGGCCTGGGTTCGCGCCACCAGCCCGGTCATCGCCGCATAATATCCACTGTCCATCGGGCGCATCTCCTCATCGCACAAGGAGTAATGCAGGTAGAGGACCGGAAGAGCGGAGGAGGGATTAGAGCAAAATTAAGAAAAGGGGGAAGGATGGGAGAAACGGGGGGAGGAAGGCCAGGAAGCCGGGCCGGGCGAACCGTAGTAAGACACGGCGCACCCGCCAAGGCTTCACCCATGCCGCGCTGAGGGTTTACTGCAATTTATCGCAGATGATGGTCACTTCGAAGCTGGCGTCCTCGAACCGGTAGGCGTGGTTCAGCCGGAACTCAGGGGCCTGGACGTGGAGGTTGTAATCCCGGCCCGTGATGACGGCCGGAACCGACAGCCCGCAGTTGGCGGCCAGATCGGGCACCTTGCCCTTCCAACTTCCGGCCAGCATGTTGCAGATTTCGCCGATCCCGTCCTTGACGGTGTCGTCGACCTCTTCGAACTCCATGCCCGTCATATGCGCGGCGATCTTCATGGCCGCGGTGCTGCCGCTCTTGAAGACACAGGCCCCGCTCAACAGCCCGCCAAAGCCAACCACCGCGGTCACCGACTCCGGCTCGATGACCGCCGGCGCTGGTTCGCGCCGGCAGTCGACTCCCAGCATCAGATGAAAGACCTCTTCCACGCTCGCATCCAGATTCCGCGGATCGGAGACCAGTTGCACGGATTCCCGCAACGAGACCGTCATCGTATGCTCCATTTCGTTTGCGCCGCCCCTCGCGCCGCCGCGATCGCGGCCTTGGGCACACCGTTCAACATCCCGTCGATCCCTTCCGGTTACGCCGCGTGCAGCAACGGCAGTACCCGTTCCTTTACCTGCTCGGCCGTGAACGGCTTGCGGATGTATCCCTGCGCGCCGGCCAGGATGGCCTGCTTCACATGCTCCTCGCTCGATTCGGTGGTGATCATCACCACCGGAACGCCGGGGGCCAGGTTCTGCTCCCGAAGCTGGCGCAGGAACTCCAGCCCATCCATCGAGGGCATGTTGATATCGGAGAGAATCAGGTCTACCTGCTTGGACTTCAAAACGTCCAGCCCCTCGGTGCCGCTGCCTGCCTCATGCACCACCAGCGGATCCAGGCCCGCCTGGCGCAGCGAGCGCTCCACAATCTTGCGCATCACCGAGGAATCGTCGACAATCAGGGTTCGAATCTCACTCATGCCAGGCTCCTCTGCTTTAGTGTGTATCGGCTTCCCCGCGCCATCCATGAGAGGAACTCCCGGCGGACCGGCGCCCCCATCCCCATCTCAGTGCGCGCCGATCGAACAGATCAGGTCCTGGATCCAGGCGGTCTCCGGCAGCGGTCCGCTCTGGGGCCGCAGCCACATCCTGAGCCACAGGCAATCGTGGGCTCTCACCAGCCGGGACTCGGCCGGCCGCACCCTCTCGATCGATCTTGAAAGCGCGTGGACCAGCGCCGGCTCCGAGCCGGCCTCGATCAGCTCCACCCGGGGAAACCGCGCGCTCAACACGCGCGCTTGCGCCGCACGGAACAGCGATCCCTGCACCAGCCCGCTCTCCACCCGCAATCCCGTCATCCGCTCGATGGCCAGGGCCAGCACCGGATCGAGCCGGTCTTCAAACCCCAGATAGAGGAGCTTCCCCGCGGCCACCCGCAAGGGAAGCGCGCCAAAGGCGTCCACAAACAGCCGGGGAACCAGTGCGGTGAGCGCCTCCGCGTCGTGAAACTCCAACGGCAACACCGGGCAGCTCCATTGCAGCCCCAATGCCCTGGTCACCAACTGTTCGCTCACCCCCTGCTGGCGCACCAGCCAATGGCCCAAACGGCCGGCTCCGGCTACCCTCTGCGCATCCAGCGCCTGGCGCAACTGGCCGGAGGTGACCCATCCCTGTTCGAGCATCACCAGCCCAAGCGGAATACGATGACGGTGGCTCTCCTGCGCGCTGCCCCTCCCGTCCAGCTCGCGGCCGACCGCCGCCTCGACGCGCGCTCGCGTACATGCCGCCGAGCAGCTCCAGCCGCCTTCAAAGACCGGCGCCGAACGGCTGCGCAACAGATGCAGCCAGCCGGAGCCGCAGCCGGAATTGGCGCAGGTTTCAAAGATGCCCGGCGTTGCCCCTGGCAGGCCGCGTTCCGCTTTCGCCGGCGAGGCCGCTGCGAGCGCAGTTTCTCCCGCCGGGCGGCCTTCGAAGAACGCCACGCGGGCCGATGCCGGCGCCTCTGCCGCCAGCTTCCTCGTCAGAATAGGCATCGTATGCTCTCCAGCCGCTTTCTGGGCGCGGCCACCTCGGTCACCCGCAGGCCAAAGTTGCCGTTCACCAGCACCACCTCGCCCCGGGCCACGATCTTGTCGCCGACGATCAGGTCCACCGGGTCGGCCACATGGCGGTCCAACTGCACCACGTCGCCCGGCCCCAGGTCGAGAATCTCGCCCAGCGGCATCTCCCGGCAGCCAAAGCGCACCGTGGCCTCCAGCTCGACATCGAGCAGCAGCTCTATTCCAGGGCTCAAGGCTGTCCCTGGGCTCAAGGCTGCTCCCGGGCTCATGGCCGCCGGTGGCGCCTGGGCGGACTTGACGGATGGCTCTGCCGCCGGTTGGACGGCCGGCTTTGGGGCGCGCACCTCGTCGCGGACCAGGATCGTCCAGGCGCGATCGGCCGACTTCAACTGAAAGGCCTGGGATGTCTGGCTCTCTCCCGAGGTCTCCTCAAACTTCTCGATGCGGCACTTCTTTCCGGTCTTGGCCAGCAGCTCCCCGAGAGCGGCGTCGGCCACCTCGCGCAGCAGTTCACCCCAGCCGGCTCTTTGGTCCACGCCCTCGCCAACCAGGGGCGACTCCAGAATCGCGCCGTCCAAAACCACGGCGAAGCGTCCCGCCTCGTCCCCGGAAAGGGTGGCGGCAAAGCCAAAGGAATTTGCCGTGAGCGGCTTGGGCAGCGACTCGACCAGCTCCGGCTCCCCGGCCAGGGCCTGGGAGAACAAGGCCGCGGCTACGCTGATCCAGCACTCCATATAGGTTTTCACGCTTCAGCCTCCCCGATCGGACGCTCGACGCGAGCGGCGCGGTGCGGCCCCTGCCGGATGGCCTGCGCTTGAGAGAGCGGCTGGCCGCCTACCTGCCACACGGGAAGCGTATTGGCGGCCAGATCCAGGCGGAGAATCGTTCCCGGCTCGAGGTTCTCGATGCTGCTTGCCGCCAGGCGCACGGCGGGAAGCTGCAAGGAGCCGCCAAAACGAATTCGGCGCGCCGCGGCTTCCATCCGCGCCCGGGTCTCGCCGGCGTGCCGGCGGCGCCGACCCCAGTCCGAAGTCAGCCGGCGCAGGATGGTGTTGGCCACGACGGCGGGGAAGGCTAGATTGAGCAGGCCGGAGCTGTGCGGCATACGAATCTCAAAGCTCAGGCAGAGCGTCTTTTCGGCCACCGACATAATGCGTGCCACCTGGGTCTGCATCTGGCGGCGCTCGAAGTTGAAGCTCAGGCCCACCGGCTGCCAGGCCGCGGTCAGTTCGCGGCAGATGACCTCAACGACACTTCCCAGAATCGATTCCTCGATGTCCGTGAGCTCGCGCAGCGGCCCGTCCTTGCCTTCGCCGCCCAGGAGCAGATCGATGACCGGAGGGGCCAGGGCCAGGTCAAGCTGCAGGACCGAGAGCGCCCCCAGCGGTTCCAGGCGCACCGAGGCCACATAGCTGATCTCGGGAATCCGCAGCACGAACTCATTGAACTGGATCTGCTCGGCCGAGACCAGATTGACCTGGAAGCGGGTGCGCAGCCAGGCGGCCAGGTTGTGGGTCAGATTGCGGGCGAACAGATCGTTCAGCATGCTGATGGCGCGCAACTGGTCGTTGGAGATCTGCCCCGCCGAAGAGAAGTTGTAGGCAACGACCCGGGCCCGCGCCTCGGGCCGCGAAGAGTCGGGCGCCGGGCTGCGCGCAGCCTCAAAGAGGGCATCGATCTCGTTCTGCTTAAGCGTCTTTTCCATTAACCGTTACCCCCTCGGCCTCTCCCGTTCCTCTTTCCGCCCATCTCCTTCACGCCTGTCACCATCGATTCCGCCCGTCTCCCGGCTCTTCTCTCTTCCTGTACCCTCAATGCCGCGCTCCCTCCGGCGCCTTGCGGGCGCGTGTCCGGTCAAAGGCCCCGCGCACGGCCAGATCCTTGAGCGCTACCCTGAGGTGCACCACGGCCGAGGCATGCACCTGCGAGACCCTGGACTCGACCACCCCCAGCGCGAGGCCAATCTCGCGCATGGTCATCTCCTCGTAGTAGTAGAGGGTCATCACCAGACGCTCCCGGTCAGGCAAATTCTGAATGGCCTCAGCCAACCGCTCTTCGAGCTCGCCCCTGAGGCAGCGGAAGAGCGGGTCCTCGTCGGGCCGGCCAGGCACATAGGCCAGCTCCTCCTCGCCCGAGTCCTCATTGCGCTCCATGTGCAGGGTGCCGATCTCCAGGCCCTTGAGATCGCCCAGCAACTGCTGGTACTCCTCCAGGCTCAGCGCCATCTCCGCGGCTACCTCGGACTCGCCCGGCGCGTGGCCCATCCTTGCCATCAGCACCCGGATGGCCTCTTCGACCGCGCGGCCCTTGCGGCGCAACTCGCGCGGACTCCAGTCCAGCGTCCTCAGGCTGTCCAGAATCGCTCCCCGGATGCGGAACTGCGCGTAGCTGCGGAACTGCACTTTTTTGGCTGGATCGAATTTGGCGAAGGCGTCCATCAGCCCCACCACCCCGGCCGAGACCAGGTCCTCGATGTCCACGTGTTGAGGCAGCCTCTCGTGAATGCGCCGGGCAAGAAAGCGCACGATCGGCAGATGCTCGAGCAGTACCCGCTCCTGCTCGCCGGTAAGCACCGGGACCGCGGCAGCGGCGGGCGGATACCCGTCTCCAGCCGCGCCCCGGCCAAATGTCCTCTGGTTCCCAGCCGTGGCCATCGTTTCGGTCCCCATTCCTCTCCCCTTCACCGCACCGCTAACCGTCGACTGCACCGAGTTTCCACTTGCCGGTTTGCGTTCCCACCCGCTTGCCGGATTGCGTTCCTACCCGCTGCTTTGCATCCCCCCAGGCCCTTAGCGCACAGTTCCCACCGGACGCAAACGGATCTCGGGAGGAATCTCCCCGGCGGCGACCACCGCCAGACGGGGCAACACCGGCTCCAGCCAGCGCTTGACGTAATAGCGGGCAGGACTAGGGCATAAAAGCACGGGAAGCGCCGCGGCGGAGGCGGCGGGGATAAGTTGCCTCAAAGAATCGGCCAGGCGTCGGACCACCGGCGTTCCCGGCGTTGCGGCGGCGGCCAGCATCCTCTGGCCGGTCTCCGGGGAAAGCGTGGCCAGAATCTCCTCTTCAAGCGCCGCATCGAGCAGCAGGACCGGCAACTGGCCCTCGGTGTCCAGAAGGGGCCGGATCAGCCGCCGCCCCAGCGCCTGGCGCGCGGCCTCGACCAGAGCTACCAGGTTCTTGTTCACCGGCGCCGTCTCCAGCAGCGCCTCGAGGATCGCGCCCAGGTCGCGGATCGAAACCCGCTCGCGCAGCAGTTGCTCCAGAACCCTTCCCACCTCGCCCAGGGTCAGCAGCTTGGGCACCAGCTCTTCAAGCAGCTTGGGATGGCTCTCGTTGAGCGCGTCCATCAGCCGCTTGGTCTCCGCGCGGCCCAGCAGTTCATACGCGTGCTGGCGGACGAGCTCGCCCAGATGCGTGGTGATGACCGTGACCGCGTCGACCACCGAGTAGCCGGCGGCGATGGCCTGGTCCTCGAGGGCCGGGGCGATCCAGATGGCCGGGACCCCGAAGGCCGGCTCGCGGGCCTCCTTGCCGGTCAGCGGACGGCGCCCTGGGTCGCCCGAGACGGCCAGCAACTGCGTTCCCTCGGTCTGCCAGCGGCCGATCTCGATACCCCGCAGCGAAAACAGGTACTCGCGCGGCCGCAGGCGCAGGTTGTCAGAGATGTGCACGGGGGGAACCAGAAAGCCCATCTCGGAGGAGAGATGGCGGCGGAGGGAGCGGACGCGGCTGAGCAATTGACCGCCCTGCTTCTCGTCCACCAGCGGAATCAGTTGAAAGCCGATCTCCAGGGTCAGCTCTTCCAGGCGCAGCAGCGCGGCCAGATCGTCCGCCGCGGCGGATCGCGCCTGCTCCGTCTTCTTCTTCTCGCCGGTTCCCAACTCGGCCGGCGCGGCCGTCTGGGCGCGGGCGGCCACGCGGCGTCCGCCCCAGAACAACGCCGCCGCTACCGTCAAGAAAGTCAATTTGGGCAGCCCCGGAATCAGGCACATGGCCGCCGAAACCAGGCTGGCCGAGTAGAGGGTGACCGGCTTGCCCAGAAGCTGCTGGCGGATTTCGCCGCCCAGCAATCCCGCCGAGTTGGCGCGGGTCAGGGTGATGCCCCCGGCGACCGAGACCAGCAGCGAGGGGATCAGGGTGACCAGACCGTCGCCCACCGTCAGCACCGTGTAGGTGCGCGCCGCCTCGCCGAGTTCAATGCCCTGCTGCAGCGTGCCGATCAGCAGACCCGCGATGATGTTGATGGCGGTAATCAGAATCGTGGCCAATGAATCCCGCTGGTTGAAGCGGGCAGCTCCGTCCATCGCCCCGTAGAACTCGGCCTCGCGGGCGATCCCCTGGCGGCGGCGCCGGGCCTCGGCCTCGTCGATCAGTCCGGCGTTCATGTCGGCGTCGATGGCCATCTGTTTGCCCGGCAGAGCATCGAGGGTGAAACGGGCGGTCACCTCGGCGGTGCGCACGGCCCCGTGCGACACCACCAGAAATTGAATGGCGATCAGGGCCAGAAAGAGCACGAAGCCGACCACGTAGTTGCCGCCTACGACGAATTGCCCAAAGGCCTCGATGACCTTGCCGGCGGCCGCGGTGCCCTCCTGCCCATGCAGCAGAATGCGGCGGCTGGAGGCGATGTTCAGGGCCAGCCGGAAGAGGGTCAACAGCAGCAGCAGGGTGGGAAAGACGCTCAACTCGACGGCGCGGCGAATTTGCACGGCGGAGAGAAAAACGATGATCGAGGCGGCCATCGACAGGGAGAGCAGGAAGTCCAGGCCGGCGGCCGGCAAGGGCACCAGCATGACGAAGATCACGCTGATGGCCACCAGCGGCAGGACGTACTCGCGCAACCGCTCGAGGATCGACTGCGCGGGCAAGGAACCGGCGGCCAGGGCTGTGGTGCTCATTGCGGACCTCCTCTCAAAGGTGGAATGCCGGAGCCGGGCCGGCCCTGCTGCCAAGCGGTCTGGGCCTGCACCCTGGCCCGCGCGGCGGTCTCGCGGGCGCGGCGCTCGCGCAACTCGGCCTCGACCCTCTGGCGATAGAGATAGGCCAGAATGGCGGCTACGGCGGCGTACAGATCGACCGGAATCGGCTGGCCCACCTCGACCGAGCGGTAGAGCGAGCGGGCCAGCGGCGGGTTCTCGATGATCGGCACCCCCGCCCAGCGGGCCTCGGCCTTGATCTCCTCGGCCAGCAGGTTGCGGCCCTTGGCTACCACCTTCGGCGCCTCCATGGTGCCGAAGTCGAAGCCCAGAGCCACGGCATAGTGGGTGGGATTGGTCAGCACCACCGCGGCCTTGGAGACATCGGCCTTCACCCGGCGGCGGCGCATCTGGCGCTGCAAGTTGCGGATACGGCCGCGAATCTGCGGGTTGCCCTCGGTCTCCTTGAACTCGTCGCGCAGATCCTGGCGGCTCATCCTCAGCCGCGACTCGCGGCTCTGCCACTCGACCAGGTAGTCGATCAGCGACCAGCCGAAGAGCAGCCATGCAGCTGCCAACAGAAGGCCGTAGACATCCGAGCCGAGCAGCTCCAGCCGCGTGATCGAGAATGGAGGCAGGCTCAGTTGCCGCCCAATCCGCTGCACGGCGAAGACCGCCAACAGGCTGGCGGGGAGGAGCGATTTGGCCAGCCGGGCGGCGACGCGCAGCGAGAAGAGGTTCTTGATGTTGGAGACCGGATTGATGCGGTCCGGTTTGAAACCAATGGCTCCGGCATAGAAGCTGACTCCGCCGGTCTGCAGAATTCCCACGCCGAGAGAGGCCGCGGCCACCGCCGCCATCATCACGCCCGGCGGCCCGAGAACCGCGAAGGCAAGCCGGCGCAGGGCGTAGAGCGTGGGTTGGATCTCGGCCGGCTCCCAGCGGGCGGGAAACCCAAGATCGAGGAAGGAGGCAAAGGCTCCTCGCCAGGCGATCAGAAGCCGGCTGCCCAGCATCCCCAGCACCATCACCCCGGCCAGGGTTCCGGCCGCGGCCGACAATTCGCGGCTGTGCAGCAGGTCGCCTTCCTTGCGCGCCTTTTCGCGCCGGTGCTGCGTTGCCTGTTCGGTGCGCTCTCCGGGCATCGGCTATCCTCCCGCCCCTTGGCCGGGCGCGGCAATCAACCGCTCGGCCAGGTCGAGCAGCCCGGCGAAGCGGGCCTCGATGAAGCGCGGCCACAACGCCAGCGAGCCAGTCAGCAGGGCAAAGCCGGTCAGGGTCTTGAGCGGCACGGTCAGCGACATGACCGGCAACTGCGGGCTGAGCTTGCCCAACAGGGCCACCGCCACCTCGACCAGCATGGTTGCGGCCAGCACTGGCGCAGCCAGTTCGACGGCGGCCAGAAAGACGCCCGCTGCGGCGCGCACGATCTCCAGTGCGGAGGCGGGCGCCAGCGCATAACTGCCCAGGGGCGCCACGCGGAAGCTGCGCACCATCGAGGCCAGCAGTATCCGGTCGAGCCCGGCCCCGATCACCACCAGCGTGCCCATCAGTTGAAATAGGTCGCCCAACAGCGGCGTCTGAATGGCCGAGTTGGGGTCCAGCAGATTGACCAGAGAGAAGCTGAACTGGAGACCGGCGATCTGGCCGGCAAACAGGAGCATCTCATTCAGCAGCGCGAGGGCGAGGCCGTAGACCAGGCCCACGGCCAGTTCGCCCAGCAGCGCGGAGAAGCCGATGGAGACCTGGGCGCCGGGCAGCGCGGCCACCAGCGGAGCCAGCAGAAACGCCACCGCGCCCACAAAGACCGCCTTGGTGCGAAGGGGCAGCGCCGTCGAGGAGAAGAAGGGCGCAAAGGCCACCATCCCGCTCACCCGCACCAGGGCCAGCGTCATGGCGCTCAGAAAGCTCGTCCAATCCGGCATCTGCGTCATTTTTTAGCCTCTAGCCGCTAGCTTCCAGCCCCTAGCTAGTAGCTAGAAGCTAAAAGCTGCTTTTGCTATCCCAGATAACGGTGCAGGTCGGCAAGCAACAGGCGGGTATAGGCCGCCAGCCGGCCCAGGAACCACGGCATGCCCACCAGCAGAATCATGGCCACGGCCCCCAGGCGCGGCACAGAGGTCAGCGACTGCTCCTGCAGGCTGGTCAGGGTCTGGAAGAGGCTCAGCACGAAGCTCAGCAGGGCCGCGGCAATCAGCAGCGGCGCGGCCAGAATCATGGCCTCCTTCATCAGTTGGCGCAGCAGTTCGGCAACCAGGTCGGGCGTCATCGGCATCCCCCTCAAAAGCTCTTCAACAGCGAGTTGGCCAGCAGGTTCCAGCCGTCCACCATCACAAACAGCAGAATCTTCAACGGCGTCGAGACCACCACCGGCGGCAGTTGAAACATGCCGATCGAGGTGGTAATCGCGGCCGTGACCATGTCGATCAGCAGAAACGGAAGAAACAAGACTGCGCCGATGGCAAACCCGGCCTTCAACTCCGAGAGGATGTAGGCCGGGACCACCACCCGCATAGGCAGGTCGTCGGGCTTGTCGGGGCGCGGAATCTGGCCGGCGGCGGTAAACAGGGCCAGGTCCTTCTCGCGCGCGTAGCGCAGCAGGAAGTGTTTGACCGGCTGGGCTCCGCGGTCGATGGCCTCCCATCCCGTCACCTGCCCCGCGCGATAGGGCTCGACTGCCTGCTGATCGACTTGATTGAGCACCGGGGTCATCAGAAACCAGGTCATCATCAGGGCCAGGCCCAGCAGCGTGGGGTTGGAGGGCGCCGTCTGCGTGCCCAGCGCTTGGCGCAGGAAGTGGAAGACCACCGTCAGGCGCACCAGCGGCGTCATGCACATCAGAATCGCGGGCAGCAGGGTAATCAGCGTCAGGACAAGCAGAATCGTCCACGGGGTCGAGTCCGAGGGGTGCAGGCGGGCATTCAGGTCGGGCACGAGCGGCACGGATGCCGGCGCAGCCACGCTGAGGGCAGCCCAGGAAACTACCATGAGACCCTCATGGCCGGATGCGCCGCGGCGGGTTGCCTGTTTACGGCCGGCCGCGGCCGGGCCAGATTCGACCCTTCATCGAGCGCATAAAAGGCCGGTGCGCCCTCCGGCGAGGTGGCCACCAGGAACCGCCGGCCTTCGGCCTCAACCAGGGCCAGCGACTGGCGCGGAGCCAGCGCGATGCGCTCGAGAAGCTCGAGCCGCGGCCGTGGGCGGCGCGAACCCCGCAGCCTCTCCAGCAGCCATCCGGCCAGCCCGCCTCCCGGCACCATCGCAAGCGTTGCTCGCGTGTTCCCTTCCTGCTTCATTCCCCTGGCCTTTCTCGCGCTTATGCTCGTTCAATCCACTGCGCCGGCACGTTCAGGCCAGCCGGGTGACCCGCACCGCCAACTGCGTATCGACGACCTCAAACTCGCTCCAGGCCAGTTGCACATCGCCTGCGGCCAGCGGCATATCCTCGCCGTGGGCCCAGTGTGTCTCGATCACCTGGCCCGGCTCCAGAGCCAGCAGGTTGCGCACGCGAAACTCCCGCACCGGGATGGCCACATCCAACTCCACCGGCAGCCGCGCGACCGGCCCGCTGAGCGCAATCAGATCGCCCTCCTCGGGCTGGTGGGGCGAAGGCACCAGCGCCTGTTCAGCGGCAATCTCACCCGCGCCGGTTCTCTCGGTCTCCTGCGGCAGCTTGCTTGCCGGCGCAGGCGGTGATTGTGCGGTGGCCATGTGCTGAGCAAACAAGCAGAAAGGTGACCAGAAACGGTACAGAAGGATTGGAAAGAGCTAAAGAAACGCTCCAGCAGTCCCCCGCCGGTTGCGCCCCATGCAATCAGCCGGCAACATCGCTGCTACACTGGAAAGTGACAGGAACATGCGGTTTTTTGCCCCAACCGGGCTCGGAAGCCGTTTGGAATCGAGGTCGAGGACTATGCCGGAACAGAATGGAAACAAAAGCTTTACAGGGACCGCGCTGCGCCTGAAGATCGGCTTGGCGGAGATGCTCAAGGGCGGCGTCATCATGGACGTGATGAACGTGGAGCAGGCCCGCATCGCCGAGGAGGCCGGCGCCACCTCAGTCATGGCCCTGGAGCGCGTGCCGGCCATGATCCGCGCCGAGGGCGGCGTAGCCCGCATGGCTAAGCCCAGTCTCATCAAGCAGATCATTCAGGCGGTTTCAATCCCAGTGATGGCCAAGGCCCGCATCGGCCACTTCGCCGAGGCGCAAATCCTGCAAGAATTAGGTGTGGACTTCATCGACGAGAGCGAGGTTCTCACCCCCGCCGACGAGGCCCATCACATCGACAAGCACGCCTTCACCACCCCGTTTGTCTGCGGCGCGCGCAACCTCGGAGAGGCCCTGCGGCGCATCGCCGAAGGCGCGGCCATGATCCGGACAAAAGGCGAAGCGGGCACCGGCGACGTGGTCTTCGCCGTCCGGCACATGCGCCAGATTACGCGCGAGATGCGGGCGCTGACCGTGCTCAGCGAGCAGGAACTCTACGCCGCCGCCAAAGAGCACCAGGCTCCGTATGAGCTGATCCGCATGGTTGCCCAGACCGGCAAGCTGCCGGTCCCCAACTTCTCCGCCGGCGGCATCGCCACCCCGGCCGACGCCGCCCTGATGATGCAACTCGGCGCTGAGGCCATCTTTGTCGGGTCCGGAATTTTTATGAAGGAGCGCGCCACGCCGCTCGATGTCGAGAACGACCCCAAAGAGCGCGCTGAAGCTGTCTCCCGCGCCAAGGCCATCGTCGTAGCCACCACCCACTTCAACGACCCCAAGATTCTCGCCGAGGTCTCCGAGCAGGTGACCGGCACCATGAAGGGCCTGGCCGCCGCCGGCCTCGAAGAGTCGCAACTCCTCCAAACCCGCGGCTGGTGAACTGGCCGTTCAGGCGGACGCTCGCTATTCGCTCGCAGGAACTTCTTCGCCAAGGGAATATCGCTTTGTGTCAGGGCACGACTTCAGTCGTGCCGTAAAGCCTCAAAAAATGTCCGGGCTTTAGCCCCTGAGGTATGCTTTCCGGGTCTGGTTTCGCCATTCGAGATTCCACTGCATCCCAATCAGACCGCACCCTTGCGCTAGGAAAAAAGAGCAAGGATGGGGCACACGGACCCCTGGCGGACAATGGCACACTCCTTAGATGTCTGGTATTCTAAAGATCGGTTTTCGGAGAGATCATGGCAGACGTACAGGTCACTTGCATCACAAAACCGGACGTGTTCAGTTCGCATGAGCACATTACGCAAATTGGCGGTGTCGGTTGGAAATGGCTGCGGGATGACGTAATCAGAAGCATAGAGGCGAAAACAAATACGTTCTACGTCATCGACCCTGCGAGCGGCAAGAAGGCCTATGTCGGGGTAGTACGCCCTACGGACGGAAGATTGCCCTACTTGCAAACACATGCCGACGGCGTTTGGACAAACAACCTTTTGTCATTACCTCAGTGCCCTTGATATGAGTCAATTGGAAGACCTTGATGAGTACAACGAACGCAACTAACGCGGAGGTAGACACACCCGTATCAAGGCGAGACGAGGAGGCTCGAGGAGCATCTGACAACTCGGAGAGCATCCCTTCCCAGCAATCAACTCTGCCAAGTGATATTCCGGAGCAAGTTCCGCCACCTCCACGCATCTTTATTGTAATTGCTCGTTTAGACGCAAAGAACTTGGAGGGAGCATTCCGTCGGATAGCGGAAGATGTGCAGAGTTTTATAGATCAGTCCGGAATCGCTGCAAAATATAACTTTTTATTTCTGTATAATGAGCAGTCGCCAATCTCGGAAAGTACGTCTAATACGCTTTATGCTGCGGCTAGCAGTGATTTTCGCGACCGAACTAAGCCTATTCTTCTCTTATTGCACACCCAAGGCGGTTCTCCGGTTCCAGCATATCTGATCAGCAGGTACTTAAAGGCATCCAGTGAGGGCGGATTTGTAGCTTTGGTGCCGAGAAGAGCAAAGTCGGCTGGAACTCTCCTTGCGCTTGGCGCAAGAGAAATTCATATGGGGATGATGAGCGAATTGGGTCCTGTGGATCCCCAATTCCGTAATCTTCCCGCGTTAGGACTTGGCACTGCTCTGGATTATATCGCAGGTATATGTGAAAAGCACCCGGCAGCCGCCGATATGCTTGCCACCTATCTTGAGAAATCCCTCAGCATTCAGCATCTTGGATTGTATGAGAGAGTATCGGAGTCGGCAACTCATTACGCACAAAAACTATTGAAAAGGAATGGTCTATCAGATGAAAAAGTGGCTCAAGTCGCACACCAATTGGTCTATGGCTACAAGGACCACTCATTTGCAATTGACTGTGATGAGATAAAAAGTATCTTAGGAGAGGAAATCGTAAAAATCGAGACGCCTGAGTATAAATTGGCAAATCAAATTCACCAATATATGGAGGAGGTAAACGTAGCTTACAGGGTCTTCCATAAAAGATACTGCTCAATAACAGGCAGGGCAGATGGGCTAAGTATTGAGACTCTAGAAGAGGACTAGGCTGGGTACCCACTCGACCCAACAATAAACTGCGGGTGCCATCCTTCGCTTTCTTCTAGCGAAGGGTGGGAAACCGTCCCCGTTCCTTTCCCGGGCCGAAGGCGTCTGCCCCACCGCAGGTGCTGGTCAGACAGAGGTCAACTGACTGAAGATTTCGGGAAGGTTGACATACAAGGGCGTCCCTTTGACTTCGAGACGCGGGGCTTCGACCCATTCCGTTCCAGAGCACATGCGCCCGGTGCGCGTCTTGGGATCGATGATCCAGACCGTCTCCACGCCCATCTCGCGATAGTCCTGCGCGCGCTCCTGCGTGTCGGAGTAGCTATCGTCGGGAGAGAGAATCTCGATCACCAGCAGCGGCGGATCGGTCAGCACTTCCGGTTGCGCTCCGGCTGTCAGGACCACGAGGTCCGGCACACGAACCCGGTTCTCCGAGACTCGAACCCGCTGTTCCGTGCTTCCCGTGATTCCCCATTGCTTCTCGTGCGCAAAAAACCACGCAGCCAGCAGCCACTGCAATCGTGCATGCTCCCACTTGCCCACATTGCGCTCCCTGATCTCTCCATCCACGTACTCGCGGTCCGGCCGGTAGCTGATGCCAAGATATTCATTCAACGGGATGCGCAAAGCCGTGGCCATACTCAGGAATATAGCATGATTTCCGTGCGGGAATCGGTCGGAAGCGGATGTCCTATCGTTGCGCTCTGCCGCACCGCAGGTGCCCGAAGGACGCCCGCCTGGACGGCAAGTCCCCCCACCGCAGGTGGCAAGCAGATAAAATTGTCTTGAGCGGCGTCGTTTCCCGATGAAATCGCTGACGAAGTACCCTGGCCAAAGGCAGAGCTTTCAATTGACGAAGACAGAGTTTTCCGGAAAAGACCACCCGCGCATCGGCGTATTGGCAATTCAGGGCAATTACGCCAGCCATTCGCAAGCTCTGATTGAGGCAGGCGCCGAGCCCGTCGAGGTGCGCAAGCCTAGCCAACTCGCCGGCCTCGATGGCCTGATCCTGCCCGGCGGCGAATCGACCACGATGCTCAGATTCCTTGAGAAGCACCTTTTTTTTGAAGTTTTACAAGAGTTTTGCAGCAAAAAGCCCATCTTTGGCACCTGCGCCGGAGCCATCTTGCTGGCGCGGGAGGTTCGCAATCCGGCGCAGCGCAGCCTGGGTGTGCTCGATGCCGTGGTGGAGCGCAACGCCTACGGCCGCCAGATCGACTCGACCATTCTGACGGCGGAAACCACTCTCGCCGGCGGCCCGCTGGAGATGGTCTTCATCCGTGCCCCGCGCATCGTCGAAACCGGCGCAGGCGTGGATATCCTGGCCTTGCGAGACGGCTTTCCGGCACTGGTGAAGCAGGGCAGGATCATGGCGGCCACTTTTCACCCCGAGCTTTCCAGCGACCGGCGGGTTCACCGGCTCTTTGTCCAGATCGTGACCGCCACAGCTTCAAAATAAAGATTCGCAAATCGACGGGGGCCGTTGGGGCTAGGCAGCATTGAGCCGCAGCAACGAACGGCACCGCTCGCCAAAGCTCGGCACTTCGGGACACTCGAAATATACCTTGCGGTTGAGCGCCATGAGCAGCTGCACAGCCTGTATCTGCTCATTGTCCGCCGATAACGATGTACCCTCATGCACGAATTCGTCGGTGAGGTATTCGATCGCATGGCCCAGGATCTCCAGCGCGCGCCCCGCCTGAGGAGTGATGCGGCGGTGGCGATTCGGGCGTACACGGGCAGTGGATACGGCCGGTGCAATGGCCGGAATCGGGAAGCTGGTTGTGGAAGAAGCTGCCATGCTGTTTATCCTCACCCTGTTCTTCGGCCAATTCGCCGCTCTTTTCAGATGACGAACGTACTGTGTCCCATAACAGTACACAGAATTATGGCGTGCTATTTTCGGGAAATAATGTGATGCAGCGCACAGATGACCCATCCCGGCCACGGATATCCCAGAGCCCCGCACACACCCGGTTCGCCTTGACGGGATGAGCCCGAAAACCTAATCTCAAACCAGCATCCTGTTTGATCGGAGCCGTTGGCGGCTGTGGTCAAGGGGGTGCAATCCTACTGGACTTTTCAGATTGGGCGGCCATGATCCCCTACTACTGGCAGTATCTCCCGCTGTTGATGCAGATTCTTGCCGCGTTTGGCCTTGGCCTGGGGATGGTTGCAGCCTCCTGGTTCATTGGGCGGCATCGCAACTCGGCCACCAAGCTGGCCGCCTACGAGTGCGGAATCGAGGCCGTGGGCGACGCCCGAGGGCGATTCAGTGTCCGCTTTTATATGGTGGCCGTCCTGTTCATCCTCTTCGACGTGGAAGCGGTCTTCATGATGCCGTGGGCGGTGATCTACCGCAAGTTGCCCCAGATCACCGGCTCCCGGCTGTTCGGCTTCTGGGAGATGCTGGTCTATCTCGGCTTTGTGGCCGTCGGACTCTACTACATCGTGCGCAAGGGCATCCTGAACTGGAGCCAGGACAAGGCGGATCTTTAGGATGAGCGTCGCCAACACATTCATCGGGAAAGCCGCCGTGCTGAAAGGGCTTCCAGAGCACCCTGCCGTCAAGGCCATACTGGCCTGGAACCCGCAGGCGCTGGCCGATGCCAAATTCGACCGGAATGAGTTGACGCTGACCATCGCCGCCGAAGAGATTCGCGCCGCGGCTGCCACCGTGCAGGCGGCCGGATACAACTTTTTCGAGGACCTGACCGCAGTCGACTGGTCCCCTTCCTCGCCCCGCTTCCAGTTGAGCTACCACATTCTGTCGCACGCCCATAAAGAGCGCATCCGGCTGCGGGTACTGGTTGACGGGGAAAGCCCGTCGGTGGAGTCCATCACCCCGGTCTGGCCTTCAGCCAACTATTACGAGCGCGAGGTCTTCGACCTGTTCGGCGTGCGCTTCGACGAGCATCCCAACCTGCGCCGCATCCTGATGCCCGACGACTGGGTAGGGCATCCATTGCGCAAGGACTATCCGGTGGAGGGGTACCGCTAGATGACCGACGTTGCAGGCACGCCCATCCGCGAAGCCCCGATAGCCGAAGGCGCCAGGGACCAGCACATGGTCCTGAATATGGGGCCGCAGCATCCGTCCACCCACGGGGTGTTGCGCCTGGTGCTGGAGATCGACGGCGAAATCGTTGTCCGGCTCTACCCGGAGATCGGTTATCTGCACACCGGCATCGAGAAGACCTGCGAGGCCAAATTTTATCAGCAGGTCGTCCCGCTCACCGACCGCATCGACTACCTGAGCCCGATGGCCAACAACCTTTGTTATTGCCTGGCCGTCGAAAAGCTGCTTTCGCTCGAAATTCCCGTGAAGGCCCAGTGGATTCGGGTTCTCTTATCCGAGCTGACCCGCCTGAACTCCCATCTCGTATGGCTCGGCACCCACGCCATGGATATTGGCGCCCTCACCGTCTTCCTGTATACCTTCCGCGAACGCGAAGGCATTTTGAGACTCTTTGAGGCTGTTTCCGGCCAGCGGATGATGACCAGCTACTTCCGCATTGGCGGTCTCTCGATGGAACCGCCGCTGGATTTCTTCGACCGCGTGCAGAAGTTTATCCGCACCTTTCCGGAGAAGATCGACGAGTATTCGAACCTTTTGACCGGCAATCCGATCTTCGCCAACCGGCTGAAGGGCGTTGGCTATCTCTCGGCCGCGGACGCCATCGCGCTGGGCGTCACCGGGCCTCCCATGCGGGCCTCGGGCGTGGACTTCGACTTGCGCCGCGATATGCCCTACTCCGGCTATGAGAAGTTTCAGTTCAAGGTTCCCGTATCGACCGACGGCGATTGCTGGGCGCGCTACCTGGTCAGGCTCATCGAGATGCGCGAGAGCGTGAAGATTATTCAGCAGGCGCTGAACGGGATGCCGGAAGGCCCGATCAAGGCCGACGCTCCCAAGATCGTCCTGCCCGACCGCGAAAAGATGAAGACCCAGATGGAGGCGTTGATCCATCACTTCAAGATCGTCACCGAAGGCTTCGGGGTTCCGGCCGGCGAGGTTTACCAGGGCATTGAGTCGCCGCGCGGGCAGATGGGCTACTATGTGGTCTCGGACGGCACGGCCAAGCCTTACCGGGTGCATATGCGCAATCCGTCGTTCGCCACCTTGCAGGCGCTGGAGACCATGTGCAAGGGGCGGATGCTGGCCGACGTGGTGGCCGTGGTTGGGTCCATCGACATTGTTTTGGGGGAGATCGACAGGTGAAAAGGGGGAATCGTGGTTAATTACGTGAAGCTTGCGGATAAGGCGAAAGTGAAGAGGGTTGACGACAAATCGGCCGCCGACAAGCATAAACAACTGAGAGCGAACCCGTGTGTCTTCTTTGACAGAGTGAAGGCGCTTGTCTTGGAGGAGATGGACAAGGCCAATGTGGAGCTTCGCAAGAAGAGAGTTGCCATTCTTGGCCAGAATCATTTGCCAGGCTTCTCTGGGGAGATGTTTCTTACCTACGGAACAGATTCACTTTGCAGAGTGGGACTTGGGATCCTGAGAGGAGAATGTCGAATCACGGCCGTAATCAGCGGCCCTCCGAATGGATACGAAATCTCGCGGAGGGAATATATTTGCGTCCAGGAAGCGTCATGCTCGGAGGTGCTTCATGTGGGAGGAGCGGGATCGTCCACCGTCGTAGCCTGTCCTAACGAAATTGCAGCAGACATCATTTCGGGCATTCTCCTGGGCAAATTCGATTGAGCTTGGACCGGCTGTCTTGGTTGCGTTATGGGTGTCTCTCGCTTCCCTGCTCCGCGGCTACGCCGCAGTTCATGGGTTGAACGGCAACCGGCAGGCAACGGCCGGGCAGAACGAGGAAGAGATGGATAGGTCCGCCGAAGCGTGGGCACGGGAGTTGATGCGATGAGCGATGAAACCATGACCCTCTTTTCGCCCCGGTTGGCGGCGCGCTTCGACGCGCTGATCCTGAAGTACCCGCTGCGCCGCTCGGCGCTGGTTCCGATGCTGCTCTATGCGCAGGATGAGGTCGGCTATCTCTCCGATGCGGTCATCAGTGAGGTGGCCGAGCGCATCGGCATCACCGAACTCGAGGTGCGCAATGTGGCCACTTACTACTCGATGCTTCGCTTCAAGCCGGCGGGCAAATACAACGTGCAGGTTTGCACCAACATCAGTTGCATGTTGCGCGGGGCATACGAGGTTTACGAGCGTTTCCAGGAGGAACTCGGCATTGCGCACAAGGGCATCACGGCGGACGGGCTGTTTTCGCTGGAGGAAGTCGAGTGCATCGGGGCCTGCTGCTGGGCGCCGGCCATCCAGGTGAACTACGAGTTCCACGACGAGCTCACGCCCGAGCATGTACCGGGCATTCTGGCCGGCTATCGCAGCAAGGCCGGGGTCCCCAGCGACGGGTCTTTGTCGCTGGGGTGGAAGGCCGGGGTCCCCAGCGACGGGTCCTTGTCGCTGGGGTGGAAGGCCCAGGCGGAAGGGAACGCACCCCATGCCTAGGTTGGTCTCCCATCCCGATGAGGTCAAGATCGTCTCCCGCCGCTTTGGCCTGGGCGCGGCAAAGATCGACCGCTATCTCGAACTCGGCGGCTATAAGGCCGCAAAAAAGTGCCTAGAACAAGGCCCCGACTGGATCATCAACGAGATGAAGGCCAGTAACCTGCGTGGACGCGGCGGCGCGGGCTTCCCGGCGGGCATGAAATGGTCGTTCGTCCCCAAAAAATCGGCCAAACCGAAATATGTTCTGGTCAACGGCGACGAGAGCGAGCCCGGAACCTGCAAGGATCACTTGATCTTTTTGCACGATCCTCATGCAGTGATTGAGGGTACGATCATTGCCGGCCTCGCGATCGGCGCCAAGGTGGGCTTCATCTACCTGCGCGGCGAGTACCGTTATCTGCTCGAGATCATGGAAAAGGCCGTCGCCGGCGCCTACGCCAAGGGATTTCTCGGCAAGGGCATCTTCGGGACTGATCCGAAAACGGGCACCGAGTTCCAGATCATCACCCATACCGGCGCGGGCGCCTATGAAGTGGGCGAAGAGTCGGCGCTGATGGAGTCTCTCGAAGGCAAACGAGGGATTCCGCGCATCAAGCCCCCGTTCCCTGCTGTCGTCGGCCTCTACGGCGGTCCCACGGTCATCAACAACGCAGAGACCATCGCCACCGTTCCGCATGTGATCGAGATGGGAGCAGCGGCTTACGCGGCGGCGGGTTCTGCGCGCAACGGCGGGACGCGCCTGTTCTCGATCAGCGGCCATGTGGAGCGCCCCGGCGTCTACGAACTGCCGATGGGCTACAACCTGAAGAAGATGATCTATGAGGTGGCCGGCGGCGTCCGCGGCGGGCGAAAGTTGAAAGCCATAGTCCCCGGCGGGTCTTCTACTCCGGTTTTATTGCCCGAGGAGATCGACATCGGCATGGACTTCGACCAGGTGGCCAAGACAGGCTCGATGCTGGGCTCGGCCGGCGTGGTGGTCATCGACGACCAGACCTGCATGGTCGAGTTCGCGCTCCGGACGATCAGTTTTTATCAGCACGAGAGCTGCGGCTGGTGCATTCCCTGCCGCGAGGGCACGGACTGGCTGAAGAAGTCGCTCACCCGCTTCCACGCCGGCTTCGGCACGGCTAAAGACATCGACAACATTCAGCACATTGCCGAGAACATGCTGGGCCGGACGTTTTGCCCGTTTGGAGACGCAGCGGCTATGCCCACGCTGGCCTTTGTGAAGAAGTTTCGCAAGGAGTTCGAGGACCACCTGAACCGGAAGGCTTGCCCTTTCGCAAAGCATGTAGAACTGGCCGTGATCTAAGGGAGCTGGAGACGAATGGCAGACGTAACTTTCATCGTCGATGGAAAGAAACTGACGGCTCCCGCCGGGACGCTGCTGATCGACGCCTGCCGCAAGGCGGGCATCGAGATTCCGGCGTTCTGCTACTACCCAGGGCTGAGCTTGCAGGCGGCCTGCCGCATGTGCGTGGTGCGCCAGGAAAAGGTGCCCAAGCTGCAAACGGCCTGCACCACGACTGTCGCCGAGGGCCAGGTTTTCATCACCGAGTCGCCGGAGATTGCACAGGCGCGCAAATCCACCATTGAGCTGCTCCTCGGCAACCATCCGCTCGACTGCCCGGTCTGCGACGCCGGCGGCGAGTGCGAGCTGCAGGACATGACCTTCAAATACGGCGCGGGCGAGAGCCTCTACGCCGAGGCAAAAGAGCACCGCGAGGAGCAGCAGTGGTCGCCCGCCGTCTATTTTGACCGCCCGCGCTGTATTCTCTGCTACCGCTGCATCCGCATGTGCGGCGAGGGCATGGACGTGTGGGCGCTGGGCGTGCAGAACCGCGGCGTCAGCTCTGTGATCGCGCCCAACGGCGGCGACCAACTGGACTGCGAGCAGTGCGGCATGTGCATCGACGTGTGTCCGGTGGGCGCGCTCACCAGCGGCAGCTATCGCTACAAGACCCGGCCCTGGGAGATGAACCACGTGTCGACTGTTTGTACTTTTTGCGCCGACGGCTGCAAGGTGACCCTGGGCGTGCGGCAGGTGAATGACGGCTCCGAGATTGTGCGCGCCGACAATCGCGACAAGAGCGGCATCAACGGCGACTTCCTCTGCGCCAAGGGCCGCTTCGGCTTCGATTTTGTCGAGAGCCCCGAGCGGCTGACCAAGCCTCTGGTTCGCAATTCTCAGGGCAAGCTGGAACCGGCCACCTGGGAACACGCGCTGCGTTTCGCGGCAAGCAAGCTCAAGGAGATTCGCGACAGCAAAGGTGGAGCATCGATCGGCGTAATCGGCTCCAACCGGACCACGAATGAAGAGAATTACCTGCTGCAGAAGTTTGCGCGGACGGTGCTCCAGACCAACAGCATCGACCACGTGCGCAGCACGGATTACGCAGCCTTAGCCCGCGCCCTCGCCGGACACAATTGCAAGACGGCCAGCCTGCGCGACATCGCAACGGCTCCGGCGATCCTGCTGATCGGCGGCAATCCCACCGAAGAGCATCCGCTGCTGGCCTGGAATCTGCGCACCAATGTGCGCCTGAACCGCGCGCGGCTCTACATCGCCAATACCAAGCCCATCAAGCTGGAGCGGCAGGCCAAGGCCGCGCTGCGGCTGCCTGCCGACGGCTATCAAGCCATTCCCGCGTATCTGGGCGGCAGCGACGACACAATCAAGGACACTGCCTTCCGCGAAGCCGTGCTGGCCGAGGAATCGCTCGTGGTGGTCTTCGGCCAGGAGTATCGCGGCCAGGCCGTCGAGTCTCTCGTCGCATGGGGCCTCAAGCGCGGCCCCAATTCCGGATCTGTCCGCTTTGCCTTCCTCGGCGACCACGCCAACTCCCGCGGCGCGGCGGATATGGGCCTGTTGCCTGACCTGCTGCCCGGCTATGTGCCAGTAACCGCGCCGGGCGCCTTTCAAGAATATCCGGGCCTGCCCGCAACACCGGGCAAGACGCTGCCGGAGATGTTTGAAGCGGCGGGCAAAGGCGAATTGGGCGCATTGCTTGTCGTCGGCGCCAATCCGGTGGCCAGCCTGGGCGTGGACCCTGCGGCCTTGAAGAACACCTTCGTCATTGTTCAGGACCTCTTTCTCACCGAGACCGCGGCTCTGGCCGACGTCGTCTTCCCGGCTGCCAGCCTCTACGAGAAGTCCGGCACGGTGACCAACACCTACGGCGATGTGCAACTGGCCAAGAAAGCTGCCGACCGCGCGGGTGTCAAGCCGGATTTCGAGATTCTTGTCCGGCTGGCCGGCGCGATGGGCGTGGACGTGAAGACGCTAGTGCCCTTTGGCAAGGACGGCGTAACGGCCGACCTGGGCCAGTCGCGCGGTGCACAGGCCGGCGAAGCCGACCGCCACGCAGTGTGGTTGGCGGCCAACAACCTCGAGCCCAGGCTGAGCCCCTTCGATCCCCTTGCGGTGCTGGACGAGATCGAGCGGCTGGTCCCCGGCTACACCCTGGACCGGATCAATCTCTTCGGCGGCAACGATGTGCGGACCGAACCTGGCTTTGTGCCCATTACGGCGCTGAAAGAGGCAGCGTCCGCTCTGGTAGCGCCCGCGCACGACGGCCTGTTCACCTCTGGAACGCTGGGCCGTTACAGCCCCGCGCTCAAGGAACTCGAACAGCATCAGGCGCGCGAGTTGGCAGAATCGGCGGCGGATTGAGTTGTTTTAAGGGGATTTGTATGAAGATGAGCGAAGAGCAACCGCGGGTCCTTCGACTCGGTCGCCGCGATGACCTTCGCTCAGGATGACAGCAGTAAGAAAAGAAGAGGCTGAAGGCAAGTGACGATTTTCGAGTTTTTCCTGTGGAGCCTGCTCAAGGTGGCCGTGGTGACGGTGGTGATGCTGCTCGGCGTCGCCTACACCGTGCTGCTGGAGCGGAAGCTGGTGGGCCGCATCCAGAACCGCTGGGGACCCAGCCGCGTGGGACCGTTTGGCCTGCTGCAGACACTGGTGGACGGCGCCAAGCTCTTCCTCAAAGAGGACCTCATCCCCACAGCCGTCTACAGGCCGCTCTATCTGCTTGCGCCCATCATCGCCCTGGGCTGTGCGCTCATCTCCATCGGCGTGGTGCCCTTCGGCGAGCCAAACGTTGGGCCGGCCGGCATGCATCTCTTTGAGATCTCCGACGTCAACATCGGCCTGCTGGTGATTCTGGGCATCACCTCGATCGGTGTCTACGGCATTGCCCTGGCCGGGTGGTCGTCGAACAACAAGTACTCGCTGCTGGGCGCGCTGCGCTCCTCGGCGCAGTTGATCAGCTACGAGTTGGCGCTGGGCCTCTCGCTGGTGGGCGTCGTCTTGCGGGCCGGGTCGCTCAACTTGAGAGTGATTGTGGAGCAACAGGCGACTCAGGGCATCCTGACCTGGAACATTTTCGGCGGAATGCAGTTTGTGGCCTTCTTCATCTACCTGATGGCCGCTTATGCTGAGACCAACCGCTCTCCCTTCGATCTGCCCGAGGCGGAGAGCGAGCTGACCGGCGGCTATCACACCGAGTACAGCTCGATGAAGTTCGCCATGTTCTTCATGGCCGAGTATGCCAACATGATCACGGTAGGTTGCGTGGCCACTCTGCTGTTTCTGGGCGGCTGGACCAGCTTCTTCGGCGACCTGATTCCTCCGCCGCAGAACATTTTTATCCATGCGTTCCTTCCCCTTTTCTGGTTTGTGCTCAAGGTCTTCTGCTTCCTGTTCTTGTTTATCTGGGTGCGGGGAACGCTGCCCCGCTTCCGCTATGACCAGTTGATGAACTTCGGATGGCGCTACCTGATGCCGCTTGCCATTCTGAACATTGTGGGAACAAGCCTTTGGCTTGCGTATCGCTGATTTACAATCGGGCTTGCCCACATGGGACTGCAACGATGCACCTGATCCTGTTTTTCGTGTTTGCCGGATTCTGCGTGGCCGGAGCCATCAACCTCCTGCTCCAGAGCCATCCCATCTCGAGCGCCCTGTCGCTGATTGTGGTGATGACCTCGCTGGCCGTGCTTTACCTGTTGCTGGGCGCGGAGTTTCTGGCCGCCGCGCAGGTGATCGTCTATGCCGGCGCCATCATGGTGCTGTTCACCTTCGTGGTGATGCTGCTCAACGCCGGCCGCGAAGAGCGCACCATGGGCAGCCGCACGGCCCGTAAGGTGGGCTTTCCCGCGGTCGTGGCCATCCTGGCCGTCATCGCTACCGTGATCCTCCGTGCGCAGGGCCTGGGCGTGGCGGGTTTGCGAGACGGCATCACCTCCACCACGGACCTGAGCAAGGTGCTCTTCACCGAACTGCTGCTGCCCTTTGAAGTGACCTCGGTGCTCATCCTCATCGCCATCCTGGGCGCCGTTGCGCTGGCCAGCCACGGCGACGGAAATCCCCACGGGAATCGGGACCCCTACGGGAACCCAGAAAGGACGGCCGGCAAGTGAGTTCCTTCTTCTCGCAAGAGATCCCCATCTCCTGGTATCTGCTGCTGAGCGCGGTGCTATTTTCGCTCGGCGTCGCCGGTTTCCTCATCAAGCGCAACCTGATCACCGTCTTCATGTCCATTGAGCTCATGCTCAACGCCGTCAATCTCTCCTTTGTGACCTTTGCCCACCAGTGGCACGCGGTGAAGGGCCAGATCTTCGTACTCTTTGTGATGGTGGTGGCCGCGGCAGAAGCTGCCGTGGGACTGGCCATCATTATTGCCGTCTTCCGCGCCCGCGCTACCCTGGCCGTCGACCGTATCGACCTGATGAAACTATGAACGGATCTCTCCATCTCTGGCTGATTCCGCTGCTGCCCTTCGCCGGGTTTCTGTTCAACGGAATCCTCGGCCGCCGGTTGCCAAAGTGGCTCGTGACCACGGTCGCGCTGCTGGCGCCGTTGGCGGCATTCGGAGTGGTGCTGAATGCCACATGGGTCTTATTCACAATTGGCCCCACTTTGGGTTCCCTGCCCTACGTCGAAACCTGCCCGCTGCCCTGGATCAGCATCGGCGCGCTCCACGTCGACTTCAGCTTCGTCCTCGACCAGCTTTCGCTGGTGATGCTGCTGGTGGTCACCGGCGTCGGCTTCCTGATTCACGTTTATTCCGTCGGCTACATGCACGACGATGAAGGCTACGCGCGCTACTTCTCTTTCCTGAACCTATTCCTCTTTTTCATGACGTTGCTGGTGCTGGCCGGCAATGCACTATTGATGTTCGTCGGCTGGGAGGGCGTCGGCCTGGCGTCGTATCTGCTCATCGGCTTCTACTTCCAGAAGAAATCGGCGGCGGACGCGGGCAAGAAGGCCTTCATCGTCAACCGCATCGGCGACTTCGGCTTCCTGATCGGCATGTTCCTGCTGCTGGCCAACTTCGGCACGCTCACCTTCACTGAAATCGCCGCCAAACTTGCCGCAAACCCCGGCTGGCAGGGCGGCATTCTCACGGTCATCGCGCTCTGCCTGCTGCTGGGCGCTGCCGGCAAGAGCGCGCAGCTTCCGCTCTACATCTGGCTGCCCGACGCAATGGAGGGCCCCACGCCGGTCTCCGCGCTCATCCACGCGGCCACCATGGTCACCGCCGGCGTCTACATGATCGCCCGGACTCATGTCTTGTTCGACCATTCGCCCTTTGCGCTGGGTACGGTTGCGGTTGTCGGCGCGGCCACAGCCCTCTTTGCGGCCACCATCGGCCTGGTGCAGAACGACATCAAGCGGGTGCTGGCCTACTCCACGATCTCGCAATTGGGCTACATGTTCCTGGGCTGTGGTGTGGCGGCTTACTCGGCGGCCATCTTCCATCTGGTTACGCACGCCTTCTTCAAGGCGCTGCTCTTTCTTGCTGCGGGCTCGGTGATCCACGCCATCGGCGGCGAACAGGACCTGCGCAAGATGGGCGGCCTGTGGAAGAAGCTGCCCGTCACCTTTGCCGTCACCACCGTGGGCGTCCTGGCCATCGCCGGATTCCCCCCCTTCGCCGGATTCTTCTCCAAGGATGCAATTCTCTATGCCGCCTTTATGCAGGGCGCGGGCGGCAAGGCGCTATGGTTCGTTGGCTTGGTCACTGCCCTGCTCACATCGTTCTATATGTTCCGGCTGTGGTATCTGGCCTTCCTGGGCAAGCCGCGCAGCAAGGAGGCACATCCCCACTCCACCCCCTGGTCGATGCTCGGTCCGCTCCTCATTCTGGGCTTGCTCTCGATCTGCGGCGGCTGGATCGGCATTGAGCGCTCGGCCGGTTGGATCAACATGGAACGCTTCAGCGGCTTTCTGGCACCGGCGTTGGGCGCAAGAGCCGCGGAAAGCGGCAGCGCGCATCTTGAACTGATCCTGAGCATTTTCGCCGTTGCCGTGGCCCTCGTTGGCTGGTTTGTGGCCGACCTGCTCTACCGGCAAAGGCCCGCGCGTCCGGCGCAACTGGCGGCGGCTTATCCGGACAGCTACAAGCTGCTGGCCAACAAATACTACGTGGACGAGTTCTACGGCGCAACGGTGGTCAAGCCGCTCCTCGTCCTCTCCACGTATCTGCTGGGCTGGGTCGTGGATAAGGCTCTGCTGGGCGGCGCAGCATGGCTGCTCGGGGGCATCGCCACGTTTGCGGGCGCGCTCCTGCAGCGCTGGCAGTCAGGCAATCTGCGCTCCTATGCGGCATGGCTGGCAGCAGGCGCGGCGGCGGTACTGCTCTTCGTCGTCGTTCCCTGGTCTGCTTTCCTGGCCAACTTCGGAATTCATCTCAATATGGCGGGGCACTGAGAATGAACGCGATAAACCAATCGATTCTCACGTTGATCCTGCTGCTCCCGCTGGCCGGAGCGGTCCTGGTGGCGCTCGTCCCCGACCGCGGCAAGCTGCCCAACTGGATCGCGCTGATCACGGCTCTAGTGACCTTTGGCCTTACGCTCCACCTGCCGGCGCAATTCATCCTTGGCCAGGGCGGCTTCCAGTTCGTGGTCAACCGCGCATGGATCGAAAGCCCCGCCATCTTCTACCACGTCGGCGTCGATGGCCTGAGCCTGTGGCTTGTCGTCCTCACCGGTCTGCTGGCGCCAATTGGCGTGATCGCCAGTTGGAACGCCATCCAGTCGCGGCGCAAGATTTTTTTCTCGCTCTTTCTCATTCAGCAGACGGCCATGTTCGGCGTCTTCATCTCGCTGGACCTGATGCTCTACTACGGCTTCTGGGAGCTGTCGCTGGTTCCCATGGCCATCCTGATCGCCATGTACGGCCGCAAGGATGGTCCCAGGGCCGCGCTCAAGTTCTTCCTCTTCACGTTCATTCCCTCCGCGCCCCTGCTTGTGGCGATTCTGTGGCTCTACGCCCAGACCGGCAGCTTCGACTTTGTCACGCTCCAAATCCTTATTGCCCACGGGTCGTTCCCCGCCGGGCCGCTCTGCTGGGCAGCCCTCGCATTTCTTTTCGCCTTTGCAGTCAAGGTTCCGGTCTTCCCGCTCCACGGCTGGCTTTCTGACACCTTCAGCCAGGCGCCCGTAGCCCTCGCCATGGTCGTCGCCGGCAAGCTCGGCCTTTACTCCATGCTCCGCTTCCACGTGGGGCTTTTCCCTGTGCAGGCGCGGGCGGCGGCTCCGTTTCTCATTGCCCTCGCCGTCATCGGCATTCTCTACGGCGCATGTCTTGCTCTCGTGCAGCGCGACTTCTGGCGGCTTCTCGCCTTCGCGGCCCTCAGCCACCTGAGCCTGATCGTTCTGGGCATCTACGGCTTTACGTTTACGGGCACGGCCGGCGCTGTCTACCAGATTCTCAGCCACGGCGTTGTCGATGGCGCGTTGTTTGTGCTGTTGGGAGTTCTCTACGACCGCTACGCCACCAGCCAGATCGCCGTCTATGGCGGCCTGGCAAGCAAACTGCCTCAGGCCGCTACGCTCTTCGTCATCACTTCCCTGGCGATGATCGGACTGCCCATGCTGAACAACTTTGTGGGCGAGTTCCTGATCCTCTCCAGCACCTTTACCGGCGTAAGCCGCGGCTGGGCGATTGCAGCCTCGCTGGGCGTAATTCTGGGCGCTGCCTACATGCTGTGGCTGGTGCAGCGCCTCTTCTACGGGCCGGAAAGCGAGTTGACCAAATCCAGGCCCGCCGTTGACCTGGACGACCGCGAACTGGCGGTACTTTGGCCCCTGGCCGTGCTGATGCTGGTTATGGGGCTGGCGCCATCGTTCTGGCTGCCGTCGATCGAACAGGGCATGCACACTCCGCAGTGGAAGGAATCGGTCGTCTTAGCTCAGCCCGTCTCGGCTCTGCCGTCGTTGTCGATTTCCTCTCCAAGGGAGGGCCAGCGGTGAATCCTGTTCCCGACATCCTCCGCATCCTTCCCGAGGTCATCCTCACTCTGACCGGCGTGGCTGTTATGCTGATCGACGCCTCGCTCCCGCCCGGATTCCCGCGCCGCTATCTGGGCATGGCGGCCGCTGTGGGAACCACGCTGGCTCTCTGGGCCAGCGTCGGACAGCTCTACTTTCCCCAAGGCACAGGCTTCTTCGGCACCGTTGAAACCAGCGCCTTCACCATCTTCTTTCACGTCCTCATCTGCGGCATCGTGCTGGTGGCGCTCCTGCTCTCGCTGGACACGTTGCCCGAGGACAGCCATCACCAGGGCGAGTTCTATGCGCTCATCGTCTTCGGCGCGGTGGGCATGTGCCTGCTCACCGGAGCGGTCGAGCTGCTGGTAGTCTTCATTGCCCTGGAAATCTCATCCATCTCCACCTACATTCTTGCCGGCTACCGCAAAAACACGGGCAGCGGTCCCGAGGCGGCCATCAAGTACTTTCTCCTCGGCTCCTTTGCCACCGCGTTCCTTCTCTACGGCGTGGCATTGATCTTCGGCGCCACCGGCACCACGCAGATCTACGAGATCGCCCACCTCGCGCCCACCGCGCAGAATCATTCGTTTGTCCTGGCAGGCCTGGCGCTGATGCTGGTGGGCATTCTATTCAAAGTTTCCGCCGCGCCCTTCCACGTCTGGACGCCGGATGTGTATGAAGGCGCGCCCTCTCCAGTCGTTGCATTGCTCTCCACAGCGCCCAAAGCGGCCGCATTCGCATTGCTGTTGCGCGTGGTCTATGAAATGTTTCCCTCGCTGCACTCGCTCTGGTCGCCGCTGCTGTGGATCGTGGCCGTGCTCTCGATGACCGTGGGCAACCTGGCCGCGCTACGCCAGCAGAACGTGAAGCGGATGCTCGCCTACTCCTCGATCGCCCATGCCGGCTACCTGTTGGCGGCTTTTGCCGGGCTTGGAACAAGCGGCATCGCCGCCGCCAGCTTTTATGCCGCGGCTTACGCGGCTATGAACGTGGGTATCTTTGCCGTGATTACGCTGGTGAGCGGATACGACGAAAAACTGCCGTTGATCGACGATTTTCGCGGGCTCATCTACCGCTCGCCTCTGCTCGGCAGCCTGCTGATCTTTTTCCTCGTCTCGCTGGTCGGAATTCCCTTCACCGGCGGATTCTTCGGCAAGTTCTACTCCTTCTCGGCGGCGGTTGGCGGCGGAGCGGTGTGGCTGGCTATCATCGGCCTGCTGAACTCGGGATTGGCGGCAGCCTACTACCTGCGCCTGGCTCTGGCGGCGGCACAGCGTCCAGAGAAAAAGAATGCCGAAGCTGCGATTCCCGCGCCCCAGGTCGGCATAGCGGTGGGCGCGGCGTTGCTGCTGGCGGTTGCTGCTACGCTCGTCCTGGGCATCGTTCCCAACGAGGTCCTGCGCGCAGCCGAGGCCGGAGCGCATACGCTGCAAGAGCCTCCGGCACAGGTCAACGCTCCAGGGTTCAGCGTTGCGCAGGAGCCAAAGCCCTAGGGCTCCTGGCCTCGTTCCCCTGCGCTGACGGCTCCAGCATGCTCTTGTAAAGCGCTGTGATCAGCCCCAGAACGCATTCATTCGCAAAGTTCTCCAGGACCCAGGCCCGCGCGGCCTGGCCCATGCGCCGGCGGCGCTCCGGGTTGCGGAGCAGCTTGAGCACTGCCTCACTGATAGCCTCCGGGTAGCCGGGCGGGATCAGCAGTCCGGTAACCTCGGGCACCACAGAGTCGCGTGAGCCCGTGGATATTGTGGTAACCACCGGAATGCCCGTAGCCGCGGCCTCCAGCACAACGTTGGGAAAACCCTCCCGCCAGGAAGGCAGGACCATCACGTCCATGGCGCGGTAGTAAGGCGCAGTATCGGCCACAAACCCGGTGCAATGAATGTGCGGATGGCTTTCGATGCGTGTACGCAGGCTGGCGCTCAGCGCGTCTTCCGACGTATCGAACCAGCCCACCAGCAGCAGGTGCGCTTCCTGCTCCGCTTTCAGAATTGTGTCGAATGCCTCGATCAGCTCGGGCAGACCTTTGTCGCGGGTCAATCGTCCCACAAAACCTAATACCGGGACACCGCGAGGAAGACCCAGCCGGTCGCGCACGTCACTCGGCCCCGGCGAGAATCGCTCCACGTCGACCCCGTTGCTGCTACCCTCTCCGAGCAGAAGCAGTTTGGCTGCGGGCGCGACGCCCAGCGCCAGCGCCTCGGCGCGCAGACTGTGGCTGTTGCATAGCACAACATGGGCGCAGGCAGAGGCCAACCGCTCAGCCGCCAGCAGGATGAGGCGCTTGAATCCGGTGCATGTTTCCAGCTTGAGCCCGCGCAGCATGTAGACGCGCCGGGGCACACCGCAAAACATGGCTGCCAAAGTTCCCAGCAGCCCGGCCTTGGGCGTGCTGAATTCGGTCATGTCCGGCCTGAGCCGGAGCAGCAACCACCAAAGCCGTGCCAGCGACACAATATCCGCAACCGGCGCGATGCCCCGCTGCATGGGGATGGCAATCGCATCAACCCCCTCACGTGCGGCTGTGCGGCCGAGCAACTCGCCTGGGCTTGAAACCAGCGTCACGCGAAAACCCGCCTCGCGCAGCGCGCGCAGGCGTCCGGTGAGAGTCAGGCAGGTCTGCGGATGGGTGATGCCCACGACGATGTGGGGCGACGGCTGCGTTGAGTAACCCTGCAGCTCAGTATCGAATCGAAGCGCTTCGGAAACAAACATTGGCCGGCCTGCACTCCCTGCAACTTCCGGACATATTCGTCGAATCCGTCCGGAAATCTGCTTTCAACGCCGGGGTGAAGATCGGTCATGGCTTTCGCCCTGACACAAAGTCAAAACAAGTCAACAGGGCTTTGCCCCTGAGGCATGCTCTACGGGCATTCTTTTGAAGTCTTTGTACTGGTTCTTAAGGAACGCAAATAATGTACCATTTTTGCACAGGGAGCGAGAGTGACAGAACCAACACGAAAGTATTGGATTATTGGCCTATACTCACTTTCTTGTGGAAAAACCCGTCACTTCTGTGGAAAAGTCCATGACTGAACGTCCCAGGGTTCTTTTGTTGATCCCGCATCTTGGCGGCGGCGGCGCGGAGCAAGTGACTGCCCTGTTGGCCCGGGGCCTGTCCCGCGACAAGTACGAACTGCACCTGGGACTCATCATCCAGGCAAATGTTGGCCCGGAACACCTGCCACCGTGGGTGAGCATCCACGCGCTCGGTGCATCCAGGGTGCGCGCCGCAGCCTTTCAGTTGCTCAGGCTGGTCCGGCGGCTTGAACCGGACGCGATTCTATCCGGGATGGCGCACCTGAACTTTCTGGTGCTGCTGCTCCGCCCCTTCTTTCCGCAGGGAACACGCGTGCTGGTGCGGCAAAATGGGACCGTGTCCGCTGCATTGGCCTTTGGAAACCTGCCCGGTTCTACCCGCCTGCTTTACCGCGTGCTCTACCGCCATGCGGACCGGGTGATCTGTCAGACGACGGCGATGGCAAAAGACCTCGCCGGGGAGCTCGGGATTCCAGAGGAGCGGCTGGAGGTGTTGCCAAATCCCGTGGATGTGGATGAGATTCGCGATGCAATTGAGGAAAATCCGGATCTTTGGACTGATCCCGGCCCACATCTGCTGGCAGTGGGCAGGCTCTCGCGGGAGAAAGGCTTCGACCTTTTGCTGCGGGCGCTGGTCACCGTGCGAGAGCAGTTCCCCCAGGCTGACCTGGTGATCGCAGGCGCCGGTCCGGAAGACGCGGCGCTCAAGGCTCTGTGCCGGGAACTCGGGCTGGAGTCGTCCGTGCGCTTTGCGGGCCACATTGATCGCCCCGCAGCATACTTTTCAGGCGCATCGGCATTTGTGCTCTCGTCCCGGCACGAAGGCTTGCCCAACGCCCTGCTGGAGGCGGCCGCCTGCGGCTTGCCCATTGTTGCTACGCCGGCTTCGGAAGGTGTGGTGGACCTGCTGCGCGGTCAGCCTGGCGCCTGGCTTGCGCCGGAAATCTCCTCCGCGGCGCTTGCGGGAAGCCTGATCGCGGCGTTGAAGGTCTTACAGCCCGGTCAACGCTTTGCGCATTCATTCATCGATGAATTCAGACTCGACCGCGCGATCCATGCCTATGAAGACCTGATCGATGCGGCTCTCAAGGAGCGCCAACGGTGAATCATGTTGCCCTGGTCATTCCCGGCCTTAACCGGATCGGCGGTGCGGAGCGCCAGGTCATCCTGCTGGCAAAAGGGCTGCGCCGGCGCGGCTGGCGGGTGAGCGTTGTGGCGCTTTCGGGCGCCGGAGGCGATGCGGCTGTCGAGCTGATCGCGTCGGGAGCCGCGTTCCTGAGCCTTCAGATGCGCAAGGGCCTGGCCGATCCGCGCGGATGGATTCGCTTCAACCGCTGGCTCCGGCGCGAGTCCCCGGACGTGGTCCACGCTCACCTGCCCCACGCGGCGTGGCTGGCGCGCTGGTCGCGGCTGGCCGCGCCCGTCCGGGTAGTGGTGGATACGCTGCACAGTTCCTCGACGGGCACTCTGGGCCGGCGGCTGGGTTATCGCTGGAGCGGCTGGCTACCGGATCGAGTCATTGCCGTGAGCCGCGCCGTCGCGGAAGCGCACCGCTCTGCCGCAATGGCCGGCGAAGACAAGCTCACTGTGCTTCCCAACGGGGTAGACGTGGGGGCGTGGCGGCCGGATGCAGCGATCCGGATAGCCGTTCGCCGCGAGCTTGGGCTCCATGAAGAGTTTCTTTGGTTTGCCGCAGGCAGGCTGGACCCGGTCAAAGACTATCCCACGCTCCTCCGGGCCATGGTGGAAGTTCCAGGACACGCGCGGCTTGTGATCGCAGGCAGTGGGCCTGCCCAAACCGAACTGCTCCGGCTCTCTGCACAGCTTGGCCTGGAACGCCGGGTCCGTTTTCTGGGCTTTGAGCTGGATGTGCGCCGCTGGATGCAGGCCGCGGATGGATTCGTGCTGTCCTCTCGCTGGGAAGGGTTGCCGATGGGGCTGCTGGAGGCTGCGGCCTGTGCCTTGCCTGCAGTGGCCACCGATGTTCCGGGTACCCGCGAGGTCATCGCCGATGGGCAGACCGGCTCACTGGCCCCGGCCGGCAATGCCACCGCCCTGGGCGCCGCGATGGCCAGGTTGATGCGGACCCCGGCTGAGGAGCGCGAAGCAATGGGCGAGCGGGCGCGACAGCGTGTAATCGAGCGCTTCAGCCTGGAGCTTGTATTGGACCGTTGGGAGGCGCTGTACGCGGAGTTGCTCCAAGGGAATCCAAGGCCGGTTCGATGGGGCCATGCGGATTGAGCCGGTAGCCTTGACCGAATGCTCGATCCGTCACGCGGGGGATTCTCGTAGAGACGGCAAGGGGCGAAGCGAAACGCCACTATTTCAATGTGATACTTTAATAAGGCTTGCGCATCTGTTGAGATAAAGACACTTACGCTGTGCGCTGCGGTCACAACTTGTGCGCCATCCGATTTTTCATCTGGGATGCCTGAATGCGCCAGAGCGCGAAAGTTTCGTAGAGCCGCTCGGCAGGGCCAAGCTCCGCCGGCTGGAACTCGGCCAGGACGCGGTCCACCGAAGTGAACTGCCCGGCATGGCCGCCTAGAAAGGCACGCAACTGCTCCACCAGCGAGCCGCGCGCCGTATTGCTGTGCACGCAAATGGTCCAAAGGCCATTTGACTTCTCGACCGGCGCCCAAAGCTGCTGCGGAATCCAGGTGAGACCGTCTCGCCTGAAAGGAACGCGGGCGAATCCGTCTGAGACCAGGCCGATTCCCTCCTTACTGAGTACCCGCAGGGTGTTGCGATCAAAGCCGTGGCGCGGCGCAACCCATATCCGCGGGTTCAGCCCGTGGCCACGGAGAATCGCAAGCCCCGCGCGAATCCACTCGCGCTGGGTTTCCTCGGGAACGCCGGCGAACTCCGAATGGCGGTGCAACGGCACCAGGCCCGCACCCTTGCTGTTACACAGATGGCGGTATCCGTGCAGGGCGATCGTAGCTCCCGCGGCCTCCATCGCGCGCATCCGGTCCCAGAACTCCGGGTCCGACTGCGACTGCTCCAGTTCGAGGTCCATGTTGTCGGGAACCACCGCGAGAATGGGATGGATGCCGAACTCCTCAATCAGCGGCAGGAACCGCTGCCAACGGGTGCGCGAGACCGTGGGACAGAGATCGTCGAAACGCAGAAGATATTGAGCCGGCCTTGGAATCATGACGCTACCTCCGGAGGAAGAAGCCTCCATGTCCAATACCAAAGAAAGAAGAACGTGCTCACGGTCCAGAGAGAAGTGGCCAGCGCGATTCCGGCTACGCCGAACCAGCACATCAGAATCAGATTGAGAACAATGTCCAGCGCAAGATTGAGAATACCGCAGTAGAGAATCAGATCGGTGCGGCGCATGGCAACCACAAAGCGATAAAAGACCCGGCTGGAGACAAAAAAAGGAATCTGAATCGCGTACATGGCCAGCACCGGGGTGACCACGGCTGTGTCGTGCGGCCCAAAGGCGCCGTGCTGGAACGTGATGCGGATCAGCAGGTGCGAGCCGGCGATCAGCACCACCGCAATCGGCGCGGAGACCAACGCAGTGAGGCGGACCCAGGTGCGCAGGGTGTGCCGGCATCCGGCCCAGTCTCCAACGGCGATCATGCCGGAGAAGTAAGGCACAACAGCCGTAGAAACCGCCCCCGCCAGCAGGGTAAGCACCACGCTCACAAAGCGGTTGGCATACACCAGCGCGGAGACGCTTCCCGCCGGCAGCATGGCGGCCATCGACTGGTCCACCAGCAGGCCGCCCGAGGCCACTACACCGCTCAGCAACACCGGCCCATACTGGCGCGCCACTTCGCGGGTGGCCTCGGTCATCCCGTACCAGCGCAGACGGAAGCGATACCCGTGGGAGTCCATCATCCACGCCACCACGGCCGCATGGGCCAGCGAACCGGCCAGGGTCGAGTAGACGATGGCCCAGATGCCGAAGCGGCTGCCCAGGGTCAGCGCGCCAACGATGATCGCGACCGAGATCATCGCGGGCGCTAGCGCAGGCAGGGCAAAGCGGTCGAAGGTATTCAGAACGGCGGTGCAGTTGGAGGCGATTCCGGTGATGAGCACCACCGGCAGCAGAGCGTAGAAGAGCCGCACCGAGAGGTCCAGCTTGGCGGCCGGAAAATGCGAAGCAATCAGCGGGAAGAAACCGCGCGCCGTGAGAGCCATGCCGGCTGAGGCCGCGGCCAGCAATACGCACATCCACAGCATCGAACTCGAGAGCAGTTGCTGGGCGCGTTCGTGGCCCTCCTGTTTCCTCACCCGGACCAGTGTGGGCACCAGCGCCTGGTTCATCGATTCGGAGATCAGGTTGATCAGCAAGCCGGGGATCAGCGCGGCCGCAAGGAAGGCATCCATGGCGTCGGTCCGGCCATAGACGCCGGCCACGGCAATCTCCTTGAAGATGGCGACGATCTTGACCAGAATCCCCACGGCGGCGACCGAGGCGGCAGCGCGAAAGATGCGGCGATTGACGCTGGCGCCTTTGAATAGCTGAGCGATTTGGGCGATAGAAAACATGGGGGCGGGGTTAATGCGCCAGTTTACAGGACTGGCGCTGTAGTCGCCCACAAGGACAGCAAGGGCTTCGATGTGATGCTTTAGGGGTCTCCCGATTAATCGTGATACTGATCATACAAAGCTGACGCAATGGCGTCGGCCCAGATATACCTGATATTGCCCGGCACAACATTCTTTCTCTTGGCAATGGCTTCGCCGTCTTCTGCAATACGGGTCAGGGCAACGCGAAGTTCGGCGTGGATGGTTGCCCACGCCTGGTATTCCATTTCGGAGCTTCCACCCGCATTGCGGTAGAGTTTCAACTGTTCCTCAGCCTTCTGGACACTGTCGTTGTGCATGATGACTAAGTGCGTCCAGATCGTACGAGTGTTGGCAACCCAGCACACTTCTGGGTTCATCATGCAGGAAATCTCCGACCCGACTCCAATCTTGAGGTACATCAGGTTTGCGCGCGCGATGAGATCGGGAACGCAGCGCGCATCCGTGAGAGAGATGAACTCGCCGGCAAGATTAAATACTCTTTGTTTAGCGTTTTGATTGTAATCTGGGTAGAGAATTTTTGGGCCGAGATGGTGTTCCGCCGCGCTGTAATTGCCAACTCCATCCCCGCTTAACCCGAGTGCAAGTTCCGCAAATTGCTCTACAGAGTTCTGCTTATAAAATCTTACGAGTGTGTTGCTTACGCCGATGCGTTCATCGTAGTGCTTACGTACCTTCGTCCAATTGACGGAATCGAGGATTGCCATTAAAATACCTCACCCTCTACAGCTCGCTTGCCGGGGGAATCATACCTCGAGAACGGCTATGGGACGCCTCATCGTTCTAGCTTTCTGGCTGGCAATCACTTCTCGTTATTCTTCAAGGTCTGAAGGACCGAATCCATGCCCTTTTGTAGATTATCAAGCTCCGTTATCGGAAGGGCGAACGACGCGTTTCCGCTCTGGAAGAAAAGGGTGTTGCCCATTTTTGCATCGCGCAGCAAGCTGATCCGGAAGTCGTCTTTCGATGCGAACATCACTTCCACATTATCGCTGGGCGGGTTTGTCACCCACGTACCGTTCACTTGCTTGAAGTAGCTGAGGGCTGTAGCCATATCTCTAGCTTCGTCCTCATCCAGAAAGGAGACATGCTTGTCTGGGTGACTATACGCATTCAACTCCACGTAAGTCGAGACAACCTCCACACGGAGACCCTTAAGGCGGCTCGATTCCTTCCCGGGCTGGTAGGCAACAAGCGCACCCAGATCAATATGGCCAGGGTTGATGTATTTCTCTCGGTCTGTGGAAACCAACTCGACAGGCATAAAGAAGTGCTTCACGATTACGATGTCAGTGTTCCCGATGAATTGTTTAAGAACGGGCACGTTTTCGGCGGTTTTCTGTTGAAATTCCGAGACTTGGCGCCTATAACATCCCACGAGGCCCACGCTCAAAAGCACTAGAGCACATACGATTCGCTTCATCTCCTCTTTCACTTTCTGGCAGGCAGCACAGCCTCGCCAACTTCAAAACTCTTCCAACAATACACCATCGCCAGGCAGCTCTGCACAAATCTTGACCTCTGCTCAGATTCCCTTCCCGGGGGAATTTGTCTACAAAACAGGCTCGGAGGCGATCCCAAACTCAGGACGTTGGGCGTGGACGGCGAAGCAGGCGCAAAGGCACTCAGGTTCTTCCACGGCAAGCCGGCCGGCGAGCGCGATCAGGGCCAACAGCAGCCATGTGGTTCGGTTCTCCTCCACCGTGGCAACCAGGGAAGTGATGACCCAGACCAGCAGCGCGGTGGCCAGCGCCAGCCGGAGCGGCCCATGAGTTTGCATCGCCGACCGCGCGGCCAGCGCCACAATGCCCACAGCCAGGAAAAAGGCGCACAACCCTCCGCTGACAAGGATTGAAAGTGCGGTGTTGTGAGCCGTATCCATCGGAGCCTGGCCTGCGGCGCTGACAAAGGAGCCCGCCCCCGTGCCGAACCACGGCGCTCGCACAAAGGCGTGCCAGCCGGCGCTCCAGATGTTCAACCGCTGATTCAGATCGCCGCCCTGAAGCTGCGAGGGGATGGTTGCCAGTCGTTCGAAGGTCTCGTGCGGAACGCTGAACCAGAGGGCAGTAGCGATCACCGGCAAAGCCAGGGTCCCGGCAATCACTCCCCTGGCATGGCTGCGAAGCAGCAGGAGGGCGCAACCCGCCAGCGCCACCACCGCTGCCAGAAACCCTCCGCGAGAGGCCGTCAGCAATACGGCGACCAGGCCCAGCGGCAGATAACCCAGCGCCAGCAGGCGAGCAGGCCAGCGGGACTCGCTGTTCAACAGCAGGGCTGCCAACGGAAAACCCAGGTCCAGAAAGCGGGCCACGTCGTTCGGGTCCTGTCCCACGGCGGCAAACCGGATCTGGCCCGTTGCGATTGCCTCCGGCGAAGCGAAGTTGGCCAGGGTCAGCGCGGCGAGCACCCATGAGCCGGCCATGGTTGCGCGCAGCAACGCTCGCAGATCGCTGGGGCCATCGGCAAACTCCCAGACCAGCCAAACAATCATCATTTCCTGGAAGTAAGCACGGATCTTTTCCAAAGTCACAAGTGGTTCGATGGTCCAGAAATAGGAGCAGCAGAACCAGAGATAGAAGGCGAGAACCAACCACTGCAGAGGCCCCGGAGTGCGCAGGCGCCCGGCCTGGAGGACAGCCGGAATCGACACCAGGAGCAGCAACAGACCAACTACGCGGGCGACGTTGCCCAGCGGTTCGCCCAGATCCAGGGAGTATTCCCAGGGAATCGCAAAGGCGAAGAGCAGCAGCAAACCCCAGGCGATTTTCCTCATTGCCTAAAACCTCTGCGAATAAACCAGGGCGGCATAGATCGGGACGCCGGCTGCCGATTGGGCCGCCGACTCCAGGAATTTATTCCAGAGATTTTTGGCCGTCGAATCCGGCACAAAGAGAATGTCGCGGTCGTGGACCGGCTGGTCGGGCTCCTGGCCGTGGATCATGCGCTTCAGGTTGAGGGTGGTGATGGTCCGGCCGCCTTTTTGTTCGCGGATCAGCAGGGCCTTGCGCGTGGCCGCGTTTTGCATCGGACCCCAGGCCAGCGAGAGCGCCTGCACCACGGTAAGTCCCTGCGCCGGATCGACCGCGAATCCGCCGGGACGCACCACATCGCCGACCACGTAAACCAGCCCGGCGCGGCTCACCTGTACGGTATCGCCGGGGATCAGCTCGGGGTTGTGGTCGGCGCCGGTGTCGGTTCCGCTGGGGTCGAGCACCACCGGATGCGGCGTCCCGGCCGGGTCGTCGCGATGGAAGATATTCACCAGCCGTCCGGCGTTGGGCGAGAGGCCGGAGGCGGCCGAGATCAGGTCCAGCAAGCGATGGTGGAGGGTGTAGGGATAGACCCCGGGGCGGGCCACCTCGCCCAGAACGCTCACGTCCTGGCCGGCATAGGAGGTCACCAGCACCGAAACCTGCGGATGGAGCAGCATGCCCTTCGCCACCAGCGCGGCTTCAATGGCGCGCGCGGCGGCCTGCTCGCTCAGTCCGCCAATATGCACTTCGTTGACCATGGGCAGCATCACCGTGCCCGCCGGGGAGACGCGCACCAACGAATGAAACTCCGGGGTGTGGTACTCGCTGATATCCAGGAAGTCGCCGGGGCCAATGGGAGCGGGCATGGGCGATGTGGATTGCGTACCGGCCATCGGCGGCAGCCCGGCCGGAGTTGAACCGGCAGGGATGTCCCAGACGGCCGGAGCATCCTTGGGATTGGGCAGTTTTTGCGTCTGCGACGTGTCGGGAAGACGGACCACACCGCCGGGCATACCGGCAGTGCTGGGCGTGGGCGCCTGGGCGTGGGCCACTGCGCCAGCCAAGAGCACCGCCAGCAGCGCCACGCCGGTGCGTATTACGGGGTTACCAAGCGATTCGAGCAAGAGCGCGCCTCCCACCGCCAGCCAAAGGCCGGCAAAGAGCGTGATGGCCATATAGAGCGGCAGGTCGGGCGCAACGGGCTTGACCGGCTGCCGAGCAGGGTCCACCACGGTGATATTCGAGCTGTGGATGCCCGCGGCCAGCCCCGCCTCCTCTACCTTTTCCAGCACCCGCATGTACAACTCGTGGCTTCGGTTGGCCTCCTGGCGCATCACCGCATACTCGGTGGCGGCCTGGTTCAGCTTCATCCCTTCCGCAGTGCGTTCGTCCAGGCTCTTGCGAACCAACTGCTCGCGATCGGCGGCCGTCTGCCATGCGCTGCGGAACCGTTCGACGAGTTTCGCGTCTTCGGCCTGCTTCTGCCGGTCGAGATCCTGCAATTGGCCGCGAATCTCGACCACACGGGGAAAGTTCGGGCCGTGTTCGATGCTCAACTGCGCCTGCTCCTGATTCAGCTCGCTTTGGCGGGCATGGAGTTGCTGAAGCAATGCAGTGGCAAAGTTGCCGTTTTCGGTCTGCAGATGGGGATCGGAGGCAATCACCAACTCTGGATTGCCCTGCGAGGCGGCGCGGTACTCGGCCTCGCGCAGGATGCGGTCGCTGGTGGCGGTCACCAACTGCCGTCCCAACTCGTCGATCTCCAGCAAGGCCGAGGTGTGCTGGGTCTCGCCCTGCTGCCCATTGGCCATCGTTTCTGGAGCGGTAAGGATGCCGTGCTGGCTCTGGAAGGCCGCCAGCCGCTGCTGATCCTGATCCACGCGGGCCTTGAGGTCTTTGAGCTGGCTCGTCAGCCACTCGGAGGACTGCGCCGTGGCCTGCAAGCGGAGTTCGCTCTCCTGCTCTTGATAGGCGCGAATCAGGCCGTTCACCACGGCGGCCGAGAGCGCCGCGTCCCGGGAGCGAAAGCGAATCTGAATCAGCAGCGTGCGGGGCACGGTTTCGACGCGCAGCCGGCGCTGAAACCTCTCCAGCAGCCAGGCCTGGGCTTGGGCCTGGGCATCGGCATCGGCGGCATTGACCGCCGGCGCCTCGGAGCGGAAATCGGGAAAGCGGCCTGCAAAGTTGCCGCGAAAACCCGGCTGCTGGTAGAGCTTCAGCTCCGTAATCACTCTCCAGGCCAGTTGGTCGCTGCGAAAGACGTTGGCCAGCGTCTCCTGCTGCACCGGCGTGGCGAGGATCGAGGCCGCGACGGCGGGTTCCGATGCCTCCAGGCTCAGCGCCGAGGCCGGCGAGGTGCGCAACGCCACCCGCGCGCTGGCTTCGTACTGGTTGGGGGCAATGAGGCAATACAGAAGACACGCCAGCAGCAATCCCCCCACCACGGACGCAACCATCCGGCGGCGGCGGACCAGAACCTGCCATAGCTCGCGCAGTGATCGCAAGGAACCGCGCTCGCCGGCGCTGAGCCTCGCATGGGGCCTCATATCGGGCCATTGATCAGACCCCTGGTCGGGATCGTAGGGCGAATCAGACGATACGTCGGTTGCTTCCGGCACGGACAGGGAACCTCTATCCCAACTTTCTTTCGGCGGAGGCAGACCTGGGATTCAAAACAACAAATACTACAAAGGAAATCCCCGACAGTGTGCTTCATCGGAAGCAATTCGTCAATAGACTCCGTCACTGAAGAAAGCAAGGTGCGGAAAAACCGGCCATTTCGCCTGGCCGGCAACCCGCGAACAAGCCCTACTCAACTCCGCCGCCGGTCCGGTACCACTCAACGGTGCGGCGCAGCCCCTCGCGGAAACCGGCGATAGGCGCGTACCCCAGCAGTTCGCCGGCCAGCCGGATGTCAGCCAGCGAGTCGCGAATGTCCCCGGCGCGCCCTTCCGCGTAGGCCGGCTTGCCGCTGAAGCCCGTCAGCTCACGCAGAATCTCAAAGGTCTCGTTCAGCGTAATGCGCGTGCCCATGGCCGTGTTCATCATCTGCCCTGACACCTTCTCCGCCGGGGCCGCGGCGGCCAGCAGGTTGGCGTGAACCACGTTATCGATATAGGTGAAGTCGCGGCTCTGCTCGCCGTCGCCATAAATTGTCGGCTGCTCTCCGGCCAGCATTTTGCGGCAGAAGATGGCCAGCACCCCGGAGTAGTGTGAGGTGGGGTCCTGGTAGGGTCCAAAAACATTGAAGTAGCGCAGCACCACCGTCTCCAGCCCGTAGACGCGGGCAAAGGCGCGCGTGTAATGCTCGCCCGCCAGCTTGGCCACGGCATACGGAGAGATGGGGTTGGGCAGCATTTCCTCATGCTTGGGCAGGGTGGGCGCATCGCCGTAAACGGAGGAAGAGCCCGCATAGACCACCCGCCGCACTCCGGCGGCACGAGCCGCAACCAACAGGTTGAGCGTCGCGTCCACGCAGTTCACGTTGGTGCCCACCGGATCGGCCACGGAGCGCGGAACCGAGGCCAGCGCCGCCTCGTGGAACACAATTTCCACCCCGGCGCAGGCCCGCGCGCAGGCGGCCGGATCGCTCAGATCGCCCTCCATGAACTCCATCGCTTCCAGGCCAACCAGATTGACGCGCTTGCCGGTGAGGAAGTTGTCGACACCGCGCACACCCTCTCCGCGCGCCAGCAGCGCCGCGGCAATAGACCGGCCGATAAAGCCCGCAACTCCGGTTACAAGATAGCGTGCCAAAAATACTCCTTGAAGGCGGATTGCGATGTCGCGACGCTCAAGATTCGCCAAGCAAAGGATACAACCGCTGACTCAAGGGCACATTGAGCGCCATCACACGTTCTGGCTCTACAATCGAAAACATGACGACTGTAACCCAGACCCGGCTGGCCGAGCTCAAACACAAAATGGAGATCCGCGAGGTCCGCATCGGGATCATCGGAATGGGCTACGTGGGCCTGCCGCTGGCGCTGCTCTTCAGCGGTGAGCGGTTCCGGGTAACGGGCTTCGATATCGCCCCGGACAAGGTAAATACCCTCAACTCCGGGAGCTCCTACATTGTGCGCATTCTGCCCGCCGCCATCCAGGCCGCGCAACAGGCAGGATTTTGCGCCACCTCGGATTACTCCCAGATCGCCGAAATGGACGCGGTCATCATCTGCGTGCCAACCCCGCTCAACGAGCACCACGAACCCGACCTGAGCTTTGTAACCGGGACGGTCGAATCCATCGCTCCCCACACCCATGAGGGCCAGCTGATCGTACTCGAAAGCACCACCTATCCAGGCACAACGGAAGAGATCGTAGCTCCGATGCTCGAGGCCGGCAATCCGAACGGCTTGAAGGTTGCGCGCACCCTCGATGAGCCCGGCATTCACGTCGCCTTCTCGCCCGAGCGCGAGGACCCCGGCAACGACACCGTGGCCCGGCCCGATATTCCCAAGGTCGTCGGCGCTTGCGGCCCGGCAGCCGTGGAGCTGGCCACGGCCCTCTACGGAGCAATCTTCCGCCAGGTGGTGCTTGTCAGCAGCCCCTCGGCCGCGGAGATGACCAAGCTGCTTGAAAACATCTACCGCTGCGTCAACATCGCGCTGGTCAACGAGCTGAAGCAACTGTGCATGAAGATGGGCATCGATATCCATGAGGTCATCGACGCAGCCCGCACCAAACCCTTCGGCTTCCAGGCCTTCTATCCCGGCCCAGGCCTGGGCGGCCATTGCATCCCCATCGATCCCTTTTATCTCTCGTGGAAGGCCAGGCAGTTCGACTTCCGCACACGCTTCATCGAGTTGGCCGGTGAAATCAACACGGCCATGCCCTACTTCGTGATCGAGCAGATCGCCGCCAGCCTCAACGAGTACCGCAAATCCCTCAAAGGATCGAAGGTTCTGGTCCTCGGCCTTGCCTACAAACGCGACATCGACGACCTGCGCGAGTCGCCCTCGCTGACCATCATCGAACTTCTGCGCGAGAAAGGCGCCATCGTTGCTTACAACGACCCCTACTTCCCCACCGTTGGCCGCGGCCGCCACTACGACCTGAACATGACCAATACCCCGCTCGACAATCTCGGCCAGTACGACGCCGTAATCATCGTCACCGACCACTCCGATTACGACTACCACGCCATCGTCGAGCAGTCGCAACTCGTGGTGGACACAAGAAATGCCACCAAGGGGATCGATTCAACGAAGATTGTGCGCTGCTAGCGCTTTACGGGCAAAGCTATTCCAAAGGCAGGCTGGAAGTTGTCTCACGGCGCGACGGCTCCTGAGTTCATCGTGTATCGTGGGTTGGTTCGCCTATGATTCTTCTTCTCCCAACCCTGGCCGAGCCTCAACACTTCTCACTCCTTGAGAAGCTGCTCTTCGCAGGGCTGGCTGTAGCCTCGGCCTACAGCTTTTGGCGCCGCTTCGGCCTCGTCCTCGGCAAAATCCTCCAATCGAAGAAAGACCCAAGCTTTCATTTCTTCCCAATCGGGAAGCGCGTCTGGGATTTCGTCTGGGAGGTGCTCTTTCAGGCCAAAGTCATCCGCGAACGTCCGCTCCCCGGCCTGGCGCACGCCTTCGTCTTCTGGGCCTTCTGCGCCTTTGCCCTGGTTACGCTGAATCACTGCGCCGTCGTCTTGGGACTCGGCTTCCTCTCACCCGAAGGACAGATCGGCCGCCTCTATTTCTACTTCGCCGCCGTCTTTGCCCTGGCCTGCGCCGTCAGCATCCTCTGCCTCTTCGTTCGCCGCTTCCTCATCCGCCCCAAGTGGCTGGGCGAAAACCTTTCTTATCAGTCCGGCGTCATCGCCCTGCTTATCTTTGTCCTCATGGCCACCTACCTGGCTTCGTTCTTTGTCGCCGACGCCAGCCCCTCCGCGCGAACCCTCTGGTGGATTCACACCCTCGCCCTGCTCACCTTCCTGCCGCTGATTCCCCACACCAAGCACCTGCACCTAGTGCTGAGTCCAGCCACCGTCTTCCTTTCGCGCGGCAGCTTCAGCCAAATTCCCCCGCTCAGCGGCGATGAAGACTTCGGCCTCGTAGCCGGCACGGACCTCACCCGGCTGGTCAGCCTCCAGGCCTACTCCTGCGTCGAGTGCGGCCGCTGCACCGAGCACTGCCCCGCCGCCAACACCGGCAAGCTCCTCAACCCGAAAGAAATCGTCCTCGGCCTGCGCGGCTATCTGAATGACCTCGGCCCGGCCTCCGCCGAACCCCTGCTGGGCAAGTACAACGCCCAGGAAGCGGTCTTCCAGTGCACCACCTGCGGCGCGTGCGAGTTCCAGTGCCCGGTCGGCATCGAGCACCTGCCCATCCTCGTCGGACTGCGCCGCGGCGCGGTCAACACCGGGTCCTGGGCGGACGGCCAAGGCACAAAGCTTTTTCTGAACCTTGAACGGGGCAGCAACGCACTGGGACTGAGTCCCGCGGAGCGTGACAAGTTTATCGAGAAGGCTGGGCTGCCCCTCTTCGACGGCACGCAGGAGTACTGTTTGTGGCTCGGCTGCATGGGCGGATACGATCCCAAAGGCCGCGAGATTGTCGCCGCCTTCGCCCGCGTGATGAACTACCTGGGCACCAGCTACGGAGTGCTGCGCAAGGAGAAGTGCACTGGCGACCCGGTGCGACGCCTGGGCAACGACCTGCTCTTCCAGCAACTGGCCGAGGCCAACCTCGAAGCCCTGGCGCAGAACAAAGTCAAGAAGATCGTCTCCATCTGCCCTCACTGCGTCCGCACCATCCAGGAAGACTGGAAGGAATACGGCACGCCGCCTGAGATTGAGCACCACAGCGAGTTCCTGGCCCGCTACGCCGACAAACTCCCGCACCAAACCAGCCCCGGTCCGTCCCACCTGGAGAAAATCGTCTTCCACGATCCCTGCTACCTGGGCCGCTATCGCAACGTCTACGACCAGCCGCGCACGGTCGTAGCCCTGGCCGGCGAACTCATTGAAGCCCCGCGCAACCACGAGCGCAGCTTCTGCTGCGGAGCTGGCGGCGGGCTTGCCTTTCTCGGCGAGGAGACCGGCGAGCGAGTCAGCCACAACCGCGCTGCGGAGCTGGTCGCAACCGGAGCGCAGACCATCGCCGCAGCCTGCCCCTTTTGCAATACCATGTTCCGGGATGCCCTGGCAGCCACCGGCGAAGCCGCGCCAGAGCTCATGGACATTGCCCAGCTAGCCGCGCGAGGATTGCCGCAGAGCGGCGCCAGTTAAGATGATCGGGGGCACTGGAACATGAAGATCGTCGTAGCCATCAAACAGGTTCGGGAGCGCGATGCGCAGGTACGCATCGACGCGGCGGGCAAGTGGATTGAAGAAGGCGATCTCCAGTTCGCGCTGAACGAGTCCGACGCCTACGCTCTCGAAGAAGCTCTCCAGCTCAAGGAGAAGTCCGCCGCGGCGGACGGCGAAGTGATTGTGGTCAGCGCCGGACCGGAGCGCGTGGGAACGACGATCCGCGAGGCGCTTGCCAAAGGCGCCGACCGGGCCATCCACATCGACTGCGACGATCTCGGACAACGCGATGCCCTGGGCGTGGCGCACCTGCTGGCTGCCGCCATAAAACCAGAAAGCCCCGACCTCGTTCTTACCGGCTTGCAGTCCGAAGACCTGGGCCTCGGGCAAACCGGCGTGATTCTCGCCGAGTTGCTCGGCCTGCCTCACGCCACGCTGATCCTTCACGTCGAAAAAACCGAAACCGGCCTCACGGTAAAACGCGAACTCGAAGAAGGCTGGTTCCAGAGCATCGACCTACCCACTCCGGCGGTGCTCACCATCCAATCCGGCGGCAACAAGCTGCGCTACGCCACCTTGATGGGCATCAAACGCGCCAAAACCAAGGAAGTGCGCCGGGTGACCGCGGCGGAACTCGGCGTGGACACTCCGCCCGTCGTGGTTCTGGAGCAGGTAACTCTGCCGCAGAAACAAAAATCCACGCAGATTCTGGACGGCACGGCCAAAGAAGCCGCGGCGGCTCTGGTGGAAAAGCTGAAGTTCGAGGTGCGCGTCCTATGAGCGGCATTTTGGTCGTAGTGGAACAGCGTGCAGGCCGGATTGCCCGCATCAGTTGGGAGGCCGTCGCCGCCGCCCAGCACCTGGGCACGCAACTTAGCCTGCCCGTAAGCGCAGTCATCGTCGGCGCACAAACCGAAGCCCTCACCGCCGAAATCGCCGCCAAGGCGCTCGCCGAAGTGGTGCGGGTGGAGCACCCGCTTCTCGCTCAATACACCTCGGATGGCTTCTCTCTGTCCCTTCACCAACTCATCCAGTCCGAAACCCCGACGTACGTAGTACTCCCGCACACCTACCAAGTGCGCGACTACGCGCCTGCGCTGGCTGCCCGGCTGGGTCAGGTGCTCATCAGCGACGTGGTGGCCATTGCCGACGGCCCGGTCTTCACCCGCCAACTGCTCCAGGGCCGGTTGAATGGCAACTATCGACCCACCGGCAGCGGCCCCGGCTTCGTCTCCGTGCAGGCCGGAGCCTTTCGCGCCGAAGCAGCCCCTAACGCAGCCCCAGCCGCGCCCCAAATCACGACCCGGGCCACCATCACAACCTTTACGCCGACCCTCGATTCAGCCCAGATTCGCACCAAACCCAGCGAACCTTACCGCGGCTCCTCGCAGACTGTGGACCTGGGCTCCGCGCAACGGATCGTCAGCGTGGGCCGCGGCATCAAGGGCGCGGAAAACATTCCACTCGTCCAGGAACTGGCCACGGCGCTGGGCGCGGAGTTGGCCGCCTCGCGCCCCATCTGCGGCAACGGCTGGCTGCCCATGGAGCGCCAGGTAGGCAGTTCCGGCCAGACTGTCTCACCCAAGCTCTACCTGGCCGTCGGCATCTCCGGCGCCATTCAGCATCTGGTCGGTATGAAGGGCTCGCAGTGCATAGTGGCCATCAACAAGGACCCTGACGCGCCCATCTTCGAGGTGGCCGACTATGGCATCGTCGGCGACCTCTTTGAAGTGGTTCCAGCGCTTATCGAAGCGATAAAGGCAGCGACGCAGTAAGCGTCTTTGCTTGGCTGAACCGTGGGCGCCAGCTCGGCTGGAACAGAGCCAAAGCCGTTCCCGCCATCACGCCAACGTCGCTCCACGCGTTGGCGCGTTGCCGATAGGCCTGAGAGATGCGCAGCTTGTCCGGCGTCACCACCGTCTTGAAATACTCGAGCGGATCCGCAACCAGGGCCAGCATCTCGGCCTCGCGGCAGTATTTGAGCGTTGCCGGGTCAGTAAGGCCGGGACGCGCCTCAAGCAGCCGCGCGTAAGCCTGCTTAAACTCCGTGGTCAGCTCGGGGACAACGGGCCGCGGACCCACCTGCTCATGTCGCCGCGCAGCACGTTCCACAGTTGCGGCAACTCGTCGAGTTTGAACCAGCGCAACCGTGGACCGGCCCCGAAGGCCAGCCCATCGAGCGGCAAGTTACCCCACCAGCTCTAAGGCGCGGATGGTCTCCTTGCGCACCGTGAGCCGTTCGACCAGCCCGGTGCGAACCTCGTACCCGCGGCCCGGCGCATCCGGAATGGCAATCTCTCCCGCCGGCGAAACCGTGATCTCGGGTTCAACGATGTCCTCGCGCCAATACCGCGCCGACGCGGACACATCGCCCGGCAGCGTGAAGTTTTCCAGAGTTGACAGCGCAATGTTGTGCGACCGTCCCACGCCGGACTCCAGCATTCCGCCGCACCACACCGGAATTCCCCGCTCCTGCGCCGCATTGTGGACCGCGATGGCCTCGGAAAAGCCGCCCACGCGTCCCAGTTTGATGTTGATGATCTTGCACGACTCCATCTCGATGGACGCCAGCGCGTCCCGCCGGTTGCGGATCGATTCATCCAGGCAGATCGGCGTCTGCAAGCGTTTTTGCAGCATGGAGTGGTAATAGAAGTCGTCGTGCCACAAAGGCTGCTCGATCATCAGCAGGTCGAAGGCGTCAAAGCTCACCAGGTGGTCTGCATCCCGGAGACGGTAGGCCGAGTTGGCGTCGCAGCTGAGCGTGATCCCCGGCCACCGGTTCCGCACCCGCTCGAAGACCTCCACGTCCCAGCCCGGCTTGCACTTGAGCTTGATCCGCTGATAACCCGCGGCCAGTTCCTTCTCGATGATGGCCAACAACTCAGGAATGGCGGGTTGAATCCCCAGCGACACGCCACAGGGAATCACGTCGCGCACACCGCCGATCAGCCGTGAAAGCGAAATCCCTCCGCGCTGCGCCTCGATATCCCAAATGGCGTTTTCCAGCGTCGCCTTGGCCATGCGATTGCCCCGCACCTGGCGGAAGATTCGCTGGCACTCCCCGCCATGTTCAGGCGCCTCCGAAGCCAGCATCGGCCCCAGTTCATTGATGATCGCAGCCCAGGCGCTATCGGTCGACTCGGCTGAGAAGAACGGGTGTTCGCCCGCGGTACACTCGCCCCAGCCGATCAGTCCTTCCGACCTGATCTCGGCCAGAAGAATCCTCCGGTTGCGGGTCACGCCGAAGCTGGTTTCAAAGGGGCGCACCAGAGGCAGGTGCAGTTCGCGCAGGATAATCGCATCAATTCTCATAGGTTTTTGCGTTCCTTGGGAAATCAGTCCAACTCCGCCTGGGTAAGGGGACCCAGTTCGAAGACTCCATTTCCTTCCGCATCCCGGGCGAAGCCAAGTACGGCTAACCCCTGAGAAAATGCCTGTTGAAACTTGCGGCGGTTCTCCAACTGAACGGCGAGGGCTCGTTCCCGGCCGGCTTCAGTTGCCTTCCATTGATAGATGGAGGCCGGGACCAGAATTCGTTCCTCGATGATCTGCGCAACTGCCGGGTGGCCTTCAAGGACGGCCTGAACCCTGGGCGAATCGAGCTGCCATTCGGCCAAAAGACGATCCGTGGGCAGCCCACCCTGCAGTCGAGATGAGGATACACCATAAAAATTCACCCGGTAGCCACAAACAATGGCCCCCAGCTTGTGGATATTGAGAAAGGCGTTCTTGATTTCCAGCGGATCGAAGGTCCACTCCATAAGCCGTATGCCTCGCGAAAGTGCCTCCCGGCGTTGCTCCCGCTTGAGTTGCACACCCAGGCCGCGATTGCGGTACCCCTCCTTGACGGCCAGCATGTGGGAGTGCAGATAGGGTCGGGGCTCACCCTTTCCGGACTTCCACCCCAGCGACGAAAACCTGTCGCTGGGGGCCCCGGTCTTCACCCCCGGCAAAGACATGGTGAAACCAACCAGCGATTCTGGCCCACCCTCGGGCTGGCCGCTGGAAATCTCCGTATCAAAAGCGCCGATCACCTGGCCGCCGATCTTCTGCGCCAGAAGGAATGTCTTGCGTGGTGTCGTGTCGCTCGGTTCCACTCCCCACGTCTCGATCTGGAGTTGGACGCAGGCCTCCAGCTCATCAAACCCCGTGCAGGTGCGAATTACGATCATGGCCGCGCTCCAAGAGCAGTGTCAGGGGCTGTATTCTCGGCAGGCTCCGCTTCCCTTGCCTCGATCTCGGCCAGCTTCCGCTTGGCCCGCGCCCAAAGCTCTTCCAACTCCGGAGCGGGGAGCTCTTCTAACGGCCGATCCGAGACCAGCTCCATCTCCCGAAACCGCTGCCGAAAGCGCCGATTGCAGCCGCGCAACGCCATCTCCGCGTCCACGCCCAGGTGCCGGCCCAGGTTGACCACGGTAAACAGCAGGTCGCCCAGTTCAGCTTCGACGGCCGGCTTGCGGGCCGGGTCCGCGGAGGCAGCTTCAGCCTCCAGTTCCGCAGTCTCCTCTGCCAGCTTGGGCAGCAGATCGCGCCAATGCGGCCAATCGAACCCCGACTTTGCCGCTTTGGAACCTAGCTTGCCAGCCTCGGCCAGCGCCGGCATCCCTCGCTGCACTGAATCCAATCTCGACGCCAAAGGCTTCTGCGCCGAAGGCGCCTCTGCTGCATGCAATGCCTCGGCCGCCTTGATCTCTTCCCAGTTGCGCAGCACCGCGGCCGAGGAACCCCCCACCTCCGCATCCACCTCCGCCCGGTTCCCAGCCGCCCGCGAAGCCTCGTCGCCAAACACGTGCGGATGCCGCCGCACCAGCTTGTCATTCAGGTAGTCGAGCACCTCGGCGATGGTGAAATGCCCCTCGTTGGCCGCCATCTCGGCATAAAACAGCACCTGCAGCAGCAGGTCGCCCAGCTCCTCGGCCAGGTGCGGCCAGTCGCGGCGCTCGATGGCGTCGAAGACCTCGTAGGTCTCTTCCAGCGTATATTTCCGGATCGAATCGAAGGATTGTTCGCGGTCCCAGGGGCACCCATTGGGAGCGCGCAACCGCGCCATGATGCTCACCGACTGCTCAAACAGCGCCGCCGCCCGCGCCGGATCGGATGCGGCGAGCGGCGCGGAAGCCTGTGCGTTGGAGCTTTCAGGCGGAAGGTCCATGCAGATTCAGTCTATCCTGCGGGGAGCGGTGGCTGTGTGCACTGCGTCTCTAGTGTCCTGAGTCCTTAATTCTCTCAATAAAAACGCTGTCATCCTGAGCGGAGTTTGGCGCGTTTTTTGCGCCAAACGGAGTCGAAGGACCTGCGTTTTCGCCCTTGAATTCTTCAATGAACTTCCGACTCAGGACACTAGAACCGTATACTCAATCTCGCGCATGATTCGCATGGGTGGAACGATTCTGGCGGCGCTGCTGGGGCTGGCCTTTGGCAGCTTTCTGAACGTGTGCCTGAGCCGCTGGCCGGAGGGCGAGAGCGTTGTTCACCCGCGCTCCCACTGTCGCCATTGCAGCCACACGCTGGCCTGGTGGGAGAACGTGCCGCTGGTCAGTTGGCTTGCGTTGCGAGGCCGTTGCCACAGTTGCCGCGCCTGGATCGGCTGGCGCTATCCGCTGGTGGAGTTGGCGGTGGGGGTTTTGTGGGCGCAACAAGCGTGGGGGTACTTAAGCGAACAGAGTCTAGACCTTCTGATCTTCAACCTGCATAGTCCTGAGCGACTGGTGTTCTTGATTGGATGGGCTATTTTCCCTTGGGTACTCACTGCCTTAGCCGTGCTGGATGCTGAAAATCTCTGGCTACCCGACTGGCTCACGTTGCCTGGCATCGCGCTCGGGTTGGTTTGCACTATTTTGAGAAACCGGCGCCAGATGGAGTTGAGTGCACTCTCTCCACCCCCTCTTGCGCCCGGAGCGCTTTACTGCCTCTACGGCATTTTCGCCGCCGCCGCTCTCATCCTGCTTATTCGCTGGGTTTACTGGCTGATCCGCCACCGCGAAGGCATCGGCCTCGGCGATGCCAAGCTGATGGCCCTCCTTGCCGCCTGGCTCGGCCTGCCGCAAGCTTTGCTCGCCTTTGGCTTGGGAGTCGTTCTTGGAGCCTTGGCCGCCGTGGTTCTGCTGGTGGTCCCGTCGGCGCGGCGAGAGTCGGAAACCTGGGCGCTGAGCAAGCTGCCGCTGGGTACTTTCCTCTGCATCGGCGGCATCGTCAGCAGCCTGTGGGGCGGGCACATCCTCGCCGCCTATCTTCGCTGGGCAGGGTTCTGAGCGAGTTGACTGTTCATCAAGGTGGGAAAGAGCAATTGCTTTGAAAGGGCACGGCTTTAGCCGTGCCATAAATAGCGCAAAATCAACGTGGGCTTTAGCCCCTGAGGGAATGTATTTTCAACTATTTACATTCCCTCGGCGGCTAAAGCCGCGTCCTGTTTTGGCTGTTCTACGGCACGACTGAAGCCGTGCCCTTTCAAAACAATAAAGTCCATCTACAGTACGCTTAACCTCTACTTCGGCGTCTCAGCCGTCGCGGGCTGGCTGGGCGTGGCTTTCTTTCCATTCGCAATCTCCGGCTCTTTCATCGCCTTCCGCGCCTCCTTGCCGTGCGGGCCGTCCGGATCGTAGTCCAGCAGCTTCAAATAGTGCGCGCGCGCGTCCGCAAAGTCGCCTTGGTGGCGCTCCGCCTCGGCCAATCCCCAATAGACCTCCGGATTCTCCGGGTCCAGCACCATCGCCGACTGAAAGCGCGACAGCGCCGCCTTCCAGTTCCTGGTTTGCAGATAATAATTCCCCACATTGATGTCGTTGGAAGCGGCCTCCTTGTGCGTAGGCTCCTTGACGGCCGGCTTTCTCTTCTTCTCGGGCTGATCGTCCTCCGGCCGGGGCAGCAGCTTCTCCATGCCCGTGAGGCTGGAGCTGAAATCCTCCGTCTGCCCGCTCGTCGCTGCCGGCGCAGGGTCGTCCGGGCTGCGCGCAGGGTCCAGGTCCTCACTCGGCAACGGAGCTCGCCCGTACTCCTCCCCGGTGTAGGTCCCCTCAGGCAAAACCGCCGGCCCTTTGGATGGCAGCATCGGAACCGTACTTGTGTCCTCGGGAAACGGGTTGGCCCCGGACTGCGGCTGAGCGGCCGCCGGTTTTTGAGCGTCGCCGGCCGGCTTGCTCTGGCCGGACCCAGCTCCAGCCCCTCCCGGCGGACTCTGCGCAGGCAGCCGCGGCCCCGCCGCCAGGCAGCCCGCCAAAACCACCGCAACCGTAAGGCCCCGTTTCAATTCGTTTCCTCTCGCCCCTTCAATGGACCCTTCAATGGTACGATGCGGTCCATACAGCACAATCTGCGCCAAAGGAAAGCATCGCACATTCGCATGGGACTCATCATCCGCTCTTCCGCCATCCACGCCGCCGGCTGCTACACCACCACCGCCATCCGCAAAGGCGCGCGCGTCGCCGAGTATACCGGCCGCCGCCTGAGCAAAGAGGAGGCCGACGCCTGCAACGAGGCCTCGCCGATCACCTATCTCTTTGGACTTGGGCATGGCGAGATGGTCATCGACGGCCACTCCATGGCCATGTTCATCAACCACAGTTGCGACGCCAACTGCGAAACCCGCGAAGTGCGCGGCCGCGTCTGGATCACGGCCATCCGGAACATCGCCGCCGGCGCCGAAATCACCTACGACTACTGCCTTTATGACGGCGGCGACGACGAAGCCATCTGCAACTGCGGCGCCAAAAAATGCCGCGGCACCATGTACTCCAAAGAAGAGGTCAAGCGCCGCAAGGCCGCCGCCAAAAAGGCTCTGAAGAAGGCAGCAGAGAAGAAGCGCGACAAGCACAATCATTGAAGATGATGATAAATTTTGTTCCGGCGAAGGGAGTTTCGGCGACCGCAGGTAATTATCTGCAAATTCTACGGTCTTACCGTGGATGTGTTCTTGCTAGGTTTATCTTCAGAAAGCATTGATTCTAGGAAGGTTAAAATTATCAGCAAAATTTCAGGGTCGAGAATAAATATAGAGAGAGGGGGTACCCTCAGGGGGCAGTGAACTGTGGTCAGTAAAGCCCCCGACTACTTCTTCTATTGTGCGCCGGCGGTGGGTAATTATCAGCAATCCCCTGCGGTGGGGCAGACGCCCCTTCGACTTTGCTCAGGTCAGACTTTCGGCAGAGCACATCAGGAGAGTGCTATCCTTCCCAGATCCCAAGAGCGGGAGCTGGGACACGCGGTTCGGCGCAAGGTTCACGACATAGACTTGATTTGTGTCTACATTTGTGTACATAATAGAGGGTAGGCAATGGCAGGCAAGGAACTCGAATTCGAGTGGGACGAAGCCAAGGCCCAAAACAATCTGGAGAAGCACAGGGTTTCGTTTCTGACCGCCTCGGCGATCTTTTTGAACGAGCGATTGGAGCGCATCGACGACCGCCAGGATTATGGCGAACTCCGCTGGATTGCGCTGGGGCGCGTGGATGGCGAAGTCTATCGCATTGTGTTTGCCTGGCGGCGAAAATCTGATTCGCCTCATCAGCGCCCAGAAAGCGAGCAAAGATGAACGGGAAATCTACTATCGTGAGACATTCGCTTAGCGAGATCAGGGCCATGCGTGAACGCGGCGAAGACCCGACTAGCGCGGATGCGCCGGATGCGGAGTCGCTTGGCGCTGAGTTCTGGAGCTCCGCGCGGGTGGTGATGCCGACGGGAAAGACCTCGGTTCACCTGCGCCTCGATAATGATGTAGTTGAGTGGTTCCGGGCACACGGCAAAGGACACCTGACGCGCATGAATGCCGTTCTCCGAGCCTACGTCGAAGCACAGAAGCATTGCGCGTAGCCACCTGCGGCGGGTCTGCGCGGTACTACAATTTGCATGGAAAAAGACAGAATCCGATGTCACGCAACAGTCTCGTTCTGATAATTGGCCTATTTGTTCTGCTAGTTGTTGCAGTAAGGTCGGCTGTTGCATTTGCGCGCTTCTCAAAAGCGGCGCAGTACTTCCCGTCCGTCCAGATTGGAGATTCTCGTTCTTCAGTCTCTAGTCTCTGCAAAGATGGGAAGGCCCAACTATCATGAAGGCAAATGCGGGGTGATACATGTTCCCGGCAAGGATTGTGCCCTTGAATATCTGTATTCTCATCCCTTGCGCCGCTTGTTCCCGAATACTACGTTGTAGCATTTTCGAAGGCTGACCGGGTGATTGAGGCCGACGAGTGGGATTCGCCTTGACCGTTGGGACTAGTATCTGACCTCATTAATCCGAAACGTACCCACGTTTCTGATCCGTTCATCGCCAATTCGGAATCCAGTTGACCATCGTTTTCCACCCCCTCGCGCCCCACCCCGAAACGATACAATCCCCTCTAGGCGGCCTCCATTCCGGACAGGCCTCCAGGAGCGGGTTCAGCGATGGGTTATCAGGTTCTGGCCAGAAAATACCGCCCGCAGCGCTTTGCCGACGTGGCCGGGCAAGACCACGTGACCCGCACCCTGCTCAATGCGCTCAGCCAGAACCGTATCGCGCACGGCTACATCTTCAGCGGCCACCGCGGCATCGGCAAAACCACCATCGCGCGCATCGTGGCCATGGCGCTCAACTGCCGCACGGAAGTGGGCACAGCAGCCCGGCCCACGCACGAACCTTGCGGCGTATGCGATTCCTGCGTTGAGATTCGCCAGGGCAACGCCGTGGACGTGATCGAGATTGACGCCGCCACCAATCGCGGCATCGACGAGATTCGCGAACTGCGCGACGCCGCGCGCTACGCCCCCTCCCGCGACCGCTACAAGATCTACATCCTCGACGAGGCCCACCAAATCACCGATGCGGCCTTCAACGCCCTGCTCAAGACCCTCGAGGAGCCCCCGGCGCACGTCATCTTCATGATGGCCACCACACAGCCAGAGGACATTCCCCAGACCATCCGCTCCCGCTGCCAGCATTTCAGCTTTCATGCCGTCAAATTCGACGATATTCTCACCCAATTGAAGATGATCGCCGGTGAGGAGCAGGTCGAGGCCGAAGACGCCGCCCTGGCCCTGCTGGCCGAGGCGGGCGACGGCTCGATGCGCGACGCGCTCTCGATCATGGACCAGGCCATTGCTTCGGCGCCCATCGAAATCGTCCAAGGGGCTGGCCGCCCCGTGCTCTCTGCGGCACAGATTCGCGAGCTGATGGGCGCAGTGCCCAATGCGGTCTTCGAGCGCCTATTGGAGGCCGTGGCTGCCGGCCAGAGCGCCGAGCTGATGGAGCAGTTGAACCTGCTCGTCAATGCCGGCCATAATCCATCGTCGCTGGCCCGGCAGATGGTCCGCTATTTGCGCAATACGCTCATGGCCAAGCTGGGCGGCGAGCAGACTGAACTGCTCCAGATCTCCGGCGACGAGCGCGCCCGCGCCGTACGCACTGCCCTTCTGTTCACTGAGGAGGAGCTGACCCGCAATCTGCAGATCGTCCTGCGCACCTTCGACGACCTGAACTACCGCCAGGAGCAGCGCTTTCACCTCGAGTTGGGCCTGCTCAAGCTGATTCATGCGCAGCGGCTGCTGCCGATCGAAGAGCTTCTGAGCGGTGTGGCAACCGGCGCTCCACCCAACTCTGGAATCCGCAGCGCCACCGCGCCTTCCGCTCCTCGCACAACAGCAACCCCGTCGCGCCTGGCTCCAATCCCCGCCACACCGCAGTCCGCGCCATCCATCTCCCCATTTGGGCCGGCTGGCGGTAGCTGGAACTCGGGCCCCAGGATGGATTCGGGATTCAAGCCGGATTCGGGACCCAAGCCGGATTCGGGACCCAAGCCGGATTCCGCGGCCGGGCCGGTCGCCACAATGGAACGTCCATCGCCTGCCGCCGCACACGCAAGCGCCAGCGAAGCCTTCAGCAGCCCGTTTCTGGGCAGCGCGCCCTTCCCTGCCGCCGCAACTCCGGCCACCGGCTACGCGGCAACGCTCACCGAAGGCGCGCTGGCCAAAGCCCCTGAAGCCGCCACGCCATCCTCAGGCCCTCCCAGCATGGAATCCCTGCGCCATGCCATCGGCTCCGCTCTGGTAGACGCCGGCCACGTCTCAGCCGCCCAGTTACTGGGCTCCGGCGCGTGGACCCTCGATAGCGCCAGCCTGCGCATCGAAGTGGCCGGCATGGGCAAAAAGATGCTCAGCCTGACGGTCAATGCCGCTGCGGAGAAGATCATTCGCCAGGAGTTGCAACGGCTGGGCGCGGTCGCCCGCTTCCTGGTCATTCCCGGCGCTGGAAGCGACGCACCGGCCGCAGCCGCGATCTCCGCGCCCTTGGCCGGCAGCATTCAGGAAGCCGCGCTCAGTAACCCCTGGGTCCAGAGGGCACAGGATATCTTCAAGGCCGAGGTCCGCAGCGTGGTCGATCTGCGCCAAAAGTAAACGCACGCTCCAACGAGGAAAAAAGCGATGATCAACCCGCTCAAAATCTCCGAGATGCTTTCCCAGGCCAACCAGATGCAGGAGGAAGTCCAGCGCAAACTGGGCCAGACCGTGGTGGAGGGAACCAGCGGTGGCGGCGCCGTCACCGCAACCATGAACGGCAAGAAGCAGCTCCTCAAGCTCCGCATCGACCCCTCGGCTGTCGTTGGCCTCGGCAGCGGCCAGCCCGACGTAGAGATGCTCGAGGACCTGGTAGTGGCCGCCGTCAACGAAGCCGGACGCAAGGCAGATGAGGCGATGCAATCCAGCGTGCAAGGGATACTGGGCGGCCTCAAGCTGCCGGGCCTTGGCTGATTTTTCCGAATGCAATCTCAGGGAGGCAGCAACGTGTCACGCTATGCCGAGCCGATTGCGCGGCTCATCGAAGAGCTGAAGAAACTCCCCGGAGTGGGCGCCAAGAGCGCCCAACGCTTCGCCTTCCATATCCTGCGCTCCTCGGACGAGGATGCCGCGGCGCTGGCCGAGGCGGTGCGCGGCCTCAAGGCCAGCCTGCGCCTGTGTTCCATCTGCAACAACGTCACCGACGTCGATCCCTGCGCCTATTGCACCAGTCCCACCCGCAACCAGCGCCTGGTCTGCGTGGTGGAGGAGCCCAGCAACATCGCCGCCGTCGAGCGGACCCGCGGCTACCTGGGCGTCTACCATGTCCTCCATGGAACCCTCTCGCCCATGCACGGCGTGGGGCCTGACCAGTTGCGCACCGGCACTCTGGTCGCCCGCGTCGAACGCGGCGAAGTGGACGAGATCATCGTAGCCACCAGCCCCACTCTGGAAGGCGAAGCCACCGCCAACTGGCTCGCCGGCGCCCTGCGCGCCTTCGATGTCCGAATCACCCGCATCGCCACCGGCGTCCCAGCCGGCAGCGACATCGAGTATGCCGACGAAGTGTCGATGGCCCGCGCAATGGACGGCCGGCGAGAACTCTAACAAAATCAGTTGACCCAGCGATGTAGTTCGGCTTTCCCTTCCGAAGAACGGCTCTGGTTCCGGCCGGGGCCGTCCTTTTTGAAAGACGCGAGAAGAGGAAAGGAAACTGAAACCCCATGTTTCTAATGTTTTGAACAGCACACATTCCGCCTTACACATTGCCGCAATGTGCTATACTTTAGCTGTGGTGAAATTCACTCGTGAAGAGCAATCAAATGTCCGGCTGGACTCCGCATTTCGACATCACGACGATTCCCGATGACGTATTGCTTCGAGAGAGTGCCCGCAGGTTGCGTGCGCGCCAGCTTCGCTCCCCGCGGGCAAAGGTGCTCCGTCAGTGCCCCAAATGCGGGGAACCGTTCGGCGCCCGCGAATTACGCAAGCACCTTCCTCGGTGTGTGCAGCTTACCGTCAATGGAATGAGCCTCAATCCAAACAGGGTCGTTCGCAAGGTCACCAGCGTTGAAGAACAAGAAGCGGAGAACTACCGCTATTGGCAGAGTATCCCCGTAGGGGACAGACTCGTAGCCGTGTGCGAACTTACCGAAGCCGCATACGCGATTCGGGAGATCGGTCAGAATGCTAACAAAAGACATGAAAGAACTCATACGCATGTTCAACGAACAGGGCGTTGAGTATTTGCTCGTTGGGGGCTACGCATTCGGTGTCCACGCTCAACCGCGCGCAACCAAAGATCTTGACCTGTTCATCCGGGCCGATGCAAGGAATAGCGATGCTGTGTTCAGAGCCTTATGCAAGTTTGGCGCGCCCCTTCACGGACTTACCGCTAAAGATTTCCGGGATGCAAAAACAGGGCTTCAGATCGGCATGCCTCCGAATCGAATCGATATCCTTCAACAGATCAGCGGCGTGACGTTCGACGAAGCATGGAAAGACCATGTCAACGCCATGATAGAAGGTGAGACGCCGACTTACGTCATCTCACGAGAAAACCTAATCAAGAACAAACTGGCTGCGGGCAGAGAACAAGATATTCTCGATGTGAAGCAAATCCAAAAAGCGGCCGTCTACGCTTCAGAACAGCCAACACAAAAAGCGAGAAAGCCCATTCTCAAAAAGAAGAATCGCAAGGGAATTGAACGCTGAAGGTCCGGTTCCTCAGAGCGATTTGAATGGGGTTGACCTCCTGCTTCGGCCTATCTCAAGACGCCGGACGTATGCGCCGAATGAGGCTCGGGGCATTGTTCCTCAGTCCCCACAGTCTTTTCTGCGCTTCGCTTGCCCTCAAATGCGTCCACTCCCTCGGTGAATGCCAAGGACCGCGACCTCTGCCGTGAAAGGTAACAGGAATCCAGTAACTTATTGAATCCAGGCGTAATGGATGGCTCCTTTTGGCGCCTTGAGGAGCACACGGGAACGCTTATTGCGGCCTTCTCGTCAGCTATCAACCTGCTTGAAGCACTACACTTGAGTGATTATGTCTGCGAAGCCAGGGGAAGACGGTGCTCTCAGGCGCTCCAGGGAGCGGGGCCGGCCTCTGCTCTGGTTGAGCGGGGCCTGGGTTCTGCCATTTCTGGGCATCTTTTTTTGGATTTTCCCTGGCGCCCAATTCGCCAAGGTCATCGTCTTGATCCTTGTCGTCCTGGCGGCGCCGCTGCCCGCACTCGCGTACACGCATCGGCAGCGGGTCCGCCTGGTTGCCCGCGCGGCAAGCTCCGAAGAAGAAGCGGCGCAACTGAAGCTGCAATTGGAGACCGTCCGTTTCCGCACGGCCCGCTTGCGCGAGGAGTTGCAAGCCGCCGACCGGCAGGCGCGGCTGAGCCATCAACTGACGCTTCTGGGCCAATTTACGGCCGGCTTCATGCACGAGTTCAACAATCCGCTGGCGATTGTGGCGGGCAGGATCGAGGTGCTGCTCGAAGAGCGCAAAGAGGATGCTGCTCTGTGCGCCGATCTGGAGCAGATGCTCAAAGAGACGCGCTACATGAGCAACATCGCCACCACGCTCCTGCAGGCGCTGCGACGCGAGCGCGGCGGAGAGATCTTCGAAGCCTCGGTTCCGCAGAAGGCCCTGGAAGAGGCGCTGGCGGCGCTGCGGCCCTCTGCCCAAAGCCAGGGAGTGAAACTGGTGGAGGAGATCGGGGAGGCGCCGCGGGTGGAGGTTCCCGAACACGTGATTGGCGAAGTGGTCCGCGGTTTGCTCGGCAATGCGCTCGAAGCACTGAAGGGGCTGGATGAAGGCGCGATCTGGGTGCGCCTTGAGCCCTATCGCACTGCGGGCGCCAAAGTCGTGGCCAGGATCGAAGACAACGGGCCGGGCGTGCCGGAGAGCATTCGCGAACACCTCTTTGAGCCGTTTGTCTCGCAGAGCACAGCGCGGGAGCGGCTGGGGCTGGGGCTGTTTCTGGCGGCCAGCCTGCTGGATATGTATGATGGGCGCATCCGCTATGAAGCCAGGGAAGGCGGTGGCGCCAGTTTCGTTGTCGAGTTGCCTCCGGCGCGATTTACCCGCGGCCAGCCCTATCACTGGTTTGCCGGAGGAACAACCGCGTGAGTCGCATTCTGGTGATTGACGACGAAGCCGCGCTGGGAGAAAACATCCAGCGGATGCTGCGCTCGCCCGGCACGACGGTCTCCATTTGCGTTGACCCGGCGAAAGGTCTTGCCGAGTGCCTGGCCAACCCGCCCGACCTGGTTCTGCTGGACGTGCGCATGCCGGGCATGTCGGGTGAAGAGGTCTTTGCCCGTCTGCACGCAGCTCATCCCGGGTTGCCAATCGTCTTTCTCACTGCCTTCGGATCGGTGGAGAGTGCGGTGCTGGCCATGCGCAACGGCGCCTTCGATTACCTGCAAAAGCCCTTCAAGCGCGAGGACCTGCTGCTGGTGACCAAGCGGGCGCTTTCGCACGCCCGGCTGGAACGCGAAGTGGAAACGCTGAAGGGCCGCCTGGAAGCTCTTGGCGAGGCCGATGCAGCCGAAAGCCGCAGCGGGGCCATGCTGGAGATGATGGAAAAGTGCCGCCGCGCGGCGACGACCGATGCCACGGTGATGATCCTGGGCGAGAGCGGCTCCGGCAAGGAGGTGACCGCTCGCTTCATCCACAACCAGAGCCGGCGCAAGGATGGGCCCTTTGTGCCCGTCGAGTGCAGCGCCATGCCGGGCTCGCTGATCGAAAGCGAACTCTTCGGTTATGAGCGCGGCGCCTTCACCGGAGCGGAGCGCACCAAAAAGGGGCTCATCGAATCGGCAGACGGCGGCACGCTGTTTCTGGACGAGATCGGGGACCTGGGCGTGGAGTTGCAAACCCGGCTTTTCCGGTTTGTGGAGGAGCGAGCCATGCGGCGTCTTGGAGGCCTTGCGACGGTGCGCGTGGATTGCCGCATCCTGTGCGCGACGAATCAGGACCTGGCAGACAAGATCAAGGCAGGAACCTTTCGCGAGGAACTCTTCTACCGGTTGAGCGTCGTCACGGTCAAGCTGCCGGCTCTGCGCGAACGGCCGGAGGATATTCCTCACCTGGCGCGCTTCTTTCTGGAGCGCTTCTCCCGCCGCTATGGCAAAAGCCTGTCGGGATCGCCGCAGTTCTACGAGGCGCTCATGCGGGAGCGCTGGCCGGGCAATGTTCGCCAGTTGAGGAACGTGATGGAGAGGCTGACTGCGCTGCACCCAGGCGGAGTGCTGGGGCCGGAGGACATCGAGGAGGATTCTCCGAATGTGGAGGTTGCCAACAGCCTTTCCACACTGCCCTGGAAGGATGCGCGGGAGCAGTACCTGGCCAGCTTTGAACTCTCCTACGCGCAGGCCGTGCTGTCGCGTTGCAATGGCAACGTCAGCGCCGCCGCGCGCGAGGCCGGAGTGGACCGGAAGACCTTTTACGCGCTCCTGCGGCGGGAGAAGGAACAGCCATCTGGGGAATCCATTCCCCAGATGGAGCCGGGGATCGGGGAATAAAATCCCCATCTGGCGAGGATCGCTTCCCGTAAAGTATTGATACGAAAGATGCTAGCTTTGGCTCCCGGAGTGCTTAAGGAAGTGGCAGGAGCTCCCGCACATGAAACTCTGGACCTCAGGCGTTAACGCAATTTTGCTGCTCATTAGCCTTATCCTGTTGATGCCCCAGCCAGCAAATGCCATTCCAGCGTTTGCCCGCAAATACGGCGTCAAGTGTTACACCTGTCACACGGTTCCGCCGGCGTTGAACAAGAACGGCTATATGTTCAAGCGCCTCGGCTACCGCATGCCGCCGGACGAGATGGACGGGACCAAGCCCGCGCCCAAGATCACTGCACTGGACAAGGACATCAAGTTCAGACTCACCGACTCGCTGGCGTTGATTATGCAGGTCAGCGTCACGGACGAAAAGACCGTGGCCGACGCGGGCAGCACGACTTCGGCTTCCCCTGCCACTTCGTGCGGCAGCGATACAGCTTCGAGTTCCTCCTGCTCCAGCTTCAACCTGGACGAAGCCGCGCTGTTCCTGGTCGCCAACATGCCGGACACCGGCTTCTCCACGTTCGCCCACTATGAGCTCTACCAGGACGGAGGGAACGGTCTGGAGCAGGGCTTTGGCGTTTGGACGGGTGGCCGCGCCAACAGCAGCTACTTCATCAAAGGCGGCATGATCCATATGCAGGAGGGCGAGGGAACGCGGGCAGCCATGTTCTATAACCTCTTCTCCGACCCCGCCTACACGCTAACCAACGTTGATCCCATCAGCTTCTCGCTCGATCAGCACCCGGTTGGCATCGACGTTGGCTACACGCACGCCTCGAACTACTTCAAGAATATCTTTGCCGTCTCGGCAAAAGTGACCAACGGGCTGAATGCGGACGGCAGTGAGATACTTGGGGCCTCAACAAAGAGTTCCAAGGACGTGTGGGCCGATGCCGATTACTGGTTTGGCCCCGACGGCGGCGTCACGGTGATGATGTACCGGGGATCAAAAGACCAGAATCAGAACTTCAGCCCGACGAATCAGTTCACTTATCGGCCGACCTTCTACCGGGTGGGCGCCTTTGGCAACTACCTGTTCTTCGACAAGCTGGACGTATTAGGCGGCTACATCCGCAGCCAGGACGACTGGCTGTGGACGCAGCCCGGCACGATGTCGCACTACATCGCAAATACCTATCGCGGCGAGGCGAACTACTACCTCAAGACGGGCACGGTGATCATGGCGCGGCTGGACCGGGGGACCTCGAGCATCGACCCGCAGCCGACCATGCATACACGGGCGTGGAGCATCGGCGGCGAACATGCCCTCACTTCCTTGGGCAACGTGGTGCTCCGAGCCGCTTATACTCAGGAGCACGATGGCGACCCGGTTGCCCTCGTGGGCACCACCGATAAACTGTTCAAGCTGGATATCCGCTACATGTGGTAAGGAGAGGCTGAAATGCACAAGGGATTTCGCACCATGACGCTCGTCTGTCTCAGCGCGCCGTTGTTCCTGGCGGCGCAGAGCAGCAACGTAACGCTTCCGCAGGACAAGGGCTCCGACAAGATCAACGTCTCCGCTTATCCGCCGGATCAGCAGAAGGGGTACAAGGTGTTTTTGGACAAGTGTGCCAAGTGCCACACCATCGCGCGGCCCATTAACACGACCATGACCCTGCCGGAGTGGAGCCGCTATGTGAAGCGCATGATGCACAAGCCAAACTCGGGCATCAGCGACAGCCAGGGAAAGACGATCTACGAGTTCCTGGCCTACGACGAGGAGAACCGCAAGGACAAGAACCCGTCGGCGTTCTCCAAGTCGCTGAGCGACGAAGAGATTGAGAAGTTGAAGGCCCAGCAGCACTAGAGCGTTGTGCCGCTCCGGCAGCCTTTTCTGAACGGGGCAAGGCTGTGTCGCCTTCCACCCCGGTGAGCAGCAGGCCCGTTCGCCGGGGCTTTGTCTTGCCGAAGCCGCTACCAGCGTGTAGCGGCTTCGGGCTACAGTAGCTCAAGCAATCGGCAGAGCGGGGAATCCATGCGCTATTCCATCACCGTCCCGGACCAGGAGTATTTCGACAGGAATATTCCCTGCCGCGCTGCCTGTCCGATCCATACGGAATGTGGCCGCTATGTGCAGGCTATCGGGATCTCCCGTGATGAGGAAGCGTATCTTCTGGCCCGCGCGCCCAATCCATTCGCTTACGTGCTGGGAAGAATTTGCGCGCACCCCTGCGAGGACAACTGCCGGCGCGGCAAGATCGACGAACCGATCGCCATTTGCGCGCTCAAGCGCTACGCCACCGATCGCCACAACCTGGGCACCGGCCACGATCCGGCGCGAAAGAAATTGCCGCCCGCTCCCAAGCGTGAGAAGCGCATCGCCGTTGTGGGAGCCGGCGTCTGCGGCCTCACCTGCGCGCACGACCTGGCCCTGTTGGGGTACACGGTTGAAGTCTTTGAGTCCGCACCGGTCCCCGGCGGAATGCTCTACCTGGGCATTCCGCAGTTCCGCCTTCCGCGCGAAATCATCAAGATGGAGGTGGACAACATCCTGGCCATGGGCGTCACGCTGCGCACCCGCGTGACGCTGGGCCGCGACATCTCCTTCTCCGAGCTGCGCTCGAAGTTCGATGCGGTACTGCTGGCCACGGGGCTCAACAAGGGCCGTGAGTTGAACATTCCCGGCGCGCACCTGGCGGGCGTTTACAACGGCATAGATTTCCTGATCAACGTCAATCTGGGCTTCGAGATCGAGCTGGGCAAGCGGGTTGTTGTTGTGGGCGGCGGCAACGTGGCCATCGACGTGGCGCGCGCCGCCGTGCGCCTGGTGCAAGAAATGGCCCAGGAATCGGTAGATTCAGCCGCCGACGAAGAGGACAAGAGCCTTCAGCCAGCCCTGGACGCGGCCCGCATGGCGATGCGCTCGGGCGCCGAAGAAGTGGATATGGTCAGCCTCGAATCGCGCGCGCAGATGCCCGCATGGAAAGGCGAGGTGGACGAGGCCGAGCACGAGGGCATCGTGGTGGACAACGGCTGGGGGCCCAAGGAGATTGTGGGCGAGAACGGACAAGTAACCGGCCTGAAGGTGCGCCGCTGCCTGACGGTATTCGATGAGAGTGGCCGCTTCAATCCCGCCTTCAGCGATGAGGAAAAGATTATCCCCTGCGACAGCGTGATCCTGGCCATCGGCCAGCAGGCAGACCTCTCTTTCCTCAGTGGCGAAGAGGGAGTGCAGGTGACGCCTCGCGGAATTCTCAAGATCGACGAGAACCTGATGACGACTGCTCCCGGCGTCTTTGCCGGCGGTGACGTAGCCTTCGGGCCGCGCATCCTGGTCGAAGCCGTTGCCAATGGACACAAGGCGGCGCGCTCCATTCACGTCTACCTCAACGGCAAGACGAAGAAGACGGTGCTGAGCCGCTTTCGCATCCTGCCCAACTGGGAGATGCCACGCGGATTTCTCTCCATTCCGCGCCAGAAGATGCCCGTGTTGGCAGCCAACCGCCGCATCGGAATTGCCGAGGTCGAACTGGGCTTTGACGAGGAACAGGGCCGCGCCGAAGGGCTGCGCTGCCTCAACTGCCAGGTGAATACGATTTTCGACGGCTCGAAGTGCATCCTCTGCGCCGGCTGCGTGGATGTATGCCCGGAGAATTGCCTGCGCCTGGTGGACCTGGTTCAGGTGAGCGGCGATCAGCGCTATGATGCGCTGATTCAAAATCGCTACGGGGTGATCGGCGCCGAACTCAAGGCCGGCCAGGCGGGGGCCATCATCAAGAACGAAGAGAAGTGCATTCGCTGCGGCCTCTGCGCCGAGCGGTGCCCAACCGGGGCCATTACCATGGAGGCCCTGGAGCAGCAGGAGCGGGAAGTCTTTGAGTAGGGGAGCACGGAAATGAATCGACGAGAGTTTTTCAAGTTCAGTTGGGGAGCGGTAGGCATTGCCGCGCTCTGTTCTGCGGTTGGGATCAGCCTGGCAGCCGTGGTCCGCTTCCTGATGCCGAGTGTCTTTTATGAGCCGCCGCAGACTTTCAAGATCGGCGAACCTGGCGACTTTCCCTTCGGACCCCCTACATTCCTCGTTGACGAAAAGATCTTTGTCTTTCGCGATCGCGACAAGGGATTTGCCGCGGCCAGCGCAGTCTGTACTCACCTGGGCTGCACGGTCGCGCACTTCTCTAGCGATCAGAAGTTCCATTGCCCGTGCCATGGCAGCGTCTTTGCCGCCGACGGCTCGGTGCAGCACGGTCCCGCGCCCCGCGCTCTGGATTGGTTTGAAGTAACGCAGGCTCGCGATGGGCAGCTTCGCGTCGACAAGGACAAGGTAGTGCCGCCCACTTACCGGTTGATGGTGTAACGATGAATCTGATTCGCGAAATCTGGCAATCGATCGTGCGGCGGGATCCGCTGTCCACCGACAAGGGAAAGTCCGAACTGGTCTTTCTCAATGTGTGGCTGCATATCCATCCTGCCAAGGTGAAAAAAGAGAATCTGAAGTTCAGGCACACTTTTTACCTGGGCTTCATCACCTTCTTTCTCTTTCTCATCTTGCTCACCACCGGCATTGCGCTGATGGTCTACTATCGGCCCTATCCGCCGCAGGCTTACCAGGACATGAAGGACCTTCAGTATGTCGTCTTTATGGGGCCTTTCCTCAGGAACATGCACCGCTGGGCGGCGCACGGCATGGTGATCTGCGTCTTCCTGCATATGTGCCGGGTCTTCTACACCAGCTCCTATAAGAAGCCGCGCCAGTTCAACTGGGTGATCGGCGTTCTGCTGCTGCTGCTCACACTGGGCCTGTCCTTCACCGGCTATCTGTTGCCCTGGGATCAACTGGCCTACTGGGCGATCACGGTGGGAACCAACATCGGCAGTTACGCCCCGCTGGTAGGCGGCCAGGTGCGCGAGCTGCTGCTCGGCGGCCACAGTGTCGGAGAGGCCGCGCTGCTGCGTTTCTACGTGCTGCACGTGGCTGTGCTGCCTTCGCTCATGATTCTGCTTACCATCGTTCACTTCTGGCGGGTCCGCAAGGATGGCGGGCTCTCGCGACCCATCTGGAAGTTGAACTCCAAAAAGATTGAGACACTGGTCACCATCGGCGCGCCCGCAGAAGTTGCGCCTCTGCAAGTGGCAGCAGCGTCGAAGGACAAGACCTATGGCCTGATGGAAGTTGTCACCGGCAAGCCCATCTTTGAAACCGTCACCCCCGAAGAGGAAGAGGATACGGTCTTCTCCTATCCCTATGCCTTTGTTCGCGAGGCCGTCGTGCTGATGGCCACGGTCACCACCATCATGGCGATGTCGCTGTTCCTGAACGCGCCGCTTGAGGAACTGGCCAATCCGGCCAAGACACCCAATCCCGCCAAGGCGCCGTGGTATTTTCTGGGGCTGCAGGAGCTGGTCAGCCACTCCGCCCTGCTGGGCGGCGTGGTGGCGCCGGCCCTGATGGTGCTGGCGCTGCTTGCCATTCCTTATCTTGACAGGAACACCAGCCGCAACCTCGCCGACCGAAAGTTGATTCTCTGGCTCTTCACGATTTTTGTAGTCGCCAACCTGGCCCTGATCGTCGTGGGAACTTTCTTCCGCGGACCGGGCTGGGCGCTGGTTCCACCATGGGTACACGTTGTCGCGGGGGCTGAATAATGGAACGCAGACTACAACAGCTTTTCTTTGCGCTCAGTCTTCTTGCGCTGGCTCTGATCCTGGCGGCGGGCTGGCAGGCCAACACGCCATCGTGGAAGACCTATCAACGAAGCTTTTTGCAGATTGAGGCGCAAGGCGAGCCGAACGCGGTCACCAAGGCCGCCGTTCTGGCCACGCCGCCCGAGATCCGCCAGGTGCTGCTCCCTGGCCTGCAGCGCGTGGACCGCTGCACCACGTGCCATCTGGGCGTGGAAGACCCCACCATGAAGAATGCGTCGGAGCCCTTCCGCTATCACGCCGAATTGGGACCGCACGTTCCCTCCAGGTTCGGCTGCACCATCTGCCACGGCGGTCAGGGGCTGGCCACAGACAAGGAGGGCGCGCACGGCAACGTCGCATTCTGGCCAAACCCCCTGCTTTCCAAGGACTACATCCGCGCCTCCTGCGGCCGCTGCCACAAGGAAGGCGACGTGCCCGGCGTGCCGGAGTTGACTGAGGGCCGGCGCCTCTTTGAAACCCAGGGCTGCCGCGGTTGCCACAAGCTCAATGGCGTGGGCGGAAGCATCGGCCCCGACCTCACTGGGGAAGGCGCCAACCGCCGCTCTCCCGACTGGCTTGAGCACCACTTCCTCGACCCCAATGCGGTCTCCACCGGCTCCGCCATGCCCAACTTGCATTTCACCAAAGAGCAGGCGCGCGACCTCACCTATTTCATGCTCGCCCTCACCAACGAAGAGATGGGAAGCTACTTCTCAAGCGTGCGCCTGATTCCCAGTCCGGAATATGGCCGGCAATTGTTTGTCGAGAAAGACTGTCTGGCTTGTCATGCCGTTGGCGGAGCAGGAGCAAAGACTGCTCCCGACCTGCTCGGCGTGACCAAGCGCCACTCGACCGAATGGCTCGACGAACAACTGGTGAATCCCGAGCTTGTGTATCCGGGTAGCTCCATGCCGGAGTACGATCTTGAGACCAATGCCCGCAAGGCGCTTGTAGCCTTCCTGGCAACCGCGACTCCGGAAGATGTGCAGTTGATCCTGTCGAAGAAGACCCGGACGATGACACCCGAGGATGTCGCCATCGAAGCGGGCAAGCAGGACTTCGCGCGCTTCGGATGCGTGGGCTGTCATGGGACGGAACTGCAAGGGGGCGTGGCCAATCCCAACGCCCAGGGCGGCGAGGTGCCGTCGCTGCTGCACGTCTCCGCCGACTACACCAAGGACGAGGTCATCGCGATCATTCGCAACGGCAGGGTGCCCCCGATGGACAATGCCGCCGGACCGGCTCCGCCGCTTTACATGCCCGCGTGGAAGCACGTATTGAGCGACGAAGACATCAACCGAATTGCTGATTACCTTTGGTCGAAACAGGAGAAGAATAAAGATGCCTGGTAGCACGCGCGCTGCCACCGCACCAATAGCGAAAGCTGCGCGCCAGAGAAGAACGTGCCAATCGGCAACGAGGTTCCTGTGAAGCCATCTGTCCTGTTTCTATCTTCAGCCGTGGCGGCTCTGCTGACGGGAGCCGTCATCGCGGCCGCCACAGCCGCCCAGGCGCCGTCTCCTGAAACCGGCAGCTACCCCGCGCCATCCAACCTCAAGGTGCTTCCGAAGGGCCTGACCGGGCAACAGGTCCACGACATCATGGAGCAATGGGCCGCCGCCCTGGGCACAGATTGCAACTCCTGTCACGCCGAGGACCCCAACAACCTCGGTTCCAACGACCGCCCGCAGCTCAACTTCGCCGACGATTCCAAACCGGTGAAGGCCGTGGCTCGCACCATGTATTCGATGACCGAGGAGATCAACAAGAGTTACTTGGCCAGGATCTACAGCACCGGTGACCCGGTGACCTGCGGTACCTGCCATCGCGGCCACCTTGGTCCCGAGCCATTCGTCATCCCATCCGATAAGTTACGGCCTGTGTCCCAAGGCCCTGCGCACTCCGGCGAAAATCAACCTTCGCGCGAGCGCAGAGGCGCGGTCGAGAATGTGGCTTACGCTTCGCCGCTCGAGGTTCTGCTGTCGGCGGATGGCGCGCGGCTTTATGTTCTGTGCCAGGATAGCGAAGAGGTGCGGGTGCTGGATGCGGCCAGCTACGCGGTGATCAGGAACATCGCTGTGGGGCATGTGCCGCGCGGGTTTTCGTTTTCGCCTGACGGCGCGCGGCTGTTTGTGACCAACTCATGGGACGACACGCTCTCTGTCATCGATACGAGCACGCTGGCGGTGGTGGCGACGTGGCCGGTGGGCGCGGAGCCGTCGAGCGTGGTGGAGGATCGGGCGGGCAAGCGGCTGTTTGTGGCCAATCGCATCTCGAACGATGTGGCCGTGCTGAATGCCCAGACCGGCGTGGAAGAGAAGCGGCTGCTGGCCGGGCGCGGATCGAGCTATCTCGAGCTTTCGCCCGATGGAAGCCGTATTTACGCGACACATGTGTATCCGAATTCGTCTCCGCTGCGGACGGGACTGGAGAACCGCACGGTACCGGAGTCGGAGATCACGGTGATCGATGTGGCCCGCGCGGTGGTGGTGGACCGCATGCCGCTCCATGCGATTGCCGGCGTCTTTCATCTGGCGTTCTCAGCCGATGGGCGGCTGGGCGTGGCAGCCGAATACCACCCCAAGAATCTTATACCGTTGGCGCACCTGGAACACGGCGGCGCATTCGAAGATACGATTATGGTATTTGGCGCGGACGTGGGAAAGACTGTGGAGGTGCCGCTGGATGAATTGGAGCGCTATGCTTCGCAGCCGTTCGGCGTGGCGATTGCGCCGGACAAGTCGCGCATTTACGTCACCAGCGGCGGCTCGGAGATTGTGACGGTAATCGATGTGCCGCGGCTGCTGCGCTTCATTCATGCGCACCCTGCGCCTTTTGTGCAGGATCTTTCGGCCAGCGCAAACTACGTGGTGGCGCGCATCGCAGTGGGACGCAATCCGCGCGGGCTAACGCTGTCACGCGACGGACGCAGGCTGTTTGTGGCCAATCGCCTCGAAGATACGCTGAGCGTGATCGACACGCGCACCAACCGCGTGGCCTCGACAATCAAGCTGGCCGGTCCGAAGTTCGTCTCCGCCCTGCGTCACGGCGAACAGACTTTTTATTCCGCACGGCAATCGTTCCAGGGCCAGATCGGCTGTGCCAACTGCCACATCGATTCTACTTTCGACGGTCTTGAATGGAACCTGGAACCCGACGGCTTCGGTCGCAACATTGTGGACAACAAGTTGCTCGAGGGCGTCAAGAACACCGAGCCCTATAAGTGGAACGGCGGCAATCCCGACATTCCGACCGAGTGCGGGCCGAGGACGGAAAAGTACTTCTGGCGCTCGGAGCAGTACGACAACCTCACGCTTGCCGACCTGACGATTTACATCCGCAATTTGCCGACCAGGCCCAACCGCTGGAAGCTGCCCGGCCGCGAGATGACGCCGGCCCAGGAGCATGGCAAGGCGATCTTTGAGCGAGCGGTGGACAAGTTCCAAAAGCCGATTGCGGAGTACAACCGCTGCTCCTATTGCCACAGCGGACCCAAGGGCACCAACCAGAAAATCTTCGACGTGGGGACGCGCAAACCCACCGACAATACAGGCATTCTGAAGTCGGCGCCGTTGACCAACATTGCTCTCACGGCGCCTTACCTGCACGACGGCTCGGCGCGGACGCTGGAAGAGATTTGGACCGTCTACAACCCGGACGACAAGCACGGGCGCACGAACGACCTGACCAAGGATGAACTCAACGATCTGATTGAGTACCTCAGAACTCGATAAAAGGGCCGCGGTAAGGCGTCGATCCTCACCGGTCAGGAGGCTTGGAATTTGACTTTCAGCCTTTTGTGTTTTGCCGGCGAAACTGCAAGCGTAGTGCAGGTTTCAATGTCTGAACAGAGCAACGATTGCCAGGAGCATTAGCAGCGCCATAACTTCAGCCGTGAGGTTGAGATCGATGTAATGCTCTGAGCCAAAGGCCTGGATTCTTACAGGCTGAATTCCGTTGGGATCATATAGAGCGCCGCCGTACATCTTACGGCAGAGAAATGCAACCAGACAGCTCAGCATTGGGATGCCGGCGAGAATCGCGGCCAGATAGAATCGCTGCTCTCGATAGGGACCGGCGACAAGAACAAGCGCCACTTCGAGCAAGGATAACAATGCATAACTGATGACCTGCCACACCAGGTGAAACCTTGCATGTCCCGGCCATTGGGGATTGGACGCGTGGGAACGGTTCAGATCGATCGCCAGCGTCGCCACTCCTTGCGTGCCGCAGAGGAGAGCAAGCAATCCCCGAGCAATCGCCACATGCGTCACGGATTCCCCTCCCGAGACTTCAGTTGTTCGCGGAGCCTTCGCCGATGCGCCCTTGCTCGCTCTGGACTCTCCTCCGTCCAGGTTTGACTGGTTTCAGTGGGCGCCATGTTTTACAGCGGCGGGAGATCCGGCGTGCTGCAAGGAAGCAACTGGGAGCGTTACGGAGATCCGCGCTCCGCCGCTCTCGCGATTGCCGGCCGCGACTGCGCCGCCGTGAGCACGCGCCACCGCATCGACGAAGGCCAGGCCCAGCCCGTGGCCGTTCGACTCTTTTCCCTTCACCCTGCGCTCGAACAAATGAGGCAAGACCTCCGCATCGAAGCCCGGCCCATCGTCTTCCAGGATGAACGAAGCAGCATCGTCTTCGGCCATCAGCCGCAGGTTGACCGTGCAGGCGGCGGGCAAGTGCTTCAGCTCATTGTCGAACAGATTGGCAATCATGCGATGGAGCAGCGCCGCATCGGCCTCGATGGTGAGCGGACCGCCGCTGTGCAGCCTGATTTGAAGACCCTTTTCCGACATCGAGGGCTCGTACAGATTGATCATGATTCTCAGCAATTCGTCCAGGTCGACCGGAACACGGTTCAGCCGAAGCGCGTCTGCCTTGGCCTCAGCCACATCCAGCGATTTATTGAGAAAATCGGTCAGCCGATCCAGTTCCTCGATAACGGAGACGATCGGCTCGGCCTGCTCGATCTGCGTGACCGCGGACAAAGACATCTCCAGCTTTCCGCGAATTGCCGTGAGCGGACTGCGCAGATCGTGCGCCAGCGAATCCGTGATGGTGTGCAACTGGCGTATCGAACTTTCGATGCGATCGAGCATGTGATTCAGCGTCAGGGCAAGGTTGCCGACTTCGTCCTTGCGCGCAGTCGTTGGCACCCTGGCATTCAGGTCGGAATGGCCGATTCTCGAAGCTGCTTCGGTGATTTCGCGCACGTGAGTCAGCATGCGCCGGGTGGTAAAGAAGACGATGCCAAATCCGAAAAGAACAAGCAACAACCAGAACAAAAAGAATCGCAGGCCAAGGTTCCTCAGCACCCGCAACTCGTCGCGCTCTGAAAGTCCAAGATAGATATAACTTCCGTCGTCTATGCGAATTGATGCCACGCGAAAAGGAATCGCGAGCCCCTGGACATGAAGATCCGTAGGTCGATGAGGAACAATCCTGGTTGCCCGAATGGCCTTCAGGTTCGGCTCGCCGCTTCCCGCGCCAACCCACAGCTTGAGCGAACCGTCGCCGCCGGTTTGTAGGAAGAAAACCGAATCGTTTGAGCTGCCCTGTGAGAGCAGCTTGTTCGGTACTTCCTTTCCCGCTAACTCCGCCACTTCTCCCACAACGCGGCCGTAGAGTGCGTCCTTCGGCGTCCGCTCGGCGACATCGCCCAGAACTTCAACCTCTCCCGACAGCCATGCGTCGCTGCGCCGCTGAATATCGCTGGCGACAAAGCGATGAAGAAAGGCGAAGACTAGCATGGTTCCAACCGCAAACGCGAGCGTGGCCCACAACGAGATACGCCAGGCGGCGCTGCGCATGATGGGCTTATCGGTCTTTGAGGACATAGCCCACCCCTCTAAGTGTTCGAATCAAAGGCTGCTGCCCTTGGCCATCCACCTTCCCGCGCAATCGATAGATGTGAACATCCACAACGTTGGTATCCGGTTGGATGCGCATGCCCCAGACCTTGTCAAGAATCATTGAACGCGTAACGACGCGGCCTGCGTTCCGGCAAAGATACTCCAGAAGCACAAACTCCTGGGAGGTGAGTTGCAAGACCTGTCCTGACCGGGTCGCCTCGCGCCGCAGCAGATCCAACTCCAGATCAAGCACGCGCAATCTGGTTGCCTCGCTGCCAGGCGGGCTGTTTCGTTTAAGCAGGTTGCGCACTCTGGCCAGCAGCTCCGCGAGCGCGAATGGCTTGGTCAGGTAATCGTCCCCGCCTTGCTCCAGGCCCCGCACCCTGTCATCGACGCTCCGCCGCGCCGATAGAATCAGCACCGGTGCGCTGAGTCCCTGTTGACGCAGCTTGAGGATCAAGCTGATGCCGTCCTGGTCCGGCAGCCCAAGGTCGACGATCAGTATGTCAAACTGGCCATCGACCGCCAGCCGCTCGGCAGTCTTGCCATCCGCTGCCGCTTCCACCTGATACCCCGCCTCCTCAAGCGAGGATCGCAGGAAACTTTGTATATCGATTTCGTCTTCAACCAGCAGAAGCCGCATGATGGGATATTATTCTATTCCGGCCGGCTTTTCATGGATAAGTCCCGAAATGAGACGGGAAAGACGAGGAATACTCCATGCCAGCGCCAGATGAACACATTGTCATGATGGCGTCGGCTTCCCGTCATGAGTCGTGAGTAGTCTTGAACACAGTCGCAAAATGTATTCCCCAGAGATGAACAAATCTTCATGAAGACAGACGAGTTTGCCGCTCTCTAAAGGCGCTGTGAATCCGTCTCAATCATGAATTGCAATTGAGACGACCGTACGGGAGAAACACCAACGGGATTCTCCCGTACATACAATGTGTTGAACAACAGGAAAAGAAGAAAACGAGGACAAGAGTGCCAACGGCAACCTGCATGAACACATTGAACACAACGCCGTTCGCGGATGTTTTCAGAGCATCCATGCCGCTGCCCGCGGCACTCGACCCGCACTTCGAGGAGGCGCTTCGTCATGTGCTCGACAATCCCGGCAGCCTCATCCGGCCGCGGTTGGTCTTTCAGGTGGCGACGGCGTACGGCATGGATGCCGCTCCCGCCAGAGACCTGGCCATCGCGCTCGAATACTTCCATACTGCTTCGCTAATATTCGATGACCTTCCATGCATGGATAATGCCTTGGAACGGCGCGGAGTTCCCTGTGTTCATTTCGAATTCGGCGAGGCGGCGGCGATCCTGGCCGCACTTGCCCTGATCAATCGCGCCTACGCGCTCACTTGGCGGGCAGTCTCCGGTTCTTCGCCGCATGTGCAATCGCGCGCGCTGGCCTACATTGAGCAGTGTCTCGGCGTGGAAGGCCTGCTCAACGGCCAGAGCCTCGATCTGCACTACTCAACCTTGCCTCACAACCGCGAGACGACCGAGCGCATTGCGCGGGGCAAGACGGTTCCGTTGATCCGGCTCACGCTGGTTCTGCCGGCCATGCTGGGCGGCGCTTCAGTGCGGGAGATTCAGCTTCTGGAGCGGATTGCTCTGTATTGGGGCCTGGGCTACCAGATGGTCGATGACTTAAAGGATGTGCTGGGAAGCGCTGCCCAGGCCGGGAAGACTGTTGCACGCGACCTGCTGCTTGACCGGCCCAACGTAGCATCCGCGATGGGCATTCCCTGCGCCGTCGAGCGTCTCACTCGCTTCATTCATCTGGGAGACAGAACTCTCCACCGGCTTCTGCAATCGAGGTTGGGCTTGTCGTTTCTTGGAAAGCTGCGCAGCGACCTGGAGGAGGAGCTTGTCCGGGTTACTGGGAATGCCTGCGTGATACCCGTGGGAGAGCTCCCGTGATCTTTCTCAAGCTGATCGTGACCAACCTGCGCCGCCACCGCATCCGTTCGTTCATCAGTATCGCGGGCATCGCCTTCAGCGTCGCGGCCATGCTGACCGTGGTCACCATTCTCCAAGGCGCCATCGGCATGTTTTCCGGCATCCTGTCGAGCGATAGCGAGATCATCGTCTTCGAGCGCAACGTCTCTGACCTTTTCTTCAGCAACGTTCCCGCTGCGGCGGTGGAGGAAATCTCCAGTTGGCCGATGGTGGCACATGCCGATCCGGTGCTCTTTGGCATTGTCTCCAGCGCCGATCACCCGGTCATCACCTGCTTTGGCGTAACCGCCGCCGATGCGCGCATCCGCAAGGCCACATGGCTCGCGGGAGATCGTCTCGCCTTCGCGCAACACTCCGATGATGTGGTTCTCGGTGAGAGGGCCGCGGAGTTCCTCGGCGCAAAACTCGATGACCATGTGCCCATCGGCCACGGAGTCTTCCACGTCATTGGAATTCTGAAGACGTCCAACGGCTTTGAGGATGGCGGCGTATTCATGCCGCTCAACTCCGCGCAAAGCTTCTTTCACAAGGAAGGCGCCTCCTCGGTCATCACCGTCAAGCTGCGCAACAAGGACGATGCGGCCTTATTCAAGGCCATGGTCAAAGCGACGTTCCCCAACCTGATTGGGCTTGAAGACGCGGAGTTCACGCGCTCCTATTCGCAGTTCAGAATCCTCAAGGCGACGGCCTGGGCCATAGGCGGATGCGGCCTGCTGATGGGCGGCCTAGGCGTTGCCAACACCATGATCATGTCGGTCTTTACGCGGATTCGAGAGATCGCCATCCTGCGCGTCTGCGGCTTTTCGAATACGCAGATTGCCGCTATGATCTTCGGCGAGTCCACGGTAGTTTCTTTGTTTGGTGCGGCGCTGGGGCTGCTCACCGGAACCTGCCTTCTCCTTGTTCTCAAGCAGGTTCCCGTTCTCCACGGTTATGTTGACGTAACTATCCAACCTGTCGTCGTGCTGACGGTGATTCTGCTCGCCTTGCTCACCGGAATCGCCGGCGCACTCTACCCGGCAGCTTATGCCATGCGCATTCGAGCGGTGGAGGCGCTCCGCTTCGAATGAACCTACCCACGGCACAAGTGAGCAGCCAGCACCTGAGCAGTCAGGCCCGCGTCGTCCTGCGCGCCGAAGACGTGTGGAAGAGCTATGACGATGGGGCGATCTCAGTACTGAAGGGCGTGAACTTCGAGGCCGCCGAGGGCCAGACGGTTGCTCTCTGCGGCCCGTCGGGATGCGGCAAGAGCACGCTGTTGCATCTCTTTGGCGGCCTCGATTCTCCCGACCGCGGGCGCGTCTCGGTCAATGGAATTGAGGTCAATCGCCACCGCAACCTGCTGCGTCTCTTGCGCCACGAGGTGGGCTTCGTCTTTCAACTCCACAACCTGATTCCCGATCTCACACTCGAAGAGAATTGCCTTATCCCCACCGTGGCCGCGGGCGTCGGCCGTCGCACCGCGCAGGCGCGCCTGAACCAGCTTGCGGAACGCACCGGCCTGTCTCATCGGCTCGGTCACCGCATCCAGAAACTATCCGGCGGCGAGCGCCAGCGCACCGCGCTCTGCCGCGCTTTGATGAACCAGCCGAAGATTTTGCTTGCCGACGAGCCTACCGGCTCACTCGATGAACACACGAGTGGCGCGGTCTTTGAGCTATTGCTCGACACCGTTGCCACGGAGGGCGTGACCCTGGTGATGGCCACGCATGACCGCGGCCTGGCCAAGCGCTGCGACCGCTTGCTTGAGATGCGCGACGGGAGGATTCATGAGCCAGTCTCCGCGTGATTCGAACATTTCTCCCGGTAGCTCCCCGCAGGTTGTCGCCGCCGCAAGTCACGCCTTGTTCTGGCTCGTCTTTGCAAATTCCGTTGGCGTGATGATCGCGATTCTTCTGCTCTTTCCCGCACTCAATCGATTGCTGGGCGAATGGACCTATGGCCGCTGGATCATCGTGCATATGAATCTTGAACTCTACGGATGGACGAGTCTCCCCATGGCCGGTTTTCTCTTCAAGGTTTATGGCGCGGATCGCGGGCCTCTTGCGCAATGGTGCAGGCCTGTTCTGTGGGTGTGGTCCGCGTCGCTCGGCGTGGGGGCGTACTCCTGGCTCTCCGGCCACTCCAGCGGCAAGCTGTTTCTCGATTGGAGCGGCTACGCGCGCATCTTCTTCCCGCTGGCAATGATTGCCCTGTGGCTCTTGCTCGCCGCCTCGTTCGTCTACGAATGGAAGAATGCGGCCAACTCGACGCTCGCCGCGCGCGGCGCGAAGCTGCTTGGCCTCGTGCTTCTGCTGATTGTTCCCATCGTGATGTACATCGCTTCCAGCCCCGGCTTCTATCCGGCCATCAATCCCGACACCGGCGGGCCCACTGGAGCAAGCCAGCTTGAATCGTCTCTCATCATTGTGGCGATTCTGCTCATGCTTCCCTTCGGCCTCACGCGGCGCAAAGCAGGGCATTCCCGGATAATTGCAATTGCCTGGGCAATCATGGCCGCGGAATTCCTCCTCTGCTTTGCGCTCGGCCGCGCCGACATCAGCCATCATCGCCCCGCGCAGTATCTCTCGCTCGGCAGCCTTCTCATCTGGGTGCCGCTCACTGCCGCCTATTATGCGGCCTTCGAGTGGCACGCAAACACACGCCGCTGGCGCATCGCCTTCCTTTGCTGGTGGTCGGCGCTGGTCCTCACCGGCTGGGTTCTCTTTCTTCCCGGGATTCTCGACCACTTCAAATTCACCGACGGTCTCGTTGGCCACTCGCTGTTAGCTATGGCCGGCTTCACATCCAGCCTGCTGATCTTCGTCCTGGTCCAACTGCTCGGTGAGGGCGGATGGATATTCAATCGCACGAGGTCTTTCTATGGATGGAACATTGCTGTCCTGGCGTACGTCGTGTTGATGTCGGCCGCAGGCTGGCGCGAGGGCTTTGACCCAACCTTTACCATCGTGCCCGGAATGGCGCGCAATGCCATCTATATTCTTCGCCTCGTTGTTGGACTCGTGATGCTGGCCTCCTCCCTGGACTGGCTCATCGACGCCACAACACTGCTTCGCGAACCCGCTCTTGTTCCCACAGCACAGGAGGTAACAGCATGAGCCGTCCCATCCTCATCGGCTACCAGTTGCTTATCGGCTTCTCCGACGCAATGACCGGCGCGCTGCTCATCATCGCTCCGGTATTCGCTCTCGGGCTCATGCGCTTGCGCGCGCCCGCCGATGCGCTGCCGTTTGTGTCGTTCATCGGCGCGTTTGTTCTCTCCGTCGGCCTCGCCTGCCTTTATGGCGCTTTTGTGATTGCGCGCCGCGGGAGCCCGTGCAAGCTTCAAGTTGTCTGGCTGCTCACGGCCATCACTCGCGCCAGTGTGGCCATCTTCGTCGTAGGGCAGATTCTGGCGCACACGCTCGGAGCGGGCTGGCTGAGTGTCGTCCTCTCCGATGGCGCCTGCGTTATGATTCAGGCCATTGGTCTGCGCAAAGGCTGGCTGGCCCATGTTGCGCGGTGAAAGGCGTACATCCGGATGGCAGGGCGCCAGCCTTGTCGCCATCACGTATGTCTATTTCCTGATCTTTGCGCAGTTTGCCTTTCTCAAGCGGCTCGCTAGCCTCGGCGTTGCCGGCGCACACTTGACCTCCGTGATGGCGGCGATGGCCGTCGGCGGAATTCTGCTTAGCTTGCTTGCGCCGCGGCTGAGCCTCTGGCCCTCGCCAAACCTGCGGCTCCGCGTTGGACTCAGTGCTTCGTGTGCGGCGGCGTTCCTTTCGCTTCTTCCGCTCGGCCTCGTCGCGAGCATGGCTGTTTCGTTCCTGATTGGCGCCGGGCTGGGCCTGCTCACCGTCACGCTTGTCACTCACCTGCGCCAATGGACGGGCAATCGGTTTCCGCTTCTGCTTGTCGGCCTGGGCACCGGCGTAGGCTATCTTGTCTGCAACCTTCCCCCATTCTTCACTGCCTCCGCAGAGGTACAGGCCGCAACGGCAGGCGTGTTGTGTCTCGCTGGAATCTTAGTAACTCTGAGGCCAACGCGTATAACTCCAGAAGATGCGGAGATTCCTCCGCAACCTGCTGTCTCATTTCTCCGCGTGCTGGCTTGCTTCACGGCGCTAGTCTGGCTCGATTCCGCAGCTTTCTTTATCATTCAGAACACTCCAGAGTTGAAGGCCGGAACATGGGAGGGATCGGCTCACCTCTGGGCAAACGGTTTGATTCATCTTGCAGCAGCACTTGCAAGCGCATGGTTCCTGCGCCGCCGGGGTCTCTCGTTTGTTCTCTCTGTCGCGTTTCTCGCGCTTGGCTTCGCATGCCTGCTCCTGCTCGATCCCGGTCGCGCCCTTCTGGCATCTGTCTTTTATCCCATTGGCGTCTCGCTTTACTCGGTTGCACTTATCGCCTATCCCGCGCTTCTTGGCGCGGCCACTTCCACTGCGGAGCGTGGCCGCCAGGCCGGATGGCTCTACGCCATTGCCGGCTGGTCCGGCTCCGCCCTGGGAATCGGCATGGGCCAAAACCTCGGTTATGTTCCGCCGCTGTTTGTGCTGGCGGCAGGAGCCGTCATCCTACTGCCCCCGCTGCTCAAGTTTCTGCTGCAACGCAAGCGCGAACTGGCGTTGACCGTCGCCATGCTTCTGGCGGCCTTCTATCTTGATCGCATTCTTCTTGCCGTGCGCATCTCTCCGCCGCTGTCGCAGGTCGAGCGGGGCCGGCGGGTATACATCTCTGAAGGCTGCATCAACTGCCACTCCCAATTTGTGCGCCCGAACTCACCGGATGTTTTGATGTGGGGTCCGGCTGAGCCCCTTCAAGAGCTTCGGCAAGAGCAGCCGCCACTGATCGGAAATCGCCGTCAAGGACCCGATCTGGCTGAGGTAGGCAACCGCCGTTCCCCGTTGTGGCTCAGAGCCCATTTCTGCGATCCGTCCGAGGTCAGCGGCGCCTCCATCATGCCCTCGTATGCATTTCTCTTCCGTGACCGGAGGGGCGATGATCTAGTAGCCTATCTTCTGAGTCTCAAGACCGCCGGCGCCGAACAGCATCAAACTGCGGAGAGGCTTTGGTATCCCTCCTCTTCCGCCGTCGCTCAGGCCAATGCCAACGACGGTGAACGGCTCTTTCGCCGTCACTGCGCCACATGCCACAGCGCCGGCGGGCGTACGCGCCTGATCTGGCAAACCAACTTCAAGAGGCTGCCTCCCGATCTTGCGGTTGGGCCATTCTTCTATCTGCCCCCTTCGGGTCCGGCCGCTGAGCGCATCCATCGCCTTGCGCAGATCGCCAGGTTCGGAGTTCCCGGAACCGATATGCCCGGACATGAATACCTGTCCGACAACGACATTGCCTCCATCTCCCTATGGCCGCCATCTCCCTATGGTTGTCGGAACAGATCAGGCAACCGAGTCAAAACCCATAAGTACACCACCCCAAAAGGAGACAAACCATGAAGACCATCGCACAATCTCTGATCCTCGCGCTCCCGCTGATTCTCGCCCCGGTTGCGTTCGCCCAGCATCAGACCTTCACCGTAAATCCGGATTCAAGCCATGTCGCCTTTTCCCTGGGCGGAAACGCGCACCACGTGGATGGAACCTTCCATGTGCAGAGCGGTTCGATCGACTTTGACCGCAGCGCGCAGACGATCTCAGGATCTGTCGTCGTAGCCGCGGGCAGCGGTAGCAGCGGCGATCAAAGCCGGGATAAGAAGATGAACTCCGACGTGCTGGACGTAGCCCATTTCGCCGATGTGTCCTTTGTTCCCAAAAGCTATCAAGGAACCATCGCGGCATCGGGCGATTCCACTATTCAGGTCAATGGTGTCTTCACCCTTCATGGCGCTCCGCATGACCTGACGGTTCCCATGCAGATTCATATCGACGGAGCAACCCTCACGGCCAAGACGCACTTCACGGTTCCATACGTCCAGTGGGGTTTGAAGGACCCAAGCATCTTCATCCTCAAGGTTGCCAAAGAGGTTGACATCGACCTCACGCTGGAAGGGCGTCTGTCCTCTTCGAATTAAGGCAGCAGATCGCTCCATCGCCTGGCTGCCAGCATCCAGCGCACCCAGGCTTACCATATCTTTTCCGGTGAGCCTGGTTCCGCTGGAAAGCCAAGTGAGATGCAACCCCGTCTGCTTGTGAGGGCCGCGAAGAGCGCGGCTGCGCCAGAGAGAACAGGTCAACCTGCCCACGTCGCGGAACTTGACACATATGTTTGGTGCCCGGAGGGGGATTTGAACCCCCACGGCCTTGCGGCCTGCGGATTTTAAGTCCGCTGCGTCTGCCAGTTTCGCCATCCGGGCTGCGAAGGAATGGCCTGTACGCCTTATGGTACCTGAGGAGGCGGAGATGCTTCCACGGAATATGAGGTCCGCCAGTATCTTCGCCGGAACCGCAAGGAACCTGGCAAGCAGGCGCCTGCCGGACCGGCCCAAACCCTGGGCGAAAAGCGCCTACTGAGCCCTGCGGAAGCAGATGTTCTCGCCCTCCAGGCGGTACTCCGCTGAGCAGGCGTCGCCGCCGCAGATCATCGTCTCTCCGCCGCAAAGTTGACGGCGCGTAATGAGCCCCAGGGTCCCGCAACGAGGGCAGGACATTACGGCCACAAACGGGTTCTGCGCATGACCCAGCTTGGCCTGGTTTTCCAGCACGAAAACCGTTCCAGGGTCCATTTTTTCGGGAATCCATTCTTCCAGAAACTGCAAGTCGGTTGACATCGTGCCCTCCAGTGGGTTGATGTAACCGAGCCGCGTCCAATGCTTCGGGCCGGCTCCGTTGTGCAACAACAGCAGGCTGCGAATGGCATTCCGGAGGCTGGGGGACCACCGGACGAACTCAGTGTTGCCGGGGACGGGCAGGAAAGTCAACCGGAATCGAAACCGGGGAGTGTCGAGGGGGATTCCACAGCCCTCCACCCCCGCGACGAAGACCCCGCCGCGGCGGGCTGGAGACCCCAGCCCGCAATGGAAAACCTCCCCTTACCGGGAGGCCCCCAAGCCTGTTTTGCCCTGGGAACCGGCAAACTCGTCGATCGCCTTGTAGGTTTCCTCGTTGCGCAGGATGGCCTCGACGTACTCGCGCGTCTCGGTGAATGGAATGGATTCCACAAACTCGTCGATGCCCTGGTAGGGGCCTGCGGACTGCCAGTCGGCCACGCGTTCATCGCCCGCGTCGTAGGCCGCCAAGGCATACTCCGTCACGCCGCCGAACTTGTCCAGAGTCTTGCGCAGATAGCGGGTTCCCAGGCGGATATTGGTGGCCGGGTCGAGCAGTTGGAAGGTCTCAAAGTGGCTGATTCCCTCCTCGCGCGCCATTGCCTTGCCCACCGATGGCAGCAACTGCATCAGGCCGTAGGCGTTGGCGTGGGAGATGGCCGAAGGGTTGAACTCCGACTCCTGGCGAATCAATGAGGCCACCAGGTAGGGATCGAGGTTGTTCTTTGCCGAATCGGCCTTGATCGTCTCCCACCACTGCTCGGGGAAAAGTATCCGCCAATAGGCCAGCGGGATGGACTTGATGGAAGCCGTTGCGGCGTAGGGGAGTGCCCGCTTCAGCGCCCGCATGGCGCGAAATGCCTCGCCATAGGAGGCATAAATCTGCGCCTCGGCCAGGGCGCTCCACGAAGCAGAGTCGGGATCGGCGGCAATCTCCTGCGCGATGTAGTCGTTCAACCCAGCATTGGCCAGCAGCCGCGCCTTGGCCAGGTGCGGGCTGTCGGCGGGAAAGCTCTCCTCCAGGGGAGGCACGGAGGGAGCCTCCAAGCGATCCAGTTGCGGCTGCGCCACCGGCTGCGCCCCCACTTGCGAATCGCCCAGTTCGGCCAGCCGCTGCCGGGCCATTTGAGCATAAAAGAAGTGCTGGTAAGCGCGGACCAGGGCGCGGTAGTTGGCCGCGGCATTGGCCGGCTTGTGATCCTGCGTCTCATAAAGCCGCCCCCGCCAATAGATGGCGGAAACCGTCTCCCTGGCGCCGGGATAGAGCCGGATCTGCTCGTCGAACAGGCGCGAGGCGTCGGCGTAAAGCCCCTGACGGTAGCTGAGCCAGCCCGCCCGCCAGTGCGCCGCGGGGGCGTTGGTGTTCTCAGGAAAGTGAGTGGCAAGATAGCTATAGTACTCGACCGCGGCCGGATACTCGCGGCGCAGCATGTACATGTTGCCGCTTGAGTAGAGCGCCTCAGCCAGCCAGGGACTGCGGGGGAAGTTCGCCTCCATCCGGGTAACGATCTGCTGCTGATAGTCCACGTCGTTCCGGTCCCGGGCCAGTTCCATCAACAGATACAGCCGCCGGGCGCCGTTTTCGTCGCGGGTGTCGGCCAGAGCCTCAACCTGGGCCGTGCTCAGCCGCTTCAGTTTCAGGTCGCAGGCAGCCTCGGCCACGGCGAATCCGTTGCGGGCCTGCGCATCCAGGCCGGCGCCGCGGGCCAAAGCGCGATATTGCTCGGCGGCCTCCGCGTAGTGTCCGGCGTTGTAGTAGGCATCGCCCAGGCTGCGCAACTCTGCCGTGGTCAGGGTCGACTCGGCGCCCATCGCCGTCAGCCTGGCGCGCGCAATCTCCGCCTCCGGGCTCAATGGGTGGCCCAGCAACAGCCGCTTGAAGATGCGCTCGGCCTCTTGTGCCTGCCCCAGCGTGAACGCCACCTGCCCCTGCGCAAGCTGGAAGCCGGGACGGCTCGCGGCATCGAGGCCGGCGGCTTGTGCCAGCGCCTGCTGCGCGCCCGCGGCATTGCCCAAGGCCAGCAGCACGTTGGCCTCCAGTTCAGGCGCGTGGACATTGAAGATGCTGTCGGGATAGCGGCCTGTGAAGCCGTGCAGCAAAGCTTCGGCGGCTGCGTCGTTGCCGGCTTCATGGTTGGCCTCGGCGCCCAGAAAGTCCGCGTAGTCGGCCAGCACATCGCCGGCCAGGCGCGCCTGGCGCAGGCTTTCTGCGGCCTCGGCGTAGCGCTTGTCCACCAGATAGGCATGCCCCAGCGCCAGATAAGCGGCGGCCGCTGCCTCTCCGTTGTGCTTGTGCGCATATTTGGTTACGCCCGCATAGGCGGCAGGCGTGCGCATGGTGGCCAGTTGCTGGGCCATGGGGCGCAGCTCGGTCGAGGCCACAAACGCCCGCTTGATCCGCGCCGTTCGCGCGCGCCGAGCCGCCTTGGCCTTTGGGCTTGAGGGCTTTTTGGCCTTCTTGCCCGCCTTGGCCGGTTTTGTCGTCTTTTTCGCCTTGGCTGCGGCGGAACCTTGCGGCTGCGCCGACGAATTGCCGGAGGTTTGAGCGGGAACGAGAGCCACCGCCATCAGCACGGCCAGAGCGCCGGCCAGCAATCGAGCCAGCCGCGGAATGTGAGTTGGGGAAGTCACGACCCTCATCTCTTCACTCTAAGCTGCTTTCGCCAGCCGGTGTCCCACGGGAACCAGACGTGTTACCGCAAATTGCGCGAATCTGGCTCGGAGCACCCGCTCCGGTATTCCGGATGTCGAAACCCGCCTGGTTTGGTTCCCTGCCCCGCCATCCTTTACACTCATCTTTTGCGGACCTGATGCGATCGCCGTCAGCCGGTCCCAAGGAATTCCGCAACCAACCTCCATGTCGACCATCCAACCTATTGCAGGAGAACTCGAGCCGCATCCCGACGTTGCCCTGGTCGACAGGGTGCGCGCCGGCGATGTCTCGGCCTACGATACGCTGGTCCGCAAATACGACCGGCAGATCTTCCGGATTGCGCAGCACATTACGCAAAACCGCGAGGATGCCGAGGACGTGATGCAGGACGCGTTCCTCAAGGCGTACCAAAAGCTCGGCCAGTTCCAGGGGAACTCGAAGTTTTACACATGGCTGGTTCGCATTGCAGTCAACGAAAGCCTGATGCGGCTGCGCAAGCGGCGCACCGGCAAAATGGTCTCGATCGACGAGGACGTCGAGACCGAGGAAGGCAGCGTCCCACGCGATCTGGCCGACTGGGCGCCCGACCCGGAGCAGAATTACAAACAGGCCGAGTTGGCCGAGATTCTGCGCAAGACCATTCAGGGGCTGCCCCAGGGGTTTCGTATCGTGTTTGTTTTGCGGGATGTGGAAGGGCTTTCGACCGAGGAGACAGCTGAGACGCTCGGCCTGAGCATTCCCGCTGTCAAGTCGCGCCTCTTGCGCGCCCGGCTGCAACTGCGCGAACGCCTGAGCCGTTACTTCCGCAGGAAAAAGGTTCCCGGAGAAGCGAGGAATGAAAAGTGACCTGCACTGAGTTTCTCGCCCTTCTCGACGACCTGATCGACGACGCGGTGACCGCCGAGACGCGCGCCGAGCTGCAACAGCACCTGGGGCGCTGCGGCCACTGCGAGGTCATCCTCAACACCACGCGCAAGACCATCGAAATCTACCGTTCCCACGAGATCTACGACCTGCCCGCCGGCCTCCGCGAGCGCCTCCACGCCGCCATCATGGCCCGCTGCAAGAAGGGCTGCTGACCGCCTCGTTTTTTCGCCTTTTTCCCAAGGCAACAGTACCGTGCCCCATCCTTTCCGCTTTTTATTGCGGAAAGGGTGGGATACCATACCGTTCGATATTCAAGCCGAAGGCCGCTGGCCCCACCCCCGCCGCATGATTTACCCTCAAACTCGGTATGAAACTCAACCACGCACTTCTCATTCCCGCCCTCACCGTGGCCTTTGCCGCCTCGGCATACGCCCAAACGTCTTCTAAACCGGCCGAGGTCCTGCCCGACGCGCCCGCTGCCACCGACGCCGCCCTTGTTCATCCCAACGGGCCAACTGTGGTCATGGATACCTCCATGGGCCGCATCACCTGCCAGTTCTATCAGAAGCAGGCGCCCAAGGCGGTCGCCAACTTCATCGGCCTGGCCGAGGGCACAAAAGACTGGACCGATCCTAAAACCAAACAGAAACAGCACAACAAGCGCTACTACGACGGCACCGTCTTCCATCGCGTCATTCCCGGGTTCATGATTCAGGGCGGCGATCCCACCGGCACGGGGATGGGCGACCCCGGCTACGCCTTCGTGGATGAGACCGATCCGAATCTGAACTTCGACCAGCCCGGCCGTCTGGCCATGGCCAACTCCGGCCCCAATACCAATGGAAGCCAGTTCTTCATCACCGAGCATGCCTACGACTCGCTCAACCAGCACTACACCCTCTTCGGCCAGTGCGGCGAGTCCAGCGTTCTGGTGGTCAAGACCATCGCCCGCGTCCAGCGCGATGGCAACGACAAGCCGCTCACCCCCGTAGTGCTCAAAAAGGTCACCATCGTGAGGGAAGGCCAACCACTGCCGCCCTCACCGGTCGCCGCCGCGCCTAAACCGTAATTCGCAACTCAGCCGGGTGCCCCAGATCTCCTCCGCCGCGGCGGAGAGACCTGGGAAACCTCGAAAACCAGGAGTCTTCATGGCACTCGCAGCAGGAACCTACGCCGTCTTCTCGACCACCGAAGGCAAGATCACCGTCCGCCTCTTCGAGGCCGACGCGCCCATCACCGTCGCCAACTTCATTGCTCTGGCCGAAGGCGCAAAAGAGTGGACACACCCCACCACCCGCGCCAAGTCCACCAGCAAGCTCTACGACGGAACCATCTTCCACCGCGTCATTCCCGACTTCATGATCCAGGGCGGCGACCCCGCCGGCACCGGCATGGGTGGCCCCGGCTACCGCTTTGAGGACGAGATCAAGGGCGCTCCGCACAAGTTCGACAAGCCCGGCAAACTGGCCATGGCCAACTCCGGTCCCGGAACCAACGGCTGCCAGTTCTTCATCACGGTGGCCCCCACTCCCTGGCTCACCGGCAACCACACCATCTTCGGCGAGGTGGTCGTAGGCCAGGAGATCGTCACCAAAATCTCCCTCGTTCCCCGCGGCGGCCAGGACAAGCCCCAAAAGCCCGTGGTCCTCGAGTCGGTCGTTATCGAGCGCGTCAGCTAAGCCGGTTATCGAATCAATGGCCGGAAGCCGCGCGGACTGCGCGGCTTCCGGGCTTTATGGGTCTCGTAAGTTAGCGTACATGCCTCAATGCCCGCTTCCCGGGCCCCACTGGACCTTCAGCCCTAGCCGGACAGTCATCGGCAGGCTGGGATAACCGATGGGCGCGATATGCTGCTCGCTCAGCAGGTTTTCTCCCTGGCCGTAGATGCCCAGCCACGATAGCAGACTGTAGCTTGCCCCAAGGTCCAGCTTGGCAGAGCCGTGATCGAGATTGCGGTTGGGCAGGAGCATGCTGTTGGGGTTCGCGCCATACGCATAACCGCCCAGGAAGTCCGAATCGTCCGAGCGGCTGGCAAAGGCGGAGGTAAAGATTCCGGTCAGCCCTTTGGCCGAGTAAGTGGCAGTGAAGAAGCCGGTGTGCGGCGCCCTGCGGAACGGCCGCGCCCCCTCCAGCGGCGAAATCGCCCCGACGGGGATGCCGTTGTAAGTCGGAATGGGTCCCAGCAGCTTCAAGTCTTCGTTGGTAAACGAGCGTTGCACCACCGCATCCAGGTAGGTGTAGCCCCCGCGCATAAAAATGTTGCGCCCGATGCCGCCCTCGACCGTGGTCTCCACTCCCATAGCCCGGAACGCCTCGCTGTTGATGGTCAGCTCATACGCCCCATTGATCCGCAAGGTGCTTTCCAAGTTGTTTTGCTGGGTCGGCGTCAGATTGGGCAACAGCTCCGGAATCAAATCCAGCCCAACGTATTCGATCTGGCGTCCGAACTCATTATGGAAAAAGCTGCTGCGGAAGATCAGGCGCTGGCTGAAGAACGCCTGCTCCACGCCGCCCTCGTAGGTGCGTGCTTCAGGCGCGGCTATGGGCGTTATATGCAACTCCTGGATGGTGGAGGGGCCGCCGCTGGCGGTGAGCAGGAAGTTATACAGCGAATAGAACTGGTCGGTCAGCCCAGGCTCACGAACCGCATCGCCGAAGTTGAACAGAATGCGCGTGCCGCTGAAGATGCCCTGGCGCGGCCGCAGCGCATAGTAAGAAAGCCCTGCCCGCGGCGAAGTCTGCGTCCCGAACAGCGAGTAGTGCTCCAGGCTCCCGCCCAGCGTATAGAAGAAGCGGTCCTTGAAGTCCCCATGCACCGACGCAAGATAATACTCGTTATTCCGCTCCACCGGCGGGTAGTACGTACTGGGCGGCTCGGCCCCGCGCTCGTCCTCGTAATGGAAGCCGATCAGCGCGGCAAGGTGCGGAGTGACGCGGTAATCGCCCTGATACGCAAACTCATCGCGGTTTGAAACCAGCTGATACCCAGGCGAGTAGGGCTCGTAGGTCCCGAAATAGTCCAGCAACGCCTGCCCGCTCACTGAGTAGCCATTGGCCCCGGTAATGGTCACCGGGTATCCAAAGCTGTCTCCGTAGCCATCGAAAGTGCCGCTGCCGCTCTGCTCCCACAAGTGATATTGCTCGCGCTTGCGCGTCAGCCCGTAGCGGAAGCTGTTGTGAAAGTCCGTCGTGGTCTGGTTGTCGAGCGACGCGCTCATGTAGATGTCCTGGTCCTTCTCGGTGGCGACGTCGGTCACGTGATAAAAGTCCCATGCATTGGGAACGCCGGTGGCATCCACGCCATAGTGCAGCGTGGCGCGAATCTGCGTGCTCCCGTTGGGCTGCCAGCCGACGTTGGCCGCCGTGGTGGCTACGTGGTACTCGTCATTGGGCAGCGCATTGCCGGTTTGCAGCCAACTGAAGGCGCCCAGGTAATCGAATTTGTTGTGGGCGCCGGCCACCTCAAACTCCTCGCGCGAGGTGTTGAAGTTGCCCGCATCGCCCTGCAACATAAGCGATGGAAAACTAGTGGTGCCGTGCGGGGTGGTCAGGCTGACCACGCCGCTTTCCGCATCGGCGCCATACAGGCTCGAACCGGGCCCGCGATAGACCTCCGCGCTCTGGACGGCGGTGGTGGAGAGCGGCCCAAAGTCGAAGCGCCCGCCCAGGTCGCCGGCGCTCACCCCGTCCAGCAGGATTTTGTTCGCATCCGAATCGCCGCCGCGGATAAACAGCGAGCTTTGCGCCCCAAGCTGGCCGGCCTGCACCACAAACGTTCCCGGCATCAGCCGCAGCGCGCTCACCAGGTTGTCGCGCAGAGCCAGATCCTGCGGACCCAGCACGCTGGTGGCCTCGCTGGTCTGCGGCTGCGGCGTAGGGGTTCCGGTCGCGGTCACCACGATCGACTCGCGCACCCACTCCGGTTCCATCACCACGTTGCGCTCGATGTTATCGAGTCGGCCGGCGTAAAAGCCTGGCGTCTCTATCTGCCGAAAGCTCTTGGCAGAAACCACCAGGAAAAAGCGCCCGGTTGCCCCGGTCAAAATCTGAAAGCTCCCATCGGCCCCGGAGATGGCGGAGGAGGCCACTTTTCCGTTGCTGACCAGAACCACATTGGCGCCGCTAACCTTGGCGCCGGAGGCGTCGGTCACCACGCCGTGGATGGACGCAGCCGGGCACAGTGTAGCGAACGCAGTGAAGAGAGTGGCGGCGAATACAGGCAGGAATGCGCGGCTCAGGCGTCCGCGCAAATATACGGAAATAGGCATGATAGCTCCTTCGTTCCCCTCGGAACGCAAGTGGGTAAGGGCGTTCAGGACCGGTCTCCTGACTTGCGCCTTCTCCAGCCACCTTCCCAAAAGCGAACCCAAAGGGTTTGCCTTCAGTGGTTTCCTTGGGCGGTCCGCACTGGGCGGAACAGCCCTGGCTGAAATCCTGCCCTCATCCGGTGACCCAATACGACGGGCACCGAGGCAGGGGCGCTCACAGTTGCGGGGCAGTGGCGGAGTTTCACCGCCTTCCCGAGCATCCTGACGATTGCCGTGGTGAACTGCGCTGCCCCTCGAAGGAGCAGCCGGAAATGCCATGGAACGATTTTCCATGACATCAACTTTTATAAACGGGCGCGGGGCGCGAAGTCAAAGCGCGCAAAGCCAAATTGCTCGAAGCCAAACCTGCGAACCAATGCGCGAACCCTGTCGCCCCGGCAAGCCGATGTCGAGAATCTGCGGTAGAAGCAGTGGTGACCCCGGGAAGACTCGAACTTCCGACACGCAGTTTAGGAAACTGCTGCTCTATCCACCTGAGCTACGGGGCCACTTTAGAATCAATGACTTGTGAGATATATGGTTTCCCAGCTCACTTTAGCTCACTCTAACGTAGACTGGTATCGTGCCCCTTGCGGTCAGGAAGGCGGCACGAGATAAAGTCAACGAAATCACGCTACCAACAGGGTAGCATCTCCCGAGTTCCTCGGGCGAAGGGGTTCATCTGGCAGGTCCGTTTCAGCGCAAAGGTGAACGGCAAGAGATGGCAGAAGTGCCTTACTTTCTCACGTACCTGCTGAGGGATTACATCGAGCCCAAGTTCAAGGACGCGCTCATCCGGAACGTCACTCCGCTCCAGCCTCTCCATTCAGCGGCGATCATTCGTGCAACTCATTCTTGCGATTGCCCTGCGCATCGCTACGGGCAGCATACAGGTTGAGCCCAATTGCCCTACAATCGAATCGAATTGATGATGACGACCACCGAGCGAAACCTTCGCCGCACCGTATTGCCGAACGGCCTGATCGTGCTGACCGAGCGCATGGATCACCTGCGTTCGGTGGCCATGGGCGTGTGGATCAAGTCCGGCTCCCGCTGCGAGCCCGCCGAGACTAACGGCATCTCCCACTTTGTGGAGCACATGCTCTTCAAGGGCACCCACTCCCGCACCGCCCAGCACATCGCCCGGGAGATGGACTCCATCGGCGGCAACCTGGACGCCTTTACCGGCAAGGAGACCATCTGCTTCAACGTGAAGTCGCTGGCCGACCACGTGCCCATCGCTCTGGACGTGCTGACCGACCTGGTGCTCCACCCGGTCTTCGCCGCCACCGACATCGAGCGCGAACGCGGCGTGATTCTGGAAGAGATCAAGATGGACGAGGACAACCCGGATTTGCTGGTCCACGAGCTGTTCACTCAGAGCTTCTGGAAGGACCATCCGCTGGGCTGGCCCATCCTGGGCACCAAGGCGACGGTCACCGGGCTTGACCGGGAGAAGCTCTTTGCCTACCACGGCGACCGCTTTCACGGCGGCAACATAGTCTTCTCCGCGGCCGGCAACCTGGACCACAGCCAGTTTGCCGAGGAGGTGGCGGGCAAGTTCTCCGGGCTGGCGGGCGGCGAGACGCTGCACGAACTGTCAGCGCCGGAGCCCAGCGCCCGCATCGTGCTGCGCAATAAGAAATCCCTCGAACAGGTGCAGATCTGCCTGGGCGTGCCCGCCCCGCCCATCACTGACGACAACCGCTATGCCACGCTCATCCTGAACACGGTCCTGGGCGGCGGCATGAGTTCGCGGCTCTTCCAGACCATCCGCGAGGAACGCGGCATAGCTTACTCAATCTACTCCGACCTGAGCCCCTATCGCGACACCGGCACCCTCTGCGTCTACGCCGGTGCCTCGGCGGGCAACGCCATCGAAGTGGTGGACCTGATTCTGGCCGAGTTCCGCAATCTGAAGGAAGAGACGCTGACCGAGGAAGAACTGACCCGCGCCAAGGATCAGCTCAAGGGGAACATCCTGCTGGGCCTGGAGAGCTCGAACTCGCGCATGGCCAACCTGGCCCGCCAGGAGATGTACTTCCACCAGTTCTTCTCGGTCGACGAGATCATCGCCCGCATCGACGCGGTTGAAGCCGCCCAGGTGCAAGCCATGGCCCAGCGCCTGTTCGACCCCGAGCGCGTCGCCGTCACCCTGCTCGGCCGCCTGGACGGCGTCAAGCTCAGCCGGAAAAGGCTGGTGTGCTGAGGGACAGTAATCAGTGGTCAGAGATCAGCGCCGGCCTCGTTGATGCGCTCATAGTGCCCGCGAAAAGGCTTTCGCAACCGGCCTTTCAACGCTGTAGAACGCCGTGGACAGTCGCGACTGACAACTGACTACTAAACACTGGCCACTGCTTCTTCGAGCGCCCCATTTCCCTTTCGCGTCCATACGTTGTAGGATTTTCTCGAATGGGCCGGGGACTTCCGGTCGCTCCACGAGGCACTGAAATCTCATGAATCGCAAGAAATCGCACTGTCACACGCGCCGCGCCAACCGTTCCATGCAGTCCAACGGCTTTACGCTGATGGAACTGCTGATCGTGATCGCCATCATCCTGATCCTCATGCTCATGGCGATTCCCACCATCGGCAGCCTGAAAAAGAAGGCCAACGAAACCTCGGCGATCAACTCCGTGCAGGTGATCTCCAAGGCGGAGCTTCAGTACGAGTCCACCTACCCCATCAATGGCTATGCCTGCACGCTGCCGGCTTTGGGCGGCGATCCGAATGCCGGCGCTCCGTCGTCAGCCGGCGCGCAAATTCTGCAGGGCGACCTGACCTCGGGCTTCAAGTCCGGCTATATCTTCACCATCACCTGCAAAGACAAGGTGACGGTGAACAGCACGGACCGATATAACAGCTACGCGGTCACGGCCATTCCGCAGACGGTGGGCAAAACCGGGGATCGCGGCTTTTGCAGCGACCAGGTCGGCACCATCAAGTTCGACCCGGCCGGCGGCTCCAACTGCACACAAACCCTCGGCCAATGAGGGTGGGCGCGCTCTTGCGGCGCTGCGGCTTGCTTCCGGCCGCGGCGCTTCTGGCCGCCGCTCTGGGGGCTTCCGCCCTCTTGTCTTTTGGTCAGGGTTCTTCTCTGAGCGCGCACGAGCTGGCCCAGCGCGTCGACCGCCACTACAACCGGTTGCACTCGCTCAGGGCCGGCTTTACCGAGAGCTATGAGGGCCTGGGAATCCAGCGCACCGAGAGCGGGACGCTGCTGCTGCTCAAGCCCGGCCGCATGAGGTGGGACTACAACGCGCCGGCCGGCAAGCTCTTCCTGCTCGACGGCAAATACGCCTGGTTCTACTCCCGCGGCGACTCTCAGGTTCAGCGCATCCCTGCCAAAGAGCTGGACGATCTGCGCTCGCCCTTGCGGTTTCTGCTGGGCCGCACCGAGCTTGAAAAAGAATTGGACAACCTGAAGCTGGCTGGCGCGGCCGACGGCAGTTTCACGCTCACCGGCCAGCCCAAGGGCCCAGAAAACAGTCCGGACAAGCGCGTCAGCCGGCTCACGCTCACCGTGACCGCCGACGGCGCCATCGCCGGTATCGAAATTGAAGAAGCCGACGGCGCGCTCACCCGCTTTACCTTCACCGGCGAAGTGCCCAACGCTCCGGTTCCGGCCGAAACCTTCCACTTCACCCCGCCCCCCGGCGTGCCGGTGGTGGACGCTATGCCGCCGGTGTAAGACGAGAGAATAGGGAATAGTTCGCGGCACTCAGCCTTCAGTTGCTCGTCGTAAGTGCGCAGCGGTCGCGTGGGAGTATCACTGCGAAATCTTTGAACCGCATCAAGCCGATGCTGCCCCCTGTTCCCTGTTCCCTGCTTTACTCGTACCGCAGCGCCTCGATCGGGTCCAGGTTGGCGGCGCGCATGGCGGGAATCATGCCGCTCACCAGGCCGGTAATGGCGAGGATCACCGTGGCCACAATCACTGAGGCTGGCGAGATGATGAGGCGAATGTCGGCGGCTTCGGCGTTCTTGGCCAGGGCGCTGTAAAACGTGATGCGCCCCACCATAAGCGAGATGAGGTAAGCCAGGGCGATGCCTGCCACGCCGCCCACGCTGGTGATGGCCAGGGCCTCGGCCAGAAACTGCGTGAGGATGTGCCAGCGGCGCGCGCCCAGCGCCTTTTCGATGCCGATCTCGCGGGTGCGCTGCTGCACGGCTACCAGCATGATGTTCATCAACCCGATGCCCGCGATGCCCAGGGTGAGCGCGCCCACCAGCGAGAGCAGCACCTGCAGGGCAATACTAAGGACACTGAACTGGTGCAGTTGGGTCATCAGGTTGGCCACATGAACGGCCTCATGATCCGAGGGGCGGAAGTGATGCGCCGCGCCCAAGGTCTCGCGCAGGGCCTTCTCGACCATTTCGTTGTCGCCGTGGTAGCTGAACCATGCGCCGTCGATGTACATCGTGTCTTTCAGGTCGCTCATGGTGTTGAAGGGCACGTAGATCTGACGGTTGATGTCGTTCTCGTCGCCCTCCTGCATCTTGGGCTTCAAAATGCCGACTACCGTGAACAGTACGCCATTGAGGCGGATGGTCTCACCCAGTGCCCAGCCGCCGGAGAAGAGCTTGGTCTTGGCCTCGGATGCGATGACGCAGACGTGGGCGCGCTGCTGATCTTCGGCGCCGTTGAAAAAGCGGCCCTGATCGGGATCCATCTTCAGAATGTCCTGATAGGAGGGGCGAACGCCGTTAACACCCCAGGTGTAAGTGTGCAGATCGTTCTGCACCGTCACGTCCTTGTAGGCGAATGGTGAGATATGCGTGATGCCGGGAACGGCGTTGGAGACGCGGTCCACATCGTCCAGCGTGAAGCGGACACGGACGCCCGCCTTGTCTCCGCCGGCTTGCTCGGTCGTCTTGCCGGGAAAGAAGCCGATGGTGTTGGTGCCCCACTCGGCAAAGATGGTCTCGATGGCCCGGCTGAACCCGGCGCCATAGGCCAGCAGCAGAACTACCGTGGCAATGCCCCAGGCCATGCCGATCATAGTGATGGCCGTGCGGCGGCGGTTGTAAACCATCGCCTCCCACGCCTGGCCGAGTATGTCCTTCAGCATGAGTTCATCCTTCCCGCGTCCGCTAACTCGCGGGCAGTTCCGCTTTGAAAGGGCGCGGCTTCAGCCGCGCCGTAGAACTCCCCTTTGGATCGCGGCTTTAGCCGCCGAGGGAATGCGATTGGTTAATACAGAATCCCTCTGGGGCTAAAGCCCTGATTTATCTTTCCTCGTCTGCGGCACGACTAAAGTCGTGCCCTTTCAAAGCATGTAACTCCGCCAACTTGCTCACTCTCTCCGCAACGCCTCGATCGGGTCCAGAGCAGCCGCCTTGCTGGCCGGGTAGAGGCCGGCGGCCACTCCGCTCAGCACCAGCGAACCCATGGCCAGCGCTGCCGACCACGGCACCAGCCGCGGCGGATCCCAGCCCGGCATCTTGTCGGTCAGCACCTGCTGCAACAGCCACATGAATGCCGCCGAAAACGCAATCCCTATCAGTCCGCTGATGCCGGTCAGCAGCAGCCCCTCCCAGAAGAACTGCGACAGAATGCTGCGCTTGGTGGCTCCCAGAGCCTTCAGCAGGCCGATCTCCCGCGTCCGCTCGGTCACCGAGACCAGCATGATGTTGATAATGCCCACCGCGCCCAGCCCCAGCGTCACAATTCCCACTCCGCCCAAAAAGACATCCATGGCATCGAAGATGGCGCCTATCATCTTCTCTTCCTTCACGGTGTCCCAATCGTAGAATGCGTCTGTCAGGCTGGGATCGAAGCCGTGGTTATACGCGATCACGCGATGCACGGCGGCCACGGCGGCCACGGCATCGCCCTTGGTGGTCGGCTGATATTGCAGCGAGAAGACCGCGTCGCGGGGAATGTTGTCGCCTTTGAGCGGAAAGAGCTCCTGCATGGTGGTGATGGGGATATAGATCTTTTGATCGTCCCATGTGTTGTTGCCGCGGCCGATCTTGTCTACCTGTCCGATGACCGCGAAGGCGGTGCCATTGATGGTGATGGTTTCGCCCAGCAGCGGGTGGCCGGGATAAAGCAGTTGGGCAATCTTTTGGCCCAGCACGGCCACACGGCGATTCTCATGCAGGTCGGCGTCGTCTACGAAGCGCCCCTGGGCCATGGGAATGTAACGCACCACCGTGCAGTTGGGCTCGACCCCGCTCACGTGGCCGGAGGTGTTGCTCCACTGGCTTACTTCGTAAAGATCCGAGCGGACCAGTTCGGCGGTGACGCCGCGCAACTCCGGCAGCCGGCGCATCGCCTCCTCGTCGCGCAGCGTCAGCTGGTAGGGGCGCATCCCGGTGTGCTGGTTGGCGAGCGCCGGGATGGTGCCGTTGAACATTAGCACCAGATCCTTGCCCAGTGAGGCGAAGTTCTTGTGCTGGCCGCTGCGAAAGCCCTCGCCGAGCCCTACCAGCACCAGCAACGAGCCCACCCCCCAGGCAATCCCGAACATAGTCAGGAAGGTGCGCAGCTTGTTGGCCATCATGGCTTGGAAGACTTGGCCGAGAGTGTCTGAAAAAGTCTGCATAATCGTTGGACGCCGAGGGAGGGCGCTCGGAGAGTGATACGCGGCGGCGGGGGCGGCGGTTCCGTGCAAATGGAGTGGAAACCGGTTAGTCGCCAGGTTCTTCCCGGCGTTTTAGGGATTGACGAAATGGGAATAGATAGTAAAGCTGCGCCCCCCACCAAATAGCGAAGATAAAAACCAGTCCCCACAATACACGCAAGCCCAAAGGTCTTTCTGAATCGTGCATGGAGAGATAAAACATCGCGATCCAGAGCAATGTCGCCCCGATGAGAGCGGCAATTCCGATTGCGCACTCCAGAAGATACACACCAGCGACCCACGAATTCGGCTGGATTACCCCGTGTGAAAATGCCGCTTTTGGCAACCACATTACGACATCGGCCACTAGAGAGAGCAAGAATAGCCCAAAAAGAGCCGTATGCGCTCCTGGAGAGTCGAGAAGAACGACTTCAAGATCAGTGCGATAGCGCATGAGAATTTTCCATCAATCTACGAAAAAACCTGCCGTTTGACCTTCAAATCCGCGCTCCTCAATCCTCGAAGGTCAACAGCCCTGCCCAGCCTTTGGAGATCGTCTCGTTCATCTCCTCAATCGTTACCGGCTTGCCCGTCCAATGCACACAACCCTTCAGATCCATAATCGAGCCGGCCTTCCGGAAAATATACTCGCCGTGCTCACCTTCGATGAATTTGACCTGGTCGCCGGGTTTGACGCTCAGCTTCTTGAGCACTTCAGCCGGGATAGTGATCTGCCCTTCGGAGTTGACCGCAGCGAAAGCCATTGGGAAGTCCTCAACAGCCATTGTAGTTCCACCGCCGGTCATCCAGTTGCGTGCCTCAGTTCCCGCTCACACCGGCCGGGACCATTTGCAGCGGTTCGGACAGGGTGAACAACAGAATGGCGCCCGGCTCCAGCGTGGCCTGCGGATGGCTGATCAACAGATGGGCAGTCACCGCGCCGGCCCCGATCAGGCCGCCGGTTACGGCGCCAACCGGGCCGCCCAGGATCGCGCCGGTGACCACACCTGCGCCCACCGCGCCGCTATACTCGATGCCGTCGCGTTTCAGGCGCGAGTCCGGTCGAATCGCGCCTTCGCTCCCGACTTTGGTTTTGGAACCTGGGGCTCCGGTAACCTCCGCGTACAGCCGGTAGCGCGTACCGTCGGACAGAGTTACCGTCTCCGGCCGCAGGCGCATGGCGCCGTGACCGCCCGGATGGCCGCTGGAAACCTCGGCCACCCTGCCGTCGATCTCCGCGCCGGCGGGAATCAGCACCTGGCCGCCCTGCAACACGTCCGAGGCCACCCGGCTGCGGAAGGCTTCGCCCTTTTCGCTGGAGGAGGTCGAGAGCCGGTCAAGCAGCCGGACGCGAATGGTGGTTCCTTCACTGAGTTCGCCGGGCCGCAGCGGGTGCGGATGCACGATATCGCCGTCCGGATCGTCGGGGTAAGCTCGCTCCACCAATGCCGGTTGTGCCGGCGCGGGCGCATTCTGCTGCACCTGAACAACACCGCCGTCCGGGTCCGGATATTTGATCGAGGGATCGGCCGAGGCGGGCTGCGGCCCAGCCTGCGGCTGGACAGGGGCCTGAGCTGGGGTAGGCGCGGCCGGCTGCACGGACATCGGCTGCCCGGCCGGAGGCTTGGCCTGCGGCGTGCCGGTGGTGACGATCATGTCGTTCGCCGGAGGATTCGAGGTTCCCTGGTAAGGGTTGGACGGGCTCGCCTCCTGCGCTCCCAGAGCGGCAGTGGCTGCGGCAAACAAGGCGCACACAAGAATCGACCGGTTCATGAGAGTCTCCATTTCGTGGTGTCTCTTTCTCGCGGGCAGATGTCTCCCTGAATCTTCAAACCCCGCTTGAGCCGGAGAGTTTCGCGAGGGGCGCGCTTGCCGGCCCATCGCCAACTCACCCAATGTAAGGCTAGCGCGGACCGGCAGGAGAAGACGCGCCCGCAGGCCGGGTAGGTGCCTTGTACGGCACGAATCAGCAAAGGCAACCCGCTTCGGCGCATGGTTTATGATTGGAACGGTTTAGGCCGGTGTGACCGTCGCCACACGGCTGGGACTGCCCGGTTTGCTAGAATTCGTACGGTAGATACCCTACTTTTGAGCGCTGGACGGAAAGAAGATTCACAACGTGCATGAGCTTCTGGAAACGATTCAAAGCGCCGCCGGAGAAACTCTTGCCGTGGATCGCCGTCCCCAACTGAATGACCGGCTGCTGCACCGCATTGCGAGGAGCGATATGACTGAAATTGTTGCCATCCGTGCCCGCGAGGTTTTGGACTCGCGCGGCAATCCTACCGTGGAAGCGGACGTGATTCTGGAAAGCGGCGCTTTGGGCCGCGCCATCGTGCCTTCGGGCGCCTCCACCGGCGAGCATGAGGCCGTGGAACTGCGCGACGGCGACAAGAGCCACTTCGGGGGCAAGGGCGTCTTGCAGGCCGTGGAAAATGTGGAGACCGTGATCGCGCCCGAGCTGGAGGGCATGGACGCGCTCAACCAGCGGCTGATCGACCAGACCATGATCGCGCTGGACGGCACGCCGAACAAGGCCAAGCTGGGCGCCAACGCCATTCTCGCCGTCTCCATGGCCGCCAGCCGCGCCGTGGCCCAGACGCTGGAGATTCCGCTCTACCGCTATCTGGGCGGCGTGAACGCCAGCATTCTGCCCACGCCCATGTTGAACGTCCTCAACGGCGGAGCCCATGCCGACAACAACGTGGACTTTCAGGAGTTCATGATCGCGCCGGTGGGCGCCGAGCGCTTCAGTGAGGCGCTGCGCTGGGCCGCAGAGACCTTCCACACCCTCAAGGGCGTGCTCAAGAAGAAAGGCTACAACACCTCAGTGGGCGACGAGGGCGGCTTTGCTCCCTCGCTCAAGTCCAATACCGAGGCCATCGAAGTGATCCTTGAAGCCATTGAGGCGGCCGGCTACAAGCCCGGCGAGCAGATCGCCATTGCTCTGGATCCCGCCTCCAGCGAGTTCTACAACAAGGAGACCGGCAAGTACGTCTTCAAGAAGAGCGACAAGCGCGAGCTGTCGAGCGAGGAGATGGTGAGCTTCTACGACAACTGGACCCGCCAGTATCCCATCGTTTCCCTCGAGGACGGCCTGGCCGAGGACGACTGGGCGGGATGGCGCATCCTCACCGAGAAGCTGGGCAGCCGCATCCAGTTGGTCGGCGACGACATCTTCGTCACCAACGTCAAGCGCTTGCAGCGCGGCATCGACGAAGGCGTGGCCAACTCCATTCTCATCAAGGTCAACCAGATCGGCACCGTCACCGAGACCCTGGAAGCCATCGACCTGGGCCGCCGCTACGGCTACACCTCGGTCATCTCGCACCGTTCCGGCGAAACCGAGGACACCTACATCGCCGATCTGGCCGTGGCCACCGGCGTGGGCCAGATCAAAACCGGTTCCGTCAGCCGTACCGACCGCATCTCCAAGTACAATCAGTTGCTGCGCATCGAAGAAGAACTGGGCGGCGGCGCGGTCTACCTCGGCCTGGAGAGCTTCAACTACAACGGCTAACAATCAAGCGATTGATTGACGCGAAGGGAGGAAGCTATGGCTTCCTCCCTTCGCCTATAGGGCTGTCATATTACTTTTGAACTGTCATCCTGAGCGGAGCACAAAAAACGACTGTCATCCTGAGCGGAGGTCGCCGCAGCGACCGCAGTCGAAGGATCTGCGGTTGCTATTCTCACTTTGCAAATACGCAATATTCGACGAATAACGCATCTCGGTGCTAAAGTTCCCACCATGAACTCCCGCGTTCTTTTGGGTCTCGTCGTTCTGTTCTTCAGCCTCAACGTGTCGGCCCAGCAACCTGATTCCACCGCGAAGCCCGACTTTGTTCAAAAGTCAGCAACAGCAAAGCCGCCCGAATCGGCTCAGCCTCGGGAAATGGAAGAATGGCTTGATTCCGGAGACGCCCAGGAGAAGGTCGAGAGGCTTGTAAGTCTTGGCGTCGAACCGGAGGAAGCAGCCGAGTTAACTCGGACTGCCAATGCGTACGCTCATTGGATTCTCATTCGCACAGGATCGCGTCGACAGAATGCGATTCTGTTTCTGCCGTGCATTCGCGATAATGCTCATATCTATCTGCTGGCGCACGAAAACGAGTCCTGGCACGTAACGGACATGGAAAAACCAGACTGTCACTCTGACGACAGCGTTTCCATTGAGATCGCACCAATTCGAAATTCTGCCTTTGAAGAGGTTCTTGTCCACCACGTAGGCGCGGGCCACGGAGCAGGCGTCTCAATGCAGGATTTCAACGTGTTTGCCGTTTCCGATGGAAAGCTAAGAATTGAGCTCGATGCCGAAGAGGCCGTTAATATCTTCCGTCCGCACCTTCATTCCTATGAGCGTTATGATCTTATCCAACGCAGCACATTCGTGTTGATCCCGACCAGCCATTCACATTCGCGCGTGATCGAAGAAACTCGCAGTACAACACTAAACGACAAGCTGACAGTCCAAAGAAGACAATTCCGCTGGAACGCATCCAAGGGCCGTTACCTACCCTCGAAGTTCTCCCTCGTGGAGGCCACGCCCAACGATTGATCAGTCCTGTTGGGTTGCAATGAATAGAGCAACCGCAGGTCCTTCGACTCCGTCCGCCGCAGCGGACTCCGCTCAGGATGACAGCTTTGTGGTGGTGCAATCCTTTTTAGGACGATCGATAGTTGGTCCTTCCAGCGGGAAATGAGGCTTTCGCGATCCCTGTGGTTCCCGTGTGACCCAAACCACACGCCATCACCCCGTCGCGGGTTATCCTGAAGTCAGAACTTCGATCCTTCCGAGGTATTTTCTTCGTGCCCACCAAGCGTCCCCTCGTTCTGACCATCCTCGACGGATGGGGCTATCGCGCTGAAACCGCCAACAACGCCATTGCGCTGGCCAAGAAGCCCACCTACGACAAGCTGCTGCGCGAGTACCCCAACACGCTGATCCAGGCCTCGGACCACTTTGTGGGCCTGCCCGACGGACAGATGGGCAACAGCGAAGTGGGCCACCTGAACATCGGCGCCGGCCGCATCGTGCAGATGGACATCACGCGCATCGACGCCCAGATCGCCTCGGGCGAGTTCTCCAGAAACCCGCCCATCGCCCAGGCCATGAAGCGGGCGCGCGAAGCTGGACGGCAACTGCATCTCTTCGGCCTTTGCTCGGACGGCGGCGTTCACTCTCAACTCGAGCACCTCTATGCCCTGCTCCGCACCGCGCGCGAGTACGGCCTGCAGAGGGTCTTCGTGCATGCCTTCATGGACGGCCGCGACACCCCGCCCACCTCCGGCGCGGGCTACATCGCCCAGCTCGAACAAAAAATGCGCGAATACGGTGTGGGCAAAGTCGCCACGGTCAGCGGCCGCTACTACGCCATGGACCGCGACAAGCGCTGGGAGCGCGAGCGCAAGGCATTCGACGCCATGGTCGCCGGCAAGGCCGAGGGCGGCGCATACCCCAACGCCGCGGCGCGCCTCACCGAGTGCTACAACAACGGCGTCACTGACGAGTTCATCATTCCCTTCGTGGTGGTGGATGGCGCGGGCAAGCCGGTAGGCCGGATTCGCGACGAGGATGTCTGCATCAACTTCAACTTCCGCAGTGACCGAGCCCGCGAGATTACCCGCGTGCTGACGCGCGAGAGCGGACTGAACAAGCAGGGCGGCCGCGACCTGGATGGCTGGGAGGCGCTCGATCTGGCCATCCCCCGCTCCGAAATCCCGAAAAATCTCTATTACCTGTGCATGACGCAGTACGACAAGCTCTACGATCTGCCGATCATCATGCCGCCGGAGTCGCTGGATAACATTCTGGCCAATGTGCTCGCCCTGCACCAACTGCGCAACCTGCGCGTGGCCGAGACCGAAAAGTTCGCCCACGTGACCTACTTCTTCAACGGCGGCATCGAGACGCCCTTCCCCGGCGAGGAGCGCGTGCTGATTCCCTCGCTGAAAGTGGCCACCTACGACCTGGCCCCGGAGATGAAGGCCGAGGCCATCGGCGACGCCATCGTCAAGGCCATCAACGACGGCGCCTTCGACCTGATTGTGTCCAACTTCGCCAACGCCGACATGGTGGGCCACTCCGGCAAGCTGGAGCCGACCATCCGGGCCATCGAGGCCATCGACGCGCAGTTGGGCCGCATCTACAAGGCCATCAAGGAGAAGAACGGCAGTTGGTTCATCACCGCCGACCACGGCAACGCCGAGCAGATGGTGGACCTGGTAACCGGCGCTCCGCACACCGCGCACACCACCAACCCTGTGCCGCTCATCTATGTGGCCGAAGAAGCCAACCGCTACCGCCTGCGCCCGGACGGCTCGCTGCGCGACATCTCGCCCACCCTGCTCGCTATTCTCAAGCTCGACGAGCCCAGGCAGATGACCGGCGGCGACCTGCGCGTGCCGATCGCGCAATAGTCTGGGGCACAAACACAAGGGCCTCCCGCGTGGGGAGGCCCTGAAGTTTGTGGCGCCGAAGTTGCTCTACCGCAGGCGCAGCGCTTTGATCGCCGCGGGCAGCCGCTCTTCGATGAGCCGGGCGCGCTCGGCCGCGATGCCGCCCAGATACGACGGCGCGGGCGTGGCCATCAGCACCAGCGCGAAGGCCATCACCGAGAAACAAAGCCCCGCGATGCCCGCCGACACCAGCATATGGTACATGTCGAAGATATCCAGGCCGAAAACCTTGAAGGCCACATGCTCCAGCGGCTTGATGTGGTGGAGAACCGCCAGCGCGAAGAGGAAGAAGAATACCGCCAGCGAAGTGAGAACGGCCAGCGTCGCATCCAGGCTGCGGTGGAACTTCTGCCGGGCGCTGCAGTGGGCGCATTCGGCAAAATGATGTTCGTAGTCCTTGCGCATCTCCGGGTAAATCCCTGAGATGTCATACCGCCAGCTTGCCAGGATGGCGCCTACGACTCTGTCTGTGCATCGGGTTCTTGCCATAACTTAAAGACTCACTTTGCAAAGGATGTGTTCGTCCGCTCTGTTGTCGTGCGGCTCACTTGGCAACGGAAGGCCCAAGATTGTAGGAAGCTCCACCGGCCGTGTCGGATTCAGTGGCGCCCCACCCTGCTCTGCCTCGCCTTGGCGAAATTGCCTTGGCGTTTCCCTTGCCAATCTACCTGGTACAGAGTGATGCCCGTGTATCTTACTATTGTAACCGAATTTACTTAAAAATAAATAGCAGAAAGAGGCTCATGCTGCGCGGCCAGCAGCAGGCGGTTGGCCAAAAGGCTCGCCCGGCCGTTCAAGGCGCGTTCGGCCGTAACCCGCGCCAGCTCCGGAAGATTATTGCTTTCAGATAGATGCGCCAGAATCACATACGCCGCCTGGCCATCGTACTCGTTTTCAAGAAACTCCGCCGCAGCCTCGTTGGAGAGGTGACCGACGCGCGAAAGTACCCTCTGCTTCACCGCCCAGGGGTAGGGGCCGTCGCGCAGCATCTCCAGGTCGTGGTTGGACTCGAGCAGCAGCAGGTCCAGGTCCTTGAGTTGCGCCTTGACGTTGGGCGGAATGTACCCCAGGTCGGTGGCAAAGCCCATCCGCACCCCCTCGGCCCGGAAGACAAAGCCCACCGGGTCGGCGGCGTCGTGGGGAATGGTGAAGGGGCTGATGGCAATGTCGCCGATCTCGAAGGGCCGGCCGGCCTGGAAGTACTCGACCGCCGGGAGCCAGGTGGGGTCCGCCTTGAGAGAGGACGGCACTACGGAAAAACCCTGATCTGTGTCAGAACACGACTTTAGTCGTGCCGTAGATGCTTCAATATCAACGCGGGCTTTAGCCCCTGAGGGTTGCTCGTCAGCAGACGCGCCCGAAACTCGTCCGACTTCCGCCTCGACAAGATCGGCCTCGTCCGGCTCACCCTCATCCTGAGCCGCATCCGCCTCCGCCTGGCGCTCCGCGGCCTGCTTGCGGCACTGCTCCAGCCACTGGGCATAGGTCATCTGCCGCCGCGGCGTCAGCCAGCGCATCCAGGCGCGGTGCGTTCCCTCGGTAAAGTACACCGGAATGCCCAGCTTGCGCGCGGTCACGGCCAGCCCGCCAACGTGGTCGGAGTGCTCGTGGGTGATGACGATGGCGTCCAGGGTCTCCGGCTCCTCGCCGGCCAGCCTCATTCGCCGGAACAGCTCCCGGCAGCTCAGCCCGCAATCGACCAGTATCCGCGTCCGCCCTCCGGAGACAACCGTGCTGTTTCCCTTCGACCCCGAAGCCAGCACCGTGAAGCGCACCATGGTTTGAGGATACCGCGAGGGGCCGTGCAAGAGCGCTGAAAGATGATTTGACGGATTCCAGTTGGCAGACTACGCTTTCAGCGGAAAGGAACTGCGCATGAGACTCGCCCGCTATTTCTCCGTACTTGCTGCGTTCGCTATGCTTTGCGCGGTCAACGCGGGAGCGCAAACGGACGTCCAAGCCGCCCCCACACCTCAACTCCAGCAATTGAGAGCCACGCAGATCGCCAAGATACCGGTTGCGGCGCTGCCTATAAGGGATTTCAAGCTCCTCAGTTCCAACACCGGATGGGCCACCACCGGCAATCAATTGCTCTTCACCACCGACAACGGCGTACATTGGAAAGACATATCCCCGCCGAACCCGAACCACGACAGCTACGCTGACATCCTCTTTCTTGACGCGAAGACCGGTTGGGTCCTTCTCTCGCACTCCGGCAGGCTCAACATCTGTACCTTCACGGTTTCCCTCACTGTTGATGGGGGAATCACATGGACCGCCGGGCATCTTCCGGAATGGCATTTTGCCCGAGACCGCGGCGAAGAGACGCTGGCCGATCCACCCATCGGGAGAATTGCTTTTGCCGACAAGCTCCATGGCTGGCTGTGCTTTGGAGTCGATTCTGCCGGTTCCCCTCTGTTCTTCACCTCCGACGGAGGCCTGACATGGGAGCCAGGAGGAGGCATTGAAGGCATAGCGGAAGCGATTCTTCCTGCCGTGAACGAGGACGTTTGGGTGGTTTCTCAATACGGGGACGATTCTTTGCTTTTGTTTGTCTTTGGCGGCCCGGTAGGGTCCGGCGGCTTATCGATAACACCGGATCAAGTCTTTCCAGCCCCGAAAGAGATGGGGGCCGCTGCTCGCAGGAGATACGAACTCCCGATATTCTTGGATGGCCTAAACGGTTATGAAGTCGTGAACTTTCGTACATCCGTTGGGTCGTCCTCGGCCGCCGTGCTCTATTCCTCCATAGACCGAACAATCTATTCCTCCATAGACGGAACAAGAAGACCGTGGAAACAAGACCGTGTGCTGTCAAATCTGGTCAATGGAGAAGTAATTCACTTCACGATTGCCGACTCCGTCTGGATACTTCCCTTCGCGCCCAAGGGTGACAAGCCAGTGCTTGTGAAACTTCGCTCTGGCGACCATTTGATAGCTCCACAGCATGAAGAGGGCGACTTTGCGCGTTGCAGCCTGAGCTTCCTTACCGAAGACAAGGGCTGGATGAACTGCGCCGGCGGGCTTTCCTCGACCGTCGACGGCGGAGCCACTTGGATTCCTATTACCCCGCGCGCCCGCACGGGCGTTCTTACCTCGGACCCCATTCCAGTTTCTTCAACGCAGGACTTCCAGCCAAGCAAACCTCTCGCCGGCGCGGCTAACCGGCAAGCCGCGCCGCCAAAGAAAGAGGCTGCGCCAATCACATACAGGAATACGGAGTATGGTTTCTGTTTCTCCCTGCCCGCAAGCTGGGAGGGGTTCTCCATCATCACCGGTCAGTGGAGCGGTGAGTCGCCAGGCTCAACGGAATCCACGAGCGGTCCGATGCTGAGAATTCGGCACCGTGAATGGACTGAGGATGATCCCCGCGAGGATATTCCCATCATGGTCTTCACGCGGGCGCAATGGCGCCTAGTCGAGAAGGACGAGATTACAGTGAGCGCAGCTCCTTTCGGCCCCGGCGAACTTGGGCGCAACTCCAAGTACGTCTTTGCCATTCCACCGCGCTATACATCCGACAATGCAACAGGCTGGAGGGAGGTGGTAGAACTTGTTAATCACAACTCCCTTCGCGCACCGTGCGGGGCGCATTCAGTCCGCCATGAGGCCCCCGCGCCAAAGTAACCGGCTCCGCTCTCGAATCGTCCAGGTTCCCAGCGGCAGTTACGGTGCATCCGGCAGATTGGCCGGAATCTCGATGGAGACCAGGGTGCCCCGCCCCGGATTGCTGACCACCTCGAACCGCGCCTGGTTGCCGTAGAGCACCTCCAGCCGCTCGCGCACGTTTTTCATGCCGATGCCCGCGCCGGTGCGGCTGAGCGCCGAGGCCGGGCGGTTGCCCATGCCCACGCCGTCGTCGGCCACCTCAATCAGCACGCGTTCCCCATCGAGGCGGCTGCGCAGTGTCACCGTGCCGCCATGGAGGCGCGGCTCCAGCCCGTGCTTGATGCTGTTTTCGATCAGCGGCTGCAACAGGATGCTGGGCACCAGCACCCCCAGCGTGCGCGGGTCGATCTCTTTTTCGACCCTCAGCTTGTCGGCGCCGAAACGCACCACCTCGATGTCCAGGTAGTCGTCGGTAAAGCTCAGCTCCTCGCGCAATGGAACATACGTATCGTGGTCCTTGAGCAGGGCGCGGAGAATGTTGGCCAGCTTGACCGTCATCTCGCGGGCCAACTCGGGTTTCATGCGCGCCAGCGAGGCGATGGAGTTGAGGGTGTTGAACAGGAAGTGCGGATTGATCTGGCGTTGCAGGGCGTCGAGGCGGGCTTCCAGCAGCAGCCGCTTCTGTTCTTCGAGCTTCATCTCGATGCGCAGCGTGTTCCACACCTTGAGCGCGATGCCCACATTGATGGGCGCGCTCAGCCACACCAGCACCTGCAGCCACCATTGGCTGGCGAGCAGCGCAAACAGCCGGTGCGGAAAGGCGTGGGCCAGCCAGTCCCGGCACGCCTCCGCCGCCACGATGAGAAACAGCATCAGAAACTGCCGGTCGATGTGCGGCTGGCGCAGGTTGCGCCGCACCCAGCGGTAGAGGCTCAGGTCAATGAACGGCGTGAACGACCAGATCTCCTCCATCTCGACAAAGCGGCCCAGGATGCCCGCCGCCAGACCCAGGGCTGCATCGAAGGGCAGAGCCAGGAACTCATGGTGGTAGACCGCGGGCGCCGACAGCACCACCCCGCCCAGCACGGCCCAGCCCGGCCCCACCAGCAGACCCAGCAGAATGACCGTTTCGAAGGAGATGTCGGCGGCTAGAAAGTTGGGCACCGTGGTCCGTATCCACACCCCCAGCGTAAGCGGCAGCAGAATGAACGCCAGCAAGGCCAGGGTTTGCCGGGGACTGCGCTTCTCGGCAAAGAACAGCCGCCGGAAGGTGGTGACCCGCGCCAGTACGCTGGCCACCGAGGCAACCACGCCCAGTTTGACCAGCAGCGTAATCAGAATGAGATTATCCGTCACCCCATCAATGTATCGCGCCGTGGGCGCAAGTATCCAATTTTCAAGAGATTGTTGCCCGTGTCGCCGCTCCGTCTCACGGCCTATGACCCCGGGCGCAGCGGCACATCCGCGCAACGTAAAATGGAATGATGGGATTTGAAAGCGTGAAAAAGATCGCCGAGGCGGATTTCCCCACCCGCTGGGGAGACTTCCGCATTCTGGGCTTCGAGGGCCGGCTGACGGCCCGCCCCTGCGACCAAGGCCCGGCTGACGATGCGGGAAAGGGCGAGGTCGAAGGCCTGGTCGCGCTGCTGATGGGCGACATTCACTCCGCGCCCCCGCTGGTGCGGATCCACTCGCAATGCCTCACCGGTGATGTTTTCGGCTCGCTCCGCTGCGACTGCCGTCTTCAACTCGAGCTGGCTCTGGGCAAGATCGCCGAGGCCGGCGCGGGCATCCTGCTCTACGAGCAGCAGGAGGGCCGCGGCATCGGCCTGATGGCCAAATTAAAAGCATATGAACTGCAGGACCTGGGGCTGGACACCGTCGAAGCCAACGTCGAGCTGGGCTTTGCCGCCGACTGCCGCGAGTACGAGCTGCCGGCCGAGGCCCTCAAGCTGCTCGGCGTCACTTCGGTCCGCCTCATGACCAACAATCCGGAAAAGGTCGCAGCCCTGGAGTCAGCGGGCATCGCTGTGGTCGAGCGTGTCTCCGCGGAGGTCGAGCCCCAGGAAACCTTCGAGCGTTACCTGCGCACCAAGCGCGAAAAAATGGGCCACATCCTTGAGTCGTCTTTGTAATCGATAACTTCTTTGGGTCTCAGGCCTGTAAGCGGGAGTCTTTGGCTTCCACATGGGTTGCCAGGATCGGGGCTTTTGGCGAGTGACTGTCTCTTGCCGGCGGCCACCGGAAACCGATGGCGTTCCATTCACCCATGCCGCGTGACACCTGCGCGGTGGAGTTGCGCCTCGCCGGGCTTTTACTTATGCTGACTTTCGTCTCGCGCGCGTCCCTGCGCCCCGCGTCGAGGCCGTGATTCATGATCGAGGGCAATTCGTGGTGACCTGCGGTCTTTGCCTGCAAGAAGCAACCTCCCAGCTGAAGAAGTTCCCTTTCTTGGCATTTGCATTCACCTGCGGCTGTGCATTAACCGCGATAACGCGTTGTTTCATATTGCTTTCCGTTGCTCATTTTTCGTTGACATCGGCGCAGCGGGGCGCATAAAGGTTGCGCCTGCTCGCGAGGAGCAGGCGCAATGGGTAGATGCAATGACTGGTTAGAAGGTCAACCGGCCGCCCAACTGAATAACGCGCTGGGTGGCTGTCGCACTGGTGATGGTGCCTTCGTTGCTGCCCGCACTGAGAGACCCGTTCGGTTGGCTGAGATTCACCCAGTTCATGACGTTGGTTATTTCTGCACGGAACTGGAAGACCATTCCCCGCCCGAAGGTAATGTTGCGGAACAGGCCCGCATCCATATCCTTGAGGCCCGGTCCGTTCAGGGTGTCGCGTCCCACGTTGCCGTCTGCTCTGCCAGGGCCGATGCCCCCTGGCAGGCCAGGTCCGTTGGGCGTGAATGCCGCGGTGTTGAACCATGCCGTCAATACGCTATTGGGGTCGGTGCAAACCCGGCAGCGGTGCGGGTCGAGTTTGGGGCTAACGCCAGGAACCGCGTTGGGGCGGCTCTGGCCCGCAGTGTCAAAGTTATTGTTTTTTCCCGTGGACATCGAAAACGGCGCGCCGCTCATCAAATAGGCGACCGCAGTGATCTGCCAGCCGTTGACCACTCCCTTCACGATCTTGTTCGATCCGTGATAGTAGTCGATGTTCCACATGCCGAAGATGGACGCATTGCTGTCATGGTTTTGATCCATGAGGCCTTTTTCTTCCTGAAGGCCGCCGCCGACAATGGGATTGTGGTTTTGATCGAGCATGCCGTGGTCGTTGGTCGCGGTGAAGGGCTTGCCAAAGTAGCCGAAATCCTGCGCGTTCTGTCCTCCATTCTCCACGAAGTTTGCGCTTTCCAGCGCGCGGCTCCAGACATAGAAACCGCTGACTGAGAAGCCGTGTGACATCGTCTTGGTCGCCGAGACTTGAAGCCCGTTATAGTTGGAGGTCTGGTCTGAGATCAGGTAGGTAATCCCGCTCAGGGTGCCAGGCGCAAGGTTGATGCCGGCATCGAATTGACGACGTTGCTCTTGGCTATTCGCTGAAGTGCTGAGCCCGCCGACTAACGCGCCGCCGCCATTGGCGACAGTTGAGTAAGGCGCGTAGTTGGCGTCGACGAAGGTTGACAGGTGACGGCCAAGAGTACCTATATAAGCTGCCGTCACGCTTATCCTGGCAGGCAATTGCCGCTGCACGCTGAGGTTGAACTGGTAGACCGACGAATCTTTAAAATTCGGGCCGATGGCTTCAATGCTTTGGCTCGGGTAGAATTTCGGATTGGACGGCGTATAGATGTACGGGAAGATGCCGCCACCGGGAGCGGTGGTTGGGAAACCGACATTGTAAATACTGGTGAGGGATGTTTCGGAGCCAAAGCCGTTGCGAATGGAGAACGGCATGGCGTTGCCGGGCTGGTTCCACTCATTGCCGCTGGGAGAGCCGTAGAAGATGCCCGCCGCGGCGCGAATTGCGGTCTTGCCATCCCCAAACGGATCGAATGCAAAACCGACACGAGGCGAAATGTGGCTGTACTGCGTGCTGATGATGCCGCGACCGATGCCGCTGTCCCCAGGGAACACCTGGCCGAGCGGCACAACCGAATTCGTACTCGTAACAATAGTAGATTGCTGGCCGGGAACAAACGACGATGTCCTGTCATGGGAGTCGACGGGAGGCGTATCGATGTCCCACCGGAGTCCAAGGTTGACCGTGAACCGTGGCGTGATCCGGTAGTTGTCCTGCGCAAACACCGCGTAGTGCCACGTGCTCAGATGCGTGGTATAAGTCGTGTCCTGCTCAAATGAGCTGATTTGGCCGGTGACAAAGTCCGCAATCGCAACACCCGTGCTCGTGGGCGCGGAGGTCGAGAAGCCAACGTCGCCATAATTATTCAGATTGGCTTCGAACATGGTCTTGTCGAGAGCGTACTCACCGCCAATGGAAAGGTTGTGTTTGCCCTTGGTCATGCTGACTACGTCGCGTAACTCATAGTTGTCGGAACCCGTGACCGGGCCGGCGTTCGGGTTCCCCGTGCTAAAGCCAGCACCGTTTAGATAGGGCAGTCCGGCCGGTCCCTGGATGAGGAAGTTCGAGCCGAAACTGCCGAGGGTTTGGTTGCCTGGGCCGGTCACAGGGATGAGAACGCGTCCGCCCATGGCCCGCGTGAACGTGAGCCAGAGCTGATTGGCCGTGCTGGGGCTGAAGGTGTGAACGTCGCTGATGTTGGCATTCGTCTGTTTCGAGCGGGACTGATTTCCGGTCCAATTGATGTTGCCGCCTCCGCTGGGAGTTGACGCGGTATTGGTATAAAAGTAGGTCACTCCCACATGGTCCTTGTCGCCGAGGTTCTGGTCATACTTGCCCAGGTATTCGTCTTCGTCTGTCGGAGTGACGTATACGGTGCTGTATTGCCCGCCGCCAGTTTTTAGAACCTGGGGGCCGTTGGGCAATGGAACGGAAACACCGATTGTGTTGTTTATGTTCAAAAAATTTGCAGCGGTCAGGTCCAGGCTGCCGGTCGGGATGCAATATCCCGCAGTAAGAGGGCCAATAAGCGCGGGCTGGCAACCGGGGCCGGCGTTTACTCCATTCGCGAGAACCGTTTTGTGGGTTCCCGGCATGTAAACACGGGAGGCAGAGGGGAGGGTCGTGTCCGCGGTAAAGTCGCCCAGGCGCTCGGCAGCCGTGGGCGTCACACCGCCTGAGACCACTCCTCCTTGCACCTGGCGCAGACCGGCATAGCTGCCGAAGAAGAAGGCCTTGTCGTGCTTGATGGGGCCGCCGAAGGTTCCACCAAAGTTGTTGCGGTGGTAAGGCGCCTTGATTGCGCCAACCGCCGGATGCCACTGCCAGGCATTGAAGTCGGTGTTGCGGTTGAACTCGAACAAACCACCATGAAACTTATTTGTTCCCGACTTTGTGATCACCGAGACGACGGCGGCGGAGAATTCGCCGTATTGCGCCGAGAATGCGCTGGTCTCTACGCGGAACTCTTCGACTGCGTCGGGGTTGGGCGCCGGGTTTCCGTAGTTGCGCATACCGGTAATGTTGTTGCCGCCATCCAGGTAAAAGGCGACGGTTCCGTTGCCGGAGTCGAGCCCGCCGTTGATCTGGACAGCAGTGGACGCAATTCCAACGGTCATTTGGGGCGAACCGGCGGGGTTCGAGGTGGAGCTTTGGTTATTGGCCATCACGCCCGGCGTGAGGGAAAGTTCGGTGTATACATTGCGATTGACCAGAGGCAGGCCGATGATCTCGGACGGCTCAATGGTTCTGCCCAATACCGCGTCAGACGTATTGATCAGCGGGGGCGCCTCAGTGACAGTGATGGTCTCAGACTGCGCGCCCACGGTCAGTGGGATGTCAACCGTCAGCGTCTGGTCCACGTTGAGGGCGATATTCTCTTGCACAAAGCGTTCAAAGCTGGGAGCCGACGCCGCGACGGTGTACCTGCCCACGGGAAGGAAATCGATGCGGTACTGCCCATAGCCGTTTGTCGGCGCCGACCGGGAGAACCCGGTATCCACGTTGGTTGCCTTCACGGTGGCCGTGCTGACCACCGCGCCTTGTTGATCCTTCACCGTACCGACGATGGTTCCGGTGATCTGCTGTCCAAACGCGATGATGCTGCCGGTGAGAATGAAGACGAGCGCCGAGAGGATTCGAGCGCTCGCGCATAGCCGCGAGTATCTTGCCAAATTGCGTGTATTCACTTTTGATGCCTCCAGAGTGTTTCTGTTGTCTGAACGAGTCGCCACCTGTCGCCCTCACACGCGTTCCCGCACTCCGCTCAAATCCATCAACTGCGATTCGGAGCGCCGGGCTTCTGGGTTTCGAATTGTTGACAGTAAAGATAGCAACCTCGTTCCCGATGTGTCATGTAAATTGGAAGTGAAAAATGCGAGGGCCGATGTGAATACTTTCTGCAGCCCAGAATGCATTGAAAAATATGGGGGTTGCGACGGTTTGAAGGCAGACCTCCTGAAATGTTAATATTGTTAAAGTCCCGGTAAGCGTATTGTTAATAGAGGATTTGCGGATCCGCTGGAGCACCCGCAGCCACCGCCAACTGGGCGCCAACTGAGATTGATGGGGACGGTAGTACAATTGATTGTCATGAACGGAACATGGGAAGGGGCAGATGCTGGAGCCGGTGAGGAAGGTTGAAGCAGAAAGGGAGGAACTGAGCTGGCTGCTGACTTCGGGCGTTCTCGGCCGCGCGAATAATGCAGTCCGCGTTCTGACCTGCGTCTGTGAAAAATACTTCGAGAATCAACTGGACCAGATCAACGAGCACACCATCGCGATCGAAGCCTTGGGGCGGCGCAGTGACTTCGACCCCCAGGTAGATACGATTGTCCGGGTGACGATCCACTCCTTAAGAAAACGCCTGCTGGAGGTGTACCAGAACGAGGGCGCGAGCCGCCCGGTGCACATTCTCATTCCCGCCGGAAATTACGCCCCATCCTTCATTCACAAGGAGGCGGATTCTGGCGCGGGCCAATCCAATCACGCTCTTCTCCCCATCGAGTTCGACCACGGTCCGGCTCCGGCAATAATAGCTGTCCGCGGCGATGCACTGCCTTTCCCGTTTCTCGGGCGGCGTCGATGGCAGATACTGATTATTCTTGCGGCGGTGGCCGCCGTCCTGCTCGGCGCGGTCTTTTCCGTTCGACACTCCAAGGAGCGCGCGGCCGGAGTTCCGGCGTCCCTGGTTCCCTCGCCCTCTGCGCCGCTCCCGGGCGAGAGCTTCCATGCTTTGATCGGCAGCGGCCGGGATCCTTATGTGGATAGCTCCAGCATCAAATGGACCTCCGGCGAGTATTGCACGGGAGGAACTCCGTTTACTGTTCCGGACCGGAAGATTGAGGCCACGGAAGACCCGTACATTTATTTAGGCGGCCTGCAAGGGGGTTTCCACTGCCAATTTCCCGTGAAGCCGGGCCTCTACGAAGTCCATCTTCTGTTCGCTGAGACGGCTGGCCTTCCAGACGCCACTCGCAACGTGTCGTTCTCGGTCAATGGAAGCGATGCCATAAATCTCGACGTGGTTGACGACGCGACCGGAGCAGGAGTTGCGACAACACGAATCCTCACACGCGTCGAGCCTGAAAGCGATGGCGCCGTCCACCTGGATTTCTTTGGACATGACTCGATATTGAATGGCGTCGAGATATTACCGGCTCCTTCGGCGGAGTTGCTGCCCGTGCGCATCGTCGCTGGTCCTCGATCGTATAAAGATTCGGCGGAGAGGATCTGGCTATCTGACCGCTATTTCATCGGGGGCAGAACTGGAATGCCTGGGAACACCGCTAACCCCGGTATATACGGCTCCGATCGCATCGGCCACTTTCATTACATCATTCCCGTTCTCCCCCTGCGGCTCTATCGCGTGAATCTATATTTTCTTGAGCCCTGGTTCGGCGAACACAATAACGGGCGCGGTGGAGTGGGCAGCCGCATCTTCGATGTCTCCTGCAATGGCTCCATGCTGCTCAAGAACTTCGATATTTTAAGGGAGAACGGCGGGGGCCCGGTGATGAAAACATTCGACAGCGTACAAGCCACTGCCCAAGGCAAGATCGAACTCTATTTCACTCCGGTGGCGAACTACCCGCTTGTGAATGCAATTGAAGTTGTCCCTCAGCCTTCCCGCTAACGCCGACAGACGCCTGTTGAGTGCTCTGCGCGGGCCGGGATGCCTGGCACGATAAAACCGCGACTCTCCAGACGCCGTCTGCCTCGTTGCCGGATGCGGATGACGGATGAGTCCCCGGAATCGTTATGCGCTGCTCTTCCTTGCCCTTCAATTCCTTTATCATTACCACCATGCCTAATAAACTCCGCTGGGGAGTTCTCAGCACCGCCGACATCGGCCTCAGGAAAGTCATCCCCGCCATGCAGCGGGGCCAATACACCAGCGTCGGGGCCATCGCATCCCGCAATCTGGCCAAGGCTCAAGAGGCGGCAGCCGCTCTTGGCATTCCAACAGCCTACGGCTCGTACGAAGAGCTCCTCGCCGACCCCCATATCGACGCCGTCTACAATCCTCTTCCCAATCAGCTTCACGTCCCCTGGACCATCAAAGCCGCCGAAGCCGGCAAGCACGTCCTCTGCGAGAAGCCGCTCAGCCTCACTGTCGCTGAAGCCGAGACCCTACTCGCCGTTCGCTCCCGCGCCGGAGTCAAAATCGGCGAAGCCTTCATGATCCGCAGCTATCCCCAGTGGCTCCGCCTCCGCGAACTGCTCGACGAGCATCGCATCGGAGAACTCCGCTCCATCGTTGGCTTCTTCAGCTACTTCAACATCGACCCATCCAACTTCCGCAGCCATGTCGAGTGCGGCGGCGGCGCCCTCCTGGACATCGGCTGCTATCTCATCCACGCCTCGCGCTACGCATTCGCGCAGGAGCCCACCCGCGTCGTAGCCCTTGTCGACCGCGATCCGCAGATGCGCATCGACCGCCTCACCTCGGCAATTCTCGACTTCCCCAGCGGCCAATCCATCTTCACCTGCAGCACGCAGTTGGTCCCTTACCAGCGCATCCACTTCTTAGGCACCCGCGGGCGCATCGAGATTGAAATTCCCTTCAACGCGCCTCCCGACCGCCCCACTCGCCTCTTCATCGACTTGAGTGGCGATCTCTTCGGCGGCGGCATCACCACCGAAACCTTCCCCGTCTGCGATCAGTACACCTTGCAGGGCGATGCCTTTTCCAAAGCCGTTCTGGAAGGCGCCGAAGTCCCCGTCTCAGTCGAAGACGCCATCAGTAACATGGCCGTCATCGAAGCCATCTTCAACTCCGCCAACTCTGGCCAATGGGAATCTCCGCAGCGATGAAAGATCTGCTCTACGCCCGCAGCGCCTTCAGCACCTTGGCCGTGGTCACCACCTGCCCCACATGCCGCTGCGTGTGGTCTGCCACGTGAATCAGCGCGCCGCCGATGCTGGTCGGCAACTGCTTACGGCCCACGCCACGAAAGGTATCGAAGTTCGCCGTGGCCAGCACGCGCACGCGGTCCGCCGCGTTGCTGAAGGAAACTTCGACCTCGGATAACAGGACGGCAAGAGGCTCGTCGCCGGTCTGCTCTGCCTTGAGCGCCGTCAACTGTTCGGCGGAAAGCTGATTGCCTTCTGCGTAGCTCAGCAGCCGGTCCGTCGAGCGGGCAATATGCCGCAGATGAAAGGCCACCGGCGTCAGCCCCAACGGCTGCGCGTGAACTTCCGCATCGGTCAGCCCTTCGGTCCATTTGGTGAGATCGTCGAGGGCCAGATCAAGCGCGTGCAGCACGGCGCGGCCTAGGGCCGGAACTTCAGCGTAGGTTCCGCGCAGCCAGGGTTCGATGTATGGAACAGGGGAAGTGCTCATTGGGAAATCCTCGATGCGTTACTGGCTCAGAATGTGGATCAAGTCATCGTCCGGCAGATCCTTAGTCTTTCCGTCTTCTGTGTAAACGGCCTTAGTCTTTCCGTCTTCTGAGTAATAACTGTAATGGAAGTTAACGAAGATCCAGCCTGATCGCGTTTCAGCAACTCCGGCCGAATTCCCGAACTCGGCCATACGCTCTTGAATGTTACGAGACACAGCTTGTCTTTCAGAACCACATTCTGAATCAGATACCGCGGCGTGTTCATTCTCGTGCCTCCATTGCCGTCGTTCAGGAACGGATCGAACTCCAAGCCGACAATTCCATCTGCATTTCTCTTAAGTTCAGCATCCGCCCTCAGTAGCCTTTGTAATTTAGCGCTCAATAATTGCGGACGATGCCGAAGGATTACTTCCATACTTGGCATCTCGCTGCCCTTGAAGTTTGGATCATTCATCCGATCTACTTCGTAAGATTGATTCGAATACCAGTCGTAGAAATCCTGCACGAAATCGCGGCAGGATCGTACGTCGTCATTTGCTGCGGGCTTTCGGGCTGTTTGCGTGCCTGCGGGAATCGGCATGATTGCGATTGATGCGATAACGACGCAGCGGATTGCGGCATGAATCATAGAACGCTGTTTCATCTTCACTCCGCGCTCTTCACGCGCACCACGGTGATCTTCTCAAAACCCTCTTCAAAGACCGGCGGCTTCAGCTTTTCCGCCATCTTGCGCATCACGTCCTCGCTCACCGAGCGGTCGCGCTTGCTGTTGCGCTCCAGGCAAACCTCCAGCGGCACGTCGAAGAAGACCGCCTGCACCTCGTAGCCGAAGCTCTTAGCCATCTTGATCCACTGGCGCCGTTCGTGGATGGAAAGATTGGTCGCGTCCACATAGTTCCACGGCATGCGGGCGATGAGCCTTGCCCGCAACAGCGACCGCAGGGTGGAGAAGACCAGCCCCTGGTAGCGCTGCTCCTCCACATCGTCGAAGAGGATATTGCGCAGCAGGTCGCTCGATAGAGGGGTAACGCCGCGGCGCCGGAACCAGGTGGTCTTGCCCGAGCCGGGCAGCCCGATGGCCAGCACCACGTACCCCTTGGGAGCCTGCGGCGAGCGCTCTGCGGCCTCGGGCTCTGGAGGAGCCGCGGAGGGCATCTCCGGCTGCGTCTCGAGCTCGAGACGGCCTGAGTCGGCCGGTTCATTCCATTCGTGCTTTGCGGGCCGCTCCTGCTTCGGGGGCCGCACCGGGGCCGCGGGCCGGGGTGTCGCCGCAGGCGGGGAATACTGAGTCCTGTGCGCGCGGGGCTGCGGGGCCGGTGCCGCGGCCGGGGGATCGTCTGGATAGAACGGCACCAGCGGAGCCGGTTGATTCGATGGGAGTTCCTGGCCGATCTTGCCTGTGGATTCCGAGGTATTGGGAGTGTGTCTGGAGCGTCTTCTCATGCCGTCTTCAACCCATGCATAGATATCCGAATACCATACTTCCCATGGGCGCTGCAAATGGTGTGCACGCCGTCACATACAGTCCCGTACCTGGAAAGGCATCCTAGCGGTGAGCGGTTTTTCGTGCGGAATCGGGAACGAATGGGTTTTCATTTCGTCCCCCCCGGATGAGAGTGTTACGATCATGGGTTTGGTGGAATTGCCTTCTGGGGCGGCTCCAGCCGCCGAACGCAGCAAATCTGAACAAGCTCAAACCACAGCCTCACCGACTACGAAGGAGAAATCACACATGGCAGTTAAGGTTGGTATCAACGGCTTCGGCCGCATTGGCCGCAACGTTTTGCGCGCCTCACTTGGCAATCCCGAGATTGATTTTGTCGCCGTCAACGACTTGACCAGCCCGGCAACGCTGGCGCACCTGCTCAAGTACGACTCGATCCTGGGCAACCTGAAGAATGAGATCACCGCCGGCGAGGACTTTATCTCCGTAGACGGCAAGAAGATCAAGGTATGGGCCGAGAGAGACCCGGCCAAGCTGCCCTGGGCTGAAGTTGGCGCGCAGATCGTCGTCGAATCCACCGGCCACTTTACCGACGGGACCAAGGCCAAGGCGCACCTGGGCGCGACCGTGAAGAAGGTCATCATCTCCGCTCCGGCCAGCAACGAAGACCTGACCATCGTGCTCGGCGTCAACCAGGACAAGTACGATCCGGCCAGGCACAACGTCCTCTCCATGGCCAGCTGCACCACCAACTGCCTGGCGCCGGTCGTCAAGGTGATCCTCGAGACCTCTGGCCTCGTAAGCGGCATCATGACCACTATCCACAGCTACACCAACGACCAGGTCATCCTCGACTTCCCGCACAAAGATCTGCGCCGCGCCCGCGCCGCCGCCCTGAGCATGATTCCCACCTCGACCGGCGCCGCCAAGGCCCTCAAGCTGGTCATTCCCGAGACCGCCGGCAAGCTGGACGGCTTCGCCATCCGTGTCCCAACCCCCAACGTCTCGGTCGTCGATTTGACCTACATCGCCGAGAAGCCCGTGACCGCCGAAGCCCTGAACGCCGCCTTCAAGAAAGCCGCCGGGGGCGAACTCAAGGGCATTCTGGGCGTCGACTCGAACCTGCTGGTCAGCTCCGACTTCAAGGGAGACGCGCGCAGCTCGATTGTGGACGCGCCTTTAACCAAGGTGGTCGGCAACCTCGTCAAGGTGCTCAGCTGGTACGACAACGAGTGGGGCTACTCCAGCCGCGTCGTCGACCTGATCGGCTTCCTGGCCAAGAAGGGCCTGTAACAGTGGTCAGTGAACAGTGGTCAGTGGTCAGTTTTTTCGATCCCCGGCCACTGATTCCTGGCCTTTGAACCTGGGTGCCCCACCCTCGCCGCGTCTTTGTTTTTGCGGCTAGGGTGGGATCCCTCGTAACACCTTGAAAAACCCATGAGAAAAATCATTCCCGGCACTTCTCCCTACGAGCCCATCATCGGCTTTTCCCGCGCTGTTCGCATCGGGAACACCGTTCACCTCTCCGGAACCGGCCCGGTGGGCGCCGACGATCTGGACCCAGCCGGCCAAACCCGCCGCATCTTCGAAATCGCCGCCGCCGCGCTTGCCGAGGCTGGCGCCACATTCAACGACGTCGTCCGCACCCGCATCTATCTGGCTCATGCCGAGGACTGGGAGGCCGTGGGACGCGTCCACGGCGAGTTCTTCGGCACCATCCGCCCCGCCTCCACCATGATTGTCGTCGCGCTGCTCAGCCCCAAGTGGTGCGCTGAGATCGAGATGGAAGCCGTCATTCCCGACGCGGACTGAGCACTGCCCACTGTCCCTTTCCACTGTTCAATGTCCACTGTTCACTGTAGAAAGGTTTGCACCATGCCCAAGCTTTCCATTCGCGACATCGATCTGGCCAACAAGCGGGTCTTCATCCGCGTCGACTTCAACGTGCCGCTCACTGAAGACGGCTCGGCCATCACCGACGACACCCGCATTGTGGCCACGCTGCCCACCATCGTCTACGCCCTCCGGCACAAGGCCAAGGTGATCCTGGCCTCGCACCTGGGCCGTCCCAAGGGCAAGCCCAATCCCAAGTACTCGCTGCGCCCGGTGGTTGACCGGCTCCGCGAGCTGCTCGACAAGGCGCTGGGCGAGACAGTCAACGTGGCTTTCTCTCCGGACTGCATCGGCGAAGTAGCCACTGAGATGGCGCGCCAGCTCGAATCCGGCCAGGTGCTGCTGCTGGAAAATCTCCGCTTCCACGCCGAGGAAGAAGCCAACGATCCGGCCTTCTCCAAGGCTCTGGCCTCGCTGGCCGAGGTCTACGTCAATGACGCCTTCGGAAGCGCCCACCGCGCCCACGCCTCCACCGAGGGCATCACCCACTTCCTCTCGCCCGCCGTCGCCGGCCTGCTGATGGAAAAGGAGCTCACCTACCTCGGCAAGGCCCTCGAATCGCCCGAAAAGCCCTTCGTGGCCATCATCGGCGGCTCCAAAATCTCCGGCAAGATCGACGTCATTGATAACCTGCTCGACAAGGTCGACACCTTGGTCATCGTCGGCGGCATGGCGTACACCTTCCAGCGCGCCCTGGGAGTTACAACCGGTAAGTCTCTGGTCGAAGAGGACAAGATCGACATGGCCAAAGCGGCCATCGACAAGGCCAAGGCCAAAGGCGTCCAGCTTCTGCTGCCCGTCGATAACATCCTCGCCGATAACTTCGCCCCCGACGCCAACACCCAGCCGTGGGACTGCTCGGTCAACTTCCCCGCCGACTGGCAGGGCCTGGACATCGGTCCCAAGTCGATCGCTGCGATTGAAGAGGTGGTTTCGACCGCCCGCACCATCGTCTGGAACGGCCCGGCCGGCGTCTTCGAGTTCCCCCGCTTCGCCGTGGGCACCAACGCCATCGCCCACGCCGTTGCGGCCAACAAGGCAGCCATCTCCATCATCGGCGGCGGCGACAGTGTCTCCGCCATCAACCAGGCCGGCGTAGCCGACCAGATCACCCACATCTCCACCGGCGGCGGCGCTTCGCTTGAGTTTTTGGAAGGAAAGAAACTCCCCGGTGTGGAAGCGCTGACGGATAAGTAGCACCTGCGGTGCGGCAGACGCTCACTATCCGTTCGCAAAGATTTCGTTTTTTCCAGGTCCCAAAAGCGGGACCTGGGACACCCGGCTACCGGAAAACTTGCCATAAGAGGCTTTCTGCGGCACAGTGAAGGCGGAGGACATTATTATGCGGAAGAAGCCGGTTAAAAAGAAGTTGAAGACCTACGTCAGACAGGGGGAAACACGAGCCAACCGCCGCAGACTTAGGGACGGTAGCGGACGCCAGACGGGCTGAGGGTGACAAATGAACCAATGGGACTACAAAATAGCTACTATCAACACTCAACATCAACCGGATGTTCTTGAGTGGTTTTACGGTCCCCAAAGCGGAAATGCTTCAGTTCAAAAGGCGCTCAACTCCATGGGCAGCAACGGGTGGGAACTGGTCGCGTTCTTCCCCGCAAGACCCGCTGACCAGACATTCAAGCATCCTGTTAGCGACTGCGACACTTTAGTCTCCGCAGATCCTTGGCTGTATCATGCCATCTTCAAGAAACCCTCTGAAACGACGGAAGAGCGACAGCAGCGCGTGGAAAGCGAACGGCTCGAAAGACGCATACAACGCGCAAGGAGCCGATAGCCGGGTGCCCCACCTCTCACTACACGAAATACATGGAACGATGTAGAGAATTGACCTACCGCGATAGCGGTGCTCCTCTATATTCGGGATCGATGCGCTCGCTAAGCTGAACCGGGGGCGCAACGACGCGTTTACAAGTCTTAGAGGAGACCAAACGATGCCATCCGCTCTTTCCGACGAAGAAGTGACGCAGATTTACGGTTCGATGCGGCTGATACTGCACCAGTGCCCAGCCGCTAAAATCCGCATCCTCGCTGGCGCTGCGGGATGGGATCTCGGTCTGATCCCTGACGGAACAGACGATTCCGGCTATGGCACGAGAAGGCCGCCGCAAGAAAACGCGATCGACGGCCTATGGGGCGCCTGGGGCCCGGAGTCGAAGCGAAGGCGACTCAGGAGACTAACTGAGGTGCTTATTGAGAAGGTGTCCGAGGCGGAAGTGCAGCGCGAGCTGCTCAAGAGCGGGTTTCGCTTCGTCAATGGTGATTTCGTACCGGTCAACGCCCAGGGTGAGATAGAGCCATAGCCGGTGGCGGGTGCCCCATCCTTGACGTGTTCTTTGCGGCAAGGGTGGGATAGCACAAAGAGCCCTAAGCCCCCGCATCCATCCCCACAAAGTGCCCCTGTCTCGCCATCTCCAGCAAAGCCTTGTCGGCCGTGACCAGCGTAGCGCCGAGATGCCTCGCCGTGGCAACCAGAATGCGATCCGCGGGATCGGCGTGCATCTCAAACGGCAGGCGGGTGCTGGCGACGGCAATCTCCGGCGTGAGCGGGGCCAGTTGCACGCCCGGTTTTGCCAGCGCCTCGCGTATCCACTCCATCACGTCGGCTCCAAGCTGCAAGCGCCCCTTGCTCACCACCAGTCCGATCTCCCACGGCGTAATCGCGCTGACCGCAATCCGGTTTTCCCATCCAGCCCTGTTCAGCGCCTCGGCGGTCTGCGCTCCCAGCCGGGGAGCCTCTTCCACCATCCAGATAAGCGTGTGCGTGTCGACAAGTAAGAGGGGCGATCTGTCCTTCTCCGAAGCGGTCATTTCATTGCATCCCATTCAACATCGATCGGAGAGATGATGTCGCCCATCCACAGCACGCTGCCCTTCATCGACCCGACGATATTTTCCTGTGCTGGGATTGGTGTCACCTGTGCCACAGGCTTACCACGCTTGGTGATGACCAGCGTCTCCCGCTTCTCGGCCACCTGGTCCAGCAGTTTCAGGCACTTCGACTTGAACTCCCCGGCAGCAATGGTTGCTTGCATCGCAATTCCTCCCATGGTCACAGACTATAGTCATAATTTTAGCACACTTCACAGCGCAACACAGCCCCCGTTGTGCCCGCCGTCACCCGGGACCCTGAATTCCATCCACTAGAATCAGCCTGAGGAGTTTTAGGAAAAATGCCCCGCAAAGCACTGATTGCCGCCAATTGGAAGATGTACAAGACGCCCGCCGAAGCCAAGGCCTTCGTCGATGCCTTTCTGCCCCTTGTTGTCGGCCACACCCGCGACGAGATTGCCCTGTTTCCCTCGCCCGTGCTGCTGCCCACGGTGATTGCAGCCGCCAAGGGCTCGAACGTGGCCGTCGGCGCGCAGAACATCCACTTTGCCGAGGAAGGCGCGTACACCGGCGAGACCTCTGTGGGTCAGCTCCAGGCCGTGGGCGGTACGCACACCCTGATCGGCCACTCCGAGCGCCGCCAGTACTTTGCCGAGACCGAAGAGATCGTCAATAAGAAGCTGCACACCGCGCTCAAGCACGGCGTTGTGCCGGTGGTCTGCATCGGCGAGGTTCTGGCGGAACGCGAGGCCGGCAAGACCGCGCACGTGCTAAAGACCCAGATCGCGGGCGCATTCGCCGGCATCACCGCCGAGGCCGCCGGCCCCATCGTCATCGCCTATGAGCCGGTGTGGGCCATCGGCACCGGCAAGACCGCCACGCCGGAGATGGCCGTCGACGCGCACAAGATCATCCGCGCCGAAGTAGCCAGGCTGCTGGGCGCCGAGGTCGCCGCAGCCATGCGCATCCTCTACGGCGGCAGCGTCAAGCCCGACAACGCCACAGCCCTCATCGGCCAGGAAGAGATCGACGGCGCTCTGGTGGGCGGAGCCAGCCTCAAGCCCGACTCCTTCGCCGCCATCGTCAAGTATTAAGCCTCATCGAGCACCGTTATGGCCGCGAATTCAACTTCGCGGCCATACGCATGTTGGCTCATGGCCCCGTTCCCGGCTCAAAACTGATCTTAGCTGCCGCCGCCGCAGAGTTCAACGGCGTGAACCATGGCTTTGGCTACGCGGTCGGCAAGATCGGCGTCGGTGAAAAGGAAGAAGCTCTCCTCGCCATGCGCGTGGCGCGCCACCAGCGCTGTTATGGGCGGGCTGGTGGATGTGACGATAACGTTGGGGTAGCCGCTCTTCACCTGCCATTTGGTTTCGTACGGTTCGTCGGGCGTTACCACAATGTCCTGGACATCGCGCAGCGAGAACACGCTATTCTCGTCCTTGTAGGTTGAACCATTACTTGTCGCCTTCCGATGGTAGGAGATACTGCACTGGTTCGGGTCGGCAACAACATTGCTGATCTCGTTTGTGAGGGATTTGGTCCCTGTGCCGCCGTTGCTTGTGTTCTGGAGAAACTGGGCGAAGGCGACGTTGCCAAGGCCGTTCAGCTTGTCCTGGATGAACTGCATGGACTCGGCGAGGGATGGGCCGCTGGTGGTTGGCGCGACGGCGGGCGATGGGCCGGCGGGCGCTGCGCCCTGAGCCAGCACCGCGCCCAGTTCGGCATCGCTGGCGCCTGCCTGCTTGAGCGCGACCAGCGCATCGACTGAGGTATCGAACTTGCCGGTTGCGGCGTGAATCTTATTCAGGACCACGCTCTCCGGCATCGCAGCCCGCAGCAGCTTCAGAACTTCGGCGTTGGCGGGCGCGTCATTCGCGGGCCTGGGCGGGGGCGCAACGGCGTTTTGGGAGACGGCTGCTGCCGCCGCAAAGAGCAGCAGCGTGAGTGCGGCGATGTGGATGGATTTTGTCATGATTGGTTTCCTTTTGCTTCTGTTAAAAGGGGTCCTTGTTGCCGCCGCCGCATAGTTCGACGGCATGGAGCATCGCCTTGGCGACGCGGTTAGCCATCTCTTCATCACGGAAGACTAATCCGGCCTCCTTCAACGGTTCGTCGGTAACCACCGGCGCTTTGTTGCCTATAGTGTTGGTTTCATGACGGGTGAAGAGGGTTTTCGCAGCCGAGAGTTCGACGAAGAAGACGGGGGTCGCTGCTGTCGCCGTGAATTCAGGGTGGCCAGATTCCGCAAAATGACGATTCGAAAAATCCAGTATGCTCTCGACGGTGATCTTTTCCACATCCTTGAAGGCGGCTGTCCCGGCCAGGTACGAATGCTGGTCCTCGGTGGCAACCGTTTTGCCTCCAGCCGAAGTTACCATGCTCTGGTCGTATGTGCCGGCGGCGTGCAGTGTGCAGGCTGCCGGGTCGGCCACAACGTCGTCGTCTTTGCTGCGGGCACTGATACGGATTGTTACTCCCGGCTGATTCTGGACACTGACGGTTTCTACGAACTCGACCTGGCCCTGTTCTTTCAGCTTCTCTTGGATGAACTTCATGGTCTCGGCGAGGGATGGGCCGCTGGCGGCGGGCGCGGCAGCGGGCGGCTGCTCAGCGGATGCTGCGCCCTGCGCCAGCACGGCTTTCAGTTCGGCTTCCGTCGCGCCGGCCTGTTTGAGCGCGATTAGCGCATCGACGGAGGTATCGAATTTGTCCGTGGTGGCGCGAATCTTGTCCAGGACCACGCTCTCCGGCATCGCAGCCCGCAGCAGCTTCAGCACCTCGGCGTTTGCGGGCGCGTCTGCGGCCGGCCTGGGCGGGGGCGCAACGGGCTGTTGCGCATAGAGAGTGAAAGCGATCCCGCCCAAAAGACCCGCCAAAAACAAATTCCTTATCTTCATGATTTCATCTCCTTTTCATGGCAATGGGCGGAAGCAGGGATTTCTCCCTGCTTCCGCCGTGAAATGGTCTGCGCCGCGAAGGCCGCGCTACTGCGGGCCGGCGAAGGCCGCCTGCGTCACGCCGGTCTCGGCCTGGTCGGCTTGTTGCCGCTGGGCATCGAGAAGCGCCTGCACATTCTCGTTGTCCGCCGGAGGCGCATCCACGGGCCTGGGCGGCGCGGCGATGGCCGCGTAGGGGGCCGCGGGCAATCCGCCCTGGCCCTGCTGCGCGTGTAGCCTCTGCAAGCCGGAATCCAGTTGGGCGCGGAAGTTGTTCTGCATCTCCTGAAGGTTTTCGAGCGACAGGGTGACGATAAGCCCGGCCGGGCAATCGCCCCGCCGGCTGCTGACCACCATCAGGTCCGCTGTCGCCGACCCCTCCGGCGGCGCGGCCACCAGCTTGATCACGTCTCCTGTCGAAAGCCCGCACTGCTGTCCGTCCGCGGTGGCCACGTTCAGGCCCTGGTTCACCACAAACAGATGGTTGGCCACCAGCACCTGCGGCAAGCCGTCGAGCGAGGGCGCCTGGTCCGGCTGCGCCGCGGCGGCATTCTCATAGGCCAGTTGCTGCGCAACCTCCTCGGCGATGGCCTGCTTGATCTCCGGAGTGATGGGCGTATCGGCCTGGGCATAGGCCTCGTCGCCCCCCGCCGCTCCGGCTCCATCCCCGGCGTAGCCGCCTCCCTGCTCTCCGCCGTCTGCCGGAGCTTCCATCTGGTAGCCGTTGGCAAGCGTCTGGCCGAGATAATAGTCCGTCAGCCAGTAGGCGCCGCTCGGATACGCGGCCCAGGGAGAGAAGAATCCCCCATAGAATGCGAACCACGGCGAACCCTCCCATCCCCACCCATACCCGACAGGGGCTCCCCAGGGGTAATAGGCCCATCCGTAAAACCACGGATCGTAGGAGTAAAGCGGAAGATAGTTGTCGAACATCAGTCCGCGATACCCGTAACCGGCGTATGCGCGCGTGAAGCTATGGTCACCATGCACGTATGTCCGTTGGTTATAGGTATGTCCGTGGTAGGCGACCGAGTGCTGCGAATACCCGCTGTGCGCTCCGGTCGAAACCAGCCTGCTGTGGTCGGGGCGCTCGCTGATCACGGTCCTTTGTCCGTGCGGCCCGCGCGCGATGTCCATGGTGGACGTATGCACGGAGGCCACGCGTCCATCCGAGTGGAATGTGGCGCTCTGCCCGTGCCCGCTGTAAGAAGCCAGGGTTCCGTTGGAGCGCACATTGAAGTTCCGCCCGTTGGTTGCGGTTACGGTCAGGCTCTTATCCGGATGCACGGAAACCTGTCCAGGGGGTATCGACCGCTTATTGATGCCCGTCAGGCCTGAGCGCGCCGTGTTTACCTGGTGCAGCACGGACTGCGATCCGGCCGCTGAAAGCATGGAGTTGCCCGAGCCGGTCTTGCCGGCCGTCGAGGACGCCGGAACGCTGTAAACAGCATGTGTCCCGCCGCCGGCCGCGCTTCCCGGCGAAGAGTTCCGTGGGGAGTTGGTGTTGCCGCCCACGGCGGCTGGGGCAGCCGGAGTGTGGGAGTTGCCTACAGCGGCGGCTGGGGCCGCCGGGGTGGAAGAGTTGTCGTGCGCGGCGGCTGGGGCCGCCGGGGTGTAGGAGTTGCCGTGCGTAGCGGCTGGGGCAGCCAGAGTGTTGGAACTGCCGTGCGTAGCGGCTGGGGCCGCCGGAGTGTAGGAGCTGCCGTGCGTAGCGGCTGGGGCAGCCGGAGTGGAGCTGCTGCCGGTCGAGGCATGGGGAGTGTAGGTGGTAGCCCCATTCGCGCTCTTCACGCCTTCCCCGCTGACCGTGGCGCTGCCGGATGAATGCGATGCCGCGGACCCGCTCCCCGCGGAGGACCCTGGGGTATAGGTGTGCGGGGTATAGGTTGTGGCGCCCGAAGAGGACCGCGGGCTCGATGAACTCCCGCCCGACGGCGCGCCCGGCGTATAGCTGTGCGACGGGCTCGATGGATTCGGACTTGACGGACTCGGACTCGATGGCCTGGCGCCGCCGCCGCTGCTCGGCGGGCTATAAGGACGCGAGGGCGCAGGGTTGTTGGACGGACGCGACGGCGGTGTGTAGGACGGACGCGACGGCGGCGTGTAGGACGGGTGCGACGGCGGAGGGTTGTAGGACGGGCGCGACGGCGCCGGGGCCGGCCTTGACGGCGCTGGCCTTGCCGGAGCTGGCCTTGCCGGGGGTGGGGGGGGCCTGTTGTTGTTCAGGGCCGCTGCTATAACGGGAATCGACAACAGGACTGAAACCCAGAGCAGAATCCTGCCCACGCGCGTAGAACTCTTCATCTTTCACCTCCAGGCTACTTTACATAGCCGCGATATTGTCAAACCGGTTAGGAATCCTTGCGGGGCGGCGGTAAAATCACGAATCATTCTAGCACTTGGCGTGAAATCCGGCGAGAGGCCGATCGGGCACTCTGTTCCTGGCAGCCTTTGATTCCTCTGACTCTGACAAAGCATCGAATATCTAAGTTTCTTGTAATCAATGCTATATAAGAGCGCCTTTGTGACCTTGAATTCAACCCGCAACTCGCCGGCCCGCGGACTAGCTATCGTCACCGCGGCATATCCCGGTGCAACGCTTTCACCTGGTAGCCGGCCTTCCTGAGCCGCTTGCTCATCTCCTCGGCCATCATCACGCTGCGGTGCCGGCCGCCGGTGCAGCCGAAGGCCACGGTCAGGTAGCTCTTCCCCTCCTCCACGTAGTGCGGCAGAAGGTAAAGCATCAGGTCCGTCACCCGATCTAGAAACTCCCTGGTTTGCGGAAACTTGCGCACATACCTGGCCACGCCTGGGTCCAGGCCGGTCAGCTTGCGAAACTCCGGCACAAAGTGGGGATTGGGCAGGAACCGGACATCGAAGACCATATCCGCGTCCAGCGGCACGCCATTCTTGAAGCCGAAGCTCAGGCAGGAAACCTGCAGGCGCTTGGTCTCCTCCTCTTGGCCAAACCGCTCCAGAATGTGGGCGCGCAGCTCATGCACGTTGAAGTTCGATGTGTCGATCAGCGTGTCCGCCACATTGCGGATGGGGTCCAGCAGTTGCCGCTCTTCCACAATGGAGCGCGACACAGTCTCCGACCGGCCCAGGGGGTGCGGACGCCGGGTCTCGGAGTAGCGCCGGACCAGCACTGCGTCCTGCGCGTCCAGAAAAACCACGCGCGTGGGCAGCAGCTTCCTTACGCTTTTGAGGATCTCCGGAAGGCGGTCGAGCGTGGTTCCCTCGCGGACATCCACCACGATGGCGGCCCGTTCCACCTCGACGGACTTGCCCACCAGACCGGCAAAATCGGGCAGCAACTCCATAGGCAGATTGTCCACGGCGTGAAAGCCCAGGTCCTCAAAGGCCTTGAGCGCAGAGGCTTTGCCCGCGCCGGAGATTCCGGTCACAATGACCAGTTCCTTCTTCGGCCTCTTCGACGATTTGGCGGGAGTGCCGGCCGCACGCGGCGATTTCCCCCGGTGCGCCGGTTTTGAAGGCGTCATGGGCACATGCTACACCGAAGAGCCGGTCTCAGGCGCCGGGCGCGATCGCCCAGTATCCCACAAGCTCGCGCCGCCACGACCGGCGCAAGGACGGGACTGCGCTCGGAATCGGGATCCGGCGGATGCATTAGTACCGAGGCCGCGTGATTGTGTAATGCCAGGAATGTAGCGCCGGTCTCCAGACCGGCTGTCGTGCGGGCGTCCGCGCCCGCACTTGTCCAGGAGCAATTACCAAATTACACAGCCAAAGCCCTAGGTGTGAAGTTTCAGGAG
>PMYL01000001.1 GCA_003170825.1 Acidobacteriaceae bacterium
AGGGTGGGAGGCCACGAACCCCATGGCGCGCAAGCGCCGTCCGCCTGGACGGCCAGTCCCTTGCAGATTATTTCCCCCCTTCGTCGCACAATGATCCCAGAAGTCTTCCTTCAAATCATCGTCCCGGTACGACCTCTACGCGCCGCCTTTCAGACGGAAGCGGCCAACAGAGGCCGAAACGTCACGTAACTCCTTATCCTGGACGATTTTGCAGGGAACTTCTTTGTTTTCACGATTTTACAGCGCAACCCTGCCCGTAAACTCAAGAAAACAAGGAATTTGTTTACAAAATAGGGGTGGGGGGGGTGCCTGATGTACCAGCTTTGCCGTCATATCAAGACCAACGGACAACGATGCCAATCTCCGGCTCTGCTCGAGTCGGCCTATTGTTATTTCCACTCTCGCGTGCATACCATGGCCAAAGCGAAAACCTCCAACTGGGATGACATCAAGCTCCCCATGCTGGAGGATTCCGCCTCCATCCAGGTAGCGACCTCCCAGATCGTAGCTGCGTTGCTCAGCTCCCGCCTCGATGCGCGCCGCACCGGCCTGCTCCTCTACGCCCTCCAGATCGCCTCGCAGAATATCGATCGCGCTTCCTCCCGTGAGGATTCCGAAACTGTGCACTCCATGACCGTCACCGGCGAAGGCGATGAGCTGGCCCCGGAAAAGGAAATCTGCGAACCCGCCGATTGCGCAAGCTGCAATCGGCGTGATACATGCGACGACTACGATCCCAATGAAGAGGACGAGGAGCCGGGCGCCACAGGGCAGGCTTAAAAGTCAACTTAATCAGAGGTTCCCTAGAATTCATAGATTGGAAATCACGAATTACGATTCAGGCGTTCCGATTCACAACGCGCGGTTCGCTTTTTGCACTTCATCTCCGCTATACCTAATCGGGAAACACCGCCCTGAAAGAAGCGGATTACTCCTCAGTGAATGATCTTCCCCGCCGTAAAGTTCCCTCATACGGGCCTGGATTGCCGGCTTTCCGCCGGAATCCTGAATTGGAGCAACCGCATGAGTGGAGCAACCGCATGAGCCGTCCAACCCACTGCCAGGATTGCGGAGCGAAGTTCGACGCATTCGGCGTCTGCCCGAACGCAAGCGCCCAGGACGCGGCGGTCATGCGTGGCACCGTGTCGTGCGGAAAGGGACAAAACGCAATGCCGCTCGAAGTCTGGTCTGTGCTGGCGGCGTGCGACTCGACCGACCATGCAATGAATATCCGCGCCCTCCCCGAGACCCGCGCCTCAACACCGAGACACGCGCCTCCGGGGTCCATCGCGGCCTGAGATTTGCGTGGTGGCCTATTCCGGCTTGGGCTGTCCGGCGGCGCTCTCCTGTTTGGCCAGCTTGACGCGGGCGCTTTCCAGCTTCTTCTGCACCTTGGCCACGTCGCCGGGCTCCACGTCCGCCGCGGCGGATTTCGCGTACTCCGAGAGAGAGAGTTCCCACTGCGCCGCGGCCAGGCGGATGCGGCCGGTCTTCTCGTAGAGGTCGCCCAGGTGGTCGTGGACGGTGGGGTCTGTCCGGTCGCGCTCGGCGGCCTGGCGGAGGTTTTCCTCGGCCTGCTCGTACTGACCCAGCTTGAAGTAGACCCAGCCCAGCGAATCGAGGTATGCGCCGTTCATCGGCTCGAGATCGACGGCCTTGCGAATCAGCTTGAGGGCCTCGGGCAACCGGATTCCCTTGTCGGCGAGCATGTAGCCGAGGTAGTTGAGGGTCATGGCGCTGGAGGGGTCCAGATCCAGGGCCTGGCGGAAGAATTGCTCGGCCGGCTCATAGTGTTTCTGGCGCTCAGCCAGCGCGCCCTTGAGGAAGAGCAGGTAGGTGCGGTCTTCCTTTTTGGTGGTGAGAGGACCGGCCTTGGCGTAAGCCTCGTCGGCATCCTTCCAGCGGTGCATCTGGGTATAGAACTGGCCCAGCCTCAACCACACCAGCCGGTCTTTGTCCGAGTTGTCGAGCAGCCCTTTGGCCAGCGCCAGGCCGTCTTCGGTCTTGCCCTGTTCCACCAGGGCGCCGGCGAACATCAGCTTGAGTTCCAGATCCTTGGCCTTGAGATCGGGGTCCTTGGGGTTGGCTTCGATGGCTTTGCCGGAGGCTTCGACAGCTTTGCGGGAGACCTCGACAGCGCGGTCGAACATTTTGGCTTCGCCGTAGGTCTCCACCTGGCCTTCAAAGCCGCGCAGGGCCGATTCGCCGCCCATGTCGATCATCTTCTGGTAGGCAGCGACGGCCTGATCGATCTTGTTCTGCCCTGCATACACAGCGGCCAGCCGCTCGAGGAAGAAGCTGCGGCTATTCTTCTCCTCGGCGGTGTAGGCGCCGTTGGCGTGGGAAGTCTGGTCCACCATCTTCTCGTAGGCCTGGGCGGCCTCGTCGTAGCGGCCCATCTGGTCCAGGGTCAGCCCCTCGTTGAAGCCGGCTTCAAGGGAAGTGGGGTCCTGCTTGCGGGCTTTGCGAATGGTGGCCAGGGCCTCGTCGTACTTTCCCTGGCGGCGCTGGATCTCGCCGATGTGGACGAGCGCCTCGACGTTCTCAGGATCGGCATCGGCAAGCTCCTTGAATTGCTTGAGGGCCTCGTCGAGCTGGTTGTCGTTGAGCAGGGCCTGGGCCAGCGCGTCCAGGGTCTGCGTGTCCCCCGGGTCCATGCCGGCGGCGCGCCGATAGGCGGCGATGGCGTCCTGGGGCCTCTTCAACTGGTCATAGGCCGCGCCGAGGGCGAACTCCATCTTGGAGGTACGGCCGGTGACCGGAACGTCCTCAATCACCTTGGCGGCATGTTCGATATCGTTGCTTTCGGCATAGAGGCGGGCCAGGTTGAGCACCACTTCTTCCGACTCGGGCTCAATGGCCTGCGCGGTCTTGAACTCGTCCTCCGCCTTTTGGGGTTGGTGCTTGACGGTGTAGAGCTGGCCGAGGACCATGCGGTCTTCGACGCTCTTGGGTTGCAGGGCGACGATCTTCTCGAACTCGGCGATGGCCTGGTCGAGCACATTGCCGGAGGGCGAGGCGGAGGATACTGCATTTTGGCCATCGCCGAGCAGGCGAAGGTAGATGCGCCCCAGCAGCTTGTGGGCATCCATGTCGTTGGGGGAGTTCTTGAGCAATGCCCTTGCCGTGACTTCGGCATCGTGCGAATGGCCGGTGCGGAAGTAGAGATCGGCCAGTCCGTTGTTCAACTGCGGCGAGCCGGGATCGGCGTTCAGCGCGAGCTTGTACTCCTCGATGGCGCGGGTGACGAGTTCCGGGCGGCCCAATTCGGCAGCCTCTTCCTCGTAGGTGTTGGCCAGCGCCAGGTGATAGTAAGCGACGGCGCGGTCGGCCGGGGCGGGGGCGGCCTCAGCCGGGGCCTTGGCGGGCGCAGCTTGAGTGGGCGCGGCTTGACCGGGGCTGGACTTGGCCGGCGCGGCGGTGTCAGGCGGAAAGTTGTCAGTAGGGGCGGTTTGGGCGCGGGAGGGCACGGCCGTCAGCAAGACGAGAAGCGCGGCGGCTAACTTGAGCCAAAGGGGCAATAAACGAAGTTTTGCTTTCATCATCCAGGAGATCCCGTGCCATTTGGGCCGGGCGGACAGGGAAACCCCGTGCCGGAGGGCTCAAAGGCAGCGCAGGCAGCCGTTAAGAGCGACTCTGCCTATTGTACAGACGATTTTAAGCGTGAATAGTCGCAGTGTCTTTGCGATTTGCAGCATTTAGCTGAAATATTGGCTGGCTGGCGCTCAATTCTGTCGCCGGCCGCCAATCGCCCATCACGCTCCCGGCCCCTGCCCGAGTTCAAAAAATCAATGCCGGAAGTGCCGTACCCCGGTGAAGACCATGGCGACGCCCAGCTTATCGGCGGCGGCGATCACTTCCTCGTCGCGGACCGAGCCTCCGGGCTGGATGACGGCGGTTGCGCCTGCCTGGGCTACGGCTTCAAGGCCGTCGGAGAAGGGGAAAAAGGCGTCGGAGGCGGCGACGCAACCCTGGAGCGGCAGAACGGCCTTCATGGCGCCGAAGCGGGCGGCGTC
>PMYL01000058.1 GCA_003170825.1 Acidobacteriaceae bacterium
ATCACACGGTCTAGGTACTAGCTTCATGCCTCTAACGGCGTTCAGGGCAGGGTTAATAACACTCTCAGTCCACAGCACTGCTAGTTGAACAAATCCTTCATCTTCTCCAGCAGGCTGGGGGAGGTGGGTTTGTTGTCGACTGTGATCGACTCGGCCAGCTTGTTGACCAGTTCGCGCTGGGCGCGGGAGAGTTTTCTGGGAATCTGCACCAGCACCTTCACAATCAGGTCGCCGCGGCCTTTGTCGTTCAGGTAAGGGACGCCGCGCCCGCGGACGCGCAACTCGCGGCCGCTCTGCGTGCCCTCGGGAACCTTGAGGGTTACCGGGCCGTCGATGCCGGGAATCTCAAACTCGTCGCCCAGCGCTGCCTGCGGAAAACTGATGGGAATGACGCAGTGCAGGTCGTTGCCCTTGCGCTCGAAGAGATCGTGAGGCCGGACGGAGAGCACGATAAAGAGGTCGCCCCTGGGACCGCCGGAGCGGCCCGCGTCGCCTTCGCCGGCGTAGCGGATGCGGGTTCCATTCTCGACGCCTGCCGGCACCTTGACGTTGAGTTTGAATTCGGAGTTGACGCGCGTCTGGCCGCGGCAGGTTTGGCAGGGATCGCCGATGACGGAGCCTGTGCCGCCGCAGGCGCCGCAGGCGCGGGCCACGGAAAAGAATCCCTGCTGGTAACGGACCTGGCCCCGGCCCTGGCATTGCCCGCAGGTGCTGGGACCGCGTCCGGAGGCGCTGCCGCGGCCGTGGCAGGCGGCGCAAGTCTCAAGGCGGCGGATTTTGACCTCGGTCTCGGAGCCGAAGACGGCGGCCTCGAAGTCCAGGCCCAAATCGAAGCGCAGGTCGTCGCCGCGCTTCTGGCGGGAGGCGCGCGGCGAGCCGCCGCCCACGTTGAACATCTCGCCGAAAAGATCGCCGAAGATGTCGCCGATGTCCACGCCGCCGGCGAAAGGGCCTCCGCCGAAGCCCGAGCCGTGCCCGTTCAGGCCGGCATGGCCGTAGCGGTCGTAGGCGGCGCGTTTGTCCGGGTCGCTCAGCACCTGGTAGGCCTCGCTGGCCTCTTTGAACTTTTCTTCGGCGGCGTGGATGCCGGGGTTGCGGTCAGGGTGGTGCTTGAGCGCCAGCTTGCGATAGGCGCTCTTCAACTCCTGGTCGCTGGCCTCAGGCGAGACGCCGAGGATCTCGTAGTAGTCTGCTTTGCTCACTCTTGAACTCATTCGCTTGTCTGTTTCGGGTTGGAGACCACGCGCACCATGGCCGGGCGCAGGAGCCGCTCGCGCAGCCGGTAGCCGCGGCGAATCTCTTCGGCCACGTGCTGGTCGGGCAGGTCGTCGCGCTCCACCAGGCCAATCGCCTCGTGCAGGCGGGGATCGAACGCCTCGCCCACGGTGGCAACCGGAGTGACCTGCAACTGGCGCAGGATTTCTTCCATTTGTTTCACGATCAGCTCGACGCCGGAGCGCAACTGCTCAGCCGAGCCGGCGGAATCGAGCGCCAGCGCGAAGTTGTCCAGCACGGGCAAGAACTGCTCGACCACGCTGCCGGTGGCATAGTCGCGAAACTCGATCCGCTCGCGCTCGGCGCGCTTGCGGGCGTTCTCGAACTCTGCCTGCATCCGGGCCAGGCGGTCCAGCAACTGGTCCCGCTCGGCCTTCAACTGATCGAACTCCACCCGGCTTACGGGCTCCGCGCCACTCACGGGAGCTTCTGTGCTCGCCGGCGGCGGCGCCGGTTCGGCGAGTGTTTCTTCCGTCGCGGCAGGCGCGGGCTCCCCCGGTTCCAACAAGGGCAACTCTGTTTCCTGTTCTGGCATAATTCTATGCATTCTCCGAAAAATCAACGGTACCTGATTCCATGATAATTTGCGCGCGGGCCGCGGCTCTCAACGCGGGTTGCGGGCGCTCACTTCAAGATTGCCGGCAGCCGCCGGTCTAGTTCTTGAAAAACTCCTGGCCTGCGGGGACTTCCCAATTAGCAGGAACCTCTAAGATGCGCTCGGAGAGCCGGGCAATGTAGCGCACCGCCTGGATCATCTCCTGATATTGGATGCGCGTGGGCGCAATGACGGCGACGGTGCCCAGATTGGCGCCGCCCAGCCGGGCCGGTGCGCCGATGAGCACCAGGTCCTGCATGGCGGGCGAAGCGTCGTCCAGGCCCACCACCACGCGCACCTCCTGCTGACGGCCGTCTACGTAGGCGGTGAGCAGCTCCACCAGCCGCTGCTTGGCCTCCAGGGCCAGCAGCATCTGGCGCAGGCGCTCGCGGTCCAGTTCGGCGGTGATCAGGTTGGCCATTCCGTCCACAAAGATGGCGGGCCCGGCCTCATCGCCGGCCAAAGCGCCTTTGCGGCAGAGTTCCTCCACCGAGGCCAGCATCTGGTGGTAGGCGGCGCGGTCCGCCTCCACGCGCCGGGCCACCTCGGCGCGAATGCGCTCGATGGGCCAGCCGCGAAAGTTCTCGTTCAGGTAGCGCGCGGCGGTCTCCAGCTCCACGTGCCCCAGGTCGCGGTCCAGGGTGAGCACGCGGTCCTGCACCGCGCCGGCCTGGGTCACCAGCACCGCCAGCACGCGGCCCGTGGAGAGGCGGGAAAAGTGAATGTGCTCCAGCACCTGGCCCGCGGTGGAGCTGGCCAGGGCCACGCCGAGACCGCTGGAGATGAGCGCCAAAACGTGCGAGGTGCGCTCCAGGTACTCATGGGAGCTGGCCACGCCGGTGAAGCTGTCCTCGATCTGCCCGCGGCGGGCTTCACTCAAAGGCGAAGAACTCAAATTGGATGCGCCTTGCGGCATGGGACCGGCCGTCTGCGCGCCGGCGGTCATGCGGCCCAGTTGCGTACCCGGCTGAGTGATCTGCTCCACGTAGTAGCGGAAGGCCGCGGCTGTGGGAACCCGGCCCGCTGAGGTGTGCGGCTGCTCCAGCAGGCCCGCTTCGCCCAGCGTGGCCATCACGTTGCGCACGGTGGCGGAACTCAGGCCCTCCCGGTCGGCAAAGCTGTGCGCAACCGCCTGCGAGGCTACGGGCTCGCCGGTAGCGATGTACTGCTCGATGATCGCCGTAAGCACCAGCCGCTCCCGCGGACTGACGCGCGCATCGGTCATCTTCCCTGCTCTCCGTCCTGGCTGCCGCACGGCCATGATGGCCGTTTCCAGCCCCCGCCCGGACCGGTTAAAGGCGCATTAAGCGCTTATCTTTCTAATGCTTACGCCGGGAAAAAGTATAAAGTAGTCCGCTTATATTTTAGGCAGCGGCGATGGGCACTGTCAATTCGCATAGCCACACCACAGGCCAATCGCATGAATGCTGTTCGTTTCTAAAGATGGTTCCTTCCAGTGTCGAAATGGGGCAGCAACCGCAGTCTTCCCGGAGGGAAGAGATGAAAATAGCCCAGGCTGGAGTCCGCCGCGGCGGACTCCAGCCTGGGACAGCATTCCGATCATGTATTTGTGCCCCGTAGGGCCACACCGGGGCTTTTCATCGACGATGTACCGCGTTCATGCAATTGCCTTGCGGCTGCACCCTCAGGCCTCAGGCTGTTAGATTTTGAAGAGGGCGTGCCGATCTCAACTGCCGTGGCTGTTACCTGGACCGGGATACGGGACCGGGATGCGGAACCGGGATGCGCACCGCAAGGAAGAGAGCCATGTTCCACACCACAGAAGACATTCGCATCCAATGGACCAAAGTCGTTCTACCGCCCGTGTTTCTTGAGGAAGAATACCCGGTCAGCGAAGCCGCCTCGGCGACGATCTTCGACGCCCGTACTGAGATTGTGGAGATTCTCAACCGGCGCGATCCCCGTTTGCTCGTCCTCGCCGGCCCCTGCTCCATTCACGACACCAAAGCCGCGCGCGAGTATGCGGCCCTGCTCCAATCCGCCATTCAGGAGTTTTCCGCCGATCTGCGCATCGTCATGCGCGTCTATTTTGAGAAGCCCCGCACCACCATCGGATGGAAGGGCCTCATCAACGACCCTTACCTGGATCAGTCCTACAAGATCAACGACGGGCTGCGCCAGGCGCGCCGCCTGCTGCTGGACCTGGCCGAGATGGGCGTCCCCACAGGCGCGGAATTCCTTGACATGATCTCGCCCCAGTACATTGCCGGCCTGGTGAGTTGGGGCGCCATCGGTGCGCGAACCACCGAGAGCCAGGTTCACCGCCAGCTCGTCTCCGGCGTCTCCTGCCCGGTGGGCTTCAAGAACGGCACCTCCGGCAACGTGCAGATCGCCATCGACGCCATCCAGTCCGCCGCTCATTCGCACACCTTCCTGGGGCACACCAAGCACGGTCAATCAGCCATCTTCGTGACGACCGGCAATCCCGATTGCCACATCATCCTGCGCGGCGGCAGAGGGATGGTGAACTACACTGCGGAGAGCGTGGCCCAGACCGCCGCGCAGATGGAAAAGGCCGGCATCCAGCCGCGCATCATGATCGACTTCAGCCACGCCAACAGCAACAAGGACTACCGCCGCCAGGCGATTGCCTGCCACGATGTCGCCGGCCAGATTGCCGCTGGCAACCCAAACATCCTCGGCGTCATGATGGAGAGCAATTTGGTGGCCGGCGCGCAGAAACTCGTCCCAGGCCAGCCCCTCGTCTACGGCCAGAGCATCACCGACGCCTGCATCGACTGGGCGGAGACCCACGCCCTGCTCACCGAACTCGCCGCCGCCGCCCGCGCCCGCCGAACCGCTTAGGGCCTGTTCACACTCGAGTTGGCGGCGGTTTGTCCACTCCTGACGGAGGGAGCAGGGGTCTTTAGACCCCTGAAATGATCCCGGCCTAAACGGGGCTTCAGCCCCGGAGGAGGCTTTTCGGGTCTCTCGCTCCCCATGTTGCATTCCGGCAGAAGAAAGGCCCGGGGCTAAAGCCCGTGTGACTGAGCCGCATTTTCAGGGGTCTGAAGACCCCTGCTCCCTCCAGACGTATGGGGAAATGACATCGGAAGAGAAGCGTGAACAACACGTTGCAGAGCCGGAACGTCGGCCTCAACGCCCACTTCCGTGTGGCCAGTCTGGCCTAAATGTTCTAGCCTCAAGAGATGATCTGGACCAATCCAGCGGCGGCGGCGTTGAACCAGTTGAGCACCGCGCCCATTGTGCGCTTCTCGCTGC
>PMYL01000014.1 GCA_003170825.1 Acidobacteriaceae bacterium
GCGATCAAACTTTTCCTTGCCCATAAAAGTCAGTTCCTTCCGTTAGACTTTCTTCTTCTTGTCGCCCCGGCCATGCCGGAAACGCAAAACCCTCGGCCCCGCCTCAGTAGTAGGCGTACACCCTGAAATACCTCTGCCGCAGCTCCAGCGGCACCGCTTCCACCAGCCGCAGATACCGCTCGCGCGTCAATCCCTGGTCCGATACCGGCAGCGCTCCGTATAGCCCCACCGCTTCCTTGCCCAGCAATCTGCGCTTGAGAACACCCTCATAGTCGCGAATCCGCAGCTTGAACCGGCCCACGCGGCTCAAAAAGACCTCCACGTCGCGGGAGTCGAAAGCCGCGTCGATCAGCGCATGAAGCTGCGCGTATCCCCGCTCGTCCCTGACCGCTATCGCCGCCTGCTCGAACATCGTCTCCTCGCTTCAGGCTTCTTCAACCCTTCCGCGTTCGTCCAACTCTTTTACCCCAGCGACAAGGACCCGTCGCTGGGGACCCCGAACTGGAGCGGGAGACGGGGATCGGACCCGCGACCAACAGCTTGGAAGGCTGTGACTCTACCACTGAGTTACTCCCGCAAAACAGCCTTTAGCTACTAGCCTATAGCTTCTAGCTCCATCTCGCCGGCACAGGCCACTTTCGCCCAACCCACCACCACACAAGCTAGAGGCTAGAAGCTAGCAGCTAGAAGCTAATCTTCTGGAGCTGATGACCGGGTTTGAACCGGTGACCTCTCCCTTACCAAGGGAGTGCTCTACCAACTGAGCTACATCAGCCCTTCCTACGAACTCCCGCCTTCATCCCCGCCGCGGCGAATCCTCTCCGCCTGCCGGGCCAAAACCGTCCGCAAAGCCAGCCCGCCGATGATCACCAGCGGAATCAACCGCAACTCCACCGGCCTGCCCAGAACGAAAACCTTGCCGTCGCCCATCGTGAACCACACCAGCAACGCCAAAATACCGTACAACACCAATGCCCAACGAAACCGCCGCTCCAGATCCGAACCCGCGCCCATCAAACCCTTGCGCTCACCCGGTTGCGGCTCTTCGCGCATCGCACGTCCCTCAAATCCTGGTGCACAGGGGAGGGTTCGAACCTCCGTAGGTCCAAAGACCGGCAGATTTACAGTCTGCTGCCATTAACCACTCGGCCACCTGTGCCCATTCAACCCAGCGACGAAGACCTGTCGCCGGGGGCCCCGCCCAACCCTGCCTGCGCTCCTCCGGCTAAAACCACTTCCAGCGCATCTCACTCAATGCGCCGATTGCAACGCATCAGACCCCGTCCGGAGAATCTCCGGCATCTCGGAGCATGCACCTCAGTGGGATCACCGCGGAGGACAGGCCCAGCGCCCCAAAAACCTGCTCGCCAGCCAATTCTTACCGTTTCAGGCCCCGTTTTCCGGTCCCTTTAAGTGGAGCTGGCGAAGGGATTTGAACCCCCGACCCTCTGATTACAAATCAGATGCTCTACCAGCTGAGCTACGCCAGCCCTTCCCACCCGGAAACCAGCCCGAAAACCCGAAAAACCGTCCCGGCATCGCGTACGGACACACTCCCGCTCCGCACACACAACGGCACAGAAATCAAGGTTAACACACCCCCGCCACCGGAGCAAACCGGACCGGCGGCATCCCGCAATCCCCGCCGCCAATCCTCCCTGCCAAAGCAGAGCCACTTGCGAAAAGCAGGGATTGGGCGGATAATTTCCTTGCTTCCCCCCTAACGCTTTGCCGGTTCGGAAAGATTTCGGAAAGAATAAGGAGAAGCTGTATGCGCAAGAGTTTTCTCGCACTCGTGTTTCTGGCATTTTGCCCCCTGCTCGTTGCCCAGCAGGCGCTCAACAATGACTCCATCATCAAACTCGTCAAGGCCGGACTGTCGGATGATCTAATAGTCAACACCATCAATGCTTCGCCAGGAACCTACGACATCTCCGCGGATGGGCTGATCGCCCTGAAAACCGCGGGCGCCAGCGAAAAGGTGCTCACGGCGATTATGCAGAAGGCCACCGCGCCCACGCCGGCGGCAATCCCAACTCCCGTGCCCGCGCCGGCGGCAACCCCAACCCCTGCGCCCGCTCCAGCCGCCACGACGGCCATAGTGCACATCTATCGCTATTCGGCGTGGGTGGGTCGGGTGCTCAAGCCCGCGGTTTACTGCGATGGCATCCTCTTGGGCTACATCCAGAATGGGACTTATTTGGACGTTAAGGTACCCGTCGGATCGCACACTTGTTCCACTGATGACAAAGAGGCTGGCGCGACAGTCATCGCGGAACCCGGCAAGGACTACTACTTCCGGACGGATCTTAGGACCGGATTCTGGGTGGGCTATTTCGTGCTGACCATGGTCATGCCGGAGCAGGGGAAATATGATGTGTCAAAGCTCGTGCCATTGGATTCAAGAGACGCCGTGCATGAGCTGCCCTCGGTTTCCCATTAGATGGTTCCGGGCATTGGCGTCGGGATTGAACGCTCTTCAAGCGTATCGGTCCAGTTCGTCCATGTGAACGACGGTTCTGTTGTATGGCCTGCCAAGTCCGCAAGGAGAACGGCGGACCGGTTGGAATTCAATCGCTTTCGGAGACGGCTGCCAAACACATGAAGAATGAATTCTTGGACAGAAAGTAGCAGGAACCGGCAAAGCTGTAGCGACATGAGCCGTCAGCGGGCGCATCTCCAACTCCACCCGGAGTGATAGGGTATCTCTGACGGCTCATGCACAGACGCACGCGCAGAACGCTCTGGATACTGGCCGCGGTCCTGCTCCTTCTGGCCGTGGCCATCTTCCTGCGCTCCAAGGCCCCGCCGGAGGCCGCCCGCCTGCTGCCCGAGTCCGACGGCATTGTCTACATCAACCTCAAGCCCGTGCGCGCCTTCTTCCACAAGGACATGAAGCCGCCCCAGCGCGTGCCCGAGTACCAGCAGTTCATCGACGCCACCGGCGTCGACTGGGAGCGCGACCTCGACCAGGTCGCCATCGCCCTCCACCGCATGCCCGACCCCAACGGTCCCAACGGCCCCGTCGCCTACTCCATGGTGATGGTGGGCAAGCTCACCGGCAAGCGCCTCAACGCCTGGCTCGACGCCCACGCCGCCTCCCGCGAGGCCTACGCCGGCCACACCGTCTACAGCATCCCCTCCGAGGGCCGCACGGTGCGGGTGGCGCAGATCGGCTACGACATGGTGGCCGTCTCCAACACCCCCACCCCCGAGCAGATCCACTCCATGCTCGACCGCCATGGCACCGCCGCCTGGCCCTTTGCCGGCTCCACGCTGCTGAGGCAGCACTACCACGACGTGCCGCTGCTCTCCCTTGCCTGGGGCGTCGGCCAAATCGGCCTGCCCTTTTCTGAAAGCGGCGCCATCAAGGTCTTCGGCCTGTCGCTGCCGCTCGAAGCCGACTCCACCATCGTCGCCAGCGCCACCCCGGCCCTGTCGCTGGCGGGCTCGCTCAATATCAAGGTCGAGGAGATCGCCCCCACGGACCAGGTGGCCGCCAACCAGGCCGCCGCCCTCGACACCATCGTCACCCTGGCCCGCGCCCTCACCGTCCCGCTCTCTCAGAACGCCGCCAACAACGGCCTCAAACAACTCCTCAAAACCGCCGAAGTCACTCAGCGCCACAACCGTGTCGTGGTCACCGCCTCGCTCTCGCCCGCCCTGCTCGCCAACCTCGCCCAGGACGAAAATTCCCTGTCCGAATCCGCACCCGAATCCGCCGCCCCTGCATCCAAGTAATCGTTAGCGCGCTTCCCCGCCACCTGATTCCTTCACGGTTTGCTCGAATTCAGACGCTTGGCCAAAACCAAATCGCTCCGCAAGAATCAAATCTGAGAGGTCCCATGAGCATCTTGCGCATTTTGCCCCGTTTGCCCCGCTTCTTGAGGATTCCTGCCGCATTTTGCATCCTGCTGCTGCCTTCGCTCAGTGTGCGCGCCGCCGATTCCCCGGCCAAACCCATGCCCCAACACCCCGTCCTGACCGGCCAGGACGCATTCACTGACGCCCTCCACGAGTCCCCCGGAATCCGCCGTCACCTCACCGTCGCCGATCTGCCCACCCCTGCCCCTGAGCAGTCGGTGGACAACGGCCCCACGCTCGTTCCACGGCCCGCCAACGCTTGGCCCATCGCCCCCAAGGGCTTCAAAGTCGATCTCTACGCCACCGGCCTCGACAATCCCCGCCTCATCCGCACCGCCCCCAACGGCGACCTCTTCCTCGCAGAGAGCGAAACCGGCAAAATCAAGGTCTTCCGCGGCGTCGCCTCCGACGGCAAAGCCAGCCAGGTCTCCGTCTTCGCCACAGGCCTCCACCAGCCCTTCGGCATCGCCTTTTACCCCGCCGGATCTAACCCCAAATGGGTTTACATCGGAGACACCGACGGCATCGTCCGCTTCCCCTACAAGAGCGGCGACCTCACGGCGAGCGGTCCTGCGGAGCACCTGGCCGACCTGCCCGGCGGCGGACGCCTTCGCGGTGGCGGCCACTGGACCCGCGACATCATCTTCTCCAAAGACGGCACAAAGCTCTTCGCCTCCGTCGGCTCGCACTCCAACGTCGACGACTCCGACACCCACCCCGAGGAGTTCCACCGCGCCGANNCTGCGCAACTGCGTCGGCGAGGCCATCAACCCCATCACCGGCGAGCTCTGGTGCTCCACCAACGAAAGGGATGGCATCGGCAACAACCTTCCGCCCGACTACGTCACCCACGTCCAGGAGGGTGGCTTCTACGGATGGCCCTGGTTCTACATGGGGGGCCCGAATGGCGGCATACAAGACCCGCGCCACACTGGCAAGCACCCCGAGCTGCAATCCAAGGTCATCACCCCCGACATCCTGGTGAATCCCCACTTTGCCTCGCTCGAAATGCTCTTCTATGAAGGCTCCCAGTTCCCGCGTGAGTTCAAAGGCGACGGTTTCGCCGCCGAGCACGGCTCCTGGAACCGCGCCCTGCGCGCCGGCTACGAAGTCATCCGGCTGCCCATGCGCAACGGTCACGCCACCGGCGAATACGAAGACTTCCTGACCGGCTTCGTTACACCCGACGGCCAGGTCTGGGGCCGGCCGGTAGGCGTTTCAGTGGCCAAAGACGGCTCCCTCTTCGTCTCCGACGACGGCTCCAGGTCCATCTGGCACATAACCTACACCGGCAAGTAAAGCGCTCCGCGTTTCTAACCCGGCCGTCGCACAAAAGCTGGGTGCCCGCAATTCTCGATTCTGAGACCTGGGAAAGCAGGAACCTCGACCAGCCGCACGAAATCACTTCCCCAGCCCCAGCGCCTCCACCGTTGCCGGATCGGGCTTCGCCGCCTGCCCATCTTCCTTGAATACCACCCCAAACCCGCCCCGATAATCCCACATCGCCCAGCCGATCCCATCCGCCTCCAGCGCCGTCCGCACATCATGGATCCACGCATTCCGCGACTGTGGGTCGGTATGCTCCCGGTAGGCCCCAAACTCATTGCAGATCAGCGGCACATGATTGTCGTGCCCCCACGCCGCCGCCTCGTCGATCAGCAGCCGTATCCGGCGCCCGTCCCAGTGGTCCAGCCAATACCGCTCCAGATCGTAGCGGTTGGCCGCATCCGGAACCTCCTTCACCAGCTCCTGCATCGAGCCCTCTGTCGCCGGATAAGGGATGTTATGCGTATAACTCCACCACGCCTCGCCCCACCCCGCGCCCTGATGCGTAAACTCGTGCGGATCGTAGAAGTGAAAGTTATAAATCACGTTGCCGTCGCTGAGCGGATGCATGGCTAGCAGGTCCACGATATCGGAGTAATTCGGTCCCGTGGCGATGATCGTGTTCTTCGGCGCAACCTCGCGGATCGCCCCAGCCACCCGCGCCTGAATCCCCGCCCACCGGTAAGGATCGTTCACCTCCGGCTCATTCAAAATCTCAAAAACACCCGCTCCGCGTCGCGCGTCGCATAGTGCGCCGCCAGCCGCCGCCACAGCATGGTCAGCCGGTCCACTGCATAGTCGCTCGTGCGCAGTTGCTGCTTGTAGCTGTCCTCCGGATGCAAGTCGATCTGGACTGCGAGGCCCAAGGCCAGCATCGTATCCACCGCGCGGTCCAGCCGCCCCATAAAGTCGGCATTCAGCCCGTCCTTCCCGCGCGGATACTGCTCCAGCGGCACGGCATCGATGCTCAAGCGCACATTGTCGAAGCCCAGCCGCGCCATCAGCGCAATGTCCCCGGCGTCGGTATAGCGATTGGTGCGGGCCGCCGAGTAGTCGCTGGCCGACTGGGCAAACCACTCCGAGGCATTCACGCCCCGCTTCAGGCGCTGGGCGCGGGCAAAGGCGGTCTGCAAGCCCGCCGCATGATCCTGTGCGAGAGCGGGGCAAGCCGCCACAAGGAGAAAAACAAGACAACGTGGAAGAAGACGCATAAGTGGGACTCCGAGGCAGAGATTGCGACGAGTCTACCATACTACCGGCGGCCCCGGGACCGAAAGCGAACCCAACCCGCGCCCAAGCAAAAACGGCTCCCGTCCTTCCGGGAGCCGCTTCCGCATCACAAAAAATCCGTTCTATTTCTCCGGCGAAGCCGGCGCGCCGCCATCGAGATTCGCAACCTGCTCATAGGTGCTGCGCAGATACTTGTGCGGATTGACCGGAACGTTGCGGACGCGCACCTCATAGTGCAGGTGCGGGCCGGTCGTACGCCCCGACTGCCCCACGTAGCCGATCACCTGGCCGCGAATCACATGCTGGCCGAACACAACCGCCATCTTCGACAGATGCCCGTAAACCGTCAGCACGTCGTGGCCGTGATCGAGAACAATCTCGCGGCCGTACCCGGCGGCCATGGAGGCTCCGGTCACTTCTCCGTCGGCCGTCGCGCGCACCGGCGCGCCGTAAGGCCCGGAAATGTCGACGCCGGAGTGAAACGCGCCTTCCCCGTTGAACGGATCTTCCCGCTCCCCGAAGCTGGAGGTCACGCGGCCCTCCAGCGGCCAAAGCGAGGGCGCGTCTGCCAGCACCGCCCAGTCGCCGGCAAAGTTGGGAGACAGGCCGCTCTCCAGCGCGCGGGAGACCCGGCCTGAGAGCGCCTGCGCCCGCAGCGCATAAAACTGATCGATGGAGAGCTTCACCTGCTGCTGGTTTACGTCGTCGGTAAGGGCAAGACTTGTGGGCGTGGGCTCCGCCGCGGCGCTGGCGGCAGCCTTGGGCGCGGCCGAGGCCAGCTTGTTCTGCCGCAGTCCGTAGAGCGCGGTCACTTCGCTTGCCAGGGCTCCCAGCGAGGCCACCTGCACATTGCGGTCATGCGCGATCTGGGCCATCTGCTTGTAGCCCTTGCGCAGCGTCTCCCGCTCCTCCCGAACCTGGTTGAAGCTCTCGGTCTTGAGCAGCATGCGGGTATACGAACCGGCCAGGCCGACAATGGTGAACGCTCCCACCAGCGCCGCGGCAACAAAGCCGTACGCATAACGCAGCGGAACCGGAATCTTCCGTATCCGCCCGTCCTCATCCCGTGCAACAAAAACAATGTAATAGCGTTTGCCCAGCATCTTGGCCTTTCATCCCTCCAACTGCAAGGGACTCAATCCGCCGTGTACTCATAAAAGCGCAAGGCATAGGGGGCTTTTCAGCCCGTGAAATCAATACACGCTCATTCGGGCGCAAACCCCGAGGCGTCTGTAAAGGCTAGCAAACAGTCCCGCGCCGGGTCAACGAAATCCACAGGAAAAATCATTTTCTACCACGATTTGGCTACCCTTCCCTTCCGGCTTCGAGCTCAGAGCCCCAGATCAAGCTCCGCTAATTGACCTGTTTTGATACACATACAAACCTTTGCTTACGCTTGAAATATCGGCAATCCTGTAGGTTACTTTAGATTTACCGCAGAGTTACCCGCTCTGACCAACAGGCTGGTCCCGCCTCCAACTTCCTGATCCCATCCCCTCAACCACACTCCCCCGGCCGGTTTGCCCTATCCTCAAGAAATGCGATCCCGGCAGAAAATCCGATCCCGGCAGGCCGGCTCCCTGAGCGACGGCCTACGCGGGGAACTGGCCCTGCTCCGCCAGATCCGCAGCCGCGCAGCACAACCCTCATCGAGCGCCCTGCGCCTCGGCATCGGCGACGACTGCGCCCTGCTCCGCCCGCGTCCCGGCGAGGAGTTCGCCGTCACCACCGACCTCTCCATCGCCGGCCGCCACTTCCGCCTCGACTGGCATCAGCCCGAATCCATCGGCCATCGGGCTCTGGCTCGAGGTTTAAGCGATCTGGCCGCCATGGGCGCTCGCCCCGTAGCCGCCTTTCTTTCCCTGGGCCTGCCGCGCCAGCTCACCACGCCCTCGGGCCGCCGCCCGTCCTGGGTCCAGCGCTTCCTCGACGGCCTGCTGGCCCTCGCCGCAGCCCACAAAACCCCGCTCGCCGGCGGCGATCTGTCCGAGTCCCCCATCCCCGTCGCCGACATCGTCCTTATCGGCCGGGTTCCCCGCGGAAAAGCCCTGCTCCGCTCCGGCGCCCGTCCCGGCCACCTGCTCTACGTCACCGGCACCCTAGGCGGAGCCGCCGCCGCCCTCGCCCGCATGGCCGAACTGGCAGCAGCCCAACCCGCCCGCTCCAACCCTCCTCGCATCCCCAAAAAGCTCGAATCCTTCTTAGCCCCGCACCTCTATCCCCAACCCCGCATCGCTCAGGGCCTCTGGCTCCAGCGCAACTCGCTCGCCTCCGCCGCCCTCGACCTTAGTGATGGCCTCTCCACCGATCTCGCCCGCCTCTGCCAGGAATCCGGCGTAGCCGCTGAGGTCGATGCCGCTCTACTGCCCATCCACGCAGCCGCAACCCTCGCCCAGGCCCTCAACGGCGGAGAAGACTACGAGCTCCTCTTCACCGCTCCGCCCACCGGCCGCCTGCCACGCAAAATCGCCGGCGTTTCAATTACCAGAATCGGCCGCATCCTCCCACTCCGCCCCGGTCGTCCCGCCGTAACGTTCCTCACCCCGCAAGGCCGCGAGCCGCTCGAACCGCGCGGTTGGGAACACTTTTCCTGATTTTTGTCTGGTCGTTCAGCGCCTAGTCTCGCAAGGTCTCAGAGCAGTTCTATCTCCGGAAAGTCCAGCTTGTAGCGTCCCGGATCCAGGGTTAGCAGCCGGTCCGCCTGCACCAGGGCGTGTGCGCCGATAAGAAAGTCGGCAAGAATGCGGCGTGGACCTTCGCCGGTGGCTTTTCTTCGCCGCGCCGCGTACCGGGCATAGCGCAAGCCTGCGATGGCCCAGACCCGCTCTTCAATCTTCAAATCCACAGCGACCCCGACACTCTCAAGAAAGCCTCGTACGGAATCTGCTGTCATCTTTGGATGGGCGTGCAACTCCGCAAATACAAATGGAGCGATGATGAGCGCTCCCTCTTGTTTTGCTTTCCCCAACTGCTCGGCAACCTTCTCGGCGGAAGGCTCCCACGACCAGATTGATGAAAAGATGTTGGAGTCGACCGCAGTTCTCATTCCTCACTCTCTGTGTCGTGCTGTCCCTTCCAGGGATCATCATCGCGAAGATCGCGATAAAAGGCATTGATCTCTTCTCGAGAGGAAAATGCAGGAAAGGCGCCAAGATATGCGGTAAATGGGTTCTTTTCCGTCCGCGCGGGCCGCAGAACGGTCCGCCCGTCCTCGAAGACGAACTCCACGCGGTCGCCCTCTCTGAGACCAAGCCGGTGGCGAACTTCGATGGGTACGGTGACCTGCCCTTTGCTGCTGACGGTGCTGGATGCCGGCATCTTTACCTCTACTTCTGAAAGTAAAGATAGCATTCTTTACCTGCCGCGTCAATCAACCTCATCCGGATTTTCTCCTGCCCCGCCGTCTATCATCAAAACTGTCATGACAGCCAAATCCCGCGTCCGCTTTGCCCCCTCGCCCGCCGGCCAGCTTCACGTGGGCAACGCGCGCGCAGCCCTCGGCCTCGGCATCCCCACCGTCCGCGAACGCATCGAGCTATTCGTAGGAGTTTGAACGCAAGTGAACGACATCTTCTGGATCAAAGGCGATCCGCCCGCGTCCCTGGCCATCGTGCTTCGCCCCCAAGGCGGCGACTGGCTTCAAGACGAACTCCTCAAAATGAAGGGCGACGGCATCCAAACCCTTGTTTCCCTACTGGAAAGACAGGAGGTCGCATTCCTTGACCTAACCGAGGAGCCCCGCCTTGCCAAGCAGGTCGGACTGCGGTTCCTCTCCTACCCGATTCCCGACACCCAGATCCCCACTGACACTTCCGCCTTCAGTAATTTCGTCCAGTACCTGGCCAGCCGCCTCCGCGCCGGCGAGCATATCGGCGTCCATTGCCGGGGAAGCATCGGCAGAGCCACCCTCACCGCTGCCTGCGCGCTCATTGAACTGGGCTGGGCTCCCAAGGCCGCTCTGGCGGCCATTACAGCAGCCCGTGGTTGCGCCGTTCCCGACACGCAGGAGCAAGAGGAATGGATTCTCCGCTACAAGGCAAAGCCGTGACCGGGCTGGGACCTCATGACCGATAAGGAATCTCCTTTTTCCCTCGTCCTCTGCGGACAGGGCTCCGCGTCTCCAATGAATGAGCCTTGCTGCGGCGAAGGGATCCTCGGCGGCGGCAGACGGAGGAAGGAGAAGAGCTTCACAGGATCACAATAAAATAACTACTGTGTGATTTACCCTAGTAAAGCATTGATTCTGCATTGGTTATGTATAGCTCCGCAATTTCACAGCCCAAAATACGCAAATGATTATTGGGCATTGGCCGGATGGGGCGAAGGTTTCTCCGCTCGTCCTCTCATTCCCATTGTCCTGCAACGGAAGGTTATATTCCGCAAATGCGGAAGGGGAGAGAGCCGCGGTTCGCTCCCCTTCCAGGCCTGCCACGGAGGCAAGCCAGGGCCACCTGGCGAATGCGGCATTTGCCACTCTTGCTCCCGATTCTTGAAGCGATGAATTACTCATCCGAAGACTCCTTCGAGCAGAAAATGAGGCTGCTTTTCGGTCGGATGGAATTTTGGCGAGGTACAGGCGTGAGGCATTCGTTGCACGTTTGACAGATACAGGTCCAGGAGTGATATCCAACCCAGTGTGCAATTTTGCACAGATTACCCCCAGTACGAGCGTGCTTCAATTGTTCGTTCACTTTTCAAGAGTGAAAAATCCAGTCTAAGGCAGGATGTGCGTAAGAGTAACTTCCGCGAGCGCGGAATCAATTACTGAAGGAGCCTTAGGGGCAACGCGCATCAGTCGGGTCCCGGGGGGGAACGTGGGAAGCCCGCCGCGGGGGAAGGTTCCCGTACCTTATGATGCTGTTCAATGCGTGAACCTACGACCGGAGACGAATCTGCATTGGAGGGTACAACTATGAATCACCGATTCACACCCATACACTTGAAGGGTGTATGCGCTCTCACCTTGATGGCCGGCTTTCTTCTGCTGATAAGCTGTCCTCTGCTGAAGGCCGCTGCCAACACGCCCGACCCTGTTATCAATAACATGGCCATCCCTGTTATCAATTCAGCTGAGCCTAACTATACCACCAAACCGCCACGGTTGACCATCTCGGGAGCCAACTTCGGAACCCTAATACCAGTAGTTACGATAACCGGCGTATCGGCGATCGTAGTTACTCATACCAACACACAGGTGGTAGTGCAAATACCGCAATCGATTTATTCAACACCAGGAAACTACGAATTGTCGCTCCATCGGGGTGCAGATCGATGCAATTGCTTCTCGCTGTTTGACGTCACGATTGGTGCGGTTGGGCCGCAAGGTGCCACAGGTTCCGCCGGTCCAATTGGTCTGACAGGTGCCACAGGTCTCGCGGGCGCCAAAGGTGCGGCTGGTGCCACAGGTCCAGCAGGTCCAATTGGTCTGTCTGGCGCCACAGGTTCCACAGGCGCCAAAGGTGCGGCTGGTGCCACAGGTCCAGCAGGTCCAATTGGTCTGTCTGGCGCCACAGGTTCCACAGGTCCCGCAGGTCCCGCAGGCGCCACAGGTGCCATAGGTCCAATAGGTCTTACAGGCG
>PMYL01000046.1 GCA_003170825.1 Acidobacteriaceae bacterium
CTAGTACCTAGACCGTGTGATTGTGTAATCTCTGGAATGTAGCGCCGGTCTCCAGACCGGCTGTTGCGCGGGCGTCCACGCCCGCATTTGTTCTGGAATAATTACCAAATCACACAATCTCAGCACTAGAAGCAGATCGAGATCAATCTGAAACAACGCGGGAGCTTGCAATCATGAGTGGAACTGACTATGCGGGAGTGAATACTGAAGGAAAGAAGGCCGTTTCGCCGGCGCGCGCGGAAGGCCGATTCCTGGATTTGAACGGCGGGCGATTCTACTGCATCGCGAATTACGATGCGCTGCCCCCGTTCTTTATGAGCATCGTCAGCGCCTCCGATCACTATATGTTTCTCTCCAGCCGGGGCGGGCTGACGGCTGGACGCGTGGACCCGGATCACGCTCTCTTTCCTTATTACACTGATGATCGCATTCATGATGGAAGCGAGGATACCGGAAGCAAGACGATCTTTCGCGTGCAAACGGACAAGGGGGTCGTTCTATGGGAGCCGTTCAGCATTCGGAGTCCCAAAAACCGGGACGGAGAAGGCTCGGGAATTATCCGTAACCTTTACAAAAGTGTTTATGGCAACAGGGTTGTCTTCGAGGAAGTGAACAACAACCTCGGCCTGTCTTTCTCTTATGAATGGGCAACCAGCGAGCAATATGGATTTGTGCGCACGGCGCGGCTGAAGAATCTGCGTTCTGAGCCGCAAAAAGTTGAGGTGCTGGATGGCTTGCAGAATCTATTGCCATCCGGTGTTACCAAGCGGTTCCAGCTTGAGTTCAGCACCCTGGTGGATGCATACAAGACCACGGAATTGGAACCCGCGAGCGGACTTGCGATGCTGCAATTGACCTCGGTGCCGGTGGATCGGCCGGAGCCGAGCGAATCCTTGCGCGCAAATGTCGCATGGTCGATTGGCCTGGACGATCCCTGCCGGCTCCTCAGCGGAGTCCAGCTCGATTCCTTTCGCCAGGGACGCGGAGTTACCGAGGAGACGAATATTGACGGCCGCCGGGGCGCGTACTTTGTCTGCTTTCCGATCGAGCTTGAGGCTTTGGCCACGCGCGAGTGGTATATTTTCGCCGATGTGAACAAGGATGCGGTTGGCGTTCGCAAACTGATACAGGCGCTGAGGCAGAAAAGCGAACTCGCTGCGAAGGTGGAAGAAGATATAGCCCTTGGAACCGAGAACCTGGTGCGAATCGTCGCCGGGTCCGATGGCCTGCAGCAGACCAGGGACGAAGCCAGCGTCTGGTATCACTTTTCCAGCACCTTGTTCAATGTGATGCGCGGTGGAATACCGGATGACGATTACTGGATTACGCGCGCGGATTTTTCCGCTTTTGTCGGAGAGATGAATCGTCCGGTTGCGGCCAGGCACGAAAGATTTCTCAAGCAACTTCCTGAAAAACTCTTGCAAAAAGACCTGCTGCGCGCGATCGAGGGCCTGGCAGATGCCGATTTTGAACGTATTGCATACGAATACTTGCCTTTCACCTTCAGCCGCCGTCATGGCGATCCCAGCCGTCCGTGGAACGTCTTCAATATCCGCATCAAGGATGAAAACGGGCGCAAGATTCTCAACTATCAGGGAAACTGGCGCGACATCTTCCAGAATTGGGAGGCTCTGAGCTACTCCTATCCCGGCTTTACCTCCGGCATGATCTTCAAATTTCTCGATTCCTCAACAATCGACGGTTACAACCCATACCGGATTGGGCGCGATGGATATGACTGGGAGGTTCTGGACCCGCACGATGCATGGTCCTTCATCGGCTACTGGGGCGATCATCAGATCGTCTATCTGCTCCGTTTTCTGCAACAAGCCCGGCGTTACGACCCTGAACTCCTGACGCAATTGCTTACTCGCGAGGTCTTCACCTTTGCCAATGTTCCTTATAGGATCCGGCCATACGCCGACCTGCTGAGAACGCCGCAAGACACGATTGTCTTCGATTACGCGGCCCATCGAAAAATCCTGCGCAACGCGGCAAAGCTGGGAGCCGACGGGAAGGCGCTGGCCGATGCGAACGGAGAATTGATTCACGCAAGCCTGGCGGAAAAGCTGCTGATCCCGCTGCTGGCAAAGCTGTCGAACTATGTGCCGGAGGCCGGAATCTGGATGAACACGCAGCGGCCGGAGTGGAACGACGCGAACAATGCGCTGGTCGGCAACGGCACATCCATGGTCACGCTTTACTACCTGCGCCGCTTTCTTGTCTTCCTGCAAAGCCTTTTCGCAGACAGCGGCCTGCAGGAGATTTCGCTCCCGCAAGAGCTGGTTGACTTGTTTGAGTCCATACTGGATGCCTTCGAGCGGCATGCTCCTTCCGCTGAAACGTCTCTTTCTGACAGAGAGCGCAAGACAATTCTGGATGAGCTTGGGCAGGCAGGATCAAAATATCGCGAAGGACTCTATGCTCGCGGTGTCTCCGGCAAGCGATCCATCCTGTCTGTTCCCAAACTCATTGGCTTTTTCAAGAGCGCGCTTCGCCACATCGATCATTCCATCCGCGTAAATCGCCGCGAGGATGGGCTGTATAACGCATACAACCTGATGGAGGTGGATGGCGAAGAGATTCACGTTCATCATTTTCCGCTTATGCTGGAGGGACAGGTCGCAGTGCTCAGCTCCGGCGCGCTTGCGCCGGAAGAGGCAGTCTCTCTGCTGGATGCCCTGCGCAATAGCGCCCTCTATCGCGAGGATCAAAACAGCTACATTTTGTACCCCTGTAAGACGCTTCCTTCGTTCCTGGCCAAGAACAACATTCCTCCGGCATCGGTTGAAAAGTCAAAGCTGCTGAAGAAGATGCTGGCGCAGGACGATCGGCGGATTGTCGTCCGCGATGGGGAGGGCGGCGTCCACTTCAATGCCTCGCATCTCAACGGTTCCCTGTTGCGCCGGGCGCTCGAGGAGATCAAGGATCGGAAGCTGGCCAGGCTTGCCAGGCAGGAAACTTCTCAGATTTGCGATCTATATGAGGAGGTCTTCCAGCACCGCTACTTTACCGGGCGCTCGGGAACGATGCATAAATACGAGGGCAACAACTGCATCTATTGGCACATGGTCTCCAAGCTGCTGTTGGCGGTGCGCGAGGTGCTGACGGAGGCGGTGAAGGATGGAGCCGATGAGCTCTTGCTGAGCCGGTTGCGCGCGCGCTACAACAGCATTCGATCCGGACTTGGAATGCACAAAACGCCCGCTCAACAAGGCGCGTTTCCTACCGACCCCTATTCCCATACGCCCGGATTCGCCGGCGCCCAGCAACCGGGGATGACTGGGCAGGTGAAGGAAGACTTTATCGCCCGCGTTGGAGAAATGGGCCTGATGGTTGATTCAGGAGAGATATGTTTTGCGAGTCAATTGATTACCGGCGATGAGTTTGTGGAGGAGACAAGTACTTTCAACTACCGGGATTCGGAGGGCAGGACTCAAGAACTGCAACTGGATGCGGGCATGTTGGCCTTTACCTATTGCCAGGCGCCGGTGGTGGCTCATCTTGCGGGGCCACGGCAAATAGCCGTTACCTTCGCGGACGGTTCGAGACGGACCTTCAGCGGATGCAAGTTGGATCGAGATCTGAGCGGAAAAATCTTCGGACGTACCGGTTTTGTCCGGCGCGTGGACGTGTATTTTGCATTTCCCGCCGGTCGCCTGCCGTCCTAGATGTTTCGTCCCGGCGTTTGCGCTTGTGTTGCCGCTTGAAGAGGTCTTGCGCCGGCGCGGCCTTCGCCTGGGTTATCCCGCCCACAGGAAGCACAGCCGCGGAAGCCCGCGGTCAATCCCAATGGGATGGCGGTCCAACCCGGTATTCTTGTCATCATGCGCTTGCCGGCGGGGGATCGGGAACTGGTGCAGATTGTGGACGCGGCGCTGGCCGAAACGGCGCGGCGGGCGGGGGAGTGGCTCGTCTGCCGGCTGGGGTGTACGCAGTGCTGTTATGGGGCCTTTGCCATCAGCGAGCTCGACGCGCTGCGGCTGCGCGCGGGGTTGGATGCGCTGCGGGATGCGGAGCCTGCGCTGGCGGCGGAGATCGAGCGGCGGGCTCGGGCGTGGATTGCCGAGCATGGGGCTGATTTTCCGGGTGATCGGGAGACGGGGCGGCTGGGCGATTCGGCGGAGGAGCGGGAACGCTTTGAGGAGTTTGCTAATGAGGCTGCTTGTCCGGCGCTCGACCCCGCGACGGGGCGCTGTGATGTGTACGAGTGGAGGCCGATGACATGCCGCGTGTTCGGTCCGCCGGTGCGCATGGGCGACGGCAATGCGCTGGGGCACTGCGAGTTGTGCTTTGCGGGGGCGAGCAAGGCCGAGGTCGCAGCCTGCGAGATGCCGGTTCCGCATGAGCTGGAGGCCCGGCTGCTGGATGAGGTTGGGGAGAAGGGCGAGACGCTGGTTACGTTTGCGCTGTTGCGATGAGGAGGGCCGCGCGCTCGCGATAGACTGATGCTTGGACAGCCTGATGCCAACGCGCCCCTGCTGGGTTGAGATTCGCACTCGTCCCCTTGAAGAGAACTATCGATTTCTCCTCGGCCTTGCCGCTCCGCACGCGGAGTTGCTGGCCATCGTGAAGGCGGACGCCTATGGGCACTCGCTGGCGCTGTGCGCTCCGGCGGCAGTGCGCGCGGGGGCCCGGTGGCTGGGAGTTACCAGCGTGGAAGAGGGCGTGGCTGCGTGCGCGCTTTGCCCCGAGCCCAAGGTGCTGGTGATTGGCGGCGTCTTTCCGGGGCAGGGCGCGGAGGTGGTGCGGCACGGGCTGACCGCCGTGGCCTGGGAGTCGTGGCAACTGGACGAGCTGGAAAGGGCTGCGCATGCGGCGGGAGCCCTGGCGGGATCGTTGCCGATTCACATCGAGATCGATACCGGCATGAGCCGCCAGGGCGTAAGTCCGGATGGGCTGGCTCCGGTATTGGCGCGGTTCGCTCCTGGGTCGCCGCTCCGGCTTGAGGGCGTGATGACCCATCTCTTCGCCGCCGACGAGGCGGACGGCACAGTCACCCAGGCGCAGCTTGCGAAATTGGATGAGTCGCTGGGGCGGATTGAGGCCGCGGGTCTCTATCCGGATTGGCTCAATGTGGGCAACTCGGCCGCGCTGCTGGCGGGCGAGGCGGGCAGGATTGCGGCCCTGGCCGGCCGGCACGGCATGAGAGCCATGCTGCGGCCGGGGCTGGCGCTCTATGGCCTGGTACCGCGATTCGATCCGCCGTTTGCGGCCGGGGAGCCTGTGGGTGTGGCTGAGGCGCGGCTTCGTCTCAAGCCGGTGCTGAGTTGGAAGGCCGCTGTGGTGGGCGTGCGCGCGGTTCCAGCGGGCGCGGTGGTGGGCTATAACGGCGCCTTTGTGGCCACCGAGCCGATGCGCCTGGCGCTGGTGGCAGCGGGGTACGGCGACGGCCTCGACCGGCGGCTTGGGAACCGCTTCAGCCTGCTGGTTCGCGGCGAGCGAGCGCCCATCGCAGGCCGCATCAGCATGGACCAGACGGTGCTGGACGTGACGGAGATTCCTGGAGTCGAAGCCGGCGACGAGGTTGTAATCCTGGGAAGCCAGGGCGGCGAAACGATCACCGCCTTCGACCACGCCGAGGCCACGGGCACAATTCCGTGGGAGGTCTTTACGCGGATTGGGGCGCGGGTGCGGCGGGTTGCGGTCTAAGGGCTTCGCTGGTCTTCCGCCGCGGCGGACGAGAGATGGGGCATCCGGCATCCGTGATGGCAACGAATCCCCCGCGAGTGGAGCATACAACGGCAGGCGCTCAGAACGGAATAGGCGCGGGAGATGATCTCTCCTGCGCCTATTCGTAGTCTTTCAGTTGGTTGGCGGTCTTATTGCGTGACCGGTTGCGCAGGCAGCGCCTTGGGCGCCTTCAGGTGGGGCGCGTTGGGCGCCGCGGGAGCCTTGGGCGCGGCCGCCGCGGTTGGCGCTGGCGGCGCGGGCGGGAAACCCGAGCCTTTCTTGATGCGCACATCGCCGTTCTCCGCGCTCAGGACGATCCTCGATCCGCCGGAACCGATTCGCCCGGTGACCGTCTTGCTCTCGTCGCCACTGACCGTCAGGCTAAAATCCGAGACGATGTCTCCATTGCGGGTGCGGCCGTCGACGGTGGCCGAGGCGTTGGGCGGCAGGGTCACTTCCACGTTGCCCTTGCCGTTCTTCGCCTCCACGCTGTAGTTTCCGGCCGGCTCCACGGAGATGCGGCCGTCGCGGTCTTCCACGTAGCTGTCGCCGTAGATCTGGCTCAGGTCGATGTCCTTGGAGTGCGTGACTACATGCACAGGCCCTTTGGCCTCGGTGACGCGCAGGTCATCGGTGTTGAGGGTCAGATCGCCGGGCAGCGACGCCACTTGAACGTCGGTAATGTGCGTGTGCAGGTGGATGGCGCCGGAGACGTTCTCCAGATGCACATCGCCGAGGATCTCGCCGCTCTGCGTGACCTTGCCCTTGATCTCGGAGAGGGTGAAGTCGTTCAAGTCGCCGTCGGCGGTGAGGTCGCCGTCCACCTGGTGGGCGGAGAAGTCGTGCTTGCTGTTGGAGAAGTGCGCCTGGACCGAGCCCGCAATCGCGCTCAGATGCACGTCTCCGTGCGAGGCGCTGACGTTGATGCCGGCGCCCAGGCCGGCGGCTGTAATGTCTCCCTTGCCGGAGTTGATGGTGACGCGGGCGGATTTGGGCACGGTCACGGTGAGGTTGAGGCGCCCGCTCGAATTGCTCTCCGACTTGACCAGTACGTCGCCGTCGTTAACGCTCACATGCGCGGCCTCGGCGGCAAAGATTTTGGCTGCATCGAGATCCGAACTGGCGAAAGCCACTGCGTGCGCGCGCACCTCAATGTTGGGTCCGTCGCCGGCGGTAATGCTGACGTCGCCGCGGGGATTCTCGATGTCGACGGTGGCGTTGGCGGGAATCTGCGAGCTCAGCGCCTGCTGGTCCATATCGTGCTGGGGCAGGCCGAAGGCGTTGAAGAAGTCGTCTCCCCGGTCGCCAAACTGGGCGCGGAAAGGGCCCCACCAGTTGTTCCATCCAGCCGCGGCAAAGCCCAGGATGGCGAGCAGAATGAGGATGCCCACAAAGCTGCCGCCGCGGCGGACCGGGATCTCGCGGCGAACGTCGAGCGCCCACTCGCCCAGCAGGGCCACTCCGGCGCCGATCAGCAACAGCGGCCACCAGTGGCCATACCAGGCCCAGAATTCGCCGGGCGCGATGTGGCCGGTAAGCACAAGCAGGGCGACGATGCCGATGCCGATGAGGATGATGGGGCCGACCACGGAGGGAACGCGCGGTCCGTAGGCGCCCACGTAGCTGGCCTTCCAGGCGTAACGCTGGGCCTTCCAGGCTTCGCGCTGCGCGCGCCATGCGGCTTTTTGCTGCTCCCGGTGGATACGCCACTGGGTCTTTGGATCGTAAGGCGGAAACGGGGGCGGCGCGCCGCCCGGAGGTGTGGTTGGAGGTACGCTGCTCATAATTGCCCTCCCTCGGATTCATTTCTGGAGTCCTGTGAGTGAGCCGGAACGTTGGCCGCCGGCTGCCCGGGGCATGGTGGAACGCCCGTTGCCGCGGCTGGATCAACCGCACCGGCGTAAGGAGCGCCGGGGTAGGGTGAGCCAGGATAGCCGCCTTCGGCGGCCAGCGCCGCGCGCTCGGCCAGCAATAACACGCCGGCCAGGATGAGATACAGCGGCCAGCTCTTATCCCAGCCCAGGATATGCGCCTGAGCCAACAGGGCGATCACGCCGACCAGCAGAACAAAGGCGGGAACGCGAAGACGGCGAATCAGAATGTAACGGCTCATTTGAATCCTCCTTGCGAATCTCCAAGACGGCGAACGATCAGCCAGACGCCCAACGCAATCAGCATCAGCGGCCAGGCAAATTCCATGAAGCGGCCGTGGAAGACATCCAGCTGCCCCAGCAGAAACAACAGCCCCAGGGCAATCAGCACGATAGCGCCGACCGGCTCCTTGCGTCCCCAGAACAAGGGGCGGCAACACTCGGGCGGAACCGGCGGAATGGGCGGAACGGGCGGCGTGAATGGGGCCTGGTATGGCGATTGATAGGGCGGCTGGTACTGTCCCGCATACGGAGGCTGATAGCCTCCCGTAGCCGGCCCGGCCGGACCCTGCCCTGCCGGGCCGGGAGTGTAGGAGCCGGGGTTCACTGGACCTTGTTCGGCGCCGGGTTGGCCCGGGTTCCGCATCCGCGTGCCCAGGTTCAGCCAGTTGCCCACCTCGTTCAATCCGAACGGATCGGGCACCGGCTGGCCGTCGCGCAGCGCCTTGGCCGTGTGGAAGGCCTCGAACGACTGGTAGAGGATCCAGGCCGCAATGAACAGGCCGAAGATCGGGTAATGGTCGGTGATGCTGATGAGCACCGCGAAGACGACCACGTGGATGAAACCTTTGAAGAACTGGCCGTTGTACATGGCGCCCACGCCGGGAATCAGACCCAGCACCGCGGCTGCCGAAGGGTTGGGCCCGCCCTGATGCGGTGGGACAAAAGGCTGTTGGAAGGTCTGCCATGCCGTCCAGCAGGGTTCGCAGAGGATCTGCCCTCCAGCCGCGTTGCGCACGCAGCTGGCGCAGAGCGCCTTGCCGCAGTTCTGGCAATAGGCGGTTGCGGCGTTGCCGCTGTGATTTACGCAGTCCATACTGCGCTCCTTTCCCGTAGTGCCGTAGCGGAGCCGCCGGAGAGCGCGGGCCGGTGCTGAAACGTGAGGGAAGTTTCAAAAATGTCGTTGGAATCGTTGATGGCCGGGCTGACCGACTGCTGTGGAGAGTCCCCGTGAGAGCCCCCATCCTTGCGGCTGGGAGCCTGTTTTGACTCGCCCGGCGCGGCGTCTTTCGGTTTCTGCTGGTTGTCGTTGTCTATGCCCTGTCCCTCACCCTGTGTTGCCCGGCGCAGTTCGCGCATCCTGGACTCAACCTCGTAAACAAAGCGCAGGTGATCGTAGTAGCGGATGATGGGGGTCGAGGCCATGGTCAGCCGCCGCTCCATGATCGAGCGCACCGCGGCGGGGCGCAAATCGGCTAGGCGCAGACTGCTCAGACGCACGCCGGTCAGGTTGAGTGTGAGAGTGATGGAGAAGAAAGCCATGGCGGCCGTCATCAGCAGGCGCGGCTCGGCAAAGCGCCGAACCTGGCCAACCAGTCCAGGACGCTGCCAGGCCGGGGTGGAGGCCGGGATCCACGGCGCGCGACCTTTGCGTGCAGGGGCGGAGGTGGGGGGCATGGGCAACACGTTGCCGCCGGCCGCCAGGCCGAAGCCTTCCATCTGCCCCGGACCCGTCTGGGCCAGAATCCTGTCCAGCAACCCCGCGGGAACCTCCGGCTCGGGCGAGAGGAACTCCAGCCACTCGCGGCCTCGCCGGGCCTCTTCAAACAGTGCCGTGCAGGCCGGGCAGACGGCCATGTGCGCGGTAAAGGCCGCCTCGTCTTCGGGCTTCAGCAGCCCGTCCAGCGCATCGGCCAAAAGTGTCTCCCACAGGCCACAGGCCGGGGAACTCGGAATGTTTGTGCGGTCTGCCATTACATCACCTCCCGTTTAGTACGTTCCAGCAGCCTCGCCAGTTCCGCGCGGCCTCTGCTGATGCGGGACTTGACTGTCCCCTCGGGAATGTCCAGCACCTGGGCGATCTCCTTGTAATCCAGGTCCTGGAGGTCTCTTAGTATGACGGCCTCGCGCAGCTCCACGGAGACGCGCGCGAGGGCATTTTGCACCATCTTTGCCAGTTCCTTGCTGGCCGCCGACTCCAGCGGCGAAGGACCGCCGGCGGTGAGGCGGTCCACCGGTTTCAATTCCTCAGCCGACTCCCATCCGTCGTCCAGCGAGCTGGTTGCGCGCAGGTTGCGGGTGCGGCGGAAGTTATCCACCAGCAGGTTGCGGGTCATGGTTGTGATCCACACCTGCAGGCTGCCGCGGCCGGTATCAAAGCTGTGGAGGTTGGAGTAAATCTTCAAAAAAACATCCTGGGTCAGGTCCTCGGCGTCGGCCGGGTTGCCGGTGAAGCGGTAGCAGAGCCCGTACACGCGCCGGTGCTGCGTGCGAACCAGCTCGGCCCATGCGCCGGAATCCCCGTCCATGCAGCGGCGGACGACTTGGGACCAGTCGATCTCCAGCGGATTCCCCTCCACGCGCGCCTGATGGACGACTGGGGCAATAGCAGCACCGCCCCGGGCCGTTCCGCTCGGAATCTGACCGGCAACCGGCAGCCTTGGGCCGCCGCCACCCTCGGTTCGGGTTCGGGGTTCCAGGTCGCGCTGGGACGGCTTGGCCGGGGTCCCCGGCGACGCCAGCCCCATCCCGTTCCAGCTTAATGTACCCACGCATTGCATATTTTGCTAATACGCGGGATTTGTGAAGATAGTTCCCGTGCCGAAAATCTCCGTTCCTCGCCGCGAGAATCTCCGGCGGCGTCCGGCAAAGGCCAGGTCGCGCGTCCCGGCGGCAACCTTTTCCTCAGGAACGCATCTCACAACTGCCAGTTCGAACGGAAACGCCCCAGGAGATCCCCATGCCCAGCACAATTGCCCTGCGCAGCACCCTCTTTTCCCTGTTGATTGTCACTCTCTTGTCTGCCGGGTGCCGTGCCGCGGCGAAAACTCCCATTCCCGCTGCCGCCAGCGATGCCCCACTGGCGCAATCGCCGGGAAAGCAGACGGCGGTCTTTGCCGGGGGCTGCTTCTGGGGCACGCAATCGGTCTTCGAGCGCGTCAAGGGGGTGCTGGCCACGACTGCCGGTTATGCCGGCGGCTCAGCCGGGACCGCGACCTACCGCCAGGTGACCACGGAGACGACCGGGCACGCGGAATCGGTTCGCGTGGTCTACGATCCGTCGAAGATCACCTACGGACAACTGCTGCGGGTCTTCTTCTCCGTGGCCCACGATCCGACCCAGCTCAACCGCCAGGGGCCGGACGTAGGCTCCTCCTATCGCTCCGCCATCTTCTACACCAGCGAAGAGCAGCGCCGCATCAGCGTGGCCTACATTGCGCAACTTGACGCCGCCAGGGTCTTCCCCAAGCCGATTGTGACCCAGGTTGTGCCGCTGAAAGGCTTCTACGATGCCGAGTCCTACCATCAGCATTACACGGACAACAACCCCGACAACCCCTACATCCTGGTCTGCGACCGCCCCAAGATCGAGGCGCTCAAGCAGCAGTTTCCCGAGCTGTTCCGGGAATACAAGGGGAAGTGAAGCACGTCGCTGCTTAAGAAATGGGTCAGTTTCCGGTTTGCCGATGATACGTCCAGAACCCCAATCTGGCACTTGCCAGCCGTGGATAAATGGATCGGCGATTTCGTGTGTCACCCAATATCGTTTTCGTCACACTTGATGAATCGAACGGTTCAGTTCACTGGTCGGCGCAGAACGCCAGATTTCGGCACGCCCTTGAATGGACCGACACTTGTGAGGAAGTTAGAGAGAACAATCTCCATCTGGGCATCGTAATCAGGAGGATTCTTAGGAAGGTGAGGCCACGCTATGCGAACAGAAACGCCGCAATCGGCGATTATGCGACGACAATCCCAAATTACGTACTGAGTCTGGTTCGAGCGTTGTATCGCCGAGAAAGTACTGCACCCCCAGCCATCTACGAGCTTCTTCTCCAGCGCATTGTGGTCGGTGCTTGATGCTTGCGTTTGGAAGGCATCTCTATCCTGAGCGGTCCTCAGGTCTGTCGCGATAATCGACAGATTTGAGGAGTCAGAAGTGCCTTTGTCGGCAGGGTTCGGGATTTGGAATGCAAATACTGTCTTTTCACTTGTAGACTTGTTCGCTATTACTGGCCAGTTGGCAGGCACCGAGAATTGAACACGGTTCACAATTGTGAAATCAACCAAGTCCGTTGCCGCTGCCATTGCTGGTGCCAATAGACCTGTCACAAATAAGAAAAGAACGAATGTTTTTTGTGCCATAGGATGATTGTACGGCATGGTACTTCGAACAGCCCGATGCACTCGTTGAGGGAAATAGTTGGGTCGCTTCTGCGCGTTCTGGTCGTATGGTCGCCTATCCGGAAGTTAGGGCAATTCCCTCCGCTTAAGTCAGCTTGACGAAGTGCATGGCCGCCGAATTCATGCAGTAGCGCAGGCCCGTCGGGGGCGGTCCGTCATTGAACAGATGGCCCAGATGCGCGTCGCAACGGCGGCAAGAGACCGCGTCGCGCTCCATCCCCAGGCTTGAGTCGCTGGCAACCGCGACGTTCTCGCGCGCAATCGGCTGCCAGAAGCTCGGCCAGCCGGTGCCGGACTCAAACTTGGTCTCCGAACTGAACAGGGTCGTGTCGCAACAGATGCAGCGGAAGATGCCTCGGTCGTGCAGGTTCCAGGTGTCGCCGGAGTAGGCGCGCTCGGTGCCGGCGTGACGGGTCACCTCATACGAGATCGGCGAGAGCTGGCGCCTCCATTCGGCGTCGGACTTGACGATGCGGGCAACGGTCACCTTGCCGGTCTTCTTGCCGTTTCCTGCAAACTCCACGATGGTCACATTCGCCGGAGCGCCGGAGGCGGCCACCGGCTGCGGTTCTACGAGAGCAGCGCGGCGCAAGGCCCAGAAGGCCGCTCCACCTGCCGCGCCCGCGGCCGCAATGATAAATGCGCGCCTGCCCAAATCCGACCTCCCGTTCTCACGAGGGGGCTGTAACTTCTCTTGCACTGGATTCTTCATAAAAACCTTCCTTTCTGAAGGGGGATTTCTTCATCTGAAGGAAAAGCCTGGGTGCTGGGTGCCCCAGGTCTGGATTTTCAGACCTGGGAAACCGAGAAGCCGGGGTGCCCCACCCTCGCCGTCCGCCGCGGCGGATTTTTGCGGCTAGGGTGGGAAACCACGTACCTCAATCAGCCATGTTCATTGGGAGCATTCCGACTTGCCGCGCCAAGTTACAACTGGAATGAACCCCCGCCAACTTGCTAACTTGCCCGCCCGCGAAGCGGGGCCAACTTGCTAATTGTTGTCCCATCTCATCTTCGATTTTGGAGAAAAATGAGAAGATTCCAAACTCAACCAGTATTGTTCATGAGGAACCTGCTTATCCGAAGGTAAATGCAAATGCCTGCACGCCCGGAGTGAAAAATTCAATGCGAAACACACGATCGCGCACGCCGCTCTTTTGCCGAATCAGTTGGTACAGGCGGCTTTCGGTCACTGTGCCGAAACCGTTCTCGTCGCAGTCTTCGCCGTGGTCAGCGCCGGGCGGTTTCCCGTCCAGCGTAACGCGGAAGCGAACCGGCTTTCCATCACTGCCCGGCCCCAGGACAAGATGAAGGTCGCGGGCATGAAAGCGGTACACAATGCCGCCCGTTGCAGAAAGCAGTGTTGCGGTCTGACCCTCGTCCTTCCATCTGGCGGTCAACGCCCATTCATTCAGCTCAAGCCGGGCAGGTGCTCGATAGAGCTGCGCATCATCCTCGCTGAATCCGCCCGGCGAGGCAAAGTTCTTTGCCCGTATGTATCCGATATAGGTTTCCGGCGACTGCACCATCTGGAGGTCCGACGCGGCCTCCGCGCCGCTGGCGGCGATCTTCATTGCGGAATTGGGGGGCGGCTGGTGGTTCCTCTCCTCCAGCAGTCCGCGAATCCAGGCCTCGGATTCATCGTAGCGGCCCTCGCCGAAGGAGTGGTAACGGACGCGCCCCGTCGCATCGATGAAGTAATGTGCGGGCCAATACCGGTTATTGAAGCCGCGCCAGATGCGATAGTCGTTGTCCATCGCGACGGGGTAGTCAATCCCCAGTTCCCGAACTGCGTTGCGAACGTTCGACTCATCCTTTTCAAAAGGAAACTCCGGGGTGTGAACGCCGAGGACCACCAGGCCGCTGTCCTTGTACTTGTCGTACCAGGCCTGGATGGTTGGCAGCGAACGCAGGCAGTTAATACAGGAATAGGTCCAGAAGTCCACGACAACCACCTTGCCGCGCAGCGATTCCGCGGTCAGCGGCGGCGAGTTGATCCAGGCAGTGGCGCCGGAGAGATCGGGCAGCGTCACCGGCACAGCGGAAGCATTGCCGCCGGCAGACATCATCATGGCCGGATTGGCGTCGATCTTCATTGTCTGGTCCTTTGGACCGGCGAGGGCAACCAGCCGCTCTTCAAGATTCGACGTGCCGGCCAGAGAGAGCCGTGTGAGGATGCCGCGGTCCAACCCAAATGCGACGGCTGCCACGCCGGCCAGAACGGCGACTCCGAGGATGCGGCGAATCCATTCCTCCGCGCCGAGAGAACGCTTCATCGCCGCGAAGACGCGGCCTCCGGCAAGCAGCGCAAGAGCCAGCGAGGTAGCCGCTCCGGCGGCGTAGACCAGCAGGAATATCGCCGTGTGGGCGCTGGCGCCGCTCAGGGCGGCTCCGGTGAGAATGAGCCCCAGGATGGGGCCGGCGCAGGGCGTCCAAAGCAGCCCTGTTCCGATGCCGAGAAGAAACGACTGGCCCAACCCGGCGCTTGAATCCGGATTCCCCGACAATCTGCCGCCCAGTTGCACCAGCGGGCGCGAGAGACGCTCGGCGAGTGAAGAGAAAAGCAGCGTGAGGCCGAACAACCCGAGGAGGATAAGAGCGGCAAGCCGGCCAAACTGATTGGCGCGAACGGCCCAGGCGCCTCCCACTGCCGCCAGGCTGGCAACCAGCGTGAACGTGGCCGCCATGCCGGCCAGCAGCGGCAGGCTGCTTTTGAGGAATGGCCGATCGGAACGCGCGAAGACGAAAGGCAGCACCGGGAGAATACACGGGCTGAGAATCGTGAGAATGCCGCCGAGATACGCCAGGAAAAGCAATAAAATCAAGCCGAATCTCTCCTTCAGTCCTGTGCTGGTCTGTCTTCAGTCAAGGCGCGAACGGGGAATGTCCCTCGTACCCTATGAGACTCCGATGGCCCTGCAAAAGTTACACAGATTCCTACAGCTTGATTTTCCAGGTCAATTCGATTCGCCGCAATGCCGCTCAATGAAGCTCCCGACGATGCGCGCCGTTTCTTCCAGGAATTGGCGGTCGATCTCCGTGAAGGCCGCCGGCGCATGGCTGTCAATGTCGATCTCGCCCACTACCTTTCCGTGCGCGCGGATGGGGACAACAATCTCCGATTTTGTCTTGATCGAGCAGGAAAGATAGCGCGGGTCCGCGTGCACGTCGTCCACGACAACCGTCTCGCCTAAAGCCGCCGCCGCGCCGCAGATGCCTTGTGAGACAGGGATGCGTACGTGCGGAGTCGGCTCGCCCACAAAAGCGCCGAGCACCAGCGTCTCCGCATCGCCGGGGTCGAGCCAATAAAAGCCGGTCCAATTGTAATGCGGGAGCCACGCAGCGATGGCCTCGACGATGCTTTTCTCCAGCGCCTCCAGCGAGGGCGCAATCGAGGCCATCTCATGAAAGCCAGCCAGAAGCGTGTATATCTCCGTGGTGAGGTTTGGGGCAGGCATTGTCGTCTCACTTCCATATGTAGCACAGCGATCCCAGGCCTCAAAACCGAGAGTTGGCTCAGCACCTCAATAAACTGGAATTAGTTTGCGTCTATGTGTAGAATTTCTCTTATGAGCGCCAAACGCTTGATAATTGCCGCACTGCTTCTGATTTTGACTCCTGCTTTCGGCCAAGGGCCGACGGGAACAAAGAAGTTTGTCCTTTATCCAGCAGACGCAAAGACGAAGAAGCAAACAAGTACCGTTATTGCAACGGAAATACACATCAGGGAAGCTGACCACGAGGTGGTATATCAGGTTTTTTGGTCGCGGACTACACCGAAACGAGAGTTGTTTCGCCTTGAAGTTGGTCGTTATTTCACTGGGAAGCTCGTTCAGTTATGGAATTATGGTATCGCGAATGAAGGCGACTTCAACGGTGACGGTTTGCCGGATTATTCCTGGTATGGCGGGGACGACACCGGGGAAGAGCGATATTTGTTCTTGTCTTCAGAAAGCGGATACAAACGCGTTGATTTGTTGAAGACCGTTGAAGCAGCGTGGCAGCGCCGGTTCAAAAATACCCCTCCTGACCTTGGACTTTTAGATGGCAAATATGAACTTGACGATATTGTGCTTGAGTATTCAGCGGCGGGTTTGGTGCTCGACGCAACAGTTCGCCCCAATCCTATATCTATGGCGACCATTACGACAAAGCGAACCTACCGTTTCAGCATTGGACAAGCCGATTTCAAACCGTAGCGTTGCGACGAATCCCAGGTCTCGAAGAAAAGACTTCAATAACCCTGCGAGAACTCCGGCTCGACGGGATTCTCAAACAGCGAGGCGTCGCGGGTGACGATGGTCAGGCCCGACGGCGTGACGAAGTAGCGGCGCTTGTCCTCGACCGGATCGTAGCCGATGATAGTGCCTTCGGGAATGTGGACGTGGCGGTCGATGATGGCTCTCCGGATGCGGCAGTGCCGCCCGATGTTCACGTGCGAGAAGATGATGCTGGCGTCCACCGTCGAGTAGGAGTTGACACGCACATCCTGCGAGACCACGCAGTTGGTCACCGACGCGCCGGAGATGATGACGCCGGCGGTAATCACCGAGTTGACGGCCATGCCCGAGCGGCCCGGCTCGCCGAAGACGAACTTGGCCGGCGGATACTGGCGCACGCGGGTGCGGATGGGCCAGCTCTTGTCATATAGGTTGAAGACCGGCGAAACCGAGCACAGGTCCATGTTGGCGTCGTAATAGGCGTCCAGCGTGCCCACGTCGCGCCAGTAGAGCGCCTGCTGCTTGTTCTCGTCCACAAAGCTGTAGGCCATCATCTTCTTCTTGCCCAGCAGGTTAGGAAGAATGTTATGGCCGAAGTCGTGTTTCGAGTCCGGGTCCTCGGCATCGGCGATCAGCGCCTTCAGCAGCACCTCGGTGTTGAAGATGTAGACGCCCATCGAGGCATCCACGGCGTTGGGATTGGTGGGCGAGCGGAAGCTGGTTGAGGCCGGCTTCTCCTGGAACCCCAGCACCTCGCCCGTCTTGCCCACCTCCACCACGCCGAGCGACTTTACCTCGTCCGGCGCAATCGGCAGCGTAGCAAGCGTGATTTCGGCATGGGTCTCCTTGTGCTGCTTCAACATGCGGCTATAGTCCATCTTGTAGATGTGGTCGCCGGAGAGGATGATCATGTACGTCGGCTGTTCGCTGCCGATCGAGTAGATGTTCTGGTAGACGGCGTCGGCCGTGCCCATGTACCAGTCCGAGCCGGTGCGCTTCATCGGCGGCAGAATCTCAAAGAACTCGCCCAGCTCCTGGGCGACAATCCCCGTCCACCCTTCGCGGATATGCCGGTTGAGTGACAGGGCCTTGTACTGGGTCATGATGTAGACCTTGCGCAGGCCGGAGTTGATGCAGTTGGAGAGGGTGATGTCGATGATGCGGTAGTGCCCGCCAAAGGGCACTGCCGGCTTGGCGCGATCGCGGGTAAGCGGAAAGAGCCGTTCTCCGGCCCCGCCCGCAAGCAATACTCCAAGTGTGTCTCTCATAGCCGTTTGACCTTGCCTTCGTTCCTTTGCTTGCCTGGAACTCCCCACGCAAATGAGTGCCGCTATCCGTTACGGCCTGTTTTCCGGCGACATTTATTCACAGAGTCGCCGAACGGTGGAGAATACCACACGCAGATGAACTTGGCAGCCCATCCATTTATATCGATGTTATTGCATCGAGGATGGTTGGCCCAAACGCAAGCGCCAGGATCCCCCGGCAAGCGCGGGGTTGGCTTGGCCGGGTGGGAGAGCCGTGGTCCCTGCAACGGGTTCGTCCCGGGGGCACGGCTTGAGAAAAACACAGTTGGGCGAAGTGATTACGGGACCCGCCCGCTAGTACCGAGGCCGCGTGATTGTGTAATGCCAGGAATGTAGCGCCGGTCTCCAGACCGGCTGTCGTGCGGGCGTCCGCGCCCGCACTTGTCCAGGAGCAATTACCAAATTACACAGCCAAAGCACTGGAAGCCGCCTTGGAGGGCGCCGCGCTACCGCTTCTTCTTGAACTTGTACTCCACCCCGACCGAGATGCCGAAGTTCCAGTAGGGATAGGTGGCCTTGTTCCCGTAGTTGATGCCGTAGCGGGTATACAGAGCATCGGGTGTGATGCGGAAGACCCAGCGCGGCGAGCGGTTCAGGTCGATGTGGCCGCCGATGATGGCCGCCGGGGCTAGCTGATTGTTGAAGAAGCCGACTGCCTGAACGTCCGGTGAACTCAGGTGCGTATCAAAGTATGCTCCGCCAATGAGCGCGTGGGCGAAAAATGCGCCGTGCTTGTTGTGCGGCCCCAGCCATTCCGGACCGGCGGCAAACATGTATTGGCTGACAAATGGTCCCTTCAGGTCCCCGCCCTCACTCCCCGCATGGTTAACCAGGGCGCCGCTGGAGCCCAGATACGCGCGCCCCGTGCCTTCCACGGCAAAGTGCTTGCTGAACCAGTAAGAGCCGGTCAGATCGAGCCCGCCCAGATTGGAGCCTTCGAGCAGCGGGGGTGGGCCAGCCTTCTGGTGGCCGTAGGCCGCGCCCAGCGAGGCATCGAAGCGGTTGTCATAGCGCACATTGGCCAGTGGATCGACGACAATGTAGGTGCCGTTGCCGGCGGTCGGGGCGGCGGTGCTCTGGGCTTGGGCGCAGGTTCCTGCACAGAGAGCCAGGGCGGCAAAGGCTGCGAAAGAAGCTGAAAATCTTACTTGGAGACGCATCACCATCCAGCTTACAGGACCACGCCGATGAGGGACAACGCAAAGCGGGCGGAATTTGTTTCGGCTACGGCTCGCAACGCTCGGCCCAGCGCGCCCATATCAGGTAGCGCATAGTTTTCAAGGTTTCGACGGATGTGGCGGCGCTAAAGTTAGCCGCTGATTCCGGCTCGAGCGGGGGAGCGGCGTGCGTGCGCCACTCCAGCGGCAGGCGGCTGAAGATGAGCCCTGCGCGGGGCAGGTGGCTGGCGCTGGAAACCACTTCAGCCGAACGCCAGCCGTGCGCTTTCATGATCCGCTCAGCGTAGCAGGCGTTCTGGATGGTATCCCTGGCCTCGGGTTCCACAAAGATGGCGGACTTCGGAATCCCTTGCGCATGTGCGGTTTGCGCCATCACGCGGGCCTCCACAAAACGATTGAAGACTGCTCCTCCCGTGAGAATGAGCCGCTGGGCCACGCCACGCTCGTACTCATGTACCGCCTCGGTGACGCTGGCCAATTGGAGCGGGGTCGGATTGCCGTCGGCGTCGGCTGGGTAGCCCAGCACGATGATGGCGTCAAAGCGGGTGAGCGAGGTGTTGAAGGTTGGCGCAAGCTGGCGGGCGATGGCCCCCCAGGCGACCAGCGCCCCCGCCAGTCCAACTGCGGCTAACACGCCACGCCTCCACCAGTTACGCGGGCGGGTGCGGATGGGCCGGTGACGGGATCTGCGAGCTGCAGATGGACGGCGAAGCGGTCGCCGGGGCGGCGGGGTGCGGGTCAAAGGGAATTCCCTCCAGCCTTTACTTTAGCGCGGGGGCTGGAGGCATGGTTCAAGAAGCCGTTTGCTCTTGACGTCGATGAAAATCAGCCCAGGTCCGCGGGAGAGCCCCAGGCGGAGAAGACGAAATCCTTCAATGGTTTGCGCTGGCGGGGAGCGGTCTCCTGAGCGAGCATCTGCTCGTTGCTCAGAGCCGCAGGTTCGCCTTGATAGCCGAGGGCGATGACGGCGCCGAGGGCGTAATCCTCTGGAATTGCAAAGGCTTGGCGGGCGGCATCCTGATCGTAGCCGGCCATCTGGTGGGTTGAGAGGCCAAGCGCGGCGGCCTGAAGAGTGAGATAGGAGCTGGCGGCGCCTAAGTCATAGAGGGCATGGCGGTTGTCTGTGCCGTTGTGGGCGAATTTGGTGCTGGCTGCGCCCAGAATCAGCACCGGGGCGGAGCCAGCCCAACCCTGGTTGAATCCGATGAGAGCGTCGAATATCTTCTTATAGGTCAGAGAGTTACGGGCGCCAACGAGGAAGCGCCAGGGCTGCTCGTTGTAGGAGGAGGCGGCCCAGCGGGCGGCTTCAAAGACTTTGGCCAGGTCGGCGGGGGCTACATCGCGGTCAGAAAACGAACGCGGGCTCCAGCGCTGGTGGACGACGGGCAACACGCCCTCGACGGCTGGGGCCTGCTTCAAGTTGTTGACTTCACTGGCAGATAGGGTCATGGGCGTAGGGCTCCTTAAAGGAAGATCGAGGGGGGAATCGGCTGCGCTTGTTTGATTCCGTAAACGGGGCGGAGGATTCCTTCCGGGGCGTGAATGGTGTTTGGACGGGCAATTTTTGAAGAACATTTTTTCGAAATTCAAGATTCCCTTTGACTTGCCGATGTATCAAATGATAGGTTGCACAATATCGCCGACTTCTGCTAGTATCAAATGATATGGCGAGGGACTGTGGGCGATACGAAAGAGAAGCTGGCAGAAATCGCGCGGTTGGGACGGTACGCGAGTTCGCGACGGCAAGACTTCTCTCCCTCTTCTCCGTGTGTTTGGTGTCCGCACGTGATCGTAGACCCTGAAACCGGATTGCCCTTTTCGGACGCGAGTGCTTGGCAGCTCATTTGCAAACATTTGGATGAGTGTCCCGAATCGTTCCAGGAGGTGAGGCTCAGGAAGCCGCCTGGGCAGATCGCTTTCGAGACTGTATTGACGCTGCCGAGCAATGATCGTGTCTACATCAAGGTCCATCTTTTCCAAGGGAAGGCGTACGGGAGAAGCTTCCATATATCCACTAAGGAGTAGGGGATGTATCAGGACACAAACGTTACGCATGATTCGAGGGAGCTTTGCGTCGAGTGTGGTGGTGCAAGGCTCATCGAGCGGATGAGGGAACAGAGTTTCGCTTATGGGCCTCCAAATGACCAAGTGATTCTCGCCGCCTCGATGCCGGTCTTCACTTGTGAGGATTGCGGATACGAGTATTTCGACGAGAGGGGTGAGGCCGCGCGGCATGAGGCGGTTTGCAGGCACCTCGGCGTCCAAACCCCTGAGGAGGTTCGTAAGACCCGCGAAGGAACTGGTCTGACCCGAGTGGAGTTCTGTCAGCTAACTGGCTTCGGGTCTGCGTCTCTTCAGCGTTGGGAGTCTGGCATGGTTGTTCCCAACGCGTCAAGTGACAGACTGATTTTTCTCCTCCGGTACCCCGACAATGTCGAACGTCTAAGGAAACGGGCGACCGCTATCGCTCAAGGTTTGCTCCAGTTTCAGTCTGCAAGTGCAGATCCGGTGGCAAGAATTAGCGCGGGGATACCGGAAGTTCATACTCGGCGTGGGATCAAGAGGTTCGAGCGCTTCGCCGACCGGCCACGTATTGCTTTCCAGGCGGCAAGCTGGAATCTGAGGCGAAGCCAATGTATGTAGTTACGTTTTACTCATTCAAAGGCGGGACGGGGAGATCGATGGCTCTCGTGAACGTCGCCGCGGATTTGCTCGCGCGGGATCGTAAGGTTCTTCTCGTCGACTTCGATCTCGAGGCGCCAGGTCTTGACACCTTTCCGATGGAGCTTGACCGCCCCGTAAGCCGCGGTCTGGTCGAAATGATCGCAGATTACTTGGACTCGAATAGCGAGTCGACGCCAGCGGTCCAGGAATATGTATATGAGGCACGGATTGATGGCGTTAGTAATGGGTCGTTGTGGATAATGCCAGCGGGCAGCCAGGACACCTCGTACGATTCAAGGTTCAAATGCATCGACTGGCAGGATTTTTATCAGGATCAAGGGGGCTTCCTCTTTTTTGAGGATCTCAAGATTCAGTGGAAGCAAGCCTTCAACCCGGACTATGTGTTGATAGATTCCCGGACCGGGCATACCGACACAGGTGGTATCTGCACCCGTCAGTTGCCCGACTGCGTCGTGGCTATGTTCTATCCGAATGAGCAGAATTTACGGGGTCTTGCTCCAGTAGTCCGGGATATTCGGAATGAAGAAAGCGGTCCTCTTAAGAAGTCAATCGATCTCCATTTCGTCATGGGAAACGTGCCTGACTTGGACGATGAAGACGCAATTTTATCTGACGCATGTTCTGTTTCTAAGGCTACGTTGCATTACGAGGAGCTCGCCGCCACAATTCACCACTTTAACAGTCTAAGCATGCTAACGCAGCGACTATTTCTGGTTGACAGACCGAAGTCAAAAATCGCAGCTGAGTACAGGCAACTTGCGTCTGCCATAGTTCGCAGGAATCTTGAGGATCGGGATGGGGCGATTTCTTTTTTGAATGAGGTGATCAGTGGCCTTCGCGGTGAAAGCGAAGTAAGCGGTGATCGTCCATTGGAGGTTACACTTCAATCAATTCGCACCCTCCACTCTCATGATACGGAGGTCCTGCAGGGTCTCGCAAAGTTCCGAAGAATGCAACATCGCACGGAGGAGGCGTTCGATCTTTTCGAGCAAGTGTTGCAGCTAAGTGAACAAGATCCCGAGAGTCTTGTTGGAAGGGCAGAAATCTTAACCAACGCGAGTCGGAAAAATGAGGCTCTAAGAGACCTCGTATCCTTTTTCGGGCTCAAGAATGTTTCGCCATTTAGCTTTGAGTTGGCCACTCGGCTCTTGTTGACAATTGACAAGGGTCAAGTTCCCGTCATGTTGGGGTCGCCAGCAATCCCGTCTCTTCCGGTGGATACCGTTTTGGGTATAGTACGCGATCTCCAAAGCACTTATGAGACCTGCAGCTATGGCGTTTCGCTCCTACGGGATTGGTGTGTCTCAAACAGTGCCTCCGATAGGGGCGGTGAGATATCACTTGACCTGTCTATTTGTTTAATAGGTGCGGGACGTTTCAAGGAAGCGCAGGACGAGATTGATCAACACGGAATGTTTGGCGAATTGGACCTGGCTAATCCTTTTAACTACGCAATGGCGGACTGGGGATCGTCCGGAAAGGCTTCGCAAGCACTCTTTGAGAGGGTTATCCCGAAGATAGAGGAATCAGTGGGTGATACGGACGTAAACCACCTGCAATGCTTCTCTCTGGCCTACTGGGCGATCGGCAATACTTCTCGCGCTCTGCAACTTCGTGATGAGGCGATTACTCGGTTTGCTAGCGCACCAAGAACGATATTTAGTGCCTGGAGCTACTTGTACCGTTCTCCAAAGGACTTTAGGTTGGATCTTGATGCGATGGGCGCCATGTACAGCACAAACGAGGGCAGGCCTGCCTTCATTCGTGAAACGCCTGATCTTCTCTAGTCCCTTCGATGTTGTAGGATGCGAAAAAGCACTGCGATGCGCGGGAATTTGGCAGAGGGTGACAGGGATTGGGATGGTGCCGGGGTTGAACCCCGGCCGCCTATCCGCACCCTCCGAGGCCCGCTACCGCGCCGCAGCTCGCATCGTCCCATTGCTCCTGATCCCTGACCCCTGACCTCTGACTCTGACCTCTACGCCCAAAGGCTGACAAAAGAGCCCTCATTTCAGGCCAAAAACGGCCCAAAATCGCGCAAAAACGCACCATTTTGCATCAGTTTTCAACAAAAGGTCCGCCCCGGCGCGGGCGTTTCGCGAAAATATCTCCGCCCATACCCCGACGTTCTTTCACGGCCAACCGCGCCCCTCCAATCCGTCGCCCTGGAGGTAGACAAAACGGCCCGTTCTGTAGGCTTATAACACTACACAGTTTCTGTGAAAGCCTAAATCCCGCATTCCATTCCCTGTCCACTATCCACTGCTTCACGGGTAGATGCGATGCAGCGTCCGCGCGAAGGGGATGGTCTCCCTTACGTGGTCGAGGCCGCAGATCCAGGCTACGGCGCGCTCGATGCCCATGCCGAAACCGCTGTGGGGGACGCTGCCGTAGCGGCGCAGGTCGAGATACCACTCGAAGGCTTCTTTGGGCAGGTTGTGGTGCTCGATGCGGGCGTTGAGCAACTCGTAGCTGGAGACGCGCTGCGAGCCTCCGATGATTTCGCCGTAGCCTTCGGGGGCCAGGACATCGACGCAGAGGGCATAGCGGGCGTCGGCAGGATCGGGCTCCATGTAAAAGGCTTTCACGTCGGCGGGGTAGCGGTGGACCATGACGGGGCGGTCGAACTGGCTGCTGAGCCAGGTTTCGTCGGGGGAGCCGAAGTCGTTGCCGTAGGTGAAGGGGGCTTCAAGGTGGCCGTCCTTGTGGGCCTGGTTGAGCATCTCGCAGGCTTCGTCGTAGCGCAGGCGCGGGAAGGGCGGGCAGATGGCTTCTAACTTGGCGGGGTCGCGGCCGATCACCTGTAACTCCGAAGCACGGTTCTTGAGGACGCTCTGGACTATGTGGGAGAGGAAGTTCTCCGCCAGTTCCAGCAGGCCGTCGAGGTCCATGAAGGCGACCTCCGGCTCGATCATCCAGAACTCGGTGAGGTGACGGCGGGTTTTGGATTTTTCCGCGCGGAAGGTGGGGCCGAAGCTGTAGACCTTGCCCAGGGCCAGGGCGGTGGCCTCGACGTAGAGCTGGCCGGATTGGGTGAGGAAGGCGGGGTCGCCGAAATAGTCGACGGGGAAGAGGGTGGAGGTGCCCTCACACGCCGCGGGGGTGAGGATGGGCGGGTCGGTCCGTATGAAGCCGTTGGAGTCAAAATATTCCGCCGCCGCGCGCATGATTTCAGCCCTGATGCGGAGGATGGCGGACTGGCGCGGGGAGCGGACCCAGAGATGGCGGTGCTCCATCAGGAAGTCGACGCCGTGCTCCTTGAGGGTGATGGGGTAGGGGTCGGACTCGGGGACGCGCTGGACGACCTGGAGGTCTTCAATGTCCAACTCGAAGCCGCCGTGGGCGCGCTTGTCGGCGCGGACCTTACCCGTGACGATCACCGAAGATTCTTGAGTCAGGCCCTTGAGAGCTTCGAAGACGACAGATGAGACGCTTTTGACATGCGCTACGCCCTGAATTGTGCCGGTGCCGTCGCGAAAGATCGGAAACAGCAACTTCCCGCTCTCGCGGAGGTTGTAGAGCCAGCCGCGCAGGGTGACGGATTGGCCTTCATGCCGGGCGAGGGTGGCAATGGTGGCCACCTGCGGTGGGGCAGACGCAGCTTGCGCGGGCACCTGCGGTGCGGCAGACGCCGCTTGCGCGGCAGGGGTGGTTGGGGTAGGGAGATCTGTGGACATGGGGTTCCTTGGTGGCCGGTGGGATGATGGCGCGGCCGGACTACATAGGATAACGCGGGGGCTAGGATAACGCGGGGTTGGCGGGCAGGGGGCGGTGCGGGCGGTATTGACGGGATGGATATTCTTTTCGTCCTGGTGAATACAATGCTGGCGGCGGGGCAGGTTGATTTAGTGGGACAGAAATATTTTTTGATCTGGACAAAGTTTTTTCCGGAAAGCATTCTATGTGCAGGAGGGGCCGATGGGCAAGCTGGCGGCGGTGAAGAGCGAAGAGACGCAGAAGACCCAGGTGGATCCGGAGACCGCGGAGCGAGTGATTGAGGAGAAGCGGATTGGGGAACGGATCAAGCGGCTGCGGCTCAAAAAATCGATGGGTCTGGTGGAGCTGGGCAAGCATTCGGGGCTCTCGGCGAGTTTTCTGTCGCAACTGGAGACGGGGCGGGTGGTGCCGACGCTGAGGAACCTGGCGCGGATTGCGTTGGTGTTTTCGAAGGACCTTTCGTACTTCTTTGACACGGATCCGAGCGCGCGGTTCCGGATTCACCGGCGCAAGGACCGGGTGAGGCTGCCGCAGACCGGGGTGGAACCGCCGGCAACCTTCATCGAAAGCCTGGGGTACATGGCGCCGGACCGGGAGATGGACCCTTACTTTGCGGAGTTTCAGCCGCTCGCAAAGGAGATGGAGCCGAAGGCGCACATGCACGCAGGGTACGAGTTTCTTTATGTGCTGGAGGGGGAGCTTGGAATTCGCCACGGCGACCAGGCGTGCACGCTGGAGGCGGGCGACGCGGTGTATTTCGACTCGAGCACGCCGCACTCCTACCAGTGCGCGGGGAAGAAGGCGGCGGGGGCGATCATAGTGACTAGGAAACAGTGAACAGTGGACAGTGGACAGTGGACAGTGAACAGTGGTCAGTGGAAGTTGAAAATGATGCCCTGCAAGTCTACAAATTTGTTGACCTGCAAGGCCCCAAACAGCAGGTTTGAAGAGCAATATGCGAAAAAGTCACGCTCCAGGTCGTCATAAAAACGCAAAAGGTCCGGCTGGAACCCTCCATAACAACGTAAAAGTACTCAAAATTAGTCGTTTTTGACGTGTTTTTGCGCCCTTTTTGCGCGCATTTCCGGCCCAATCTGTACATAATTTGTGTACAGATTGCCGTTCTGTCCAGGGCTCCGGTTCCCGGGCGGGATGCTCCGGAGCGTCATCGAATCGGTCCATGGAGGGACGTTTCGGGGGATCTATACGGCAGTGCGTAAATTCCCCCACGCTTTCACTGACGATATGCCGACTTCAGGGGACTAATCCTTAGATGAAAGCTGTAAACAATAGATTTAAATGCGAAGCTGCACACCGGCCAACCGGGATCACGCCGTTTGCTGTGTAGATAGCCAGTTTCGTTTAGGTCCAGCCCCAGCAGCGCGTTACAAAGCCTGCCTGGTGGTCTCACTCAATGGGAAAGCAAACGGACAAGTCCGATCTACCGGGATATAAGTTCGATTTTGATCATCCTTTGGGAGGCTTGCGGCTTGATGATCCCAATTGTGAAGAGCCCAACGGTTCGGTAGCATCTGTCGAAAATAACAGTACAAGCCGACATGCAAATGTCTCAGAGTCCATGCTCTTGCTTCCATCGAGGAAAACAATGACCCCTGTCCCACTTGAAGCGGTGAGGTCGGAAACTCGGCCCCGGGCCGCCGTTGTCGTCGCTCACCCGGACGACGAGACACTCTGGTGCGGCGGCTACATACTGGCCCATCCGGAGTTTCTTTGGCGTGTCGTCACCTTATGCAGAGCACTGGATCCGGACCGAGCGCCAAAATTCCGCCAAGTCTTGCAGCAATTGGGGGCGGAGGGTGAGATGGCGGATATGGATGATGGACCCGATCAGGTACCGCTACCGATCGTGCAGGTTGAGGAAACCATCGTACGAGTATTGTCTGGGGGCAGCTACAGACTGATTTTGACCCACGGCCCGATGGGCGAGTACACACGTCACCGCCGGCATGAGGAGTGCTGCCAAAGCGTGGTTGAACTTTGGCGTTCGGGCGTTATCGACACCGGGCGATTATGGATGTTCGCCTACGAAGATGGCGGGCGGGCGTACTTGCCTCGGGTTCGCGACGATGCAGATCGACGGGATATGTTGACAGACGATATCTGGCTCGAAAAGCGCAGATTGATTACAGATTTTTACGGGTATGGGCACGACAGTTGGGAAGCGCAGAGCACACCAAGAGAAGAAGGTTTCTGGTGTTTTGATTCAGTACAAGCAGCGGTAAAACGCACAGCATTCTGGGAGCAACAATCGTGAAAGTACTTGTGCTTACCGAATATCCGGCACCGGCGGCCGGCTTGGCGCTGCAGGGCGAACTGTTGTGCAGGGGCCTGCGTGAGATGGGCGTGGATGTCTACCCGGTGCATTTGGAATCGTCCCTGGAAAAGGAATGGTACTATCGCTGGTTCCAGCCGGACGTGGTGGTCGGCGTAGGGTTCTGGGGCCATATTCCGAACCTGGTCCTGCACCCGCAAAAGTTTGGAATGAAGGCCGTTCCATGGCTCGTGGCCGATGGTTATATTGCGGAACACCGTGATGTTCTGAACGCTCTCCCGCTGATCCTGGTTACCTCCAACTGGGTGAAAGAGGTGTATGTCAGGGATGGCATCAGGGGAGACAACATCGTGGTGCTTCCTGTGGGTTGTGACACGGACCGCTACGCGCCGCACAGCCGTGATGACTTGAAGGTCCAGGCTATCCGCGAGGCTCTGGGAATAGCGGATGACCAGGTCATGATCCTGACAGCTGGCGGGGATGGTGCGTCAAAAGGCGCGCAGGAGGTGATGCAGGCGCTGGCGTTGATCGATGCCGAGGCACCCGACTGGAGATATGTCTGCAAGGTCTGGCCTCAACCCCGCACTGTCCAACAGAACCTGATCGACCTCAAACTGGCGGCGGACCTGGGCATCGACAAAAAGGTCATCTACTCGACCAATATGGTCTCGCAAAATTTCATGCCCTACTTGATAGCCGCCTGCGATATCTACGCTGCACCGTCGCGGCTGGAGGGTTTTGGAATGATTCAAGTGGAGGCTAATGCCTGCGAAAAGCCGGTGATCGCGATCGACGCGATGGCATTTCGCGACACGATGGTCCACGGGAAGACAGCATTCCTGGCAAAAGTGGCCGAGGAAAGAAAGATCACCGAGGCGCTCTACGGCGAAGGCCACGACTACAAGAGAAGTCATCGAATCGTGTTCAAAAATGCGCGCACAGTTGAATACCGAGCCAGCGTGCCCGACATCGCCAAGTACCTTCTGACGCTCATGAAGGACAGTGCACTGCGGCAGCGCATGGGCGAAGCGGGGCGAAAACACGTGACCGAGTTGTTCGATTACCGCCAGGTTGCCAAACGCTTTGTGGAGATTGTGTCCGACCGATTGGGAATTCACTAGAAAGGTTCGCGATGAGGCGTGAGTGCTCGTCGACCGAACCCTGCACGCCATTGAGGTGGCCATGTCTGTAGACGAGAAATCTCTTGCTTCCATTGCGCAGGCCAAAGAGGCGACTCTGCACATCCTGCTCCATAACGCACGGGGACCGTTTCAAGGCCTGCCCCGGACCGCTGGGTGGGGATACCCGGAACCTTACACGCGGGACCTGATGATATCAGCCCTGGGCTTTCTTGCCACCGGCAACGAGGAACTCGCGGACGCTCTGCGGCGCACACTGGTGGCGCTCGCAAGCAATCAGACGTCGCGCGGCCACATCCCATCCCTCGCACACGATCCTGATGACCGTGGCGCCAGCGATACGACGCCGCTATTCCTCTTTGGCCTGGCGCTGTACAGGAAATCGGCCAATCAGCCGGAGTTCCTCAACGAGGCAGCGCAGAAAGCCCTGAAGTGGATGCAGTACCAGAGCCCTGACGACCGGGTGATGGTCTCCCAGTTACCGACCAGTGACTGGCGTGACGAGCAGTGGGTGATGGGTTATGGGCTATATGTGAATGCGCTGGTTTATGCGTACCTTCTGCTTTATGGCGAGCACGAGTCCGCCGCTCAACTGCGCGAGTTGATGAACCGTCTGGAGGTTTGTGGTAAGGAGAAGAACCCCCATGAGCACGAGGGTCTTGTAGTGCCATCCAAGCCCTACTACGCGCTCTACTCCTACAAGGTCCTGAACAGCGACCGTTTCGATCTGCTGGGCAACAGCCTGGCTATTCTGACTGGGATTGCTTCGCCTGACCGGGCACGAGACCTCTTGGCATGGATTGAAGCCGAATGCGAGGCCATGCGGGATCGCGGAGAGCTGGCCGTGGATTTGCCGCCCTGTTTGTTTCCGTATATCCTGCCCCATCATGCCGATTGGCACCCGCGATACGAGCGATATAACCGGCCCGGCGACTATCACAACGGTGGTGTGTGGCCATTTATCTGCGGTTTCTACGTGGCGGCATGCGTAGCGGCGGGGCAGATGGAGTTAGCGGAGTGCAAGCTGTTGGCTCTGACCGAACTGGTCAAACCATGGCACGAGAATGAGGCGGAGTGGGGTTTCAACGAGTGGATTCATGCGCAAACAGGTAAGCCCAGCGGTCGGGATTGGCAGACTTGGTCGGCAGCCATGTACCTCTACGCTGCTGACTGTGTGCAGCGGCAGACGACCCCGTTCTTCGATGAGATGCGCGCAGGCAACCCAGTCGCCTGATTCCGTGCCCCATCCTGGAAATGCCCCAGCTGTACGATCCGCTTCGGCCACCAACTGGAAGGCCATTCAGAATTGGTACCGGTAAACGCCCTAGCGTCCAGGGACTCGGTCAGCGGTTGAGTAATCGGCGGATTTGGGGCTTGCCGCGCCGTAGCTGTCCGGATCGGGTCCGGGGTTCAGTCCTTGACCGCGGCGAAGTAGTCGGCGACTTGCGGCCCGTTATCGGCGCGGCGCGAAGCCGAGGTCTGCTTACCGGGTGCTGGCTACATCGTTGCCGTAGGTGGGATAAGGCTCGGGCTCGGTGCTGGTTGGCATTGCGGCGAGAGTTACAAGGTCGGCCTGCACTTGCGCCCATTGCGCGGGGTCCTTCTTGGTGGTGATGGGTGAGTCTGGATTGGCGTAGTAGGTTTGGATGTCTTCCTTGATGCCCGGAGGAACGGGCTGCGCGGGCACGCGCGTGAGGCGGTGGAGCAGATCGGCGTAAGTCGAGTCAGTGAGCGAATAGCCGCCGGGCTGGACCACTCGTCCGGTGTCGAGATCGCGATTCGGCAGCGGATGGCGCGGGTCTAGTGAATGGCGTGGCACAGCCTGACTGGCGGAGGGATTTGCGGGCAAAGGACGCGAAGGCGGAGGCAAGGAGTGCGTATCGGCCGCTGCGGCGCTGGCGGCGGTTGAGCGGGTGGCGATGGGCGGGGTAAAGCGGGCGAGGCTGTAGCGAAGCTCCGATATGGACAGGTCCACGCTGCGGATGTAATCGGCTTCAGTGGCGGCGGTGGGGCCCTTCACGGCAATCATCGAGAGCGGACCGACCTTCGGCAGTACGAAGAACAGGCCGGCGAGGGCGTAGGTGCCGATTCCCGCCTTGCGGCGATAGGTGTCCCATTGAGAGTTCGCGGCCACGGCGGCCACTTCCTTTTCAATTTCCGCGAGCTCGGGCGTATCCGGCTCGGCAGGCTCGTGGCGGCGATGGAGGATGGTGATGGCGTACGCAATGCGTGGGATGAAGGCATGCACGGCGAAGCGGTAGGCACGGACGTTGACGCGGCGGCCTCGCGTACCGGAGAAATCTTCGCTCAGGCCGTAAGTCTGGTAATAGGCGAGCGCAAGCTGGCGCAGAGGCACTTCAAGTCCAACATGGCGCAGATAGTGGACCGGGGCGACGCGGTGATGCACGATCTCGTCGATGTCGAATGCGAACTCGGTTTGGACATGCTGGTGCTCTCCCTGGGCGTAGGTCACAACCTTGCCGTATTTTGTGCCCAGCTTTGGGAACTCAATGGCGACCGCGAGATTGGTGGCCTCAGAATGACCCATCGTGTCTCCAATGTAATGGGAGAGCGCGCCGACGGCGAAGGCAAGCTCATCGGCGTTGCCCGCGTTGCGGAAGAGGTTGACGATGAAATCCCCGGAGCGGACATAGTGGGTGAAGTTGGAGAAAGATTTGTCGCCAAAGGGGTAATAGCCGATGTCCTGGATGACGCATCCACCGTAGGCGTAGGCGCGGGCATGCTCCAGCTCGGCGGGGGTGAGCGTTGGATAGCGGCTGAGCAGGAGGGGAACGATGGAATCCTGCCAGGTGAGATCGATGAGCATCTCATGCGTCAGCAAGGAATACGCGGACGCGCGCCTCTGGCATGGGAGCACCAGCAGCAGCATCAACATCACGACCGCTCGTAAACGCGCCGGCCTCATCGTCTATTCATCGTAGCTGAACCCCGCAATGGAAATCCGTCCGCTATTGCTCATGATGCTGCCGAACGCTCTGGGGTTAGCTGGCGATGGAGGCGAAGTACTCGGCGACTTGTTGCCAGTTGTCTACGCGGACGAAGCCGGTGGCGGTCAAGTTGTGGGGGGCGGTGTAGAGGATTCCCTGACCTTCAAAGCGGAGGAGGTTTTTGGGCAGGTCGTCAATGAGGTAGTCGGCGCGGAGGATGGACTTGTTGCCGCAGAAGACGTAGTGCGTGGGCGGGATGAAGGGAAAGTGGCGCTGCAGCCAGCGGTATTTGGGGCCGAGGGAGTTGGGGACGGCCATGGCCTGGGTGGCGATGAAGATTTCAAAGCGGGCGGAGAGGTCTTTGAGCACGTCCTGAGCGCCGGGCATGAGGGGCAGGTCTTCAAAGAAGTCCTCGGCGTCAAGGAAGGCGCGGAGCTGCTGCTGGCGGTCGAGGGGGGCGATCTCCCACAGGCCCTTACCGGCCAGGTCCAGCGGGGTAACGTCCTCGTCGAAGGCCTGGTTGTAGCGGCGCAGATGCTCAGAGAGCGTGTCCGCTATGACCTCATCCATGTCCACGCAGATGCGCCGCATTGCAGGTCCTCTAGGCTCCGGCCGGGTGGGGTTTAGGGATGCGGGGGCGCGCGGCGGGGGTGTGCGCGGGTTGCGGCTCTTTAGGGGCGGGAGCCATGGCCGGGTCCCAGTAGAGGAGGCGGCCGCAACTGTCGCAGGTGAGCAGTTCGCCTTCGCGGAGCTGGTTCCACATCTGCGGGCGGACGCCCATGCGGCAGCCGGTGCACTGCTGGTTATCGACGCGGGCGATGCCGGTGCCGCGGGAGCCGGAGATGCGGTCGAAACGGATGAGCCGCTCGGGGTCGATGAGTTGGCGGAGGGCTTCGCGTTCGGTGTTGAGAGCGGCCAGCTCGGCGGTGAACTCCTGCTGGCGGAGGGCGACGCGGGCGCGGATTTTTTCGAGAGCGGCGGCGAGGGATTCGACCTGGGCGCGGGCGGCGGCGAGTGCGGCTTCCTGGGCTTCAGAGCGCTCCAGGCTGGCGAACTCGTCGTTTTCGAGGCGGTCGGCTTCGGCGGATTCGAAGGTGATTTCGTGCTCCATGGCGTTGGCCTGGGCGGGGGTTTTTACGGAGTCGAGCTGGGTGCGGAAGCGGGCTGCCTTCTGGCGGTGGGCGGCAATTTCGCGCTCGAGGCGGGTGCGCAGGGATTCCTCGCGGTTGAGCAAATCGGAGGCCACCGCGGACTGGCGCTCGGAGGCGGCGAGAGCGGCTTCGGCCTGGGCGATCTCAGCCGGCAGGGCGCGCAGGGCGAGGGTGAGGCGGGCACGCTCCAGGTCGACGCTTTGCAGCTTTACGAGATTTTCAATGTGCGCTTGCATCCGTCCGATGAAGTTTACGGCATTTGGCGTCTGTTAAGGAAATCCGGGGCCGGGCGTCGGACGGGAATGGGGCACCCGGCATTTGTGGATGGGGACGGAAGGGCGCAAACGCTTTGCGGGGAAAAGGAAAGTGGCGGGCAGGCCCGTTATTGATTTGTAAAGGGACAGAGTCTTGCGCCAGGAACCTGACCTGCCGGGTCACGGAGCGCGGAAGACGGACCGGCTCTCTTGACCCGCTGCTCTCCTGGGGGTTGATTTGCGGATCCGTTTGCGGGTCAGGGGCAACCCCCGGTCCGAAGTTTCCCCTTCCTCCAGGAACCCATAAACGAGAGGTGTTATGACATTGGAATCGGTAGAGATAGCCAAGCGAGTCGAGCGCCGTGTTCCTCCGGAACGCGCAACTCCGGTGACGGTTCAGGTAAGCCCTCGGTCCGTCTGCTTCTTTTACCATCCCCAGGCGCCGGGACGCCGGTTGCAACTGGATGCCGACGACCGGGGCCTTGTGCGCTTTCATGCACGGGCGCTCACAGGCGCCGAACCCACTGAGTTTCATTTGGAGTGCCATGGAAACGATGGCCAGATCGAGTTGTACACCATCTCACTCAGTTCCGATATTCGCTATACGGCCTGGATGAGCGGAGCCGAATTGGAGCCGGCAGCGATGGTGGAGGGGGAAGTGCGTCCCGCGCTCGAAGGCGACCCAATGGCGCCGTCGAACCTGGAGTTGGTTTCCAGGGGATATCCACTCAGGCCCGATCCGGCGAAGGCTCCGGCGCAATATGCACGCTGGCTGAAGAATGTTTCGCGGTCCTACACATGGATAAGCACGCGCCTTGTGGCACATCCGGAGTATGGCGATGTAAGGCGCGGACCGTTCGAGAAGAGCCGGCTGGCGCCGGTGCCGAGGGGCGAGCCGTTTCGGCAGAGCCCGCAAACCGTAACGGGATGGATGGCCAACCACACCAGCAGCAGTTGGTGTGGCGCCTACTATACGCATCCCATCAACCAGTTCGCGTACATCCAGGCCGACTGGATTGTGCCGCAGGTCTTCGATTTCCCCAACTCGCCGGGTTTTTCAGCGGTTGTGGAGTGGATCGGACTCGACAATGCAAAAGTGGACCTGTACCAGGCAGGCACGGGAAGCGAGTGCTTCACCATTTTCGGTTACCAGATCACGACCTACTTTATGTGGATGGAGAGTCTTCCGTGGAGCTGGTGGGAGATTCCCAACTTCCCGGTGTCTCCCGGCGATGAGGTCAGCGTGGACATCTGGGTGGCAAACGAGTACGGCACGACCATCTACGAGGATGGCAGTTTTGACGGACTGACGTGTGAGGACAACAGCGTCTGGTTCTACGTGAACAATGCGACCAACGGCGCCAGTTTCATGGGGACGTATCCGACGGCTCCCGAATCCGTTTATGGGCTGAACAGCACGGGCTTTTCCGGGTACACTGCCGAGTTCATCCTTGAGCGGCCAACGATTAACGGCATTTTGACTCCCCTCGCGCTGTTTACGCCGACCCCGATGTCCAGTTGCAGTTACGGCGATGCGGAGGATGGCGAGTACAACCTGTTTGCGCTGGGAGCCGACAACGGGATACCGCTGTTCGACCGGCAACTGACCTACCTGAACATGGTGGACCCGTCCGACCACAATCGACTGCTGGCGGAACCGTTGGCGATTCCCGACCCGAACAACAGCGCCGATGCCCAGGCGATCCTGTTCGCCCGGCAGATCTACCCATAATCCGGATCAGGAGAAGCTGCCGCGGCCGCGAGGGGTACGATCCGCAGCCCGAAGCAAACCTGCAGAGCCGAGGCAAGTCGGCAAGCCGGCGGGCTTTTATGGTTTTCCTCCCGGCATTTGTGGAAGTATCGGGTGACTTCTCCGAGCAAAGGATTGCGATAAACCGTCTCCATTTGCCGCGCCCATGTGATAGTTTGGCTTGGGTCACACCGTTGCCGAATCTACGAGCGGCGGAAACTCGGCGAGGAGACTGCAATGCACTGGACCAAATGCATCCCAAGGACCATCTTAAGCTGCGCCTTAGGCCTGTTTTCAGGGGCTGTGGCGCTGGCCGCGGGAGGACAAAACCTGCCCGCCCATCAGACGCCTCAACCCTCACATGAAGCCAGCGCCGCCAGTGAGCGGAACTGGTGGAAGAACGCCGTGATCTACGAGATTTACCCGCGCAGTTTCCAGGACTCGAACGGAGACGGCATCGGCGACCTGAACGGCATTACGCAACGGCTGGACTACCTCAAAGATCTTGGCGTGGACGCCATCTGGCTGACACCCTGCTATCCCTCGCCGCAAGTGGACTTCGGCTACGACATCTCCGACTACAAGAACATAGACCCGCGGTACGGGACGCTGAAGGACTTCGACCGGCTGGTTGCCGAGGCGGGCAAGCGGCATATCCGTGTGATCATGGACATGGTGATGAACCACACCTCGGACAAGCATGAGTGGTTCATGCAGTCGCGGTCGTCGCGCGGCAATCCGTACCGCGACTGGTATATGTGGCACGATGGCAAGGGCGAGACCGCAACCGATAAGGGCGCGCCGCCGAATAACTGGCAGTCGTACTTCGGCCACTCGGCGTGGCAGTGGGACTCTGGTACGCGGCAGTACTACTACCACAAGTTCTATATCCAGCAGCCGGACTTGAACTGGGATAACCCCAAGGTGCATGAGGCCTTCAAGGACATCATCGGCTTCTGGTTGAAGCGCGGGGTGGGCGGGTTCCGGTTCGATGCAATTACGAACCTTTTTGAGGACCCGAAGCTGGCCGATGAAGGCATCGTCAAGAACAAGAACGGCAACCCGGTCATCAATGCATACGGCGACCCGCAACTGGACGACTCGAAGACCAACAACCTGCCCGGCGTCCACCCGGTGATGCAGGAGATGCGGGCGCATGTGGACACGTTCAGCTCGGATAAATTTCCCGGCACGCGGGTGCTGATCGGCGAGACCTACATGGAGAACATCGCCGAGCTGGCCAGGATGTATGGGCCTGCGGACAAGCCGGAGTTTCATCTGCCCATGGACACGCAGGTAGCGTTCATCAACAAGCTGGATGTGGCCGTGTTCCGCGCCCGGCTGACCGGCGTGGAGACACAGATCGGCGACAACACGCCGCTGTTGCTGTTTGACAACCACGACAACCCGCGGCTGGATGCGCGCTACGGCGACGGGGTGCACGATACGGACATTCAACGCGCGATTGCAACGGTGCTGTTTGCGAGCCGGGGGGCGGCGCTGTTTTATTACGGTGACGAGATCGGCATGAAGACCACGCCGCCCACGCGCAAGGAAGACGTGAAGGACCCGATCGGCGTGACCGGGTGGCCCAGGGAGAAAGGCCGCGACGGCGAGCGCACGCCGATGCAGTGGGACGGGGGCGCGAACGCAGGATTCTCGAAGGCTACGCCGTGGCTGCCCGTGCCGCCCAGCGCCGCGACGATCAACGTGGAAGCCGAGAAGAGCGATCCGAATTCGCTGTTGGCGTGGTACCGGAGCCTGATCCGGCTGAAGAAGACGAATCCGGCCTTTACGCACGGCGAGAACACGATGCTGGACACCGGCAACATGAAGGTTCTGAGCTGGCTGCGGCAGGCGGCAGGAGCGCCGGCGGTGGTGGTGGCGGTGAACTTTACGGCCGAGCCGCAGACCGTCAACCTGACCGCAAGCGGCGCGGGCTTGCAGGCTGCCCACGTGAAGACGCTGCTGAAAACTCCCGGCGCGGCCGATCCGGTTTCGCTGCATCGGGTCGCGCTGGGGCCGTATGGGATTTATATAGGGGAAGTGCGGTAGCGGGTTCGGTTGTTGTCGTTGGCCGTGTAATTTGCCGGTCTTGGCGATCCCGTATAATACAGCGTTGTCCGCCGCGGCGGTCAAGCAGGAGCTGGATGCGGACATGGCGACCTTCGGCTTCGAGATTGTGAATGTGCTGGTGACCGATATCGTTCCCGACGCCAAGGTGAAGTCGGCGATGAACGACATCAATGCCGCGCAGCGCGAGCAGGTGGCCGCCAACGCGCGAGGCGAGGCAGAGAAGATTCTGGTGGTGAAGAAGGCCGAGGCCGAGGCGGAGAGCAAGGCTCTGCAAGGCCAGGGCATCGCCAACCAGCGCAAGGCGATCATTGAAGGCCTGCAAGTCTCCATCGAGCAGTTCCAGAAGGTGGTGGATGGGGCATCCTCGCGAGACGTCATGCAGTTGGTGATGGTCACCCAGTACTTCGACACGCTGAAGTCCATCGGCGAGAGCGACAAGACCAACACGCTGTTTCTGTCTCATTCTCCTGGGGCAGTCAAGGAGGTCTCGGAGCAGATTCTTGAGTCCATGGTAGTGGCGGAAAGGGCGAAAAGGATGGGGCGCACGGCTCCGTCGGCTCTTGTAGATTGAATATAGAGAACGAGGGACGAAATGACCGCGGACGACCAGGCTCCGTTGCACCACGAAATCATCCTTTATGCCACGCCGGATGGCAACGTCCGCGTCGAAGTGCTATTTGAGAGCGAGACTTTCTGGCTCAGCCAGAAAAAGATGGCGGAACTGTTCGGCGTCGGTGTGCAAACCATCAACCACCACCTTCAGGAAATCTATAAGTCCCATGAATTGATTGAGATGGCAACTATACGAAAATATCGTATAGTTCAAACCGAGGGCGCTCGGGAGGTTGCCCGCGAGGTGGACTTTTACAATTTGGACGCCATCATCGCCGTCGGCTACCGGGTTAACAGCCGGCAAGCGACGCAATTCCGAATCTGGGCCACTCAGGTTCTGCGCGAGTACCTCATCAAGGGCTTCGTCCTGGACGATGAACGCCTCAAACAGGGCAAGCGCTTCGGCAAGGATTACTTTGATGAGCTGCTGGAGCGGATTCGCTCCATCCGCGCCAGCGAACGGCGCTTTTATCTCAAGATCACGGACATCTACGAGCAGTGCAGCATCGACTACAACCAGAATGCCGAGATCACGCAGGTTTTCTTCAAGACGGTGCAGAACAAGCTGCACTGGGCGATCACCGGCAAAACCGCAGCCGAGTTGATTGCTGAGCGCGCCCAGGCCAGCCAGCCGAATATGGGGCTCAAGACGTGGAAAAGCGCCCCTCATGGCCGTATTCAAAAAGCAGACGTTGCCATTGCGAAGAATTATCTGGAAGAGGGTGAAATCAAGGCTCTTGAACGGATTGTCAGCATGTATCTGGACTATGCCGAGAATCAGGCTTCCCGGCAAATCCCCATGCGCATGGCCGATTGGATTGAAAAGCTGGATGCCTTCCTGAAGTTCAATGAGTACGATGTGCTTGCGAATGCAGGCCGGGTCTCGCACGAGGTGGCGAAAGAATTGGCGGAGAAGCAGTTCGAGGCCTTCAATGTCGTCCAGGACCGCAGTTTCGAGAGCGATTTTGAGCGTGCGTCGAAGAAGATCCTCGGACAGAAACGCAGCGCCACGAAAAAACAAATTGTTGACAAGTAGCGTCGTCTTCTTGCCCGCACTTAGCCGGGCGTGTTTGACTGGGGTCCGAAGGCGGACCTGACACATGGCTTACATCCTTGCACTGGACCAGGGGACGACGAGTTCCCGCGCGATTCTGTTCGATGAGGCGGGGGCGATTGTTGCGACTGCGCAGCATGAGTTTGAGCAGTTCTACCCGCGGGCGGGATGGGTGGAACACGATCCAACGGAAATTTTGACGAGCCAACTCGCCTGCGCGATTGAAGCGCTGGGGCGGGCGGGCGCGTATCCCAGGGACGTGGCGGCCATCGGCATTACCAACCAGCGCGAGACGGTGATTGTGTGGGAGCGGGCGACGGGGAAGGCGATTCATCCGGCCATCGTTTGGCAGGACCGCCGGACCGCTGCCAAGTGTGCGGAACTGGAGGAGAGTGGGGTTGGGGATGACGTTTCAAACCGTACAGGGTTGGTGCTGGACCCTTATTTCTCGGCGACCAAGATTGCGTGGATTCTGGACAACGTCCCGGGCGCTCGGCCCAGGGCGGAGCGGGGCGAGCTGGCTTTTGGGACGGTGGACAGTTGGCTGATCTGGAATCTTACGAGCGGGAAAAAGCATGTTACGGACGTGACGAATGCCTCGCGGACGCTGCTCTACAACATTGTGAAGGGCGAGTGGGACGCCGAGCTGCTGCGCATTTTCGGCGTTCCTGAAAGCATGTTGCCGGAGGTGGTTTGGTCGAGCGAAAAGGTGGGCGAGGTGACCACGACGCTCGGCCTCGGCGGCGTGGCGATTGCGGGCATTGCGGGGGATCAGCAGGCGGCGCTCTTTGGGCAGTTGTGCTGGGGCGCGGGCGAGGCCAAGAACACGTATGGGACGGGATGCTTTCTGCTGCAGAACATCGGCAGGGAGTTTGTGCGCTCGAAGCACAGGCTGATTACGACGGTGGCGGCGAGCGCACGGAAGCGCCTCGAGTATGCGCTGGAGGGGAGCATCTTCATCGGCGGGGCGGTGGTGCAGTGGCTGCGGGATAACCTGCGGCTGATTGGCGCGTCGGGTGAGGTGGAGGCGCTGGCCGGCAGCGTGCCGGATGCGGGCGGGGTGGTGTTTGTGCCGGCGTTTGTGGGGCTGGGCGCGCCGCACTGGGACCCGCACGCTTCCGGATTGCTGATCGGGCTGCGGCGCGACACCAAGCCGGGACACATTGCGCGGGCGGCACTCGAGAGCATCGCGTTCCAGGTGGCCGATGTGCTGGAGGCGGTGGAGAGCGAGACGGGAACGCCGCTGGGGGCGCTGCGGGTGGATGGCGGCGCGGCAGTGAACGATTTATTGATGCAGTTCCAGGCGGATGTGCTGGGCGTGCCGGTGGTACGGCCGCAGGTGACGGAGACGACGGCGCTGGGCGCGGCTTATCTGGCAGGGCTGGCGACGGGATTCTGGGCGGGACCGGAGGAGTTGCGCGAGAGACGGCAGAATGACGTGCGCTTTGAACCGAGGATGGATGCGAATGAGCGGGCCGAGCGGCGCGGGCTGTGGTCGCGGGCCGTGGAGCGGTCCAAGGGCTGGAGCGAGTGAGCTAGGCTAACTCCACCTCGATCTTCTTGGTTTCGGGGTCGAGGGCGACGATCTTGAATGTGCGGATCTGGCCTTGGGTCAGGGGTTCGGGTTTGGATTCGGCGGCGGGGGCGTTGCCTTGCCAGCGGGCTTTGAGCAGCGACGAGAGGCTGGCCAGGTTGGGCCTGGGCTCGGACTTGGATTCGGGCTTTGTTTCGGGCGCGGAGGCTGGGGAAGCGGTGGCGAAAGTGGTGTGGCAGGTAGCGCGGATGCCTTCGCCTAACTCGACGTGGGTCAGGGTTGGGGATTGCTCGACTACGCGGCCGGAGACTGTGTCGCCGGGTTTGTGCTCGGCGATGTATTCGTCGATGTCGGTGGGGATGAGCTGCTTTATGCTGAGTTTGATCTGACGCTTTTCGGGGTCAATGGCCAGGACTTGCGCTTTGACGATCTGACCGGCGCGCAACACATCCGAGGGGTGGTTGAGGCGGCGGTCGGCGCTGATCTCGCTGACGTGGACCAGGCCCTCGACGCCGTCGGCCAACTGCACAAACGCGCCGAAGTTCATCAGCTTGGTGACCGGGCCTTCAATCTGCGAGCCGACGGGGAAGTTACGAGGGACCTCGGACCAGGGGTCGGTGAGGGTCTGCTTGAGGCCGAGAGCGATGCGGCGCTCTTCGGGCTTGACGGAGAGGATGACGGCATCGACGCGGTCGCCCTGCTTGAGCATGTCGGAGGGGTGGCGGAGCTTCTTGCCATAGGACATCTCCGAGATGTGGATGAGGCCTTCCAGGCCGGGTTCAATTTCGACAAATGCCCCGAAGTCGGCCAGACGGGTGACGGTGCCGGTGATGCGCTGGCCGGCGACGAGGCGCTCGGTGGCGGTCGACCAGGGATCGGGTTGGAGCTGCTTGAGGCCGAGGGAGAGTTTCTTGGTTTCAGGGTCGATTTTGAGGATTTTGAGTTGAAGTTCCTGGCCGACGGAGAGCACGTCTTCGGGCTTGGCGACGCGGGTGTGAGAGATGTCGCTGACGTGGAGCAGGCCGTCGATGCCGCCCAGGTCGACGAAAGCGCCGTAGGGCATGAGGCTGCGGACTTTGCCGGTGACAGTGTCGCCTTCCTTGATGGAGGCCTGGAGGGCGTCATGGCCGGCCTGGGTGAGGGCGCGGGCCTGCTCCTCGAGGACGACGCGGCGGTCTACAACCACATCTTCGTCGGTGACGTCGAGCTTGGTGATGCGACAGTTGATTTCCGTGCCGACCAGCTTTTCGAGCTCGGCGGCGTCCTTGGTTCCGCTGCGGCTGGCGGGCATGAAGGCGCGGACGCCGATGTCCACCGAGAGGCCGCCCTTGATGACTTCGGTGACGGTGCCGACAATGGCCAGCTTCTCGGCAAAGGCCGCTTCGAGGGCGGACCAGTCGCGGGGCTGCGCCACTTTGAAGCGGGAGAGTTGGTAGTAGCGTTCTTCGTTGCGGCCGGTGACGGAGACCGGGAAGCTGTCGCCGGGTTTTACTGCTTCGGCGTTGTTGGGGAAGGCGGAGCGGGGGAGAACGCCTTCGGTTTTGTAGCCGATGTCGAGGAAGACCTGGTCGGCGGAGAGGGAGACGACGGCGCCCTGCAACTGTTTTGCGCCGGGCGCGGCCTTGTGCGAGTGGGTCTTCTCGAATGCGGAGAGAAGATCGGCGAAGGACTCCGTTGGCTCGTCGATGAGGGGCTCGGCGATTGGTTCGGTGTCCCGATTGGGCTCAGGAGGGATTGCGGGGGCGGATTCTGGAAGACTGTCGTTTGTCATGGCGGCTTACTGCTTCATTCTCCCATGAATCAACGGCTGGCGTTTTGAGGCGAATTCCTGGTGTCGGCTATCTCCTTCCATCGGATACGCTCTGGGTGGTGTTTTTTCCCGAGCAGGACAATGTCGATTGGGCCGCCAATGCCGCTTGGAGCCGGAACAATATTCGCAGTGCGACTAGCCGCTTGGATAATATCGACAGTGGCCGCAACAGCTTGATCGAGCGGAGCCTCGGTGACCGGCTTGTCAACAAGAATGAAGTCTTTCGTAGGCTTGCTGAGGTAATCGCGGCCGAAACCGCCAAATACGTAGCGGTTGATGTAGTCTGTTTCGCCATATGACCATACGCCCCGTCTGCTTTGCGGCGATATCGTGAGGTGTGTAAATCGATCAACTCTAATCTCATGCGTTGCCACATCGATTCGGACAACAAAGTTCATAATCGTCGAGGTTTTAGATCTTAGGTCATAGTTGGCGATCACCACGGAGAAAATTTCGCCCCCGGCAGATGAATCAAATACGCCGGGGTTTGAATTCTGGAGCCGTTGGCTCGCCGCAACGCATTCAGACGCCAGGTCTTCGAGTGACAACTTGGAGAAGTCGGGGACCTTGCGTTCGAGATAGGCCTTGACGACCAAGGCAATATCAAGCATGCGTGGGGCGGACTCGAGATAGCGGCACATGTCTGCCTCTCGCGCGTCCGGCGCTTTGATAAAGGCTATGTTCCCTGTAACCGCGACCGCTGTGCGGTGTGGTCTTCTCACTTCTGTGATCTTGTACTGATCATCGCAGCGGGTGCCCAAGAGCGAGGTCCGGCTGTCCGCGGCAATCACGAGACCGCTTGCCGATGCGGCGATCACCACGAGCGTTCCGTTGGCCGGCGCCGGCGCCATGCAAGCCAACAGGATGATTGCGAGAAAGCGCGCCATGCTACCAGTATCCACTAGGACGCGTCCGGCAACGTGCCGCGCAGTCTCTGGCCTATGGGAATTGGGTGACCTTGGGGGTGACGCGGGGGTGGATTGAGGTGGGGCCGCCGGTCGAGTCGATGACGTTGCCGATTTCGCCCTTATCGCCGAGGCAGATGGTGATCATGCTGTGGAAGCGGACGTTGGGGTTGACGGGGACTTCGATGGCGCGGGTGAGCACGACGTTGGGATGGCGGAAGACCGAGTAGATGCCGAGGCCCCATGCTTCGTGGGTGGTGACGCGATCGGCCACTTTGTAGGATGCCCAGCCGTCGATGCGCACGCCCTTCGCGTCCAGTCCGCTGGTGTAGCTGGCCTGGTCAGGAGGGTCGTAGGGAATCTCGGATTGATAGAAGTAGGTTCGTCCGCCGTTGCCGTTCCAAAGGACCTGGAACTCCTGGTGATGCTCGACGAAGAGGCCGTAGACGGTGACATTGTTGCCGTTGACGACCAGGCCGTTGGCGCTGGTGTTCAGGTTCCAGCCGACGCCGGCGCCGTGATCGGCGCGCCAGATCCAGGTGTGATCGACGATGGTGTCGTTGCTGTTGATGCGGAGGTTGACCACCGCGCGGCCCACGCCTGCGCCGCCCACGCGGAAGAAGACGTCGTGGAGAGAGATGGGGTTTTTGGCGTGGTTGGCTTTGCTTCCCTCAGGGCCCACTTCCAGCAGGACGGGCGAGCTGGCGGGGCCGGCATCGAAGAGCAGGCCGGCGAGGATAAGGCCGTCCACGTCGGCGGTGGTCATGGCCGCAGTGCCGTCGATGGGGCGCAGAGTGGCGAAACCAAGCCCCATGACCACGGTGTTGGGCCGGGTGACGCGGATGGGTTCAGTGACTTCATAGATACCGGGCGTGAAGAGGAGATTCTTGCCGCTGGCCAACTGGGCATTGATGGTTGCCGCAGTGTCAATGCCGGGGTGGGCGATGTAGAACCTGTCGATGGGGATGGATTTTCCCGGCGTGGACCCGCCGTGCCAGGTGATGCCCGCAGTGTTGGTGACGAGCGACGGGACGCGGACGCTGTAGTTGCCTTGGGCATCGACCTGGAGGAAGGGCTTTTCGCGGACGATGGGGGTGAGGGCGACTTTGGTATAGGGTGGATTGGGCCATTCGCCTGGCGGGGAATTGGGGACGCCGACGAAGACCATGTTCCAGTTGGCGCCGGTCCAACTGCCCCACTCGCTGTTGCGGGAGATCCATTGCTGCTGGCTGCCAGACCCGACGTTGCCGTCCACGAGGGAGTCGGACATCCAGCCGCCGCTGGCCGAGCCGTTGTTCTGGTGGAGCACGATATTGCCGCGGACGTGCATGCGGCGGAAGGGGACGGCCTGGGAAACGGCCCACTGCATGGTCCCGCCGGTTGGCGTAACGGAGAAGCCCTCGGCGGCGCGCCAGAAGGTGGTGGTGGCGTTGTTGTTCTTCCAGCTTGCGTCGGCGTGGACGTTGCCCGTGATGTGGACGCTGTCCGGCGAGGCTCCCAAACCCAGCACCTGGGTGTAGAAGCCTACCGGGACATCGATGCTGTAGTTGCCAGGCAGAAACAGGAGGGCGTTGCGCTCGGGGCCGAACTTATTTCCGTGCTGGACGGCGTAAACCTTGTCGATCTGTTGCTGGATCTCGGCTGACGGCAAGGATGGGTCGAAGATGAGTACGTTGGGGCCGAAATCCGGCTTTGCGGCGGCCGCCAGCGCTGGGCCGGCGGAACACGCAAGCAGGCCCAGCAGCAGGGCGAAGCGAATGGCCGGTCTGCAATTGCTTACGCCGCGCCAGCCGCGATACATCGGCATTTTCATGTTCTGCCTTCCCGCTCCGAGCGAGTCCTGATCGTCCCCGCGAATTTGGCTGCTTCTCTTCGCCGCTTCCAGGTTCGCATGGTATCGATCGGAACGGAGATCGACAATCTCGCCGCTTCCCGGTGGTGGGTTAGATGATTTCCATAGATTAACCCGAGAATACGCCTTGTGGTGAGCGAAAGGCGTCAAAATCCATATCCCGTATACTCGACCCAGAGTATGTCTACCCGTCTTGAGACGATTCTGGCCACGACGCGGGCCACGGTGGCCGCGGCGAAGGCGCGTGTGCCGGCGGCCGAGCTGGAGCGGCGGGCGGCGGCGCACCAGCCGCGGGGCTGGGCTGCGGCTTTGCGGCGGCGGGCGGCGACGGGGCCGGCGGTCATTGCCGAGATCAAGAAGGCTTCGCCCTCGAAGGGGCTGATTCGCGGGGATTTCGACGTGGCGTGGCTGGCCGGGCGCTGCCAGGAGGGCGGCGCTGCGGCGCTTTCGGTGCTCACCGACGAGCCGTATTTCCAGGGCAGCCTGCGCAACCTGGAGCTGGCTTCGGCGGCGGTGGCTCTGCCGTGCCTGCGCAAGGATTTTACGGTGGACGAGTACCAGATCGTGGAGGCGCGCGCCCACCGGGGAGACGCGATTCTGCTGATTGCCGCGGCGCTGAGGGACGACGAACTCAGGCGCTTTGCGCAGGCGGCCCGCGGACTTGAGTTGGATGTGCTGGTCGAGGTGCATACGGGCGAGGAGCTTGACCGGGTGCTCAATGCGCTTGACGTGATGGGCGCGCAGTGCGGGAGCGGCGCCCTCGCGATCGGCGTGAACAACCGCGACTTGAAGACCTTTGAAGTCCGCCTGGAAACCTCGCTTGAACTGGTGGGGCGGATTCCGGCGGACGTGGTGCGGGTGGCTGAGAGCGGGATTTCGACTGCGGAGGACCTTGCGCGGTTGCGGGCGGCGGGGTTTGACGCATTCCTGATCGGCGAGAGCCTGATGCGGCAGGTGGACCCCGGCGTGGCGCTGGCGGGGCTGCTGGCGGGAGCGGCGACGCGATGAGCCTCATGCCCATTTGGATCAAGATTTGCGGCAACACCTCGTTGGAGGACGCGCTGCTGGCCGTGGAAGCCGGGGCCGACGCGGTGGGGTTTGTGTTTGCGCCCAGCCCGCGGCGGGTGACGGCGGCTGAAGTTGCAGCCATTGTGGCGCATCTGCCGGCAACGGTGGAGAAGATCGGCGTCTTTGTGGATGCCGAGCTGGACGAGATCTACTCGACCGTGCGGGAGTGCGGACTGACCGGCGTGCAACTGCACTTTGACGCCGGGCCGGAGCTGCCGGCGAAGCTACGCGAGCGGCTGGGGCCGGAGCTGCGCATCTTGCGCGTCGTGCACTTGGCCGCTGCACAACCTTTGGATGCGAACAGCTTTGTATCAGGGCACGACTTCAAAGCCTGCCCTGAGCGGAGCCGAACGGGTGCCGCAAGCATCGCAGAAACAACGGGGGCTTTAGCCCCTGAGGCATGCTTGCGCGACCCTGACGTAGACGCAATCCTCGTCGATTCCCGCACAAGCACGGCCGCCGGCGGCACGGGCGTGACCTTCGACTGGCAACTCGCCCGCAAAACACTCTTCCAAAACGCGGAAGCGCGGAAGCTCATCGCTGCCGGCGGGCTGAATCCGGCCAACGTGGCTGAAGCCATCGCTACGCTGCGGCCGTGGGGTGTGGATGTGGTCTCAGGCGTAGAGGCTGCGCCGGGCAAGAAAGACCCCGAAAAGGTGCGGGCGTTTATCGCCCGGGCCAGGGCGGCGGAACGAACGCTCACGGCAGGCTGAACGTACCAAGCGGTTTGTGTAAAGCCGGTTGTGCACAAAACAGTTTGTGTAAAGTTAACCGCCTTTTGCTTTACGCATTTCTTGATTATGTAATGCAATTGAATTACAATTATGCCACGGAGTTTTCCTCATGGCTGCAAATGCATTGGTGCAAACACGGATCGATCCCGCAGTGAAAGAACGTGCGGCTGCTGTATTGGGCGAGATGGGGATCACGGTCTCGGATGCGGTGCGAATTCTGTTGACGCGAACGGCGAATGAGGGTGCGCTTCCGTTTGCGCTGGCCACGAATACCGCCGAACACGACGCCTGGTTCCGAGCTAAAGTGCAGGAGGCGTTGGACGACCCGCGCCCCGCCATTCCTCATGAGCAGGTTGAGGCGTACTTTGCTGAGCGACGCGCAGCCGCGTTGCAGAAGGTGCAAGGGTAACTCATGCATCTGGAATGGTCGGTTTTTGCGCGAGCCGATCGCCAGGCGATCTTTGATTATATTGAAGAGGATAATCCTCGGGCAGCGATTACTGTCGATGAGCGTATTCGTACACGCGTGGAAGATTTGGCGCAGTTCCCGGAGATGGGGCGTCCTGGCCGGATTGAAGGAACGCGGGAGTTGGTCGTTTCCGACACGCCGTATATTGCCGCCTACCGGATCGTCGGCGACACTGTGCGGATATTGCGGGTGCTGCACGGCGCCCAGCAATGGCCGGAGACTCTGCCAGATTGAGGGTGAAGCTTGCAGGTGAAGAAGGCGGCGTAAGGCGGAATGGAGTGAGCAGGGATGAATGCTTTTGAGCAAGTGGTGAGCGATATTCTCCGGATGGAGGGGTACTGGGTTCGCAACTCTGTCAAAGTGGAGATCAACAAAGAAGAGAAGCGGAAAATCGATAGGCACTCCTCGCCACGATGGGAGCTCGACGTCGTCGCGTATAGTGGGAGCGACAATATTTTGCGTATTGTTGAGTGTAAGAGCTATTTAGACTCTCCTGGTGTCCGTTTGCGCGGAGTTGACGGGAGCGATCCTAAGGAATCCAAGCGTTATAAACTATTTACCGACCCGACACTTTATGATGTCATCTCCAATCGTTTGAAGATTCAGTTCGTGGAGTCTGGTGCGTGTCCATCGGACGCTCGGATTAAGCTCTGTCTAGCTTGTGGGCGAATTGTGTCTGAAAGCGACCGGATTGGACTGCATACACTTTTCAAGGGAAAAAAGTGGGACCTTTGGGATGAACATTGGTTGAGAGATCGCTTAGAAAAAATGGCTGAGCCTGACTTTGGATACGAGGACCAGATTACTGCCATCGTTGCTAAGCTTCTTCTGCGACGCAAGCCCAAGCAATGAGTTCAACAGCCAGCCAGCACAACATTTGCGCTTGTTTTCCCTTGTACACTGAAAAGTTCCCTACTTTTCGTGCTCATGTCCAGGAGGCCCTATGGCATCGATCATTCTTCCGGCAGTTCCTTTGGAGTCGCGGGCGGGGCGGTTTGGCGTGTATGGCGGGCGGTATGTGCCGGAGACGCTGATGGCGGCGCTGGTGGAACTGGAGCGCGAGTACGCGTCGGCCAGGGCGGACGCGGCATTTCAAGCGGAGTTGGCCGATCTGCTCCACAACTATGCCGGGCGGCCGACGCCGCTCTACTTTTGCAAGCGGCTGACGGAGCAGTTGGGCGGGGCCAAGATTTATCTCAAGCGCGAAGACCTGCTGCACACCGGGGCGCACAAGATCAACAACGCGCTGGGCCAGGGGTTGCTGGCCAGGCGGATGGGCAAGAAGCGCGTGATTGCCGAAACCGGCGCGGGGCAGCACGGAGTGGCTACGGCTACGGTTTGTGCGCTGCTGGGCATGGAGTGCGTGGTCTACATGGGCGACGTGGACATGGCTCGGCAGGAACTGAACGTGCTGCGCATGAGGCTGCTGGGGGCGGAGGTGCGCGGGGTTTCGTCGGGCTCGAAGACGCTGAAGGACGCCATCAGCGAGGCCATGCGCGACTGGGTGACCAACGTGCGGACCACGTACTATCTGCTGGGCAGCGCGCTGGGCGCGCATCCTTATCCGACCATGGTGCGCGACTTCCAGCGCGTGATCGGCATCGAGATGAAGGAGCAGATTCTACAGAAAGAAGGCCGGCTGCCTACGGCCGTGATCGCCTGCGTGGGCGGCGGGTCAAACGCGATTGGCGCGTTCTACTCGTTCCTTGGCGACTCTCAAGTCCGGCTGATCGGCGTGGAGGCCGGGGGCTGCGGCACCGAATTGGGGCAGCACGCGGCGCGATTCAGCGGTGGGTCGCCGGGGGTTTTGCAGGGCACATATTCCTATGTGCTGCAGGATGAGAATGGGCAGATCGCGTTGACGCACTCGGTTTCAGCTGGCCTCGACTATGCGTCGATCGGGCCGGAACACGCGGCGCTGCACGATTCGGGGCGGGCGGAGTACGTCTCGCAGGACGATGCGGCGGCTCTGGATGCGGTGGTGAAGCTAGCGCGGACAGAGGGGATTTTGCCGGCTCTGGAAAGCGCGCACGCGGTGGCCGAGGCCCTGCGGATTGCTCCGGCAATGGATTCTCATGACATACTGGTGGTGAATCTTTCTGGACGCGGCGACAAGGATATGGGCATCCTGGCGCGCGAGTTGAAGATTCAGGGGGCTTGATGAATGATGCTGATGAAGGGGGGGAAGATGAGTAAAAGTGCTTTTTGGGAACTCATACCTGAAATCAACAGTCGAGAATCAGCGATTCAGGTTACACGTCAAGGTGTTCTGGCTGCAGTTTTTACTTGTGTCACCACAGTTATTGTGGGTGTTCTGTCTTTATTGGGATTTAATCCCTACAGCCTTGTCGATGCCATCATTTTTGCCGTCGTGGCATGGAGAATTTACCGTCTATCCTTTTCATGGTCTGTAATTGGCCTTGTCCTTTTTACAATCGAAAAAGTTGATCAACTCTTCAAAAGTGCTATAGTTCATCCAAACATATTTGGCTGGATTGTCGCCGCCGTACTTGCAATGTGCTACGTGAACTCTATCCGTGCAACTTGGTATCTTCGGAAGAACAAAGAACCGATAGTCGAACCATCAGATCAGATCAGCATTTCAAATTAGGATATTACGAAGATTTCGATGGCGATACGTTTCGATCACAAACCCGGATTAGTTGTTTATCTGACAGCCGGCGACCCTACGCTCGATGCCACGCGCGAGATTGCGCTTGCGGCTATCGATGCGGGGGCAGATGTGATCGAGTTGGGCGTGCCGTTCAGCGATCCGCTGGCGGATGGGCCGGTGATTCAGAGGGCCATGGAGCGGGCACTGGCCAAGGGAACGCGGCTTGCGGATGTGCTGGCGCTGGCGCAGGAGATTCGCGCGGCGCGGCCCGCTGCCGGTCTGGTGATTTTCAGCTATCTGAATCCGATTTTGCGCTATGGGATGCACAAGTTTGCGGACCAAGCCGCGGCGGCAGGCGTGGACGGCGTTCTGGTGACGGACCTGATTGTCGAAGAGGCGGGCGAATATCTCACCGATATGGCCCGGGTGGGGCTTGCGCCGATTTTTCTCGCAGCGCCCACCAGCCCCGACGAGCGGCTCAAGGCCATCGCCACTCATTCCAAAGGATTTGTTTACGCCATCTCCCGGGTTGGCATTACCGGCACGCAGCAGAGCCTGACGGCCGATGCAGCCGCGCTGGTGGCGCGCATCCGGCGATGGACCGGGCTGCCGGTAGCCGTGGGGTTCGGCATCTCCAACGCGGAACACGTGGCCCAGGTGGGCCGGTTCGCGGATGCCGCGGTGATCGGCAGCGCGATTGTGGAGTTGATCGAACGGTCAACCCCGGGGACGGCGCCGGGCGCGGTGGCTCGATTTATCAAGGGCCTGCACCTACGTGAGGCGGTGCTGGCCAGGTAACACTCCGCATGCGGTCCGCGAGGCGGACGCCGCGTAAGATGGATTCAACTCTTGCTCCTTTGCACCCGGTGAGGTCTTCAATGGAAGAAGCCTGGCATCCGGGAGGCAAGACATGGGGGCGCATTACGAGGATGGAATGACGCTGGAAGAATTGCGAGACCAAATCGATGCTCTGGACCGGCAACTGGTGGAGTTGCTGAGCGAGCGGGCACGCGCCGCGCAGATGATCGGTCACCTGAAGGTTGCCACCTCGTTGCCGGTGTACGAACCGGTGCGCGAAAAGGTGATCTACGCGAATGTGCGCGCGGCCAACAAGGGTCCCTTGCCGGACATCGAACTGACGCATATCTACGAGCGCATCATCGACGTGATGCGGGCCCTGCAGAGGGACGAGTTGGCATCGGAGAGGAACGCCCAGGCGGTTACATCGGGGTCCTCGGCGACAGGTCTTGGTCGCGGGGGTGATCCGCCGGGCCACGGTGCAGGCGCAGAGACGCCCGAGACAGGGAACAAGCAATGATCGTAGCCATGCAGGAGAAGGCCACCGAAGAACAGATCGACGCCGTCATCGAAGCGATGGAGGAAGCGGGCGTCGATGTTCATCGGACAACAGGAGCGACGCAGACGATTCTGGCCGCTGTGGGATCAACTGCCAGTCTGGACCTGAGCAAGTTCGAAGTTTTCCCGGGCGTGCTTCACGTTCATCGCATCAGCGCGCCTTACAAGCTGGCCGGGCGCGCATTTCGTCCGCAAGGCACGGTGGTGGAGTTTCCCAACGGGGCCAGGATAGGCGGCGAGCAGGTTGCCGTCATCGCCGGTCCGTGCGCCATTGAGAACCGCGAGCAGATCTTCGAGACGGCTGCGCGCGTGAAGGCGGCGGGCGCCAGCTTTCTGCGCGGAGGCGCCTTCAAGCCGCGCAGTTCGCCTTACGCCTTCCAGGGACTGGGCATTCCGGGACTGAAGCTGATGCGCGAGGCAGCCGAGGCGAACGGCTTGCTGACGGTGACCGAGGTCATGGAGATCGCGCAGATCGAGCCTATGCTGCCTTACACCGATTGCTTCCAGGTGGGGGCGCGCAATATGCAGAACTTCAACCTGCTGCGCGAGCTGGGCCAGATTCGCAAGCCGGTTTTGCTCAAGCGCGGCATCTCCGCCACCATCGAGGAACTGCTGCTGTCGAGCGAGTACATCATGGCCGGCGGAAACTACGACATCATACTGTGCGAGCGCGGCATCCGCACCTATGAGACATCCACGCGCAACACCATGGACATTGCGGCGATTCCGGTGGTGCACAAGCTCTCCCACCTGCCCATCGTGGGCGACCCCTCGCACGGCACAGGCCGCCGCGACATGGTGGGCCCCATGGCCAAGGCCGCCGTGGCCGCGGGCGCGGACGGCATCTTGGTGGAGATTCACCCCAACGCCGACAAGGCAGCCTCCGACGCGGCGCAGACCTTGTATCTGGATCAGTTTGAAAAGCTGGTGGGCGAGCTGAGGGTGATTGCCGCGGCTGTGGGACGGACGCTGTAAGAATGATGTTTCTTTGAAGCGATGACTCTCTAAAGGCGAGGTTCCTGTGCTATTCCTCACGCCCGATCAGCAACGAGATGTATTACGACGTTTGGTCGATCTCGGTGGTCGAGCAGCTAATGGCGTACCTATTGCTCAGACCGATCTTGGGTACGCCTCACTTATGATTTGCTTTCTCCTCCAGAATTTGTCGGCCGCAGAAACCTTATTGCGAATTTCGAATTCATTTGGCAGTGAATGGTACCCCGTCACTGTAGGTTATACGATAGCTCGCACGATGTTTGAGGTTGATGTGACAGCCCACTACATCACGAAAGCTCCGATGGAACGTGTTCCTCAGTACATCCAATTCACTGCGGTCTTGAACAAGCGTGCAATGGATGCATGTAAGAAACATCGCGGCAGTAAAGATTCCCAGTGGCGAGAGGCGATGGACCTTCTTTGGCAGAATCACTGGGCGCAGCGAGAGAATGAGGTTGTTAAGAATTTCAACGCTGTCGTTCATCAATTCACACGTATAAATAGGAATGGAAAGACTTCCGAGTTCCAGAACTGGTCCGGTAAAACGATACGCCAGATCGCGTCCGAAGTTGATCATGAAGAAGCCTACGACATCTTCTACGCAGAACTTTCCTCTTTCACTCATGCCGACGTGCATCTCGCCGATCGCTATCTTCAGCTTCGTCCTGATGGCCCTGTCTGGTCGCAAAAAGCAAGCGAATATGATGTCGGTAACGTGTTTAAACATGCTGCGTCATTCCTTGCATGTAATTTGGAGCTTTTCGGTGGACAATTCAAGACTTGGACCGAGGTAGAGGTGAGTGACTGCTTGAAAGTTAGTTAGTGGAAGAATGACTATAGTGATTGATGAGGACTGTGGAATGATCGAGCGCATCGCGATTCTGGGCACGGGCCTGCTGGGCACATCGGTGGGCCTTGCGCTGCGCGCGGCGGGCTATCGCGGCGCAATCACCGGTTGGAACCGGGGCGCGGAGGGGGCGCAAGTTGCGCTGGCCGCTGGAGCCATCGACTCCATCGCGGCAGACCCCTTGCAGGCGGCGCGGGAGAGCCAGGTGGCGCTGCTGGCCGTGCCCATCTACGCGACTCTCGATTTCATGGAAAAATTAGCCCCCGTGCTTGGCTCCGATCACCTGGTCACCGACGTGGGCAGCACCAAGCGGCAGATATCCGAGGCCGCCGGCCGGCTCTTCAACACGCCGGAGCACGCGGCCTTTTTGCCGGGGCATCCAATGGCCGGCAAGGAGCGGGGCGGCGCGGCGTTGGCCGATGCGGAGCTGTTTCGCGGGACGGTGTGGCTGTTTACCGACGATCCGGCGGCGGAACGCTCCCCGCACTCGGCGGCGCTGGTGAAGGGCTGGCGGGAGTGGGTCGCCGCCATGGGCTCGAAGACTCTCGATCTGGACCCCGCGCGCCACGATGAGTTGGTGGCCTGGGTCAGTCATCTGCCGCAGTTTGTGGCCACGGCCCTGAGCGCGCTGCTTCAGGAAGAAGTGGGCGACGCGCCGGAGCTGAAGGACGTGGGCGGACGCGCCCTGCGCGAGATGACGCGCCTGGGCGCGAGTCCGTACTCCATGTGGCGCGACATTGCTTATACCAATACCGAGGCCGTGCAGGCGGCGCTGCTCGCGTTGGAGCAGCGACTGGCCCACCTGCGCGAAAACCTCCGCACGCCGGAGCTACGAGATGAGTTTGAGCGGGCGAATCGCTTTCGGCGGGAGTAATGGACTCAGATACTCATTGCTTGCGCAGACTTCTCCAGGCCGCAAAGAAGAGAAGAAAGAATGCGAGGTCCGCCCAGGCACATGGAATCCAAAGCTTGGGAATGTCCCCAAGGAGTTCGTGCCAAAAAACCAAGCCGAAATAGGAAGCCTTCAAGCCCATGCCAAGCAATATCCATTCACGGCGGCCGTGAGGATCTCTGGCAATGCATATAAACATGATGCCAAAGAGGATGACGAGCAATGCCGGAAACTGAACGTACCCCATGTGATTCGGTGGCGTGACTCCCGTCAGTCGAAAAATCTCGACGCCAAAGAGAAGAGCTGCGACGCCAAGAAGCACATCATAGATTCCGCTGACGATGAATAGAAACTTGATCCACTTTACAGTCATTGTGGTCCCTCCCCAAGTCAATGCGTCTCGATGCGACGCTTTGTCCGATAGTTCTCATGGAAGCGCGAACGGCGCTCCGCTGTGAATTCCGCGGAATAAATCCTGCCCGCAAGATCCCTGAGGCCGGCTTCGAGTTCGGCAACAGTCATTTTTGCGGGATGGAAGTTAACGTCGAACAACGTGCAAAACTCCCACGCTTCTTCGCGCAGGAGGCGTCCTTCCCGTTTGAGCCGCTCATACAGAGGGGTTCCGGGAAAGGGCGTCAGCACAGTGATCTGCACTTCGTAAAGCCCGCTTTCCTGAACGAATCTCCAGATGTCCTCGAATGACTCCAGGCCGTCTCCGTCGAGTCCCAGCACAAAACACCCATTGACGGTGATGCCGCGATCCTGAATGCGCCGGATGGCCTCCATGTAGCGATCCACCTGCTTGGCCTTCCAGTTCGCCCTTTGCTCCAGGCCATCCAATGACGTAAAGGTCGGGCTCTCGAGACCGATGAGCACTTGAGCGCACCCGGCATCTTTCATCATCTCCAGCAGTTCGAGATCGTCAGCTACTGAAAGGTCGGTCTCTGTGAACCATCGAACCTCTTCCCGCTCCAACGCCTGCATCAGTTGCTTGCCATGAGTCTTGTTCACGAACGTATTGTCGTCGGCGAACTCGATGAAAGGCCGCTTCCAGAGAGATTTGATCTCCCGTATCTCCGCCATCACTCGCTCGACGGGCTTAACTTTGTAGGTTGGGGATATCCGAATGGATGCCGCGCAGAACTCGCAGCGGAAGGGACACCCTCTTTGCGTTTGCACGGTGAGACGGTTGTAGCGATCGGGATCGAGCAGTTCGAACCGAGGCATCGGAGACTGGCTCAAATCGAAGTTTCCGTCTCGCGCATCGTATACTTCGCGAAGTCTTCCGCCCGATTCCGTCAATTCGGCCATCAGCCGGGGCCACACTGTTTCTCCCTCGCCCACGACAATCGCGTCGGCATGAGCGCGCGCCTCGTCCGGGACCGCACTCACATGAAGGCCCCCTAGTATCACCTTGGTCCCGAGGGACCGATATCTGTCGGCAAGAGCATATGCTTCGTTGATCTGCGCGGAAAAACTGGAGATCGCCACTGCGTCGAATTCTTCCGGGACGCCCGGCACCTGGGCAATGTCCGGCACTTCCAGATAGCTTGTGTCGATCGTCGGAGGCGTGAGGCCGGCAAGAGTCAGCAGCCCAAGACTGGGGAGCGACGCAATGACGCGATTGCGTTCGACGAAACCTGGCAGGGTAAGTCCGAGGGCCGTCAGTTCCGGGTTGTGCGCCCGGACGCCGCTCATGGCAATCAATCCTAGCCTCATTGGCGCCACCATCCCGCCAAAATAGCAAGAATGCCCGTCGCAGCGGCCAGGACGGGAATCGGAAACAGATGGCGGAGCGGCTTTCTCCAGGCAGTCAGGAAGCAGCAAATAGGCATCGTGATCGCTGCCACAATCAGACCCACAGACGCGATGCTTAAGCTCGAACCGTGAAGATTCAGCAAGCTGGCAGTGGCTGCGAAGATGAGGTTGAGAAAGCCGAGGCCAAAAAACGAGATGTGGCCGAGCCTCGTCAATCGTCTTCGATGGGACGCGTATCCTCCCATCCAATCCTCACGATGGAAGAACAATCCGAGGATCGCACCGCAGAGCACTCCCGCCAACATGCCCAGCCAGCCGCCCACCAGATTCAAGACGAGCACGTGCAGCCTCCCTTGTGAGCCAGATTATACAAGTGACCGCCGGTTGCCAGGTGCCCCAGATCTCGATTTTGAGATGTGGGCTCTCAACTAAATCACAACCGCAGCCCCGCCCGCAAATCCTTCATCAACAGCATCAGGTGCAGGTCATTCTCAGGACACGGCACAAAGTCGAAGCGCCGGTAGAACGCGGCTGCCTGAGCGTCGATGGCATGAACCAAGGCAGCGCGCGCTCCAACGATGTCCGCTGCGCCGGCAATGCGAACCAGCGCATCTTTGAGCATGGCCTTCCCGAGACCAGCTCCCTGTTCGGTTTTGTCCACCGCAAGCCGGGTCAGCACAATCACCGGAACCGGATGATTTGCCAGCCCTTTTGCCACGCGCGGCGGCGCATCTTCCCGGCGGGTACTCCCGGTTGCTATCGAGTAATAGGCGACCACGCGGCCAGCGCGGTGAACCACATAGGTGCGTGAGGTCTCGTTCTGCTGGTTCGTCCAGGCAAAACGCTTCAGCCAGTTACTGAGCGAAGCATGATCGCCGCAGTCGAAGGAATCGACATCGTGGATCCGAGCGAGGGGTTCGACCGGCGAGAGTGGCGCGGAATGCGGCTCAGGCCTGCTCAAGGATGGAAGGCTCCCGCAACAGCTTTTCCAACTGTGGAAGGCGCCGGGCAGGTTGGTCTAGCGCTTCGGTGAAGGCCTGCCATTGCTCGTCGGAGAGCACGAAATGCGTTTGGTCCGCCAGCGTGCGCTCGGCGCGCTCCGAGGCGCTCTCTAAGATGAAGGCGCTGACGCTGACCCCGGCAAAGGCCGCCGCCCGGCTGATGGTGGAAACATCGCGCTCTGAGGCGCGCAGATGAAACCGATGCTCTTTTCTCATCGCGACAGGCATATTCTTCTCCGTGCACCCATTGTACGCCAATTCGAGCATGAATTGCGACAACAAAATAAACGCGGCTACCGGCCCACGCAGGTCTACTCCGCTTCCTTCGCCGGTTCGGCCGCTTCCTTCGCCGGGTCGAGGGTGTGGAAGCCTTCGGCTTTTGCGGCTTCAAGCAACTGGGGCGAGGCGGAGACGAAGATGATCTCCGTGCCCTGGAACATGTCGCGGGCGACCAGCGCGGCGGCCAGTTGCAGGGTGTCGGGCCAGCGCAGCGTGGTGCGGTCGAGAAGCTGGCGCGCGGCTTCTAGCACGGCCGGGTTCAGCGGCTCCTGCACCATGCGCGCGGCCTCAAGGCGCAGGCTATCGAGCGCGGCCGTGGCGTCTTCCGGGGAGATGCCGCCGGACCTTTCTCGCCGCCGGACCGCCGCGTATACCTCCAGCGGCGTGGAGGCCGAGATCAGCTTGCGGTTGTCCTCGACGGCCTCCATCAGGCGAATCAGGGCGCCGGTGCCCTGATCCTGTACAAAGAGCCTGGCGAAGGCCGTGGACTCAAGGAAGTAGCAGCTCACAGGTTCCCCCGTTCCTCTTCAATGGCCTCGGCGATGGAGTCGCCATGGACCGCGACGGGATGGAAGCGCTGCGCTTCATCGGGGATGCCGGCCTCGGCGCGGTTGAGGCGGATGGTGGTGGTGGGATAGGCGGGGGTCTTGGGGTTGGCGATCTTGCTGGTGACCACGACGCCGCGCTGGATGGCCTCAGCCAACACCGCCTGGCGCGACTCGGGATGCTGATTCCAGCGGAAGGCCTTGCGCGGCAGGAAGGAGTCGCGGAACCACTTGAGGGCGATGAAGGCATGTCCGCCCCGCTCGGCTTCGGCCAGCGCGGCGCACAGCTCTTTGACGCGGACGTCCAGGTCGGCGGGGATCACGGCCTCCTGGCTGTCGTCGTCCTCGTCGTCGAAGGCAGGCTCGGCAGCGGCGCGGGGCGCGCGGGCAGCCCGCGGGGCAGGCTCGCCGTCGCCGATGCGCTCGAAGTAGATGCGCACCTCGTCGTCTTCCGGCGACCAGGTGTCAGCCGGCGCATTGCGGCGCTTGCTGCGGCCGTTCTCGCCGCACAGCTCCACGATCGCCAGGTATCCGGGCGGGGCCAGGAAATGCAATGCCCGCGCCAGTCCGGGATCGGCGGATTCCCCCAGATCGTTCAATGCTTCTTCGATGATCTCTTCCGCGTCGGGAATGCTCAGGTTGCCTACTTCTACGCTGCTTTGCGCAGCTTTTGCCGATTTCATTGATTTCTTCTCCGTATGCCGCGCCTCCCGCCTGCGGGCGAAAGACAGCAGCTGTAGTTCTAAATCCGCGCCATTGCCATGGATACATTTCGACCCATTGCGGCGATGGTCAGGGCGTTTGTCAACTGGTTCCGCGGGCTCTTGCCTTTATTCTGCAAGTGGATGCGGGGCCGGCGGCATCTCCCGAATCAATGTAAGGCAATCCAAGGTATGGAAACGGCTCAACCCTAATGAAAGCCATCTTCGTCTTCTACCCCACATGAATTCGAGAAAGACTTTAGCTAATCCCTCGGTTCAAAGCTATACGCAACCCAGTGTACCCTATCATGCAGTTTTTTGGCAGAGCCTGGCGGAACATGTGTGCGTTCCGTCACATGGGCAACCCCGAATGGCAGGAAAAGGTGCGCGTCCGCGGCTACCAGCTTCCCAAGGGGGCCGACAAGGCATCCAGAATCAATATTTACGGGTGCTTGCAGGGACCGTCCACGCCGGCGGCTTGATCGACTTTGCGCCGCGCGAAAATCGTCCGGATCGGGGCTGCCGCGGATTCCCGGCTGCTGTTTGGAGCGGAAATGGACGGTTCCGGGGGCGCTTTGGTCGGCTGCGAGGCGGAATGCAAGTATAGAGCCAAACCGCTCAGACTATCGCCGGGGACGGTGCGATGCTGTGTCAGTGTGCGGGTTGTTGCGCGCTCTGGAGCGGAATTACGGACCAACTCCGGCGCGCGCATGGTTCATGCAATCGCTCGGCAGCCGGAACGCATTCAGAAGGAGGCCGTCCAGATGGATGGAGTCGAGAAGAAGCACTTTGATACCACCGCCTATCTTGCGACCGAAGGGCCGGGGCGGAAAATTGTCCGTCTCAAGGCCAAGCAGGTTTTCTTTTCTCAGGGAAGCCGGGCCGGCTCGGTGTTTTATCTCCAGACTGGCCGGGCCAGGCTCACCGTCGTTTCCAAGAAGGGCAAAGAAGCCACGGTTACGCTTCTCGCCGCCGGGGACTTTTTCGGCGAGGAGTCGATGGTCGGAACGGACCCGGTTCGAACCACCACAGCGACGGCCATTACCGTCTGTGTGGTGCTCGAGATTGTGAAGGAGCGGCTGCTTCGCGTCCTGCACGAGGAGCACGCCTTCTCCGACTTTTTCATGCAGTTCACCCTGAGCCGGGGCATGAGAACCCAGGCGGATCTGGTCGATCAGCTCTTCAACTCGAGCGAAAGGCGTTTGGCGCGGATACTCCTGTTAATGGCGCAATTCGGTGAGCCGGGCGAGCCGGAGACGCAGATTCCACCCATTACCCAGGAGACGCTCGCGGAGATGATCGGCACAACCCGGTCACGCGTCAGCTTCTTCATGAATCGCTTCAGGAAGCTCGGCTACATCGATTACAACGGCCACATCCAGGTTCACAAGTTGCTGCTCGACACGGTTCTGCACGATGGATTGCCGGAGGAGAACGCATCCCGGCCCAAGCTGCTCGATCCCCCACCCAGCAAGGCACGAACCGCCAAGCGGGCGATGGTGGCGTGAGCGGCGGCCAAACGCATTGAATTCACTCGTCCGCAAAGCCGGATGCAAACCGCGATTCGCTCCAGAGGAGATAGTATGTCGTTCGGACTATACGCTGCCGGGTTCGCAATCGTAATCGGCGGACTGGTGTACGCCGCGCACCTTGTGCACCTGCCCACGCAATGGATTGTGGTGGGTGCGATTGTGCTCATCGGCATTGGGATTCTATCGGCCGTGAAAGCCACACGCCAGAAAGACCCTGCCAAATAGGGATTTTGCCGGCATCCGGGTTTCCCGCGGTTGGCTTGAACCACAAGGCGCAGGCGCCTCCGAATCGATCGGCGGCGGGGTGCGGGAGATCGACCCGGCAGTGAAGTGGCCTGTGTTCTCCATGGCGCTACAGCGGAGCCAGAGTAGATGTACCCCTATAGCAAGCCCGCCTGGTGGCTCGCCGCGGCGAGCCACCCAGAAAACTCTCTGCAAGGACACGTTTACTCTGGTTCCGCTCTAGTACCGAGGCCGCGTGATTGTGGAATGCCAGGAATGTAGCGCCGGTCTCCAGACCGGCTGTCGTGCGGGCGTCCACGCCCGCACTTGTCCAGGAGCAATTACCAAATTACACAGCCAACGCACTAGTGTCCTGAGTCAAAAGTTCTTTCTATAAAAAGGCTGTCATCCTGAGCGGAGTTGGACGCGTTTTTTGCGCCCAACGCAGTCAAAAGCCTGCCCTGAGCGTAGCCGAAGGGGACCTGTGGTTCGGGTTCTCAAATTGCGACGAATTTCAGACTCACCGCTCTAGATCTGTCCTGGCAAATCGGCTTTAACAGGTCGTGACGGTTGGCAAATGATAGGGTTTTCCCTCGTGCTGCCGTGAAATCGCTTCGAAAGAGGGCAAATAACGACTTTTTAGTCCGGGCGAAGGCCCTGCCGGGCACGACCGGGCCTTTGCCCTTGGAACGAATGCAAGAAAAGATTGCGAGCCGGGCAATCGGGGGGGTATCTTCTCTCATGCCCGGGAAAGCAAAATGACAATTCCGGTTCAATCGACGAGTCTCCTGAACGGCGATCGCGTCGTCATCGTCGGCGGCGGACCAGCCGGCGCGTTTTTCGCCATCCATCTTCTCCGGGAAGCCAGGCAGCTCGGTCTGAACCTCGAGGTCGTCATCGTCGAGAAGCGTGGTCCGTCCGGCCTGAACTTCGACGACTTTCAATGCCGGGGATGCAACTTCTGCGCAGGCCTTATCTCACCGAGGTTGAATGAGATACTCGACGAGTGCGGTCTCGTCGTTCCGGAGGAAATCATCCAGGAGCGCATCGACTACGTCTGGATACACGGGCAGTGGAAGAATCTCCGGCTTCGAGTTCCCAAAGACAAGCAGATGTACTCAGTATTCCGGGGCTCGTTGCCCGGCAGGAGGACCGGCAGGCCTGCGGGGTTCGATGGGTTTCTGCTCGGTGAAGCGGTGAAGGAAGGCGCGCGCATCCAGTTTGGCGAAGTCCAGGCGATTGCCTACGACGCGTCGGGGATGCCCGAGCTCACGATGAGGGCGACCTCCGGGGAGAAGGTTTCGCTCGATGCCAGCTTCGTGGTTATCGCGACCGGAATCAATGCGCACTGCGGCTTCGACTATGGCGCCGATGGGCTCATCGCCTCCATCAAGCGGATGAATCCGTCGTTCGTTCCCGGC
>PMYL01000053.1:0-31647 GCA_003170825.1 Acidobacteriaceae bacterium
CGCTTCATCCAGACCGCCCTGCGCGAATGGGCCTACGCGCGCACCTACCAGAACTCAACGGAAAGAGAAGAACAACTGGAAAACTGGCTGCACGAGTACAACTTCCACCGCCCCCATGCTAGCCTCAAACTAAACACCCCCGCTTCCCGCGCAGGTCTGAATCGGAACAACCTCTTGACGCTCCACAGCTAAGGCAAGAGGCAGGCATGATCTCTTCTCTCATCTTCATGGCCACGATGGTTATCACTGGTATTCCCACGGCGATTCTGTTCATTCCGTGGTGCTGGCTGACGGGCAACGTGCTGCCGCTCTACAAGGGCACGCGCTTCATGCTCTCAAGCAGTTGCAGCATGGCCGGAGTGCGCTTCCACACCGAAGGGCTGGAGCGCGTGCCCAGGAACCGGGCGTGCATCTTCATGTCGAACCACGTCTCCAACCTGGACCCGCCCGCGCTGGTCTCGCTGATTCCGGGACGCACCTCGGCCTTCATGAAACGCTCACTGATGAACCTGCCCGTGCTGGGCACCGGCTTCCGGCAGGGCGAGTTCATCGCCGTGGACCGCACCGGCAGCGCGGCAGCCGCGCAGGAGAGCGTGGCCGCAGCCCAGCGCGTGCTGGCCAAGGGCGTGCACATCACCACCTTTGTGGAAGGCACCCGCTCGCCGGACGGCCGCATGCTGCCCTTCAAGAAAGGCCCATTCTACCTGGCCATGGTCGCCGGCGCGCCGTGTATCCCGGTCTCCATTCATGGGACGGAGAACATTCTGGGCAAAGGCAGCCTGCGCATGCATCCCGGGACCGCGCATGTGGTCTTTCATGCGCCGATCGACCCGACCGGCTTTGCGACACGCGAGGAACTGATGCAGGCGGTTCGTACAGCCATCGCGTCGGGGCTGCCGGAGTGGATGCGGACGTAGAGGCACAGTCCCGATGGTTCAGCCCGCCTGAGCAGGCCGCTGAGCAGCTTTGCCGGGCGTGCCGGTCCAGGTGCGATACTCACCCATGCATGCCCTTGCGGCAGACGAACCTGATGCGCGTCGCGGCAAGGCGAATTTCTGCTCTCTGACGGAACTCTCATGATCGTGTCGCTTGTCGTGTTCGTCACCATTCTCGTTTTGAGCATTCCCTCGGCGGTGGTCTTCATTCCGCTGGCCGTTGTTACCGGCAACGTGGGACCGCTCTACGCGGTGACCTGCTTGATTGTCAGCGCCGGCTACCGGGTGGCCGGCATCCGCATACGGGTTGAGGGGCGGGAGCATGTTCCCGCGGGCCATGTGTGCATCTTCATGGCCAACCATGTGTCGAACCTGGACCCGCCGGCGCTGATTTCGCGGATTCCGGGGCGCACGGCCGCCTTTGCCAAGCGCGCGGTTTTTAACCTTCCCGTCTTCGGCTACTGCCTCAAGCTGGGCGAGTTTATCCCGGTGGACCGCACGGGGAACGCGATCAGCGCGCAGGTAAGCGTCGCCGCGGCCAAGCGCCTCTTGGATAAGGGCGTCCACATCACCACCTTCGTTGAGGGCATGCGCTCCCCGGACGGCCGCCTGCTGCCCTTCAAGAAAGGCCCGTTCTTCCTGGCGATGGAGACCGGCGCGCCGTGCATTCCGGTTTCGATCTGGGGCACTGAGACGATGATGGCCAAAGGCAGCTTCGGCATCCATCCCGGCACGGCGCACATCGTCTTCCACGCCCCTGTGTATCCAGCCAACTTCGCGACGCGCGAGGAGTTGATGAAAACTGTCCGTGCGGCAATTGCCTCAGGCCTGCCGGAGTGGATGCGGGGTTAGGAATTCAAGCTGCCTACGGCTGCACAATCGCGTTGTAGCCGTCGCCAAGCAGCTTCCGGCTCCATTTGTTAGCCTCGTCGCGGCTGCTGAACGGGCCGATCCGCATGTGGATCAGACTGTCTGTGGCCTCGCGGCGAGCGATAACCGCATAACCGCGCTTGCGCAGGGCATTCACCAGCACTTCTGCGTCTTCCGGGTTCGTGACGGCGGCAATCTGAACCATCTGCACACCCGCCGGAGCGATGGCCGGCTGCACCGTACGCCCACCGCCGAGTCCAGCCGCGGGCTGCACCGGCTGGGACACGTTTGCCGCAGCCGGCAGGGCAGGCCGGACTTGAGGCTGAGGCAACAATGAGCCGGCCAAAGAAACTGGAGCCGAACTCTGTGAACTCGCAACCGGATTCGTGTCCGAAGCCACAGACGCCGGCAGATCGGCCACGGCGCTCGGAGGCGGCGGAATATTGTTTTGCGTTATCGCCGAGGGCTTTGACCGAGAACCGTCCGCCTGCAAAGACGTTTGTGCTCCGGCTGCGGCCTGTGAGGCCGCCGAGGGTTCCTGGGAGCCGTGACGGCCCACTGCATACCCCAAACCGAAGCAGAGCCCGCAGATCAGAACCAGGCCAAAAAAGATGGCCAGCAGCGTAGTGGATCTCAACGTCAATTCAGTGTCGCGCCGGGGTTTCACCGGCTCAATCTCCCAGCTATCAAAGATTCCCATCGTTCCCTGTCCCCAACCCTGTTGAAGGCCTCGTTGCCTTTCAAAAAACCTGCCCCTTTTGATCTTTACACGGCACAGGGCTGGCGCTCCGTACTGTGGCGTCGCCCCGGCTCACCGCCCCGCGGACGAAGACCTGCCCCTTCACCCCAGCGAGCAAAAATCGCTCGCCGCGCCCAGGGGGAACCCGCCCGAGTCCGTGGGGGCCCCGGCTCACCACCCCACGGACAAAGACCTGTCCGTGGGGGCCCCGGCACAGGAGGCTATCCGATTCGGCCTACGGCTTTTCTGAAGGTGCTTTTCCCAACACCCCGATTTTATTCAGCAGCGTAAGCAGCTCCATCGGCAGCGGGAACACAATGGTGGTGTTCTTTTCCACGCCGATCTCGGTGAGGGTTTGCAGGTAGCGCAACTGCAAGGTCATGGGCTGCGTGGCCATCAGCGAGGCGGCGTCCACCAGCTTCTGGGCAGCATTGAACTCGCCCTCGGCGTGGATGATCTTCGACCGCTTTTCGCGCTCCGCCTCGGCCTGCTTGGCCATGGCGCGCTGCATCTGCTCGGGCAGGTCCACCTGCTTCACCTCGACCGAGATGACCTTGACCCCAAACGGTTCGGTGCGCTGGTCCATGATGGACTGGATACGCATGTTCAGCTTGTCGCGATGGCTGAGCAACTCGTCCAGCTCCACTTCGCCCAGCACCGTGCGCAGCGTGGTTTGCGCCAGTTGCGAGGTCTGGTAGACGTAGTTGGCCACCTTGATAGCGGCGTCGTTGGGGTTTACCACGTAGAGCGTGACCACCGCGTTCACCTTGATGGTGACGTTGTCGCGGGTGATCACGTCCTGGGGCGGAACCTCCAGCACGTCCTGGCGCAAGGAGATGCGCACCATCTGATCGATCGGCCGGAAGACCAGGATGATGCCGGGGCCCTTGGGCGCCGGCAGGGCGCGGCCCAGCCGGAAGATGACCCCGCGCTCGTACTCTCGGAGAATCTTGATGGAGTTGAGCAGATAGAGGACAACGATGGCGGCGAGAATCAGAATTGGAACCTGCAGTGTATCAAACATTGGAATTCCCTCACTCAGCACGGATTGTACTCCAGTGGCGCTTATGCGCGGGGCTCCGGCGGCTCGGCTGGCGCCACGTGCAGCAGGTACTGCTCATGCCCCACCACCCGCAACGGAGCGCCGGCAACCACCGGTTCGCTGGCCACCGCGCGCCAGATTTCTCCCTCCACCACCACGTGACCCTCGGGCGTCAGCGGCTCCATGGCCGTGGCCCTGCTGCCCACCATGGCCGTGGCGCCCAGACGGGCCTTCCTGCGCCGGGCGCGCACCACCAGCCGCACCAGAAAGACGGTTATGCCCCCAAATCCAGCGCTTACGGCTATGGCTACGAACGGGTTGATCGCAAGCTCAGGCACGGGCGCGGCCACCAGTGTGAGTGTTCCAAAGGTCAGGCACACGATCCCCGCGATGGCCAGCGCCCCATGGCCGCCAAATTTCGCCTCCAGCAGCAACAGCACCAGCGCCGCCAGCAGCAGCAGCACGGCTGTGTAGCGGATGGGCAAAAGGTTCAGCCCAAAGATCGCCAATAGCACCATCAGCGTGCCCAGCGCGCCGGGAACGATGGTGCCCGGCGCATTGAATTCCAGATAGATGAGCAGCGCCCCGCCTACCAGCAGCAGCAGGGCGATGTTGGGGTTCACCAGCCAGCCCAGCAATTGCTCGCGCAGCGTCGGCTGCAGTACTTCGATCCGCGCCCCAGCAAGATGCAGCACCAGCTTTGTCCCGTCCATGCGGGTAATCTCGCGCCCATCCAGCGCGGCCAGCAATGCGGCGTCGCTGGTTGCCGTCAGGTCGATCAGGTGCTGATCCAGCGCCTCCTGGGCAGTGTAGGAGTGCGACGAGTGAACGGCGGCTTCCGCGGCCTCGGGGTTGCGGTTGCGCTTGGTCACATACGAGCGCAGAAAGGCCTCCGCGTCGTTCTCGATCTTCTGGTTCATGGTCTCGTCGGGTTTAGCGCCGAACTCGAGTACCGGGTGTGCCGCTCCAGCGTTGGTGCCGGGGTCCATGGCGGCTATGTCCGCCGCCTCCAACAGGAAGAAGCCGGCCGAACCGGCGCGAGCGCCCGCCGGAGCCACATAAACGATCACCGGGACCCGCGAACTGAGTATCGCGCCAACCATGGCACGGGTCGATTCCAGCAAGCCGCCCGGCGTGTCCAACTCCACCAGCAGCGCCTGAGCTCCGCCAGAATTGGCCCGCGCAATGGCCCGGTCAAGCAGCCCCGCCGTGACCGGTTGAATGGTGTCGGAGAGAACCAGTTTCTCCACCAGTGGTTGTTGGGCGGGAGCCGGAGCGGCCAGCCCGCAGGCCACCAGCACCGCTGCCGCAACCAGGCCAACCCTAACCGCAAACCCGCCTATGCGCTTAACCATGACTTGCTCCTTCAGGGTCTACCCTGTGGCCCTACTGCTCCGTGCCCCATCCTTGCGCTTTCTTTCTGGCGCGAGGGTGGGAAACCACTCTACTTCTTCTGCCCTTTCCTGGCCTCGATCTGTCGGCGCAATTCCTGGGCCGCCCGGCTCGTGGGGTCCAGCTTGAGGGCTTCGCCGGCCTCTTTGTTTGCCTCGTCCAGATGGCCGCCCGCAAGATCCAGCCGCCCCAGCACCATGTACGCATCGGCCGAGGGTTCCAGTCTCAGGGCTGTGCGCGCCTCTTTGCGGGCGGCCTCGGCATCGCCGGTCAGTTCGCGCACCTCGGCCAGCCCCTCATGCGCCTCGGCCACCTTGCCGTCGGCGGCCACGGCAGACTGGTACAGCCGCTCGGCTTCCAGTAGCAGCCCGCGGTCCAGGTAGTCCTTCGCCTGACCGGCCAGCTTCTCCGCCCGCTGGCGCGGCGTGAGCGCGGCTAGCCGCGACGCCTCCACCTGGTCCAGCATCAGCGCGGCCTGGCGGAAGGCGACGGCATCGAAGTTGCGTGCAATGCGCTCCAAAGGATCGGCCTTCGGCTCTGCGGCCGTAACGGAGGCTGGAGTTGAATTTGGACTCGATTTTGGATTGGAATTCAGTTCGGGGGCCTGCGGCCGGGCCAGCCCTTTCCACTCTGCCAGCAGCGCCTCGGCCTCGCTGTCGTTGGGACGCAACCGCAAACACTGCGCCAGCTCGGTCAAGGCTTCGGCGGCAATCCCGTAGCGTTTCAGGCTCACCGCCAGGTTGAAGTGATAGTCCGCCGCATTGGGGTCGGCGGCCACCGCCTGGCGGAAGAGCGGACTCCCGTCATGGCCTTCCCGGCTCACCGCGACCCCTTGGTTGTTCACCACCTCGGCCAGCGGCAGAACGCGCGCCACGCCGCCAAACGCCGCCTCGGCGTTGGGATAGTCGCCGGAGAACAGCAGCGACAACCCGCGATAGAAGCCCGCCTCCAGCGCGTCGGGGCCCAGCGCCTCGGGATCGCCGCGCCCCACCTTGGCAAAAGCCGCCGCGGCCTCCTCGTACTGCTGCCCGTTGTAGTCCTCCAGCCCCAGCGCCATCCACGCCGGGCCGAATCCCGGGCTCAGCACAACGGCCTGATTCAGGTGGCGAAGCCTCTCCGCCTGGTCGGGCTCCGTAATGCCCCGGATGTACTGCTCGAAGGCGTCCAGCCGCAGCCCTGCGCCCGCAGCCACAAACGTCTCCTCTGCCACGCTGAATCCGGGGTCGAGTTGCCGGGTCAGCCTCCAGGCCAGCGAATCGAAAACGGCTACCAGGTCGCGCATCTCGCCGCGCGCGCTCATCGGCTGGCTCATGCGAAGGTGCGGCACGTCCACCATCCGCGCCTCGGCCACAATGCCGGTCCCGTCGGTCAGATAGCTGCCCACCACGATCGAATCGGCGTCCAGCGTCTCGGCCAGCTTGAGCGCAGTGGCCCGCGAGGGATGAAACCCCTGCGGCAGCCCCAGATGATCCAGCGCATAGTGCCGGTCTTCGCGGCTCATGGGAGCGAACCCCGCCGACGCAAACCGGCTGCTTAGAATCTCCGCCGAGGCCTCGCGAATCCACTCCAGGCTTGGTTGGCCGGTCCGGTTTTCAAACGGCAGCACCAGCAGAATCCGCCCGCGTTCCTCGCTCATACGGTCCAAGCCGGAACGGTCCGGGCTGCTCTCCTGTGCCGCCTGACCACGTGCGTAAACGGTCATGGCGAGGGCGATTGCAAGTCCCAGCCCCGCACTGGCAGCTACCTGCCCAACTTGGCGTAAACGAGTTGAATGAAAGATATGCACAACAGGCTGATTATAGGCGGTGGGCCGTAGCGGCGTTGGCTACCGTGACCGATCTGGTATCTGCACCGCCGCCTCGAATTGCCGGTTAAACCGGATCAGCGCAATCCACATCCCCTGGTCTTCGCGCTTCCATACCAGCGCGCCGCCGAGTTCATGGGCAATCTCCTCGGGTGGCAGATCGTGGTGCAGGCCAAAAAAGCGTTCCTCCATCGCCTCGCCTTTGGGACCAAGGCTCAGCAGCGGCGGAGGGTCATATTTGGTGGAAAACACCAGCGCCGCCGAGTACTTTTCCGGCTCGGCTGCGGCGCGGGCAATCTGCGCAGCCGTGAAGTCCTCCAGCCGGTAAACGTCAAAGGGCTGCTTGAGATAGCCAAGCTCGGGCCGGGTCAACTCATCGGTCATCGGCCAGGCGGAAAGCACCGTGGCGCCTGGATAGCGTTTGTTGAGCTGTGCGATGCCGGCCTCGTGCAGCCGGACCACATGGGCATAGGCCAGGTTGTCTTCCGGGGCAAAACCGTACGGCGGATTGATGAACAGCCCCAGCACGAAAGCCGCTGCGGAGAACAGCGCCAGCCCCTGCCACCAGGGAACCCTGCGGTAAAAGGTTGAAACCGCCACCAGCAGTACCAGCGGATACATCGGCAGCAGGTAGCGCGTAAGCAGCGCGCCGCCCAGCACGCTGAACAGCAGCGCGTTCACCAGCAGCAGCAGAAAAATGCGCCGCTGGGCCGGCAGGCTGATCGTCGCCCTGTCGTGGCCCTCGGCGTCCAGCCGCGGTTTCAGCAGCATGGCCGCAACCGTCATCAGCACCGGCACAAACAGGTTCATGTGCGCCGTCAGGTGCAGCGCCCGATGGCAGAAGGCCACCAAAATCCGCAACGGGTCCAGCGTAGCCTGCGCGTTGTAGCGCAGGTACTCTGGGTTGCCGAAGAGGAAGCCGGTCTTGGCGTAGTGCCAGGCGAACCAGCCGGCCAGCGGCAGCACGCAGCTTGAGAGCCACGCCGCCTCCCGCCAAAGCCGGAACCTGGCCGGCGGCCGGACGCGGAAACCTTCCACCAGGCTCATAACGGCCAGGGTAAGCGGAATGGCGATAGCCGTCTCCTTGCAGAGTGCGGCAGCGGCAAACCACAGCGCCGCGGCCCAGGGCTTGCGGTCGCGGTCGGGAAGCGCGTACACAAGCCCCCACAGTGTGCATGCCGCGGCAAAGATGTCCGCGTGGGCCAGCGTGCTCTGCGCAAACCAGATTGGATACAGCCCGGTGAGCGCTACGGTCCAGAAAGCCACCGCGGACACGCCCACCAGCCGCATGGCCAGCCGCCACACCCCAAGCAGGCCCAGTGCAGCCACCATCAGCACGGCCTCGCGCGTCACCTCGGGATAAAAACCAGAAACCTTCCACCACAGCGCCAGGTAGATGCTCGGCAGCGGTGGATGCGCGTTGGTCAGCGTCGTGATCGGAATCAGCGAGCCGGTGCGGAAGAAGTCCCAGGCCGCGGGAATGTAGTAGCCCGCCTCGTCCCAATAGTAGGGCAGGCGCAGCAGGGTAAAGTGGCTCAAGTAGAGCGCCGCGAAGACCACCGGAAAAATCATCCAGAGGGGCAGTGGCGCGTCCAGCCGCGGCTGCATGAGTCTTTTCCAGCGCAAGCGATCGCTCCTGGGGGTCAGTTGAAAACTTACGAGCTTAGTTGACGGGCCCTTGCGGAAAGTTGTGGCTCTTCGGCTCCAGATTCAGCGTGCCGAAGGCCTGCTCATATTGCGCCAGATTCTGCCCCAGCACGTTCCATAGTGCCTTGGCCTGCTGCGGGCTCAGGAAGATGGCCTGGTGGTTGCGGATGGTGACCTGCTCGGGGCTCTCGCTCGAGGCCAGGCCGAAGACAAGCTGGAAATCCCACACGCTTACGCGCACCTGCACACTGTTGGCATAGGACTCGCGGTAGTCGGGGGTCTGGGCAAGGTTCAGTTGAGGCTGCTGTGCGGATGGACTCATGATTCCTCTAGATTACTCCCGTCGGGGCGAGAATTCCGCCGTTGCGAGGCGCCCACGCTTCCGCACCCGGCACTTCACCGGATCCAGCTCCAGCAGGCCATGGCGAATCTGAGAATGTCTTTGTAGCGTCCAGGCTTTGATGCTGGGAGATCGCAAGAGAATTAAATAGATTCATCATTTATTCATTATGCGCAACGGTGTAACCGTCTTCGCTGAATGGTCCTCATCTTATTAAAATTTGGGCTTTACGCTGAAGGCAAGCTCCGGGAATCCGTTTGAGATTCCCGGAGTTCTTTTTGCAATCATCATGCATTCTTTATGTGATCTTTGCATTACTAGAGTTAACCCGTAGCGACGGGACCGCCTCAGGGCGCATGTGAATCCTCCTCATGGATTATAGATGCGATCGGTTCACCCGTGTGGCTCTGAAGCTTTGGCCGATACGGAGATTGCACCCGGCCGGGGTGCTCCGTTTGCCTTCATCTTTGGGCTGAATTCGTTTGGCGTCATACAACAAACATTTTTCTTGGGAGGAACAGCGCCGATGGTTACGAACTCGAACCTCATACTGAAAACGATGGCTGGAGCAGCCCTGGCAATCGCCATGGTGGCTACAGCGCAAACACCGGCACCGCCCGCACCAGCGCCCGCGTCGGCCGATCAGCCCGCAGCCCCCGCTCCGCTCTCCACATTCGTTCTCACGGGTCCGCTGCAATGGCTGCCGCCGGCGACCTTCGATGCCGGACCGTTGGGCAAGCTGTCCGTCAATGGCATTGTGACCGGTTTTTCGGTGTTCCAGAACAATTCCGTGCCGGGAGATGACAAAGCGCAGGCCACTCTGAGCAATGGACAAATTTTCATTCAAAAAGCGGACGGGAAGCTTCAGTACTACATCCAGGCGGGCGTCTACACCATGCCGACGCTCAGTGTGCCGTTTGTTAACGCCCAAAATACCGTGAACAATTTCTACGGGCCTGTTCCGGTCGCCTACCTGAAGTGGCAGGCGGCTAAGAACACGCAGTTCCTTATCGGCTCTCTTCCCACTCTGATGGGCGCCGAGTCCACGTTTACGTACCAGAACTTCAACATCGAACGCGGCATCGTTTGGAACCAGGAAAACGCCATCAATCGCGGCATTCAAGTGAATCAAACCCTGGGTAAGTACGTGACCGCCTCGCTCAGTTGGAACGACGGTTACTATTCCAACCGCTACTCGTGGCTCTCGGGCTCGGCGACCCTTACGAAGGGGCCTCATACCCTGGTGTACGACGGGATGGGGAACCTCGGACAGACCGCCTATCAAACGGCGGCCACACCGGTGCAGAACAACAGCTACATGCACGCGGTGATCTATACATACACCAAGGGCCCATGGATCATTTCGCCGTACTTCCAGTACGGCAAGCTGCCGACCAACGCGAAGGTAGGCGTCCCCAAGGGTACATCCGCAACCGGCGGCGCGATCAACGCCAGCTACGCCTTCAAGAGCGGCTTCTCGCTTCCGGCGCGCGTGGAATTCCTCACGAGTTCGGGGAGTGCTACCGACGGATCGGTCAACATGTTGGGCTTTGGAGCGGGCAGCGGAGGCGTTACTTTTACTGCGACGCCAACCTACCAAAAAGGAGGCATGTACCTTCGCGGCGATCTCGCGTGGGTGCACGCAACGAGCTACACGACGGGAAGTGTCTTTGGCAAGACGGGAACGGATGCTGACCAATTCCGGGGCGTACTTGAATTCGGCTTCATCTTCGGCAACAACATCGTAAAATAGCCGAATCGAGGCGTAGCTCCGCAGGGTTTGTTGCCTGCCTCGGCCCGAAACGCTAGTTCATTTCCACCGGCATCGCGAGCAGTCGTGAATAGATTGCTCGCGACTTGATGACAACGAAGTTAGTGTAACTCGCTGTTTCATTTATCAGGTTTTTCACTAATTTCAGTTTCATCATTTCATCTTTATCTCTTCGGCGTTAGCGTTCTGAGTATCCAATCAGGTTGCTCGCCTTCACCGGAACGCAACCGGCGATGCGGGCGAGTCAAACATCCGTCCCGGCGGCGATCCCACGGGAGCAGCCATACCAACTTCACGATCCAGGAGAATGTTCATGGCAGATCAAAGCGCACCTCAGATGAAGTCCACCCTGGGCCTTACGGGGCTGACCGCAAACGCAATGGCCCTCATCGCTCCCGGCGCCTTCCTTTGGCTCACCTTCGTCATCCAGGCCGGCACCGGATCCACCGCGCCGACCATGTGGCTGGGCATCTTCGCCGCCCTGCTGCTCTGTCTGGCCACCGCGGTCGCCTATGCCGAGATTTCCAAGCTCTATCCCGGAACCGGGTCGAGCTACTACTACGCGGAGCAGGCGCTCTTGTCGAAAGACAAAGCCTTCAAGTACGCCCGCGTCGCCAAGTTCATCGTCGGCTGGGGCTCGCACCTCTACTACTGGGTCTATCCCGGCGTGATGGTGGCCGTCACCGGCATCTTCGTCGGATACGTGGTCGGCTTCCTCTATCCCAGCTTCATGAACGGCACGAACCCCGGGCCGGTCTTCATGTCATTGGTGGCCATTGTCTTCTCCTTCTTCGTTGCCTGGATCGCCCAGAAGGGCGCCGGCGCCTCCACGGCAGTCAACATCGCTATCAATGTGATCCAGATCTCCGCGCTGGTTGTCTTCAGCGTTCTGGCCCTCGGCTATCGCGTCAGCCATCCTTCCGGCACCACCGGCCCCACCGCCTTCCAGTACGACTCGCAGTCGATGTCCACCTACGCCTACCAGTTCGCCACGGCCAAGGACGGCTCGACAATCCGCGACGCAGGCGGCGCGCCGCTGCCCTTGCTCGACTCGGCCGGCAAGCCGGTTCCTTACGTCATCACCTACCCGACGACGGACGCCAGCGGCAACTTCCTCACCCACGAAAACGCGGCTTCGGTGATTGCGCCGCACAAATTCAGCTTCATGTTCATTCAGGCCACGGTCGCCATTCTGATCCTGGTCGGCTTCGAATCGGTGACCTCGATGGGAGGCGAGGCTAAAAACCCCACCAAACACATCCCCATCGCCGTCATCGCCTCGCTCTTGATACAAGGCCTGGTGATGTACCTGTTTGAATATTTTGCGGCCAACTACTTCCTCAACTCGGGGTATACCATGCAGAGCGCCGTCAGCTCGGCGGCGCCCATCGGCGACATGATGATCATCGTCGGCGATTGGCTGCTGGGTCCGGGCAATGGCAAGTACTTCATGCTGACTGAAGCCTTCACCGTCTTCCTGGCGCTGATCGGCACCACGCTGGCCTGCATGAACACCGGCGCTCGCGTGACCTATGCCATGGGCAAGGACGAGGAAGTTCCCGAGCACTTTGGCATGTTGCACTCCAAGAACCTCTCGCCACACCGCTCCATCTGGACCCTGGCCGTCATCTCGGCGGTCATCGGCGTTATTGCCCTCACCCTGGTCTTCGGCGATGCCGGCGCGCCCACCGATGCAGCCATTGCCGCTTTGCCCCACGGCATCCTCTCCAACTTCGGCTACCCCTCGCATGACACGCTGGCCGCGCTGCCCAACTCCCTGCTGGCGCTCACCCTCACCTCCAACTTCGGCACGTTCATCCTCTACGGGCTCAGTTGCTTCCTGTGCATCGTGGCCTTCCGAGGGCGCCCCGACTACAACGTGGTCCTGCACCTGCTCATTCCCGGCTTCGGCCTCATCGCCAACCTGGTCTGCATGGCCTTCTACCTCATCAGCCCCGTCTTCGGCCTGGGCACTTTCAAGGAGCCGCTGCTGGCGCTGGGCATCTCCGCCATCTGGGGCATCTACGGAGCCATCTACTTCATCCGTTCCTCGAAGTCCAAGGGCAAGTCGATCTTGCTCCAATCCAGGTAAACTCTCTCAACTCAACCGCGGCAGCTGGGTGGAGTCCCTCCTCAATCTCCTCACGGAGACGAGGAACGGACTACCACCCAGTTGCACGTTCATCGCCTGGACGAACCGATGCATGTATCAATCCCAACTCTTCCAAACAGGAATACTTGGGCGTACGGGCCTTCCAGCGGTTGACGGGCTCAGTGAGCCGAACAACATTGGCTAGGTCTCTCTTGGGCGAGGTCCAATGCTTGCAGAGGACTGCGGAGAGTGCGCACCGGGATGCCCCAGGCGTTGAAGAGCGCGGCGCGTGCAAAGCGAGTCTTGGAATGGCTATAAATTGTTGGTGCGAAAGGGGGGACTCGAACCCCCATGGATTGCTCCGCCAGATCCTAAGTCTGGTGCGTCTGCCAATTCCGCCACTTTCGCGCCTTCTTAAGTCTACCGCCGCGCACACTCCAGGCGGGTATCGAATTCTTACTTGAATTGTCGCATGAACCTGCGGCGCTGCCGGCCTTTCAGTGGCGCTCCAGAAAGTCCGATTGGACGTGAACGGCTAAGCTCGCAAAGGGTCTCTGCAATGCACCCAGGGTGAGCCGCCCAGGGAAATGAACCGGGCAACCTGCAGCGATTCTGGAGTCCGCCCGCATCAACTCACCCGCAGCATCATCTTCAAAGTATCGCCGCGCGAGGCGGTCATCTTCTCGAAAGCCTTTTGGCCTTCCTCCAGCGGCATTTCGGCGGTCCACGGCGTCAGGTCGATCTCGCCGGCCGCGAGCAGCTTGAGCGCGCGCTCGAAGTCCACCGGCGTGTAGGCAAACGACATGGCCACCCGGTGTTCCTTGCGGATGCTGGTCACAAAGTCGATCTCGCTGCGCTCCCTCGCCATTCCCAGCAGCACCACCAGTCCACCCGGCCGGCAGAGATCGAACGCCGTCTGCCGCGCCTGGTCCGTACCGCTGGCGTCGAGCACCAGGTCCAGGCCATGGCCGGCAAACTGGCGCGCTTGTCCGCGGCCCTCCTCGGTGGCGGCGTTCACCGCCAGCGTGGCGCCCATTTGCCTCGCAACCGCCAGCCGCGCATCGTTCACATCCTGAACCAATACCTCGCGCACCCCCAGCCGCAACGCCGTCTGCAGCGCCAACGAACCCATCGTTCCCCCGCCCACGATCCCCATGCGGAAGAACGGCGGCGGAGCCGCGATCCGGAACAGGTGAACCACGTTGGACAGCGGCTCAGCGGCCACTGCCCCTGCGTCGGTGAGTTCATCGGGAATCTCGTACACCTGGGACTCGGGAATCGTGACAAACTCCTGAAAGCAGCCGGCAATCCCGTCCATGCCCATCAGACTCCAACTGGAACAAAGGTTCTGCGCGCCGCTCAGGCAGGCCGTACAGCGCCCGCAACTGATCAGCGGATTGGCCACCACGCGCCGTCCGTCCGGTCTGCGCCCCACCAGTTCGTGTCCCAGCACTAGCGGCGGAATCCGGTGCCGGCTGCGCCCCAGAAATCCGGAGATATCCGATCCGCAAATGCCCGCGGCGGTGATGGCAATCTCGCTCTCGCCGGCTGCCGGACGCGGGCGAGGACGATCCTCCATTTCCGCCTGGCCCGGTGCGGTATACACCAAAGCACGCATCGTCTCTCCTTGAGCGGCTCTTTCATCCCGGGCCGCCTTACGGCCCGGTAGGTCAACATTGCCATCTTATGGGAAAACACCCCGGACCATGCACTTCAAACCGCTTGCGTCCCCGCTTGGCGAAAAACGAACAAATTCCGGAGATAGGCCGGAACTTCGTCTTTTGGCGCCAAGTGGAGCGGCGCAATCTGAGAGGATTGAGGAAGCGGCAAGACGCCTTGGCGTATCTTGTCAAGAGGACGTAATGCATCCAATCGACCAGGCCCGCCAACACGCCTTCCAGCAGACGCTCCTGAGCGCCAGCCGCACCATGGTGCTGAGCGAAATCCTCAAGCTCGTCCTGGACAGCTTCAGCGCCAGCAAGACGCGCTTTGCGCTTACCGCCCTGGGCATGGTCATCGGCACCGCCTCGGTCATCCTGGTGGTCACCATCGGCCTTACCGGCAAGCGGTACATCCTCGAGGAGATCCAGAAGGTCGAGACCAATTCGATCGAGCTGGAGTACGCCGGCGGCGGCGCAACAGCCTCGGAGCGCGTGCTCTACAGCGACTTCCTCACCCGCGACGACGAAAAGGCCGTGCTGGCCCAGTTGCCGGGCGTCATGTACTCCTCGCCCGTCCTCGGAATGCATACCCGCATCAACTTTGGCGGAGGCGTCGTCAAGGACACGCTGGTGCTGGGCGTAAGTCCGCAATACCAGAACATCCGCAACCTGCTGGTCCCCGTGGGCCGTTTCCTCGACGACGAGGACGACTCCGCCCACATCAAGTGTGCCGTGGTCACCGAACTCTTCGCCCGCGAACGCTTCGGCAGCGCGGATGCGGCCGTCGGCCAGAACTTCGAGATCAGCGGCATTCCCTTTGCCATCATCGGCGTCTTCAAGGAAAGCGTGGGCGACTTTGGCGTATCGGAGATCGAGGACCAGACCATCCTGATTCCCTTTTCCGTGGCCCGCTACTTCACGGGAACGGAAAATGTGAATCAGATCTACTTTTCCATGCGCGGCATGGACGAGGTTCCCGACGCCGCAAAAGAGATCGTCCGCATCGTGCAAGCGCGCCACCGGCCCGGCTCGGTCTACCAGGCGCAAACACTCACGGAATTGCTGGCCATGGCCGACAAGATTACCACGATTCTGACGGTGGTCCTGGTGCTGGTAGCCGCCGTCACCCTGGCCGTGGGCGGCGTGGGCATCATGAACATCATGCTGGCCAACGTCCGCGCCCGCGTCCGCGAGATCGGCATCCGCAAGGCCCTCGGCGCCACCTACCGCGAGATCAAGCTCCAGTTTCTTGCCGAGGCGGTCATCATCTCGCTGGTCGGCGGGGTGGTCGGGACGATGGTGGGGCTGGCCTTACCGCTCTCCGTCCGCTTCTTCACCGACTATGCCATACCGGTCTCGCCCTGGTCCGTCGTCATTGCCCTGACCGCGGCCACGCTGGTGGGTGTAATCTTCGGCACCGTTCCCGCCACCCGCGCCGCCCAGTTGGACCCCGTCGAGGCGCTCAAGTATGAGTGACCCTGAAATCCTGCCACCCAGCTCCAAAGCCAATCCTGAGGACAAGCCCTCCCAGGGCCCTAGCCTCACGCTGATCTATAGCCTGATCGCCCTTGCCCTGGTCGCCGCCATCGGCTTCGCCATGATGATCGTGCTCCCGTTCTACCACCGGCGATAAGAGGCCTTCTCTTCCGAACCGGCATCTTGATTGAGTCGTTCGCGGCGGTCGTCAGGTGTTGTCCCCCAACACAGCCCGCTCTGTAATCAACACCGGAATTCCGTCCACAATCGGATAGCCGCGGCCACAGCCTGCGCAGACCAGACGGTCCTCATCGACGCGCAAAACGCCCAGGCATGCCGGGCAGGCCAACTGGCCGAGCACGACCGGGTCGAGCGGGAAAGGATGGCTGGAATCGGCAGGCATCGGGGTTGCTACTGAATAGTCGCGTCGGGGTTGGCCGTTGTATCGGCGGAAGCGGAAGCGGCGGAAGCATCCGTGACGGCCGCATGGCCGTTGCGCTTCGGGAGGCTGGAAAACTCGGCTTCGATGCGCTGAATGGTGCCCGCCTTGGCAGACTCGTAAGCCACGCGGATGCCGTTGAAGATGGCGCGGTCGTTCGAGGAGCCGTGGCCGATGATGCACACCCCCCGCACCCCCAGCAGATGCGCTCCGCCATATTCCCGATAGTCCAGGCGGTGGCGGAATTCATTGAAGGCCCGCCGCGACAGCAGCGCTCCCACCTGCGCGGTGACGGTGCGCGTGAGCGACTGGCGCAACACGTCGCGCACAAAGCGGCCCACGCCCTCGCTGGTCTTCAGCGCCACGTTGCCCACAAAGCCGTCGCAGACAATTACGTCCGCCTGGCCGCTGAAGATGTCGCGCCCCTCCACGTTGCCGATGAAGTGGATGGGAAGCGCCTTGAGCAGCGGAAAGGCCTCGTGGGTCAGGTCGTTGCCCTTGGTCTCTTCTTCGCCAATGGAGAGCAGGCCCACGCGCGGCGAATCGATCTTGAGCACGGTGCGGGCATAGATCTCGCCCATTACGGCAAACTGCGCCAGATTGTGCGCCTTGCAGTCCACGTTGGCGCCCACATCCAGCAGCACGCACGGATTCCCTGTGGAGCTGGGCATGGGGGTTGCCAGGGCCGGACGGTCCACGCCGGGCAGAGCGCCCAGCACCATCTTCGCCGTCGCCATCGCCGCGCCCGTGTTGCCCGCGGTCACAAATCCTGCCGCGTTGCCCTCGTGCACCAGCTTCAGACCCACGCGCATTGAGCTGTCGCGCTTGGTGCGCACCGCGTGCGCCGCCTTCTCCTCCATCCCGATGCGTTCTGAGGCATGGTGGATGACGATGGGCAGGTCTTCGTTTTCAAGATGCTCGTCCAGAAGGTCGCGCAATTCCGCCTCAGGCCCAATCAGATGGACCCGCACAGGCAGTGCGCGGCAGGCGAGGATCGCCCCGCGGATCTCCGACTCTGGAGCTTTGTCGGTGCCTACGGCGTCAAGCGCAATGTCGATGAGCATGGGCGCCTTGGTTTACTTGGCGGCTTCCTTGATGTCCAGCACCAGGCGCTTGTTGTAGATGCCACACTTGGGGCAGGCGCGATGGGGCAGCTTCTTCTCGTGACAGTTCGGGCACTCGGACAGTCCCACGGCGGTCAGAAAGTCGTGAGAGCGGCGTAGCGCGGTACGGCGCGTCGAGTGGCGCCTTTTCGGATTGGGCATGATGCAATTCCTTTCGTCTCTCCACCCACAACCGGCCCGGCGCCAAATCGCGTGGGGCCTTGAGCCTCACGGAGCCTTGGCTGCCTCCGGCACAGGCGGAACACCCTCAACTCTTGGGGGCGGGCTGATTTCTCAGGACTCGATCCGGCCGCGGAGCCCAGCCAGCGCTTCCCAGCGGGGGTCGCTCGGACCCACTTCGCAGGAACACGGTTGGCTGTTGCGGTTCTGGCCGCAGCGCGGGCAAAGTCCCTTGCAGTCGGGCTTGCACAGCGTCCTGACCGGCAGGGACAAAAGCACCTGCTCGCGCAGCACATCTTCAAGCAACAGACTGTCTCTTAAATAATACCCGATTTCCGTTTCCGGCGCTGTAATTGACCGCTCCGGCGCCTCCGAATCCGCTGCCGCCGGCCGGAAGATCAGGTCGAAGTCGGCAGCCAGCGGAATCTCCACCGGTTCCACGCAGCGCGCGCACGGAACCTCAAACTTCCCCGCAAACCGCCCCTTCAACCGGATGTCGGCCACAATATCCTTCGGCCCGCGGTGCTCGTGCAGCACCTCGGCCCGCCCGGCCGTGGCCAGATTCCCAACCTGTTCAGCCTCCTGGCCTAAGCCGACCGCTCCCGGAGCCAGCTCCTGGTCGAAATCGATCGCCTCCCGCTCCAGCTCGCTTACCTTGAACTCCATGCTATGAGCCTAAAGCGCAGCCACCCGCTCGTCAATGTACGGACCAATGCTCGGTCGATGTCGCTTTGGCCGGCCCCGGCGCGTGCAAATACCGGCTGGCAAACGTCAAAAAGGTTGGCCAATTCGGCCCCGGCGTGTGCCCGCCCGCATGCTGGCGGAACGCCACTTCCCCTTCGATCAGCGTGGTTTCGATGGGCGGAAATTCAGTCGTTCCCAAATCCTTCTTCCCCAACAGCTGGTAAACCGGCCCCGCGCCCACTTCCGCCAGGAACATCCCTCGCGGATCGGCCCACCCGTCCCCTGCCGGGTTGGCATATCCATCCCCCACGCTCGCCCCAGCACCCACAAACACAGGCCGCGGCGCCACCAGCGCAATCAGTTCGTGGTTATCCACCGGCAGATCGCCGGGTGTCAGCGGGCCCGCATATTTCAGGAAGTTGCCGGCCATCCAGTGATACTCGCTGGCCGAGGCCAGGTTGGCCAGTTGCTCGCCAAAGATATGCCGGTAGAGCTTGGCGCCGCCTTCGCCGGAGGAGCTGATGTAGCCGATAGCAAAGCGCGGGTCGTAGGCCATGGTCACCAGCGCGGCCTTCCCGAACCGGGAATGTCCCTCAAGGCCCACCTGCTTCGCATCCACAGCTTTGTCGGTCTCGAAATAGTCCAGCGCCCGGCTTGCGCCCCAGGCCCAGGCGCGCAACGCGCCCCAGTTGCCCGGTTGGCGCGGCTGCCCCTTGTTCATCAGGCCGATGATTCCCGCGGTCAACCCCGCGCCGTCGTCCGCCTGGTAGCTGGTGGGCAACAGCACCGCGTAGCCCCACCCTCTGGAAAGCACCTGCTGTTGCCAGGAGGGGTGCTGGCTGTCCACGCCGCCGGTAACCGAAACCAGCGCGAGGATCGGCCTGGCGTTGGCCGCCTCGAACTCCTGGCGGAAGGCCAACTGCAGGATCACCGGAACCGGCCCGGTAGCGTTGGCCGGGGTGGTCAGCGTCAGGTCGATGTTCACCGTAATCTGCGGCCAGGCCGAGTTGTCCACGTGGCCTACCAGCTTCTTGGTCACCACCGGCACATCGCCTATCTTTTCGGGCGTCGTGCTCACCACCTCCCAGCTCACCTTGGGCAGGTTGGCGGGAGCCCGGCCGTAAATCTCGCGGTCGAAATCCTCCACGATCTCCGGACGGCGCTTCGTCCACCACACTTTGGCCGAGGTCACGCGCTTGCCGTTCTTAAGCACCAGCGGGTCGGGCAGCGTTGGGTAGACGTCCGCCTTCGACTCGTCGTAGTTAGCCGCGTAGGGCGATTTGGCGTCCCCATCGGCCCCCCTCCGCAGCTCCTTGATCCCCAGCAGGTCCATGACCCGCTGATGATCCTTCTCGGAGGCCGCCTGGATGGCCAACTGTTCCGGGGTGGGTGTGAACCGGACCGGAGGCGGAGGTGTGGCCGGAGCCGTTTGCGCCGCCAATCGGCAAAAGGCCGGGCAAACAACAAGTACCAGCGGCAACAATGCGAACCTGCTGCATACAATCGATCGCAATACGGACAAGGGCAACCTCATTTCCAGACCACTCCCCGGCGTGAGGAGGAATCGGCCCAAGAATATCCATTTACTCCCATCTCGGCAAGGCAAAACGCTCACATCGATGCGTCGCTCTTGTCCCGGCGGACTGCCGATCTCCTGCCTCCAACTTCCAAACGAAAGTACTCAAGCCCCGCCGGATTTTGCCGATGAACTCCACGAACCACTCGAGAAAGGGCTTCTGGCATGTCTTGGCAACGCAATCTCTCCGTCTCCCGCAAGCTCACCTTCGCGTTCGGCATCGTTTGCGGCCTCTGCATCCTGCTGGGGTTCTACACCTTTTTCACATTCCGGAACATCACCAGCAAATCCGTGGATGTAAGTGACCATTCCTTTCCCTCCGTGATCGCCCTGGCGGATATTCGGAGGGCGGCCAACAATGCGCGGCGCGAGGATCTCGATCTAATGCTGTGCCAGACGCCGGCATGCACGGCCGAGCACGCCGCGAGGCGACAGAAGGCCCTGGCCGACTACCAATCGGGCGTCAGACTATACGAACCGGGGATCAGCTATCCAGGGGAGCGCGAACTCTACCAGAAGTTCTCGGCAGCCTTTGCACAATACCAGGAAACCAGCAAGCAGGCCAACGCGTTGCTGGCAGCCGGCAAAGCCGGCGATGCTTTGGACCTGCAAACGTCGGACTCCGTGGTCGAGTCTTATCAAACCGCTTTTGCGGCGATGGATGACGACCTCAACCTGAATGCGAAATACGGCACGGAGGAGTCCAACGCCGCCTCCAGCGCAAGCACACACGCCACATGGATCAACGCCGGAGTCGCCCTGCTGATCGTCCTGCTCTGCGCACTGATCGGCGGGGCTCTCACGCGGGAGATCGCGCCGCGGTTGGGTAGGGTTAAGGCTGCTTTGGAACGCTTGGCGGCCAAAGACCTGACGGCAAGCGTCGTGGTGACTGGAACCGATGAGATCGGCCGCCTTGGCGAAGCGCTTAACACCACCGTTGCCTCCATGCGTAGCGTCATACAATCGGTGGCCCAGGGAGCTGAAACCCTCTCCGCCGCCACCACCGAGATCAGTGCCCGCGCGGTCCAACAAGCCGGCAACGCCCACACCCAGTCAAGCAAGACAAACCAGATTGCCGCCGCCGCCCAGGAGATGACCGCCACCATCGGCGAGATCAGCCACAATGCCGAGAACGCCGCCGCCGCCAGCCGCCTGTCGGCCGAAACTGCCGATCAGGGCGGCGCCGTGATGCAGGCCGCCGCCATCACTATGGAAAAGATCGCCGCGGCCACCAATTCGGTCTCCCAGAAGATGACCTCCCTGGCCCATCGCTCCGAGGAGATCGGCAAGGTGGTCAATGTCATTCAGGAGATCAGCGAGCAAACCAACCTGCTGGCCCTCAATGCAGCCATCGAGGCCGCCCGGGCCGGCGAGCACGGCCGCGGCTTTGCCGTGGTGGCCGGTGAGGTCCGCCGCCTGGCCGAACGCACCAAGGGCGCCACCGAAGAGATCGCCGGAACCATCCGCAGCATCCAGGAAGAGACCCGCGAAACCCTCCAGGTCATGCAGGACAGCCGCGCGGCCGTCGAAACCGGCATTGGAGAAACCGCTCGCGCCCGCACCAGCCTCGAGGCCATTATCGAGTCGTCCAAACAGGTCGAGCACCAGATTCACCTCATCGCCACCGCCGCCAATGAGCAGACCTCCGCCTCCGGTGAAATCTCCGAGTCCGCCGGCCAAATTTCGCAACTGTCGGTCGAGAATGCGCAAGGCGCCCAGGAAGCCGTCGAAGCCCTCAAGAACCTCGCCTCGCTGGCCAGCGACCTGGACGGCATGATCCGCCAGTTCCGTTTGGAAGCAGACAGGCAGTCTGGCGGAACATTCCCCGGCAGTGCCCAGCCGGCGTTCCATCCCACTCTGCGGCCCGCGCATTTCTAGCCCCTGGTGGAAATCCTTAAGGAGTTTTGCAATGAACAACACAATTCGATCCATTGTGGTGCTGGCCGTGTTTGCCTCGTTAGTCTGCGCCGTGGGCTTCGCCCAATCCTCCGGGGAAGCGATCTACAAACAGAAGTGCCTGAACTGTCATGGCACCGACGGCTTGGCCAGTTCTGGAATCGGCAAGATAATGAAGGTGAAGTCGGTGACCGATCCTGAAGTCAAAAAGCTCACCGAGGCAGAAATGATTGAAATGGTCCGGAACGGCTGTGGCAAGATGCAGCCGTACAAGGACGAGTTGACCAAAGCGCAAATCAAGGGATCGGTAGACTACTTCCGCACGTTTATCAAATAAGGAAAAACTGCACGTATCAAGCTTATCGCGAGGTGCGAGAGGGAGTTTCTTCGCGTCACACCCGCCACAAAGATGGCGGCAGCCGGGCCCCCGGATCTTGCGTCCCAGCGACCACAACCCGCCGCTTATAAGTCCGCGACAGCCGGTCGTGCCAGCTCAGATGATCCTCGTCGAAGATGGCCCACGCCACGCCCAGCCCCACCGGCAGCACGGACAGCAGTAGCGCGCCCAGCCGGCCGCGAAGTTGCGCGCGGGTGGGCTTCTCATCATCGAATGTGCACAGCGAAATATGGGCAAACTTCATGCCCGGCGTCGCCTCAGCCAGCGTGAAGAAGAGCGCCTGGTAAAGTCCGCCGAGGACCAGCAGCGCGGCGGCCGAACCCAGCTCGATCTCCTTGATCGAGAGCAGTGCCTTCACATGGGCCGCGGCCACCAGAGCAGCCGCCAGGAAGGCTCCCAGAATCAGCGCGCCATCCACAACCGCAGCCATCAAACGCCAGCCGAAGGGAGCCAGTTGCAGGGCCGCGGATTCCGTCACCGTCTCCCCCGGAGGGTGCCCCATGGGTTGATCGCCCAGCTCGATGCCCGACCACTCTGCGCCCTGCCACGCGGGCGCCGCCGCCTCGTTCATAGCGTCCGCCGCTTCCGGCTGGGTCGAGATGCTCCCAGGATCCACCTCGAAGATGCTCAACTGCCCATTCGGCTCACCAGCCGCTCCATACGGTCCTTCGGCCAGCCGTGGGCGCACCTTCCGCGTCGCAACCAGCTCACGCGGGAACTCGATCAGCTTCGCGTGAATCGGCTGTGCAGGTTCCACAGACTCAATGCCTTCGGCGCCCCCCAGCGCATCCGGCCCATCCTGCGCCCATACATCCGGCTCCCACCAGCCCTCCACCGGGATCTTCAAGGCTCCTGGCCCGCGCCACGCGCGTGCAGCCGCCGGCTCCTCTGGGCGCACCGGCAGATCCGCATTCCAGCGGATTCCAAACGCTTGCCTCACAAAGGTTTGGCTCGAAAGAGGCGCGGCAGGATGGGTGGGCTCAACCGGCGCCTCCCATGCCGGCTCAAGTGCTCGCTCTCTGGCCCCGCCATGAAAAGCCTTGGGCTCCCACGCGTGCTTCGCGACGGACGCAGTCTCCAGACTGGCCAGAATCGACTCAGCCGCCGCCTGCGCCTCGAGCGCGGCCCTGGACGCAGCCTCGGCGGCGCGCACGGCCGTACGGGCCTCTTCAGCCAGCATCTCACTGTAGCTGGGGGCCTTGGCATAACGCGCTGCCACGCGTGCAGCCGCCTGCGCCGCCCGGCTGCTTGCTCCGCGCTGCGCTGCCGAAGGCACTTCCGGCTCCGCCGTGGAACCGCTCTTGCGGCTCTTGTGCGCCTCAAGCCGCCGGTTCACTTCCTGCTTCCACGAGGGTGCGAGGTTCGCCTGGCCTGGGGATGTGCTCAAAGCTCCAAAGTCCCTTCCGATGCGGCGCGCAGGCCTGCTTGCAAGCCCACCTGCCTGCAAGTCCTGTCCCGCTGTTCCGCTCCGCAAGTCTCATCGTAACGGGAGCATTGCGGACTTCGCTCTCAAAAAGAAGATGGAGGTATCGCAGGAATATACAGGTGGGTCACGGATCGCAGGAGCCGTCCTGGCAAAATCAATCCGATTTTGTCCTGCTGCCGGAGCAGCGCGGCGCGTGTCCCATTCCATGCGGCCCGCTTTTGCTATGCTGAGCCTTGCACCGGTCTTGGTCTTGGGATGCGTCCTCGTAACTTAGTGTTGATCGCACTGCTGGCCCTCTGTCACCTGCAACTTGGCGGACAGACGTTGACCCATGCGTTACCTTCTGCCCCGCAAAGCCCCGCCAGCTCCACTGTGCCCAGTCCCAGCCAGGACGAACACGGCACGCAACTTCTCCCCCAGTCCCTACCGGACGACCCCGGCCAGGAGATCCTGCCCGTCGCCCAGCCCGAGCCCGCACCCGCCACCGGTGTGCCCTTTCAGGCCAAGGCCGACCGCCAGACATGGGGAGGCAATATCTGGACTGGCATCGGCGGGGTGGAGTTTTACTACCGCGGTTACATTCTCCGCGCCGACAAGGTGGTCTACGACCGCTCCACCACCGAACTGGAGGCGGAAGGCCATGTGCAGGTTGCCGGTGGCCCCAATGACGTGCACATCAACGCCGATCACGGCGACATGCGCCTCAACATGCACACCGCGCGCTTCTTCAACGTGAACGGTTCGCAGGGAATCCGCACGGCCGGCCGCGCGGTGGTCTTTTCCACGCCAAACCCCTTCCTCTTCTCCGGAAGGGTTCTGATCCAGGCCGGCGAGGGCAACTACAAGATCATTGACGGCTCCATGACCAACTGTCGCCTGCCCAAGCCCGATTGGCGAGTGATCTCCCGCGCCATCACCCTCGCCAACGGCAAGGCCTCCACGTCCAACTCATTCTTCGAGTTTCTCGGCGTGCCGATCTTTTATCTGCCTTACCTGCGCCATCCAGTGGACGAGACTGGCCGCGAGAGTGGCCTGCTGATCCCCGTCCTCGGCAACTCATCCATCAAGGGCTTCATCGTGGGCGAGCAGGTTTACTGGGTCATCAACCGCAGCATGGACATGATCGTCGGCTCCGAATACTACAGCAAGCGCGGCTGGGCGCCCGACGGCGACTTCCGCTACAAGGGCCCAGGCTTCGACCACTTCATCGTCCGCTGGAATGCCCTGCTCGACCGTGGCGTGGAACAGCAAGTGGACGCCACCATCCCTGCCGCAGCCGCACAGCCCGCCGACCACCTGCCCGGACCGGTCGGTTCTGAACTCGTCAACCAGGGCGGCGTCGATGTTGTCGCCCTCGGCCGCAAAGACCTGTCTCCCGAGACCCGCATCGCCGCAAACGTCGAATATCTGTCCAGCTACGTCTACAGGCTGGTCTTCAACGACAACTACTCGCAGGCCGTCAGCTCCGAGGTGGCCAGCAACCTCTCGCTCACTCACGCCCACAATGGGTTCATCCCCTCCGTCTCGATGGACCGCTTTCAGACCTTTGCCAGCTCCGCCAACGGCGACGAGGCGAGAATTATTCACCTGCCCAACCTGCGCTATGACGTGCTGGACCGGCCGCTCAGCGCCTCGCCCTTGTACTGGGGGCTGGCCTCGTCGCTCGGCTACCTTAACCGCTCGGAGCTGCAGTTCCACGCCCGCAACGTGGGCCGCATCGACTTCTATCCGCATCTTTCCCTGCCGTTTTCGGCCGGCGGCTGGAGCGTGGTTCCCGAGGCCGCGCTGCGCGACACCTTCTACTCCATCAGCCAAACCCCCGATCTTACCGGCGCAAGAAGCGGCACCCCTACCATCAGCCACGATGCGCTCAACCGCGCCGATGTCGAGGCCTCCCTGGACATCCGGCCGCCGGTCCTCGAGCGCGACTACGCGCTCACGGGCTGGAACCGGGAGCTGCGCCACGTCATCGAGCCTGAATTGACCTACCGGTTTGTGGGCGGCATCGGCGCCCAGGCTCGCAACGTACTCCTGGTCGACACCACTGACATCGCCACCAACACCAACGAAGTCGGCTTCTCGCTCACCCAGCGCTTTTACTTGCGCTCCACCGTCCAGCAGCCCTGTGCCCCTGAAGCAGCGCAGCCCTCCGGCGAATGCCCCGCCAAACCGCGCGAGTGGGCCAGTTGGCAGATTGCCCAGGAGTTCTTCTTCGACCCCAACTTCGGCGGCGCTCTCATCCCCAACCGCCGCAACGTCTTCGACTCCACTCTCGACCAGACCGCCATAGCCTTCCTCACCGGGCCACGCAACTTCGCGCCTCTCATCTCCCGCCTGCGCTTCGAAGCCATCGATAATCTGCGCATCCAGTGGGACCTGGACTTCGACCCCAAGAACGGACGCCTGGACTCGGATAACCTCTTTGCCGGTTACAGTTGGGGCCGCACCACCCTCGGCGTGGGCCACGCCATGCTCAACGCCGTCGACGAGAACAACGGCTCCGCCTCCACCATCCAGAGCCAGCAGTTGCAGCCCTTCCTCGCCATCGGAAAGCAGAGCGGCGCAGGCTTCAATCTGGCCGTAAACGGCGGCTACGACTTTGTCCAGCACTCGCTGCAATACGCCGGGGCGCAGGCGGTCTACAACTGGAACTGCTGCGGCCTCACCTTCGGTTACCGCCGCTTCGAGCTCGGTTCGGTCCGCGACGAGACCCAGTACCTCTACAGCTTCACCCTGGCCAACTTCGGTTCCGTCGGCGACATCCGCCGCTCCAACTCCGTCTTCCGCGACCCCACCCTGCCGCCCGCGTATTAGCAGCCTTGAGCCGCCCACAAATGCTCTGTGCCCCATCCGTGCGCCTTCTACGGCACACAGAGTTCGCGCGCCGGGGTTCCGGCCCGCGTATGGGATAAGCCACGAACCCGAGCTTGCCTTTCGCCCGCTCCCGCGTCAATCTGGTTATTACCACGGCGATCACCCCCTCCATCGGCCCGCTTCGCCCCTGCTGGAGTATCCTTTACTGAGAGGATTTCAACTTGTCGCGTACTCGCATACTGGCTGGCCTGCTCGGTCTGTGTATGGCCGCGGGCTGCAAGGCCCAATCCACCCCGCCCCAAACCACCTCCCCCCAAGCCACCCCGCAGGGATCGCTTGATCCCGCCGTGCTCAACCGCCACATTGAAGTCATGGTCCGTTCCCAGTTCAACGTCCCGCAGGATTACACCGTCACTTTGGGCGCCCACAAGCCAGGCCCGATTGCCGGTTATGACGCGCTGCCCGTCACGCTTTCCCGCGGCCCAAAGTCCCAGTTGGTCGACTTCCTCATCTCCACCGACGGCAAGACGCTGGCCCGCTTCGAGACCTTCGATCTGGCCAAGAACCCCGTCTTCTCGATCAACGTCGCCGGCCGCCCCATCCGCGGCAATCCCGCCGCCAAGGTCACAGTCATCAACTTCGACGATCTTGAGTGCCCCTACTGCGCACGTTTGCACCAGACTCTCTTTCCGGCAACCCTGGATCACTACAAAGACTCCGTACGCTTCATCTACAAGGACAACCCGCTACCCCCCGAAATGCATCCCTGGGCCATGCACGCCGCGGTGGATGCCAACTGCATGGCCGCCCAGAGTGGCGACGCCTACTGGCTCTATGTCGATTACCTCCACGCCCACGGCCAGGAGGTCAACGGCGAAAAGCGGGACACGGCTAAGAGCTTCGACGCGCTGGACCGCATCGCCCGCCAACAGGCCGTGCTGGCCAAACTCGACTCCGGCAAACTGGATGCCTGCCTGGTCAAACAGGACGAAACCCAGGTGCGCGCCTCGACCCGGGAAGCGGAGTCGCTGCGAGTGGAGAGTGCGCCCGCGGTCTTTGTCGATGGCGAGCGCATTGACGGCGCTGTCCCCGAAGAGCAGCTCTGGATGGTGATCGACCGCGCCCTGCGCGCCGCCGGCGTCGAGCCTCCAGCCGCACCGGCCAAGCCGTCACAGCCTGCCGGAACCGGCAAGTAGGCGCTATCGCCTATCGCCGCACCGGCTTGTGGATTTATCCTTGAATGCCGGGGCCTGTGTGGCCCCATAGGAGACACGAGCTTGCAAGTCGAATCCTTTTCCGCGGCGCGTTCCCGTTTCGCCGTTCTCATTCTTTGTAGTGGAGCCCTCTTGGCCGCTGTGGCCGGCTGCCACCGCCCGCCTGCTCCCGACGTGATGGCCACCGTGAACGGCAAGGAAATCCTGAGTTCGGACCTGGAGAAGTATTACAAAGCCAGCTTGGGAGACAACCCACAGCAGCCTTCCACCGAACAGGCCGAAATCGTCCGCCTCAACATCCTGCGCCAGATGATCGATGACGAAATCCTTCAGCAGCGAGCCGCCAAATTCAACCTCACCGCCTCCGACGAGGACGTCAACGCCAAGCTGACGGAGTGGAAGGCCCCCTACACCCAGGAGGAATTCGACAAGCAACTCAAACAGCGCAACATGACCCTGGATGACTTCAAGCGCGACCTGCGCCGGTCATTGACCACTACCAAGTTGCTCAACAAGGAGATCGAGTCCAAGATCAACATCACGGACGCGGAGATCGGCAACTATTACAACAGCCACAAGGCCGACTTCAATTTCATTGAGCCGCGCTATAACCTTGCCAGGATCGTCGTCACCAACGCTCCCTCGCCGCAAACCACCAACCTCCAGAACAACAAGGCCTCCGGCGACGCCGATGCAAAGAAGAAGATTCAGGCCCTGCGCAACAAGCTCGAAAACAGCGAGGACTTCGGCTCTGTGGCCATGAATTTCTCAGAGGATAAGGACACTGCCTCGAATGGCGGCGACATGGGGTTTGTGCTCGAGTCGCAGTTGCGATCCGACCAGGAAGTCTACAACGCCATCTGCAAGCTCAGGCCGGGCCAGTTCACCGATGTTCTTCCCATCGTCGACGGCGCCTCGCACCGGACCATCGGCTACGCCATCTACAAGCTGATCTCAAGGGAGCCGGCCGGACAGCGCGAGTTGAGCGACCCCCGCGTGCAACAGGCCATCCACCAGTTGCTGCACGAAGGCCACAAGCAACAGCTTCAGAACGCATACCTCGAGATGCTCCACGACGACGCCAAGGTACACAACTACCTGGCCGACCAAATCCTCAAGGAAGGCGCGCGGTAGAGCATTTTCACGGATTGTGTAAGGTCATGGGCGCCTCACCCTCGCCGCGTCTCAAGTTTTTGCGGCTGGGGCGGGATAGCACGATGTCCGCATTACAGGAACAGTGAAAATGCTCTGGCCAAGGCGCGCCCCATGCGATCGACCCAAATGAATGCAATAGAAAAAACGGCCCCCGCGCATGGCGGAGGCCGTTGGTGTGTGTGCGCGGACGAGCAGCCGCCCTTTACTTCATGTCGCCGTTTGAATCCATGGTGATGCCGCCCGGGCCCTTGTTCTTCTTCTCTTCGTTGGCCTTGCGCGTGCCCATCGCCCTGGTGCGCCAATCCTCTGCCGCTGCGATATCTGACTTGACCGCGGCAGCGTCGCCGTAGTCCACATCCGCCTTGCGCCGGTAGATCAGGTTCAGGTAGGCCATGGCATCGTCGTAATTGGCCCGGTTCGCCACCGCCTGGTTGAGGTATTGCAAGCCTTCTTCGACCAGCGGACCATTCTCCGCCTTCAGGGGACTCATCACGTTCTTGGGCGCCTTGACATTGCCCTCGCCGTCATCGTTGATCCCGGCCGGCACCAGCGCCTTCAGCGTATTTTCGTGCGCCTCTGTCCAGTCGATCACACCCACTGTGTAGGCAGCCTCGGGATCCTTCGAATCCTCGGCCAGAACCTGCTTCTGCCATGTCTTGGCGTCATCCAGCTTCTTGATGCTGAAATAAATGCCCGCAATCTGCTTCATGCTGTTCACATCGTGCGGTTTCTCGGCCAGAACCTGCTGGAAGATGTCGATGGCCTGCTGCGCGGTCTTCAGGTTGTCCGGCGTATCCGATCCGGGAACCACGTTCTGGGCCAGCGCGGTGGCCAAATAGCTCTTCGCCATCGGCAGGCTCGGATCGAGCTGCGTGGCCTTCTGGAAGTGTCCGATCGCCTCTTCATATCGGGTACTCTTGTAAGCTTCCACTCCCTTGTTCAACTGGTCACGGGCTGCAAGGCGGTTGCACCCGCTCATGGAAAGCACCATGCAGGCCAAGGCAACCGAGAACACCGTATTTCGTGCGGGTCCATTCATCTTCGTATCCTTCTCCTTCAGGTCGTGCCTATCGATTGCGCGCCTGCAATTTATTGCCTCTGCCAGTTCCCCGTTCAGGGAAAACCACCCCAAGCACCAGACTACTGGCCGGCCATAATCCTCGGCGTCATCAGCCCGATGTGATCCACGTTCGCGGCACGGCCGATATCGATGACCTCGGCCACAGAGGCGAAGTTCAGATTGTCGTCGCCCTTGACGAACATGATGCGCTCGGCGCGATTGGCATAGATCTCGGTCAGCCGCGGCAACAGCTCAGCCTTGGCCACGTCGGTCTCGTTGATTTTGTACGCCGGGGGCGCGCCGGGGCGATGCAGAACCTGCACCACAATCGTCCGGTCGGTCGGCAGTTGCTTGCTCGGATCCTTGGGCGGCTGAGGCACCAGCGCATCCAGGCCCTTCGGCGTTACCGGCACGATCACCATGAAGATGATCAACAGCACCAGAAGAACGTCGATCATCGGGGTAACATTGATTTCGTTTAAGAAGCCTCCCCCGCCTCCAGTTGTCATTGCCATGGCCTAAAACTCCTCGTTTCCTCGAAATCGTTAAAGAGACAGCGCAAGCGTAAAAGTTATTCCCCGCCCGCGGGTGTGCCGGCTTCGCGCTTCTGCGTCAACAAGCCCACGTCTTCCACGCCCGCTGTGCGCACGGCGTCAATGGCGTCTTCAACCGCCCGGTACTGCGCGCGCGCATCTGCGCGAATGTAGATCGTCTTGCCCGGCTTGTCGGATAGCTTGTCGCGAACCCTGGCGCCAAGCTCGCTGGTGGCGATCTTGTCCTGCCCCAGGAACACGCGTCCGTCCCGCGTGATCGCCACCACAATGGCGTCTTCCTTGTCGGCGTCCGGCATGGAGGTGGGGTTATCCACCTTGGCCATATCGACGGCCACCTTCTGCTGGAGCATGGGGGTGATGACCATGAAGATGATCAGTAGCACCAGCATCACGTCGACCATCGGGGTCACGTTGATGTTGGAGCTGACCTTACTGCCTTCGTTGCGAACCGCGATTCCCATGGTTTGGGCTCCGTACCTCAAGAATTTTTATTCCGGATGGCTTCCGGAAACGATTAGGAACCACCTGCCCGGCGCGAGATCGAAACCGGAGGGCAGGAGGATTTCTTGTCTCCCGCCCCCCGCAGCTTCCCGCTCAGGCCGACAGCCGCCTCGCTTAGCGCTTGTGGCTCTGTTTGATGAAGTAGTCGATCAGTTCGCTCGAGGAGTTGTCCATCTCCACGTCGAAAGCTTCGACTCGTCCGGTGAAGTAGTTGAAGGCCATCACGGCGGGGATGGCCACCAGCAGGCCGAACGCCGTGGTGACCAGGGCTTCTGAAATACCGCCGGCGACAGCGCCGATGCCCGAGGTCTTCTGCGTGGCGATCGCATCGAAGGCGTGCAGAATGCCGACGACGGTGCCGAACAGGCCGACGAAAGGAGCCGTGGCGCCGATGGTGGCCAGCACGGCAAGGCCCCTCTTCAGCTTGGCGTGAACGATGGCCTCGGCCCTCTCCAACGCGCGGCCCGAGCTCGCGATCGTCTCCTCGGTAGGCGCGCCGGCAGAGGCGCGGAACTCTTGCAGACCGGCCGTCACTACCTCGGCCAGATGGGACTTCTTGTTGCGATCGGCGATCTTGATCGCTTCTTCCAGCTTGCTATCCTTCAGCGCGCCGGCAACCTTGGGCGCGAACTCGCGCGACTGCTTGCGGGCAGCATTGAAGTAAAGGTAGCGGTCGATCATGACGGCCAGAGACCAGATCGACTCGATGAAAAGGAGAATGGCCACGGAGCGGGCCATCCAGGCCATGTGGTCCCACAGACCTATGGGGCTGAAGCTGACCGTCTGCTCATCCTGGAAGAGTGCCAGGCTGCTGACCGTGTGCGAAGCGAAATGTGCGAGCTGAGCGAGAATCACTGAATCGTTCCTCCTAAGGAGTTT
>PMYL01000053.1:31693-77507 GCA_003170825.1 Acidobacteriaceae bacterium
TCCACCGGCTCGTTGTTGAGCAGGTAGGGCCTGTACCGCCAGGACTTCACGGCATCCAGAGCCGATTGCTGCAACATTTGCGGCCCGCTGATGACGCGCAGATTTTCGATCGATCCGGTCTTGGAGATGACCGCCTGCAGGACCACCGTGCCCTGAACGCGGGCGGCCTTGGCGATGGGCGGGTAGATGGGCTGGGTCTTCTGGAGCAACAAGCCCGCCGAAACGCCGCCCGAGATGTTCACCTTCTTGGGAGGCGCAACCTGCACCTTGGGCGCGTTGCCGCTGCCGAAGACGCTGCCGAAGATGCCGCCACCGCTGCCGCCCAGGCCTTCCATGCCGGCTACGCCAAACGTGCTAGGCGCTTCCTTCTCGGCCACCATCTTGATGTCGTGCGGAATCCGCGTGGGAGCCGTCAGCTGATTGTTCATCATCTCCGACTGCACATGAACCACATGCACGGCCTCCGGCGGAGGCGGTGGTGGTGGCGGCGGCGGTGGCGGCGGCGGGAGAGTCAGAGACGTCAGCATCATCGTCTTGGGCAGTGCCTCAGGATAGATCAGCGGATACAGAATCAAAAGCAGAAGGATCGAACCGTTGATGATGCCCGTGAAAAGCATCCAACGGCCGCTCTTGGTCTTGATCCTGCCTCCGGATTCAAACGTGGAATCTTCAAACATGGCTTGCCTCGAATCGGGTGTCGGTTACCTCTTATTTAGACACCGCGAGAACTTCAAATATTCCCGGCATCAAAAACGGTATCACAGAAATGTGCTCCCCTTGTATCAGAACAGCACACTACATGCCAAGCATGCTGCAAAATCGGTGCAATTCCAACCCAAATCCCCTACACTCTGGCACGCTTTGCGGCCGGCAGGGCCGTAGCCTTGCCTTTCTTCGCGCGCCATTCCTGCCACGCCACAAGCATCGGCGCAGCCACGGCGATGGACGAATACGTCCCAATAAGAATACCAACCACCAGCGCAAATGAAAAGCCGCGCAACACCTGGCCGCCAAAGATGTACAAGGACAGCACCGTCAGGAAGGTAAGGCCCGAGGTCAGCACCGTCCGGCTCAGCGTCTGGTTGATGCTGCGGTTCACCACGTCCGGCAGCGACTCCCGCCGGCTCAGGCGCAGATTCTCCCGTATCCGGTCGAACACCACGATGGTGTCGTTCATCGAGTAGCCCACCAGCGTCAGAATGGCCGCAATCACTGTCAGGCTGATCTCCTGCCCGGTCAGAGCGAAGGCGCCCACGGTAATCAGCGTGTCGTGGAAGCAGGCAACCACCGCCGCCACGCCGTAGATCAACTGGAAGCGGAACCAGAGGTAAATCAGCATGCCCAGCATCGAGTAGAGCGTGGCCAGCAGGGCCTGCTTTTCCAACTGCTTGCCCACGGTGGGACCGACCACCTGCACATTGCGCACGGCGAAGGGATTGTCGTAGTGCGCATGGAGCGCATCGACGATCTGCTTTTGACCCGCGTCAAGCGAGGTTTCGTCGTGCTGTTCCGGCAGGCCGACGAGCACCTCGTTGTTCGAGGCCACATCGTAGCTCACGACGCTGGCATCCTTGATGCCCGCCGCCGAGGTGGCGCTGCGGATCTTGTTTAGATCCGGGGTCTGCTGGAACTGCACTTGCACCTGCGTGCCGCCCTTGAAGTCCACGCCGAGTATCACCGGGCTGCCGATCCGCGCCCAGTTCGTGCCCATGGCTATAAGGCCTAACACGCTGAAGATCATCGAAAAGCCGAGGAAGTACCACTTCAGCCTCAGCCAATCCACATTTACGCCGCGAAACAATTCCACTGGTTCTCTCCGCTTCCTGGGAGGCTGGCGCCGCTTGCGGCTCCAGCGTTCTTGTTTTTCCGCTGCCGGACAAAATTGGCTGTCGGGCAGCTCTCGTACCGGAACTAGATGGACACCAGTTCCCCTGGCTTCATCTTGTTCAAATGCCACTCGAAGATCACCCGCGAAACGAAGACCGCCGTGAACAGATTGGCCGCCAGGCCAATGGTCAGGGTGGTCGCAAATCCCCTCACCGGACCGCTGCCGAACAGGAACAGAATGGCCGCCGAGACGATGGTGGTGACGTGGGTATCGACGATGGTGATCCAGGCGTGGGCAAAGCCCTGGTCCACGGCCGCAGACGGCGCCTTGCCGGCGCGCACCTCTTCCCGAATGCGCTCGAAGATCAGCACATTCGAGTCCACGCCCATACCGATGGTCAGAATCACTCCGGCGATGCCTGGCAACGTGAGCGCGGCGCCCCAAAAGCCCAGGACGCCCAGCAGGATGATCAGGTTCAGAATCAGAGCCACGTCGGCGTTGATCCCCGAGCTGCGGTAATAGAAGAGCATGAAGGCCATTACCACCAGCACGCCCACGATGGCTGCCCTAATGCCCTGATGGATCGAGTCCGCGCCCAGCGACGCGCCCACGGTGCGGTTCTCAAGAGGCTTTAGGGAGGCAGGCAGCGCGCCGGTACGCAGCATCTTCGACAGTATTTCGACTTCGTCGGGGGTAAAGCTGCCGGTAATCTCGCCCGAGTCGCGGATGGCGCTCTGGATGGTGGCCACTTCCTTCACCCGGCCGCCCATCACCACCGCCATGCTCTGGCCCACGTTCTTGCTGGTGTACTCGTAGAATTTGTCGCCGGCCTCATTGGTCAGCGTGAACCGGACGTTGCGGCGGCCGTTCTGATCGGTCCCTTGATCGGCGGAGCGAAAGTCGGTGCCGGATACGACCGAGATGCGATGCACGACATAGACGCTGTCGGAGTCCGAGCCGGTGCCGACCGTGCCGGAGCCATGCACGAGTTGCTCGTCGGCCGGAACCGCGCCGCCCACGCTGGCCAGGGCCTCCTGGTCATCTTTGTAGGGACCGCCGACCACGGCGTGAATCTCAAGCCGCGCCGTGGACTGGATGATGCTCATCACCCGGTCCAGGTCGTCGATGCCGGGCAACTCGACCAGAATCTGATTCTTGCCCAGGCCGTACTCCTCGATCTTCGGCTCGCTCACGCCCAGCGTGTCCACGCGGTCGCGAATGGTCTCAATGGCCTGCTGGACGGTCTTCTTCTCAAGAGCCGTCACCACCATCGGCTTCATGGTCAGCGTGAAGCTCGAATCCGCGCCGCCGCCGGACACGTCGTACTCGCCCGAATACTTGGCCTCCAGCGTGGAGCGAACGTCGCTCGCCTTGGCCGTTTCCGTGCCTTCCACGCGGATCACGTCCGGCTTGGCCGGATCGGGCTTGTAGGCCTGCGAAAAGCTAAGGTTGGCCGTCTTCAGGTCCTGCTGAATGCGCCCCACCGTGTTGTCGGTTTCGGCGTTAACCGCTTCCTCGACCACCACCTGCAAAATCAGGTGAACGCCGCCGCGCAGGTCCAGGCCAAGGTGAATCCGCTTGGCCATGGCCTCCGTCAGGGCCTTGCCGCTCACGCCCGAAGGCACCCCGAAGATGCCATAGACGAAAATCACAAGGACCGCAATGATCAGGGCAATCTTGTTGTTGAGATTCTTCTTCATCGTCCCGTTTCTCTATTCCACTTCTCTCGTCCAAAACTTAAGAGGCCGAAGGCCCTTCCTGGGTGGTGACCGAGGCGATCGCGCTCTGGGCCACTTCCAGCCTGATGTTGTCCGGCGCCACGCGGATCACTATGACATCGTCCTTGATGGTGAGGATGATGCCGCGGATACCGCCCGCCGTGGTCACCCGGTCACCGGTCTTGATCGAGCCCAGCATCGCCTGCCACTGCTTTTGCCGCTTCTGCTGCGGCCGGATCATCACCAGGTACAGCACCGGAATCAATAGTAAGGGCAGAAGCATCGACAGACCGCCCCCGGCTCCTCCGCCGGGCGCTGCCGCCAACAATGCGAAACTCGTCGCCACACTCATCCTTTGCCGCCCTTGGCCGTTCGCCGCGGCGAACCGTTCAGGGCACAGGCGCACCCGGCTTTGGGCCGGTCGCCTGAAGAAATTTGTCTCCGGGAATGGTCCTGGCCGCTGATCGAATCCGGCTCAGCCTCTGGCCGGACTCTGAGAGGAACGGCGCGGTTGCCGCGCGCCGGGGACTGCATGTCCAATCCCGCGCCCGCATCCTCGCCTGTCACCCAACCGCCGTTTGCTTCCTGTTCGACACAGCTTTCCCTGAAATCCAATCCAGACGCCCGTATCCGCACGTCCAAATCCTGAAGTCGCACGGTTCATCCGGTGCTCGTTCCGGCCGGATTCCAAAAGAATGCCTAGATAGATAAGATACGCGTGGCCGGGGGCGTGTCAAGGCGCACCGCGCCACGCAACGCCCAGTTCCGCTTTTCGTCCCGAGCTCTTCCGGAGCCTTCCCCGCCCCTTACAAAGCTCTTACGGGTCGTCTACTCCATCCTTACCGCCAATGATCTCTTCTGAAGATGCAACGCTTTCCGCTCCTGGCGGCCTCCGGCAAACTTCCGCCCCGCACCCCGGAAAGCGGGAACAGGAGCGCTTCTATGCTCACTCTTCATCTCCGCTTGCTTTGGCTCATTCCGGTAGGTCTTGCCGTGCTCTTCATGATCTGGGCGTTGTGGAATTTCTGCAAGGCCAGCCTCCGACGGTAGTGGCTCTCTTGCAAGATCTTTCCGGAACGCGTTCGAGCTTTTCACGCTACTTCTGCTTGGCCGCCGCGGCCGCCGCCGGCGTCTCCGGCTCGTCGCCCGAGTCCTCCACCAGCACCGCCGAGCCGGGAACAACATCGAAGCTCACTTGGTCCTTGCCCGTGGGGTGAAACGTAATCCGCAGCGGTTCGCGTTGCCACTCCGCCAGACCGCAGGCCGGGTCGGGGTGGTTTTCCGCATCGAACGCCTCCAGCTTCTTCGCCAGCACCGCCTTGCGCGCCGCCACCTGCGCCACCACGGCAAACAAACTCTTCCCGCTGGCCGTCACGCCGCAATAGGCCCCATAGTCGCGGAACCAGCTCACCTGGCTCACGCCGGGATCGTAGTCTGGCAGCTTGAGCGCAACGATATGCCCCAACACCCGGTCCACCAGCAGCCACGGACCCCGCTGCCAAACCCAGTGCCCCGCAGTGCCGGTTGGGTCGGGTTTGTCGCCGGGGGTTAGCTTGTCGCTGGTCGCCGTCTTGTCGCTGGGCAAGGCGTCGTTGAGCTTGAGGACGCGCCTCACCACGAAGCTCCGGTCGGTCACGTCGTGGGCGTCTCCGGTGGTCCACTCCTTGAGAACGCCATCCACCAGCAGGGCACGCACCTTGAGTTCTGTCTCGTCGGCAGCCGCGCCGGCCGGGTCGCCGGCCTTCGAGTACGGCACACGCCTCGCCGCGCCCAGAACCACGGTGTGCACCTTGCGGGGGGCTGCCGAAGCCGGTAACACCCCAGCCAAGACAGCCACAAGGACCATCGCCATCATCGCAAGCTGCCGCCGAACGTTCATGACGGTTGTACTCCTAAATCTGCGCTGTTTCTACCGCGCGCGCCACGCGGAAGGCCGTGCCCTCGTTCAAATGCGCCGCCAGCACCTGCATCCCCACCGGCAGACCGGCCTTCGTCGTCCCGCAGGGCACGGTCACGCCACAGATGCCCGCCAGGCTCGCCGTCACCGTGTAGATGTCCGCCAGATACATGGCCAGCGGGTCGCCGGTCTTCTCGCCTAACTTGAACGCCGGCATCGGCGAGGTGGGCGTTACAATCGCATCCACATCGGCGAAGGCCCGCAGATACTCCTCGGCCAGCAGCCGCCGCACCTGCTGCGCCTTCAAATAATAGGCGTCGTAGTAGCCCGCGCTCAGCGCATACGTCCCCAGCAGGATGCGGCGCTTGACCTCGGCGCCGAAGCCCTCGTCGCGGGAGTGCCGGTACATCGCGCTCAGGTTCTCCGACGCAGGCGATCGATAGCCGTAGCGCACGCCGTCAAAGCGAGCCAGGTTGGCACTGGCCTCCGCCGTGGCGATCAGATAGTAGACGGGGACGGCGTAGCGGGTATGCGGCAGCGAAACCCGTTTCACCACGCAGCCGGCAGCCTCCAGCGCGGCAATACCGGATTCGATGGCCGCCCGCACCTCCGCATCCAGCCCCTCGCCGAAGTACTCGTCTGGAACGCCGATGCGCAGCCCCTCCACCGGCGTGTCGCTCTCGGCCGCATAATCCTCGACCGGCGCCGCCGAGCTGGTGGCGTCCTTGGGATCGTGCCCCGCAATCACCCCCAGCAGCGTGGCGGCGTCCCGCACATTCGCGGCAAACGGTCCCACGCGGTCCAGCGACGACGCAAACGCGATCAGCCCGTAGCGCGAGACGCGCCCGTAGGTGGGCAGGACGCCCACCACCCCGCAAAAGCTCGCCGGCTGGCGAATCGATCCGCCGGTGTCGGACCCCAGCGTGGCCACGGCCAGATTGGCCGCCACAGCCGCCGCCGACCCGCCGCTCGAGCCGCCCGGAACCCGCTCCGTATCCACCGGGTTGCGCACCGGCCCATACGCCGAGTTCTCGGTCGACGAGCCCATGGCAAACTCGTCGCAGTTCAGCTTGCCCAGCAGCACCGCGCCCGCCGCCTCCAGCTTTTCGACCGCGGTTGCGTCATACGGAGGCCGGTAGCCCTCCAGAATCTTCGACCCCGCCGTGGCCGGAGCCCCGCGCATCACCAGCACATCCTTGATCCCCACCGGAATCCCCGCCAGCGCCGGCAACGGATCGCCTTTGGCCGCCAGCGCGTCCACTCGCTCCGCCTGCGCGAGCGCCCGTTCTTTGGTCAGGCTCAGGTAAACATTCAGCCGCGGATTCACCTGCGCAATCCGGTCATAGTAGCCGGCTGCCAGATCGGCCGCCTTGGTCGTGCCCGCGGCAATCTCCGCGCGCAACTCGGCCAGAGTTTTTGGTTTTTCTATGAAGTTCTCCGCTGCTTTGGCTTCGCTGGGCAATCGAACCTTCCTGTTTGTGGCCGATTTGCGGCCTGGTTACGGTCTGGCTGCGGCCTCGCGGTCCGCAAATTCCCTTCAAGCGGCGCTTACCGCTCAATCACCTTGGGCACCTTGAAGAAGACCTGGTCGGTCTCAGGCGCCTGCGCCAGCACAGTAGCCCGGTCCAGCGAAGCCTTCGGCACATCGGCGCGCAGCCCGCCCGCGCCCGCCGTATTCCAAAGCTCGCTCACTTGGGCCAGCGGCGCCACCCCGGCCGTATCCAGCTCGTTCAGCTCGGCCACGTTGTCGAGAATCGCGTTCAGATCGTGCAGCATGTGCGGGGTTTCCTCCGGCGCCAACTCCAAATGCGCCAGTTCGGCCACGCGCTCCACATCTTCCACGGTTACTTTGGCGGTCATTCCCTGCTTTTCCCTATCCCCGGCCTTCCCACGGTTCCCCTTGCGGGCGCGCTCCTGGGGAAGACCCGAAGATAGAGTATAGCCGGTCCCGGTTTACGCCCCGCATGACCGCCCCAGGCCCTCAGTCCACCGTGAGCGTCAAGGTCAAACTGTGCTGCACTCCGCTTGAAACCACGGTGACGGGAATCGTATAGGTTCCCGCAGGGGTTGAGCTCCCACCCGATCCCCCACCGGATCCCCCGCCCGAACCTCCTCCCGAACTCGTGCAACTGGACACGCCGCCCGCCAGAATCGCCAGCAATGCGGCCAACAGCAGAGCAGTCCGGCGCCGTCTCCATCCCAGCGGCAACAACAGCAGCCCGCAAACCAGCGGAACCACCCCCCACCCAGCCGGGCCGGTCGAGCGTGCGGAAGACCCGGATTGCCCGGTGGAGATCTGCACAGCCACGTTTCCGGTGGCCCCGGCGCTGACTGTTTCGATGCTCGGGTTGAAGAGGCATAGCGCGTTCGCCGGCAGCGTGCCGCTCTGGAACGTGAACGTTCCTCCCGGCGAGAATTGCGCCGAGGAAATCCACACAGGGGCAATCGCCAGGGTATAGCTGGCCGTCTGGCCGCTGGCGACAGTCTGGGTCATCGAGCCGATGGCCGCGACCGTGAAATCGAAGTCCATCCCCGACAACGCCACGGTGACCGGCTCAGCCGCCAAAGCGGAGCTGATGGTCAATGTGCCCTTGAACGACCCGTAGACAGTGGGCTGAAAGATGATCCCGGCTGTACAACTTGCTCCCGCGGCCAGGCTGGCGGAGCAGGTGTTTTGCGTCAGGCTGAACGGAGAAGCTGTCGAAAGCGTCAGCGAACTGGCGGCGACGCTGCTTCCGTTGCTGATAGTCACCGTTTGCGCCGTGCTGGACTGGCCGGGGATCACTGCCCCAAAGTTCAAACTGGACGGGCTGACGCTCAACACTGCTGGCTGCAAGCCTGTGCCGGCCAGAGCCACCGTCTGCGTCCGCAGCGCATCGGAGACGGTCAGCGTGCCGGTCTGCGCGCCCACCTGGCTGGGAGCAAAAATTACGGAAATTGTGCAGCTCGCGCGCCCAATCAGCTGTGTCCCGCAGTTGTTCGACGTCTGAAAGGCTCCGCTCACCGACACCGCGATCGAAGTCAGCGGCAGGTCACCGGTATTGGTCAAACTGACGATCTGCGCCGTCGAAAGCTGCCCCACCACCGTTTCAGGAAAGCTCAGCGAGGTGGCCCCAAGAACATCCGTGGGCGCGGTTGCCCCGGTCCCGGTCAGTGTCACGGTCTGCGTTCCGGCCCCATCGGTAAACGTCAGAGTTCCCGCCACCGCTCCCGCTTGTGTGGGCGCAAACGCCACCGTCACCTGGCAATCGGTCTCCGCCGCCAGGGTGCTCGTGCCGCACGCATTGCTCGCGATCGTGAATGGCAAGCTGATGCTGATGCCCGTGATCGGCACCGGCGTCCCGCTGTTGTTGGCCGCCTCCACCTGCAACGCGGCGGAGGTCGTCCCCACCTCCACCTGGCCAAAACTCACAGTCGCGGGCGTCAGGCTCACCGCTCCCGCCGGGGTTCCGGTTCCGCTCAGATCCACGCTCAGTTGCCCGCCGTAGACGTTGGCGCTGATGATCATCTGGCCCGTCCGGCTGCCTGTCTCGGCGGGCGTAAACTTCACCTCTATGGTGCAGCTTCCGCCCGCGGCCACGGTCGTATTCTGGCAGTTGTCCGTCTCGCTGAAGTCCCCGCTCGTGGCAATCGCCATAGGCGTCAGTGCCAGGCTGCCTGTGTTCTCCAGGGTCACCGTCTGCGCGCTGCTGGCGGTCCCGAACACCTGGCTCGCAAAGGTCAGGGACGACGGGCTCGCGGTCGACGTTGTCAAACCCGTGCCCGCGGTCCACAACGGGGTTTGCCATACCCCTCTACCGTAGGTCGCCGCCACCAGCACCCGCGCTGATGCGGAAGCGCTCAGTCCAACCACCGGCGCCTCCGGCAGTCCGGTTCCAAATGCTGACCAGCAGGTGGACGGCGTATTCATGCAGGTCGCAATCCCGGTCGTGAAATACACCCCCGCGTCCGTGGCAACGTAGACCGTGTTGGCGTCCTGCGGGTCCACAACCAGGCTGCTGGCCGGAGCCCAGGGAAGGTTGGATATAAGCGTCGCCCAGTGTGCTCCCCCGTCGGTCGAACGGTACACCACCCGCACCTTCTCCTGCAGGGTTGCACTTCCTTCCACGGTCACGTAGACCGTGTTCCCGGTTGTGTCGTGCGGGTCGATGAAGATGCTCGAAATTTCCAGGCCGTACAGATTCATCGCGTTGCTGTCGTTGGTTACCGGGTTCAGCGTAAGGTCCTGCCACACAGGCGGCGAGCTGCTGGCGGGATTGATCGTCGCGCTTAAAACATGGCCCGGAAGGTTCGCTCCTCCGTTTAGGGAGCCGTACATGCCCACGTAAACGACTTCGCTGCCACCGGAAAGCGCCACTGCGGCCATCGACCGAATGAGAGCATCGCCGCTGCACGGCCCCGGAGCCGTCAAGCTGTCCAGAATGGGGCTGATTGCGTTGCCCGCGCTCCAGCCGATGCCATCGGCCGGACCGCGCCAAACCCGGCAGGTCCCGATCAGCAACTGCGTCGAGTCCAGCGGATCCACCAGAAACGGCGCCGGTGTGGTCATGGAGTACCCATCGCCGCCCACGTCCGCTTCGGTGATCACCGGGCTGGCGCCGAACGCGGCCGGAGTGCACGCGCTCTCATCCGCGCACAGGTAGATGGAAACTCCCTCCTCGTTGTTCACATACCAGTTCGCGCTGTTGGCCGGATCGATCGCCACCGGTCCGCCCTCGCCGCCCAGGATCTGCGGCCAGTCCACCGTCGGCCCCGTGGCGCTCTTCACCCCCGCTGTCCCGTTCACCCCCAGCCCGGCCATCATCGTGTAGGGCGTGGAGCCGGCCTGCGACATGCTCACCACCTCCGCCAGCGACCCCAGGCTCCCGTTCAGATTCTGGAAGTGGCTCGCATCGGTCGCCGCGCAAACCTGCCCCGTCTCGCCGATGGCATCCATCGAGCGCCACAGCCCGCTGTCGTTGCCCACAAAGATTTCCAGCGGATTGGCCGTGCTCCAGGCCAGCGCATGCTGATATTCGCCCACCTGCGCACTCATGCACGTGGTGGAATTGGTTGTGTTGCGCCATGTACAGCCCATGGCCAGGCTGCACTTCCACAGATCGTTGGCCCCGGCCAGCAATACCGTGTCCTGTTGCGACGGCACGGCGGCCAGCGCCAGGTTGTAGTCGCCGTTCGCAATGGTCGCAGCCCCATCCGTAGTGTTCGTCTCCAGCGCCGCCGTGCTCCATTGCCGGGCAAACGTAATGCTCTGGTTCGTGCACGTACCCCCGCTCACCGCGCACTGGTCCTGCCAAAGTCCCTGGTCCTGGTTGTAAGCATCCACCGTCCAGGCAAACGTGTCCCCGGTCTGCGGATTCACCGCCAGCGTTCCGCGAAAGATCGGGCAATCGATCGAGCCGACAGTGTTGGAATTGGTAGGGCAAAATAGCGTGGTCAGCCCCGAGCCGGGTTGCGCCGCCATCCGCGTCCAGGTCACGCCGTCCGTCGACTGGTAGTAGCCGTGGTAGCGCACCGCCGCCACAAACAATTGCCGCACCGGGTTCCACACCACCGATGTCGCCGCATTGCCGTCGGGACCCGCGAAAGGATCGTTCGGCCCCTGGACATCCGCGCCTGCTCCGTCCCTGATGGTCGCCAGATTCCACGAAACGCCGCTGTCCAGGGAGTAATACAGCCCCTCATAGCTCTTGTTTGGCTGGTCCGCATTCACCAGCGTCCCTTCGTAGGCCTGAGAAACCGCCGCCACCACCAGTTGCGGATTCACCGTGCTCCAGGCAAAGCCCGCAAAACCCTCCCCGGCGAAGCTCCATTCCAGGTCCGCGGTTGTCTGCGTCAGGCTCCAGCTATTTCCCCCGTCGGTCGAACGCAGGATTCCAGCCCCATAATAGGAGTCGAGCGCATCGTTCGGGTCGCCGGTGCCGGCCAGAATCACGCCCGTCCCGCCCGGCTGCACCGTCAATGCCCCAATGCTGATCGAAGCGTCTACTGCGCCGCTCAGGGCAGCCACGGTATCTGTCAGCGGAGTAAAGACCACAGAAGACGCGTTGGACACACCCGCATTCTGCGCCGCCCACACCCCGCCACCGGTCGTTCCCAGGTAAATACGATTGCCGGTCGAGTCCGAGGGATCCAGCGCCAGCGCAGAGACCCGGCCTGTCACCAGCCCATAGTTCGGCGTCAGCACCGCCGCCGGACCCAGCGCCTGCCAGGTCAAGGTCGCTGTTGACGCCGGCTGCGTCTGCGCCCCAGCCGCATTTCTGCGCCAGCCCCCTTTTGTCCGCCATCCAGCGTGCCCGGCACCAGACCATGCCTTCCTCCGGCCCGGCGTCCATCCCCGCTCAGCAAGAAACCGCTGCGCCTGGGCCACCCGCGGCGGCTGCCCTGCAAAGCTCCGTGCCCCATCCTTGCGACTTCCTTCTGTCGCAAGGGTGGGAGACCCCAAAACTCGACCGGAACCGAGTTCACCAGGAGTCGGCAGCCCACCGACCTCTGCGCTCTGCGCCCGCACCGGCACCGCGCACGCGGCCACAAAGACCGCAACCGCCATCGTTCCCAGCGCCAGACCCACCCATCCGCCGCGCCGTCCGCCGTTCCAGGCTGTGGAAACACGCAGCTCAACCCCGCCCCTCAGACCAGGCTCACCGGAAATCCGCTTAAAAACACACATGGACACACGTCCGGAATCCGATTCCGGCCTCCCCTCTCTCATCTTCCGAGGGGGTTTAAGCGAAATCCAATGGATTGCACCGTGCGAAACAAACAGTTTCCGGGATTGGAATTGGCTCAGATTATAGTCCAGAAACGGGACAGTTGCATAACCAGCTCCGGCAACTGAGAATAATCGGCGTTCGCAGTGTCACCGCCCGACTGAAGGCCATCGCGGTCTCAGATGGCATTTGTTAGAATGTCCCCATGTTCAATGCCCGACCGCTTCCGATAGCCGTTGCAATGGCTTTCCTGCTGTCCGTTGCGCCAGACATCTCCGCCACATCCGAGAAGAAGCTGGAGATTTCGGAGCAGAATGCAAGTTTGTTGGAGCACATTGGAGACTATCCCGACCTCGAAGTGATTTCGATCAGCTGCCTTGAAGATATTCAATCGCTTCCTGATTCGATCGGCAAACTCACAAAACTGAGAGAGTTGATCATCGACAATGGCAACGGATGCTCGATGAATCCGGTTTTGCCCGAATAGATTGGGAATTTGCGCTCGCTGGAAAAACTGGTTCTCTATGGTGCCCAGGATCCCCGTGGTCCCGGCCCCCAGCCTATAGAACGCCACCCGTTCCCTCGCAGCATGTCACAGCTAAAGAACCTCACTTACTTGGACCTGGGACGAAACGGGCTCGATGAGATTCCGATATTCGTGAAGGATCTGCCGAGACTTAGGGAATTTCGATTTGCCTGGAACATGAAGCTGAAAGAAATCCCCGCGTTCATCGCTAATCTGCGAGAACTGACGACACTCGAACTGGATGCCGATGGCTTGCGCGATCTTCCGGATTTTTTGAATGCGATGCCAAAACTCACCCGCATAACCCTCGGGGAAAACTGCAAGATTACTCAAAACGATGCAAAAATGAAGGACTTGATAAGAAGATTTCCGAAAATCACATTTGGTTTTTCAGATGAGTACGACGACTGCCCCGCAAAGTAATGGCCTGGCCTTGGCCAGGGACGCCGGACGCCCGCTCTGTCAAAAGGGCTGCCCATCGGGCAGCCCCTCATGCGAAAGTCTGTGAGCTATCTTGCCGCTGCTTTGATTTCGGCTTCTACCACCTCTTTCATCACGCCGCAGCTGGAGAAGAAGCGGATTAGGTTTCCGGTGAGCGGCTGCATGGTTTCGGAATCGAGAGACCGAGCGCCCGGCGGGTCGGCTTCGTGGTCTCCCACCCTTTCTGCAGAAAGAAGCGGAAAGGATGGGGCACGGGGCTGGGATGGGATGCCCAGTGTTGGCTGCGTGGCGTCGGCCATCTTGAGTTCGCCGGTTCCTTGCGCGTCGAGGATGAGAGCTGTGAGTTTGCGGGCCAGGTCGAGCGGGAAGCTTTCGGCGACGAAGACCAGCTTGCCGCGGGTGGTGATGACCACCGGGCCTTCACTGGTGGAGTAGACCTGTTCTTCGATACCTTCCGGAGTGGTGCGCTGGGCGTCGAGGTCGGGCTTGACGCCGGAGTATTTGCGGCCCAGCTCATCGGCGTAGAGCTGGGCGAAGGCCTGGGCGGAGGCGGCGTTCTTCCAGGCCGACAGATAGAAGAGGGCGATGGAATTTGTGCCGGTCTGCTCGGCGGGCGTCTTGGCGCTGAGCCGCTGGCCGGCCCAATAGAGGCCGCCGTCCCAGGCCGGGGTCAGGTCGCGGGCAGCAGCATCGCCACCGAAGATCTCGGCGAGAATGTGCAGGTCGAGCTGACCGACCTGGCCGATGTCGTAAGGTTTGTAGAGTTTGTCGACGAGGGGATGAATGTTGGGCAGAAGGGGCACGGCGGCCACGTGCCGCTTTTCGTACTCGCGCGGGTTGATGATCTCCCAGGATGAGGTGGGCGGGCGGTCCATGGTTCCGGCGAAGGCGGCGGCCTGGCCCTGGTCCATCCATACGTCCTGCTCGAAGCTGAGGCCCTCGCGATAGGGGAAGAGGAGCGACTCAGAGAGCAGGATGGGAGCGCGGGCGAGAATCGGCGAACTGTCCGAGGCGGACATTCGCTGTTTGACGAATTCTATGATCTCGGGGTCCTTGACGAGGCTCTTGCCCATGGGCTTGAGGATGTAGTCCATCATGACGGCGGTGGCCTGGCCCTCGACGACGGCATCGCGGGCGGTATCCATCTCGTCTTTGGTGAGGTGATCGGTGTCGCCGGCGGCGTTGAGGGAGACCTCGTCGGGAGTCTGGTCGCTCCATTTGTCGAGATCGGAGTGCTGGTCCTGGAGGGCGTGGGTGAGCTCGTGGGCGAGGACGGGCTTTTGCTCTTCGATGCTTACCCAGTCGAGCATGTTGACGGTCTTGGTTTTGGAGTCGTAGTAAGCTTCGACCTGTTCCGTGAGGAGCGCGAGGAGAAAGGGCTTGAGGGCGAAGTCGCGGTCGAGGAGGCCAAACTTCTTGAGGACGATTTCGCTGCGCTGGAGGCGCCTGGCGCTTTCGTCTTCGTCGAATTTCTGTTTCATGTAGCTTTCGACGGCGGCGCGGCTTATGATCTGGCGCTTGACGGCGCCCTTGATGGGCAGGCCGGTCTCCTGCGAGGAGAATTTGAGGAGTTCATCGACGAGCGAGAAGAGCTGGCGGGCCTGTTCGGGGGTGATGCGGGTTCCGGCTTTGGCGTTCTCTGTGGCCGGGGCCGGGTTGGATTGCGGGGCTGCCGGCGCCGTCTGCTGCGCCGAGACCACGGTTGCCGCCGCAAGGCAGAATGCTGCTGCCCATGCCGATCCGCGCCTGACATATCTTGCCACTGCGTGCTGCTCGTTCATCGATTCTCCCTCGTGGTCTCCCCGCGGGCCACCCTATGATTCAAGGCTCCTGTGCCAGACTCTCGCATCTGCTTCCAAGGCTATAATGAAGATGCGGCTTGGCGCGAGGTTTCGACTGGAAATCTAGGCGCCGGATAACGGAAAAGTTTCCCCATGACAGAGACCGATCTTGGACAAACGATACAAGCTACGGCGCTGGCTGTAATGCTTGAATCCGCGCATACGCGACATGAGCTTGCCGTCTATCGCGGCGCGCTCACGCCGCGAGAGTTGGACGCGCCAGAAGAGGAAATAGCGGCGCTGGTTTCAGGAGCCGCGATCCACGACCTGGGCTGGTTGAGGCGCGCGGCGGTGCGCGGGGAAGACCGTTTTCGCTGGCTGAGCGGCATGGTGACCAACACGGTAAACGACCTGTTTCCGAACTCCGGGGCATGGAATCTGGTGTTGAACGCGCAGGGGCGGATTCAGGGCGACCTGACGGTCTGGCGGGAAGGCGAGGAGCTTTCACCCCAGCGTCGAAAACCTGCCGCTACCAGCCCAAGAAACGGAGATCGCGTCGAAGACCGCCTCCTGGGGACCCCTTTTGCCGGGGAATCCGGGCTGGAACTGGAGATTGCGGCCGACCAGTACGACCGGCTGATGGCGCACCTGAACGGCTTCATCATCATGGACGACGTGGAACTGGTTCCGCTGAGCGGGGAGCCGGCCGGCGAGGCGGGTTCGGACACGGCTGTGGGACTCACGGGTCCGCTGGCCGATGAGGTGCTGGAGCGGCTGGGCCTGCCTGTGTTGGTGCACCCGATGATGGGAACGTGCGTGGAGTGGAACGGGTGGGACCTGAGGATTTTGCGCGGCTACGGCGTGCTGGCGCCGCACTACGAGTTTTGGTTGCCGTCGGCTGGGTTGGGGAAGCTGTGGTCGTGTCTGCGCACGGCCGGGGCGATACGGGCGGGCAGCGCGTCGGTGGAGGCGTTTCGCATCGCTGAAGGGATTCCGGCATACGGGATCGACATCGCCGAGCGGGATTTGCCGCAGGAGACATCCCAGATGCGGGCATTGCACTTCAACAAGGGCTGCTACCTGGGGCAGGAGATCGTGGAGCGGATCCATTCGCGCGGGAGCGTTCACCGGCACTTGCGGGCGCTGGAGTTGACTGGGCCGGCGCCGGCAGGCGGGACGGAACTGAAGTCGGACGATGGGGCGGCGACCGGACGGATTACCAGTGCGGCGGAACTCAAGTTGGCGACGGGGAGCCGCGTTTTTGCGTTGGGCATGATTCGCGGCGAAGCCGAGGCGCGCAACCTGCCTCTTGCGTACACTGCCGGAACGGCCACGGGGACGGCGCGGATTCTGGCTGCGCCGCCTGGGCTTTGAATGGCGGGTCAGCAAGTCAGCGAAACGAATTGGAAAGCTGGAACTATGAGCGAAGCACCCAAATTTACCGTGATTGACCGCCGCAAGTTCAAGGCGGAGGAAGAACAAGAGAGCACGCAAAAGCCTGCGACGGAGCCGGAGGCCGCGCCGGTTGAAGCGGTTGATCCGGGCCAGACGAGGGGCGGGCCGCGGCTGGTGGTGAACGAGAGCAAACAGGAGGCTGCGGCGAAAGCTCAAGAGGGCGCATTGGAGGAAGAGAATGCCGGAGGCTTGCCGCCGGCGCCAACCGCCGAGGAGAGTCGCGAGCAGCGGACGGCCTACGAGGCCTCCGCTCAGCGGGTGGAAGACCTGCTCCGGGCGCAGAATCCGGGGATGGGGGCGCCGCCGGCCATCACGTTCGAGCACCTGGTGCAGCAGTTCTACGTCTCCGCCATGATCCAGATGGGGGCGGGGGCGCAGGAGGGCCAGCGGCCGCGAGTGGACATTGTGGGCGCGCGCACCACCATCGACCTGCTGGGCGTGCTGGCCGAGAAGACGCGCGGCAACCTGACGGAAGCCGAGGATCGCACGCTCGAGAGCGTTCTTTTTGAGGTGCGGATGGCCTTCCTGGAGCTGACGAGCATGATCAGCTTACAGGGCATGCAGCCGCCGCCGCCGCCACCGCCGGGAAAACGATAGACATCGAATGGACGGCCTGCTGACATTTCTGGGGACGGGAACCTCGATGGGGGTTCCCACGGTGGGGTGCGGCTGTGCGGTGTGCGCCTCGACGGACCCGCGGGACCGGCGGCTGCGGCCTTCGGTGCTGGTGCGCTGGCAGGAGACTGGACAGGGCGGCGGGCACGAGCGGGTGGTGGTGATCGATACCGGGCCGGACTTTCGCGAGCAGGCTTTGCGCAACGGGCTGACGCGGGTGGACGCGGTGTTTTATACGCATTCCCATGCCGACCACGTTCTGGGGCTGGATGATCTGCGGCCGCTGAGCTTCACGGCCTTCCGCGAGGGCGGGCCGATTCCGCTATACGCTTCGCAGGAGACGGCCGCGGCGCTGGAGCGGATCTTCGAGTACACCTTTTCGCCGCAGGCTACTTATTCCACCCGCGCGCGTGTCCGGCTGGAGCCGCTGGCTGAGCGAAATCCGGTTCATGGGGTGGAGTTCCTGCGCGTTCCGGTGATGCATGGGCAGATGGAGATCGCGGGTTTCCGGTTCGGCCGCGCGGCTTACCTGACGGACGTGAGCGGCATTCCCGAGCGGAGCTTTGCGCTGCTGGAGGGGCTGGACCACCTGGTGCTCTCGGCGCTGCGCTACAAACCTCACCCCAGCCACGCCACGGTGGAGCAGGCCGTGGGCTGGGCGCGCCGGATTGGGGCGCGGCAGACCTGGTTTACCCACATCGCCCACGAACTGGGCCACGAAGCGACCAACCGCGCGCTGCCGGCGGGCGTGGCGCTGGCTTACGACGGGCTCAGCCTGCCTGTGGAATTGGGCTTGTGAATCCATGAGCGATGGCGTCGGCATGATTTCCGTTTACCGGTCCATACAGGAAATACCATTGCGGTTTGGCCCATCGGTGGGCGTGATCGGGAACTTCGACGGCGTGCACCTGGGGCACCGGGAGATTCTGCGCGCGGTGGTGGAGGAGGCGCGCGGGCTTGATGCGCGTGGGTTGGGGATGCGGTCGGTTGCCATTACGTTCGATCCTCACCCGGATCAGTTTCTGCGGCCGGAAGAGGCGCCGCGATTGCTTACGCCGATTGCGGAGCGGATGCGGCTGCTGGCGGCGACGGGCATCGATGCGGTGGTGGTGCTGCCGTTCGACGCGGCGCTGGCGGGTTTGGCGGCGCGGGAGTTTGTGCGCGAGATTCTTGTGGAGGCTCTGGGCGTCGTCGCCGTGCATGAGGGCGGCAACTTCCGGTTTGGGCATCGCGCCGAGGCCGGGGTCAAGGAGTTGAAGGAGCTTGGCGCCGAGTTCGGGTTTGCGGTGCATGTGCATGAGGCGGTGCGGGTGCATGGACTGGAGGTTTCGAGTTCGGCGATCCGGGCGCTGGTGGCGGCGGGAGACGTGCGGCGGGCGCGGTGGATGCTGGGACGGCCGTTTGCGGTGCGGTCCACGCCGGCCAGGGGGCGCGGAATCGGGACGCGGCTGCTGGCGCCGACGGTGAACCTGGCGCCGTATGAGGGATTGCTGCCGGGGTTTGGGGTTTATGTGACGCGGCTCACGGCCGGCGGGCGTTGCTTCAAGGCGGTGACGAACGTGGGCAACCGGCCCACGTTTGGCGAGGCGTCGTTTGCAGTGGAGTCGCACATTCTGGACTTTGAGCCGGTCGACTTGAACGAGCAGACGCCGATCGAGCTGGAGTTTCTGCTGCGGCTGCGAGGCGAGATCGAGTGGCCTTCGCCAGAGGCGCTGAAGGAGCAGATTTTCAAGGATGTGGCGCGGGCGAAGAGGTATTTCCGGCTGGCGGAGTAGGGTTTGCTATTTCGGTGCCGGCTCAATTTCCGGTTTGCGCGCAGCAAGACCGCAGGAGGAATGGCGCCAGCCGAACTTCTCACTCGGAAACTACTTCATGCAAAGGCGATTTCGCTATCAATAGATCTCAGTCTCCGGGTTGGCGACAATCCAACCTCGGAATCACTCACCGTGCAACGGCCGCTGAGCAAAATTGCACAGCGTTCATAGAGTCACAACCGCACTATTCATACAGGCGCCGACACCAAAAGCGGCGGCAGCGATGCTGGATCCTACGGCTACATTCCCTGAAGGAAACGCCCCTTCTACACTGCCGCCGCCCGTTGCGTACGCTTCATGACACGATCCGCCTGAACTGCTCTCAACGTGCAAGATTGTACATCCATTCCAACGCGGCCGGAGTAGAGTCAGGCAATGATGAGCCGCTTTGTTCGCCGCATTCTCGATCTCGGACCGCTTATGCGGGATCTATTTGTGTCCGCTGCCGGGTGCTTCGTGTTTACGCGTGGCTTCCGCCTGGCCGCAATGGGAAAAGAAGGATCGGACACGGTGGCATCCATTCGCGTCGCCGGCGCGTCCCGTAAGCCGTTGGCGGGTATCGGCGCCGCACTATTCCTTTTGGGCTTCATCGCGAGTGAAGCGCTGGTGACGATTCAGGCGCTTCGCCGCTGATCCCCAATTGCACGATTGCCTCCGAGCCCAGTCGAGTTCGCATGTTTGTTGTCAGGAGCCTGCAATGTCCGCACCGAACATCTCCGTGAATGCGCTACCGAACACCCCGATGCGGCGCGAGCTGCGGCCTCCGGTATTCGGAAAAGAGCCGGCATACTCCTTGCAACCGATACCCAGCCGGCCGCTTCCAGTCCGGGTAGCGGTGGTTGGGAACCACCTTCCCCGACAGTGCGGAATTGCAACCTTCACGACCGATTTGTGCGATGCGATCACTGCCGAGTACGGAGCCGCAGGCTTGTCGGTAGCAGCCGTCAATGACCCCCAATCGTCGTACGCATACCCTTCACGGGTGCGATTCGAGCTCGCCGAAGGCGACATATCCTCCTATCGGGCAACCGCCAATTTTCTCAATTCCACCAATGTCGATTTAGTGTGTTTACAGCATGAATACGGGATTTTCGGGGGGAATGCAGGCAGCCATGTCCTTCAGTTGCTGCAGCGCCTCACCATGCCGGTGGTAACAACGCTCCATACCGTTCTTCGTGAGCCGGACCTCGACCAGCGAATCGTCATGCAACAGATCGCCGCGCGCTCCGATCGCCTTATTGTCATGAGCGAGTACTCTTCTCGCGTTCTCCAGGATGTATTTGGAGTTCCATGCGAAAAGATCGACCTGATACCTCATGGCATCCCCGACTTGCCCTTTGTGGAGCCGGATGTTTACAAAGATTCACTCTCACTCGGAGGAAAGTCCGTATTGCTCACGTTCGGCTTGTTGTCCCCCAACAAGGGATTCGAGAGCGTGATTCGGGCGCTGCCGCGCATCCTGTCCCGGCACAGCAACGTTGTATACGTAATCGCAGGGGCCACTCACCCGCACGTCAGGGCCCGCGAGGGCGATCGATATCGGGATCAGTTGCAGGCCCTGGCCAAGGAACTGGGAGTTGAGGGAGAGGTGATCTTCCACAACCGGTTCGTCAGCCCTCAGGAAATGGCTTCGCTGGTGGGTTCGGCTGACATTTACATCACGCCATACTGCCACGAGGCACAGGCTGTATCGGGAACCCTGGCGTATGCCCTGGGCGCTGGAAAAGCCATCATCTCAACCCCATACTGGCACGCAGCCGAACTCCTGGACGATGGACGCGGAGCACTGGTCCCCTTTGAGGACCCGGTTGCTATCGCAGCTACGGCAATTGAACTTCTGGACAATGATGCGGCGCGCCAGGCAATGCGCAAGCGCGCTTACCTGCATGGGCGCCAGATGGTGTGGAACCGGGTAGCGCAGTCTTATATGCGTTCCTTCATGCGAGCTCGCGTCAATCGCACGCACCCTGCTTACTTGAGGTTTCCCCTCCAGGCTGTCGAGGGGAACACTACAAACCTACTCTTAAGCGCCTGAGCGCTCTTCCCGCCCGGATGGGGAGGAAAATATCCCCACCGGAAGATTGCGAACGGCATCCACCGGCATGCATCCATATCTGGGTTGAGAAAAATGCGGCAGCTTCAACTTGCCGTCCAGCTCCCTTTTTGCCGGTAGCCGAGGCGCGGCGATGGCCGTTTTTTCGTCTCAAACATCAAAAAACGGGCTCAGAGCGCCAGAAAAGGGGCTGAAATCAGCGGGTAAAGATTACCAATCAGTACATAGGCGTAATTTATAACCTATTCATTATGAGTAATTTACTGAAAACACCCGGTTGAAAAAGCGGCTCCCAGAGGGGGAGGGGGTGGGGGGTACGTCATGCGGAGGCGGATTTTCGCGGTTTGGGCTCGTAATGGAGGGTGCTGAGCGCGACCTGCGCCGCGTAGAGGAGCTGGCCGCTTTTCTTGTCGGGAACGGCGCCGATGAGTATGCCGTGGGCCGTGCAAGCGATGAAGTCGCGGATGTTTTCGTATCCGGAAAGAAGGGGCATGGCGTTGCAGTAAGCCGTGCCCGCGTCCTGGGCCGCGTAGATTCTGTCTAAGTCTTCGTTGTGCCCATCGCTATTGTCGATATAGGCTTTGTAGGCGCGGCGCCAAGCGTCGCAGCAACGCTTGAGCGCCTTGGCGCGCGCGGGATCGGGGTCGAGGCTCGGAGCCGGCGCGATTACGGGCACCGGGACGGGGATGGATTCGATCAAGTTGAGTACTGCTTTGGGTAATTCGGCCACAGGTGGATTCTCCCTATGGATAGTGTGCTCCGCCGGCGCTTAATTTTCTGCAACGGGGCCGCGTTTTGCGGGGCTGGCGTGGCCGTCTGGAAACGGCCGTATCGGGAAACGGCCATTGAGCTGGAATGGCCGGCCAGCGATTCAGACGGCCTCGGACTTCTTCTACGCCGGGATCAATGAGTGACAAGGGCTGTTCTCGTCAGTTGACATCTTCGCTTTGCTTCGACGCCCAAGTCCCGGACCCTTGGGGAACCTTGCCACAAGCCGCCTTTTCACGACTGATCCGCTCGGACGATTGTCTCTTGTTGCCCGGCCACGCATTCCCAATTAGCAGTGGCGATTTTCTCAGCCCATGCATCCAAGAATCTCCAGGCAGGATCGGAGGTGGGTGTCTGTAGCGCTCAAGCGTGAAATTCATTGCTGGCGGTGCAGACAGTTCCTGGCGGTGCGCAGTTCCCCTCCTTCAGAGGCATCTGACGGCAATCTGGACCAATTTTTTGGTGGCGCAATTGACCTCACAGGCGGTAATCTGTGAGACACTGCCTCCTGTGGAGAGGAACAACTGGTTTGTACTGATGATCGCTGCGGGGATCATTATCTGACTGATCTTGGCTTGCGTGGGTGGGCCAAGCGGGCCATTTGGGCCCTGAGTTTATTCGCCGTTCCGGCCCAAAACACCCAGGAGTATCCGCTGCATCGGGTCTGCCGATTGCGACGCTCCCGGCATATGTTGATTCGGTGCGCTTGGCTTGAAAGCCGAACAATATATGACGAATGTCTTTGTGTTAAAGGAAGGATCTAGCAATGTCCGGAAAAACTCTTAGACTTCTAACGGTCTTGTCAACGATCCTCGCGGTGATTGCCTGGGCCGCAGTCCTTTTTTCTGAGACGACATCGGTAATCCCGAAAGGTCTTTTTGGCTTTCAGGCCGGAGCCTCGCTCCTTCAGTGGCTGAACGCGTTCGCCCTCTTCCTCACTTTCATCGCAATTCTTGCGTCGGTCTTGTACAACACTGAGGCCGCCAAGGAGCTACGGGTGGAAGTCTCGGCCGCCCAAGCGATACTATCGAGGATTGAGCCCCAAGTTGATATATCGCGAGGAAACAGTCAAAGTCTATTAGAGATTAAACCCCTCGTTCAAGAAATGCACCACTTAGTGCGGCAGAAGGCGGAGGTTCGTACAATTAAGCCGCATGACCCGATAGAGTTTGAAGTAGTCTTCGGCGATGCTCAGAATATCCGCGCCTACAACCCCCCGTTGACCCTCTTGACAAGGGAGCACGATAAGAGGTTTAGGAATGTGATATTCAACGTACTCTCGAAAGAAGATCGCGCCTACCGCGCGATAGTCGGGCGAGAGGGGGGCGAGCAGCTTGTTAACCTCCATAGGCGATGGGTAGATGAAAGGAAGGACAAAGACACCTTACAGGTGATATCCAAGATGCACGTGACTGCGTACATGCATCCGGAACAACTGCATTCGGAGTTGTGGGAGTGGCCTGGATTCAATTCTACGGACTTGAGAGGACTCTCATACTTTCTAATTGAGACCCCTAAGTGCCGCAAGCTTCTCCTGTATATCCTCGGTAGACCATTTGTTGAGACATTCAGGGTGCCTGACATAGGCCTGCTGATTACCGAGCCGGTGAATGAGGCGACGATATACAACGAAGTCCTTGATGTCTTTGACAAGAGGTGGGATATTCTTGGTGGCGGAAATGGCGACCCGAACATTTTGGCAGATGAGACTCTCCCGAGTTTTTGTGATGCTTATTCCGCGAGGCTGGAATCTGTCCGTCCGATAACGGAGGTAAAGAGCGCATGAAAAAGACGAACGTTCGCCCGAAGACGTGGTTCGCATCTGGTCTAATCCTAATCGCCTCTCTGTCGGTGTTGTCTTGCGGACCGCACAAGGGGCCGACGCAAGCAGACGATTCCCAAGCCCCCCTGGAAATCGGCTACAGCCAACTCCGGATCAGCCTTCCGATCTTTGTGGCTCAACAAAAGGGCATCTTTTCGAAGCATGGCATCAACGCTAGCCTGCTGATGTACCCCACTGCACAGCCGATGACGCAGGCGCTTGTTGAGGGAAAGATACAGATTGCGGGGTACACCGCAATGCCTATTACCTATAGCGGGATGGCCCGGAGTGGCACGAAACTACTGTTCATAACGACCATGATCGAAGATCAAAACCACAGAATCAGCTTCCTTTTGAGACGTTCGACGAGAGCGGGCGGCAGGCCTCTCATACGGAATCTGCGGGATCTGAAGGGGAAGAAGATTGGAACGTTGCCGACGGTTGCTTATTCCGCCTGGTTAAAGGCTATTCTCCAAGCGAATGGGCTCAACCCCGACAAGGACGTTGTGATCCAGCCCATCGCGCCGGAGCAGGAAGCCGCCGCCCTAAGGAGCGGCGGGGTGGATGCGCTGTTCACGAATGACCCCGTAGCCACGGCAGCTATTCGGGCAGGGGTTGCTGAGCTAATCTCACCGACGGTGGAGTGCCCAAAGTACATAGAGGACCCGTTTCCGTTTGGAAGTTTCAACGTCTCCAAAGCCTGGGCGGATAGCCATCCTGAGGTCTTTGCCCGCTTGGTCGCAGCAATGGATGAAGCTGCTGAGTATGTGAATGAGCATCCTGCGGACTCGAAGCTGGCTATGGTGCCTTATTTGCCGGCTCAGTTCCGTAGCGACGTGGCGAGCTACCCGGATGCCAAGTACCTTTTGACCGACGAGTCGACTGAGGCTATGTATCAGCACCTTGCCGATGTTTACCTCAAGATGGGAATCATCGATCAGCCCGTTTCGCTAACCGGCCTCGTTGTCAACCTAAAAGAGGGTGGGAAGTGAGATCCAGCTTAATCGTTAAGGACCTCTCTGCCTCCTACAAGGATACGAAGGAGCCGACCGATGTGTTTCGGTCGGTTTCCTTTCAGGTCGAGTCAGGAAAGATTCTTGGGGTGTTTGGCCCTAACGGCAGCGGGAAAACTACATTATTGAAGGTGCTTGCCGGGCTGAAGCCAGCGGAAGCGGGGGAGGTGGTTCTTCCGATGAGGAACGGGGAGCCGGGGCCTGTTGCAACGGTTCCTCAAGACTATCGTTCCTCGTTTTTCGAATGGGCGAATTTGGAGCATAACCTTGCGCTAACTTCAACCTCGCTTCCGTCTCACCCGCAGCAGGCTGTTCGGTCAGCGCGCGCGCTTCGCACTGAGTTGGGGCTTGACCTTGATTTGTCTCTGCGTCCAAGGAGATGTAGCGGCGGTATGCTACAGCAGGCTGCGATGATTCGTGCCTTTCAGGATGCTCCAAGCCTAATCCTGGCGGACGAGCCATTTTCTGCGTTGGACTTCAACGTTGCCGCCACTGTTCGATCAAGCTTTCGAAGAATGGTCAAGAAGCGAGGCATCACCGCGATTGTGGTGCTGCATCAAATCGTGGACCTGTCCGAGGTGTGCGACGAAGTCCTTGTTGTTCCGGGACGCCCATTTTCGACAGAGCTGCTGCCTGGCCTCGAGCACGCTGTCATTATGCAGAATGAATTTCTCTCGACGGATCAACGCGAGGATAGAGTGGGGTTCCTGGCGCTGGCTGGGCGGGTGTTGGGTGGTGCGAGATAGGTATGGCAAAAGCTGTTGAGGTGCGCGCGAAACTCGCAGGGCTTTTCAAACGCCATTCCTGGATTCTGGCCTTTGTTCTCATCTTCGGCCTCTGGGAGGCGGGTTCCTATTGGCATCTCATAGGCAGAACCCTCCTTGCTTCTCCCCGCGAGGTTTGGGAAGTATTGGCGCGGTCAGCGTTTTTCTCAAAACTCGATGACGATCAAAATGTCTATATACACGCGTTCTACACCTTTCGTCGCGCTCTGTCAGGTTGGGGATTGACGGTCGTAGGGGGTGTTGTCTTCGGACTTGTGACGGGTAGTTTCGAAGCGCTATACGTTGGAACCGAGCCAATTGTCGAGTTCGCCAGAGTCATCCCGCCTGTTATGGCGTTTCCTCTGCTTCTCGTGGCCTTTAACTACGGAGAGCCCGCCTACACCTGGACCATCGTGTTCGGTTGCCTCCCGGTGATGACGTTCGCAGTCGCCAGGGGTATACGGGGCATTTCGCGAGAAAAACTGGAGATTCTTGCGGCGTACAAGGTGCCAGGCGTGGTCCGCGGATTTTCGGTAGTTATGGAGACGCTACCTTCTGTGTTTCTCGGTGCGCGATTGACGTTGACAATGGCGCTCATCATCGCGGTCGTCACGGAGATGGTTTTTACTCCACGGAATGGATGGGCGTTGGGCGCCATTGCAAGAGACTCTGAAATATCGTTTGACACGCCCGTGTTTTATGCCTGTGTGGTCGTTGTGGGGCTCTTCGGCTATCTGGCGAACAGGGGGATTAGGAAGATTGAAGAGCTGCTGGGCGTTGCATCCAGCAGCGACGAGACGGAATAGGTTTATTCCCTGCAAACGGCGATGTCGCCGGTAGGGTTTCTCGATTTACGCATAATCGCCATACCACTCAGGGAGGGGGGATGGTGGGCGGGAAGATGGGCGGTGTTTCGGCTTGGGTAGCAGGGAGCGGCGGAAGGATGGGGCACGGGGCAAGAACGTGCAGGCGGCGGATCAACGGTAGTGGTCTCCCACCCTTGCGACAGAAATAACGAAAAGCAGGTCCTTCGACTCCGCTGCGCGTCGCTCAGGATGACAGCAAGGATGGGGCACGGGGCATTTGTTGGGGGGACCGGCGGAAGGACGCCAGGCTACCGTGGAGGCGATGTTGAGCGCGCTGACGGCTTGGCGGGCGGTTTGACGGAGGCTTTGAGGGTTTGGCTGGCTTGGGCGTCGCCGAGGAACTGCTCGTCATCCTTGCCGGCGATGGCTACGCGCATCACGTTCATCCAGATGGGGAGGGCGGCTCTGGCGCCGGTCTCCTTTTCGCCGAGGGACTCGCGGCTATCGTAACCCACCCAGACGCCGCAGGTGACGGAGGGGGAAAAGCCGAGGAACCATGCGTCGGTGTATTCGCTGGTGGTGCCGGTTTTGCCGCCGAGGGGGTGGTTGAGCTGGGCGGCGGCGGCGCCGGTGCCGTGCTGGGTGACGGCGCGGAGAAGGATCATCATGGTGCGCGCGGTCTGCTGACTGATGACCTCGTTGACGGAGATCGGGTCTTCCCAGAGGGTGACACCGTCGGAGTTGGAGACCTTGCGGACGAGGCGCGGCGCCACGCGGATGCCGTCGTTGGGAAAGACGGCGTAGGAGGCGACCTGCTCCTCGAGGGTGATTTCGACCGCGCCGATAGCGACGGGGAGATAGGCGGGAATGTTGGAGGTGACGCCGAAGCGGTGGGCCACGCCGATGACCTTGTGAATGCCGACGCGGGCGGCCAGCTTGAGGGCGGGAATGTTGCGCGACTCGGCGAAGGCGTTGGTGAGGGTCATGGCGCCCTTGTAGTTGTTCTCGTAGTTGTGCGGGGTGTAGCCGCCGAAGCTGACCGGGCCGTCGACGATGATGTCGGTGGGCTTGGCGCCGTCCTCGATGGCCGCGGTGTAGACGTAAGGCTTGAAGCTGGAGCCGGTCTGGCGCTCGGCCTGGGTGGCGCGGTTGAACTGGGAGAGCGCGTAGTCGCGCCCGCCCACCATGGCGAGAACGTCGCCGTTGGTGTTGTCCATGGCCAGGATGGCCCCCTGCGCGCCGGAGTCCTGCTCCAAGGTTGCGCTGCGGGCGTCGCCCTCCATGGTCTCGGAGAGGTGAACGTAGATTACGTCGCCGGGCTTGACGAGGGCGTCGCCGTAGCGCTGGCCGGTCCATTTCCAATCATCGGGCAGCAGGACGATCTCGTCGGGGCCGACACGGGCGTGAATCTCGAGGGGCAGGGCGCGGGTGACCAGGGCGTGGACGTAGTCGCCGGGGCGGGTCTTCACGGCCCAGTCGGGGTGCTTGTAGTCTTCGAGGGTACTTCCGGAGGCGAGGACGTTTTCCAGCTTGCCCGGCCGGTCTTGACCGGCCCAGCCATGGCGGCGCTCGTAGGCAGCGAGGCCGTCGGCCACGGCGCGGTTGGCGGTCTGCTGCAGGTCAAGGTCGAGGGTGGTCTCAACTTTCAGGCCGGCTTCGTGGACCTGCTCGGTACCGAAGCGTTTTTCGAGCTCGCGGCGGACTTCTTCCTGGAACCAGGGCGCCACCGAGCCCTCCGGCTGGGCGATGTGCAGGCCCAGCGGGGCATTGCGGGCCTGCTCGGCCTGGATGTGGGTGATGACTCCGTCGGACTCCATTTCACTGAGGACGAGGTTGCGGCGGCGCAGGGCTTTGTCAGGATTGAGCAGCGGCGAAAAGGCTACGGGCGCCTTGGGCAGGCCGGCCAGGAGAGCCGCTTCAGTCAAGTTGAGGTCTTTGGCGTGTTTGGAGAAGAGAAACTCCGAGGCGGCTTCGAAACCGTACATGCCGTGGCCGAGGTAGATCTGGTTGCCGTAAAGGGTGAAGATCTGCTGCTTGGTGAAGGCGCGCTCGATCTGGATGGCGAGATAGGCTTCCTGCACTTTGCGGGCGGCGGTGCGCTCGGAGGAGAGGAAGAGGTTGCGGGCCAACTGCATGGTGAGCGTGGAGGCGCCCTGGGCGCGTCCGTGGGCGCGGATGTCATGCCAGACCGCGCCGATGACGCGGAAGGTATTGATGCCCCAGTGGGACTCGAAGCTCTTGTCTTCAATGGAGATGACGGCCTGGCGGAGGATGGGGGCAAAGCCGTCGTAGCCGACGACCTCGCGGCGCTCGAGGGCAAAGGAGCCGATGATGCGGCCCTTGCGGTCATAGAGATCGGTGGTGGTGGAGGGGCGGTAGCGCTCGAGGTCGCTGATCTGGGGCAGATCGACGGAATAGACCAGCGTGAGGCCGGCCAGCGAACCGGTGGTGACGGCCAGAATGAGCAAGGTGACGAAGGCGAAGCGGCCGGCCAGCTTGCGATGGCGGTGCGTGGGAACCGGCTGCACCTGCGGCCGGTGGTGACGGCGTGGCCGGACAAGGGATCGCGGTTCGAGAGGCTGTGAAGGGGTGGCAGCCAAGCGATTCAGGCCTCGTGAGCAATTCTCCCAAAGGCGCAGGGGAGAAAGATGCTACAGCCTAAGGCTAGCATCTTCGTGTTGCCAGGGGATGCGCAGGGCAACTGATGTGTACCACGCGGTGCAAGGGCGGGACGGGCTAATGCAGTTCGCCGATTTTCCACCCCAGCAACCGGAGTCAGGCGGTTTTCGCCTTCAACAGTTGGAGGGCCTTGTCGAGCGTTTCGTCTCCCTTGGCGGGGGGGACTTCTTCGTCTACTTCCTCGATCGACGGGCCTACCAGCACATTGGGGGTGACGGCTTCGTCCTGAATCTTTTTGCCGGTGGGGCGCTCGTACTTGGCTACGGTGAGCAGGAGCGCGGCGCCGTCGGGCAGCTCGATGGTTTTCTGGACCGAGCCCTCGCCGAAGGTGCGTTCGCCGACCACGTCGCCGCGCTTGGCGTCTTCAATGGCGGCAGCGGTGAGTTCAGCAGCGCCATAGGTGCCGCGATTGACGAGCACGGCAAGCGGAGCGTCTGTCAGGAATTTTGTGGGATCGGCGGTGAAGGCCTGGAGGGGAAACTTCTGGCCTTCGAGGGTGGCCAGGGTTCCCTGCTTGAGGAAGAAGTTGGCCAGGCGGATTCCCTGCCGGGCGTCGTCGCCGGAGGAGTCGCGCAGGTCGAGAAGCACTTTGCGGTTCTTACCGTCGGCTTTGAGTTTGGCGGCGATTTCGTCGACGCGGGCCGGGGTGAGCAGGCCGGGCTTGAGGTAAAGGATTGTGGAGATTTCGTATTGCTGCTCGCCGAGCGCCGGAGGGGCGGTGATGGCGCGGGTGAGCGTCAGCTTGTCGGGGTCGGCCTTGCGCGGGCGGACCACCGTGAGATTGACGGTGGTTCCCGGCTTGCCATCGAGCATGAGGCGGATGACAGCCAGCGACAGCTCGCGGGTGGACTGGCCGCCAATGGACTCGATGACGTCGCCGTCGGCCAAGTGCTCCTTGTCGGCGGGCGAACCGGGCAAGACGCTGACGATGGCGGCGTAGCCGAAACGCTTGGAGACGGTGATGCCGACCTGAGCGACGCCGGTGGCGGGGCGCTCTTTGTAGATTTTGTACTCGGTGGGGGTGAGATAGCTGGAGTCGGAGTCGAGGGATTCGAGCAGGCCGTGAAGAGCGCCGGTGGTGACGTCGTTGATGTTGGGCTCGGTGACGTAGTCGGTCTGGATCTTCTTGAGGACTTCGGCGTAGACGCGCATCTGGCGGTAGGCGCCATCCTGCTCGCCGCCGGCATGAACGCCAAACAGGCCGAATTCACCCAGGCCAAAGCCAAGGGCGAGGGCGGCAAAGATTGCCACGGAAAGCACGAAGACAAAACGCTGGAAGAATCGAGACACGCACACCACCGGGGCGACCCCTGAGGGGAACAGGCCGCTCACTCTCTATAGACGCAATGATAGCGCAAGGGGTGCGAGGAGCGGGTTCCTGGGGTGGCGGGGAGGACGAAAAATTGGGGTTGGGGGAGGGGAAAAGCCGGGATTTTCTGGTGGCGGAGGGCAGGATCGAACTGCCGACCTACGGGTTATGAATCCGTCGCTCTAACCATCTGAGCTACTCCGCCGGAAGGGGCGCGACCGAAGACCACCCCATCGACGAAGACCCCGCCACGGCGGGCTGGGGACTCCGGGGTGTCGCAGCACCAACTTAGATGATACGGGCGGGTGGATTGGAGGTCAAACCTGTCCGGTTGTGGTTTGGGCGCCGGGGAATTGCCGAAGATGAGCCCTCCACCTCCGCTCGTGTAAACTCGTCTGCATGAATACGTTGCGTATCGCTGGGGTGATTCCGGCGCGGCTGAGTTCGACGCGGCTGAGCCGCAAGGTGCTGCGCGTGATTGCCGGGCGGCCGATGGTGGAGTGGGTGTGGCGCGCCGCGGCCGGGAGCGGGCTGATGGACCCGGTGGTGGTGGCTACCGATTCGGAGGAGGTGGCCGAGATTTGCAAGGAGCGGGGGATTCCGGTGGCGATGACCTCGAAGGAATGCCCGAGCGGGTCGGACCGGGTGAGGGAAGTGGCGCGGGAGATCGATGCGGATATTTATGTGAACATTCAGGGGGACGAGCCGACGCTGACGCCGGATTTTTTCCCCCCGCTGCTGGGACTGTTTGAGCGGGCGGAGGTGGAGGTGGCTACGCTGGCGGTTCGCTGCCCGGCGCTGGAGATTGCCGATCCCAATGCTGTGAAGGTGGTGACGGCTCTGGACGGGCGGGCGCTTTATTTTTCGCGGGCGACGATTCCGTTCGACCGGGACAGGGCGGGGTTTGCGGGCTATCAGAAGCACCTGGGGATTTATGCGTACCGGAAAGCGGCGCTGGAGAGGTTTGCGGCGCTGCCGCCCTCCTGGATCGAGCGCGTGGAGCGGCTGGAACAGCTACGCTTGCTCGATAATGGGATCGATATTTATGTGGCCGCGGCGCCACGGGACACGATCGGAGTGGATACGGAGGCGGATCTGGAGCGGGCGGAGGCGGCGTTGCGGCGGATTGCGGAGCGGGACGGCGGTTGATCGCGAAGTCCGTCCAAAACAAACGGAATTGCGCGCAAGAACCGGATAGCCAGCCGCGCCGCGAATCGGCGACCATGGTTCCCATGAACGCTAGACCTCAATTCGCAAACGCCGCCAGCCGCGGTTCCAACCCAGCCACGGCGATCGACCCCGAGGCAGCATGGGGGCAGGTACTCGGCCGCGACCCGGCGGCTGCGTTTTTCTATGCGGTGACGACGACAGGCGTATTTTGCCGCCCCAGTTGCAGGAGCCGGCGGCCGCTGCGGGGCAACGTGCGGTTTTTCCGCTCGGTCGCGGAGGCGCGGGCCGCGGGGTTTCGTCCCTGCAAGCGTTGCCGCCCGGAAGCCACTGCGGGGGGCAGACCTTTGGACAAGACTCGTGGCGATATGGACAAGGTTCGTGGTCATATTGAGGCGAATCTCGACCGCGCGGTGCCGCTCAAGGAGTTGGGGCGTGTGGCTGGATTGAGTCCCTTCACGGTGCAGCGGCTGTTCAAGCAGGGGCTGGGCGTGAGCCCGCTGCAGTATCAGCGGGCGCTGCGGGCGGGGTCGTTGCGCAGCGCGTTGAAGCAGGGAGGCAACGTGACGGACGCAATTTATGAAGCTGGATTTGGCTCGTCGAGCCGGGCGTACGAGGGCGCGGCACTGGGCATGACGCCGGCGCGGTTTGCGCGGGGCGGGCGGGGCGAACAGATCGGCTATACGACGGCGCGATCGTCGTTTGGCTGGCTGGTGGTGGGCGCGACGGAGCGCGGGCTTTGCTGGCTGGCTTTGGGGAGCACGGCGGCGGCGGCCGAGGCCAGTCTGCGCGAAGAGTTTCCGCTGGCTGCGCTGCGGCGCGATCCGTCGCTCAAGGGGCTGGTGGATGAGGCAGTGCGCATGGTTTGTGGCCAGTCGAACACATCAGAAAAGGCTGCCGCACCGCAGGTGCCTCTGGACTTGCGCGGGACGGCCTTTCAACTGCGCGTGTGGCAGGCGTTGCGGGCGATTCCGCGCGGGGAGACACGGAGCTACAGCCAGTTGGCGCGGGAGTTGGGCGATCCGAAGGCGACGCGCGCCGTGGCGCGGGCGTGCGCTACCAATCGCGTGGCGCTGGTGGTGCCTTGCCATCGGGTGGTGGGGGCGAGCGGTGCGTTGACCGGGTACCGGTGGGGCGTCGAACGGAAGCGGCAACTGCTGGAGGCGGAGAGCATGGAGCGCTGAATCGCCGCGGTCTGCCTTGAAGGCGCGCTTTTGGGCCGAATTCTCAAGATGGTATTCTCAAGGGGATAGGAGAAACCACCGCTTATGGCAGCTTCAACACTGGAAACCACGGAATTGGGATATAAAGTCGCCGACCTGGGTTTGGCGGACTGGGGCCGGAAGGAAATCACCATTGCCGAGCACGAGATGCCGGGATTGATGTCGATCCGGAACAAGTATGCGGCCGCGAAGCCACTGGCCGGGGTGCGGATCACGGGCTCGCTGCATATGACCATTCAGACGGCGGTGCTGATCGAGACGCTGACGAGTCTGGGCGCGGAGGTTCGCTGGGCGAGCTGCAATATTTTCTCGACGCAGGATCATGCGGCGGCGGCAATTGCGGCCACCGGGGTTCCGGTGTTCGCGTGGAAGGGCGAATCGCTGGAGGAGTATTGGTGGTGCACGTTTCAGGCGCTCAGCCACAAAGGCGGCAAAGGGCCGCAACTGGTGGTGGACGACGGCGGCGATGTAACGCTGCTGATCCACAAGGGGTATGAGCTGGAAGAAGGCGATAAGTGGGTGGATGGGCCCTCGGGGAGCCACGAAGAGCAGGTGATCAAAGATTTGCTGAAGAAGGTACATGCCGAAGACCCGCGGCACTGGCACAAAGTTGTGAAGGAGTGGCGCGGCGTTTCAGAAGAGACCACGACCGGCGTGCATCGGCTCTACAAGATGATGGAGCAGGGCAAGCTGCTGGTGCCGGCGATCAATGTGAACGACTCGGTGACCAAGAGTAAGTTCGATAACTTGTATGGGTGCAGGGAATCTCTGGCCGACGGGATCAAGCGGGCCACGGACGTGATGGTTGCGGGCAAGGTGGCGGTGATCTGCGGCTATGGCGATGTGGGCAAGGGCTGCGCGCACTCCCTGCGGGGCATGGGCGCAAGGTGCATCGTCACCGAGGTCGATCCCATCAACGCGCTGCAGGCGGCGATGGAGGGCTTCGAGGTCACGACGATCGAAGAGACGCTGGGGCGCGGGGACATCTACGTCACCTGCACGGGAAACGTGGACATCATTACGCTTGAACACATGAAGCGGATGAAGGACCAGGCGATCGTCTGCAACATCGGCCACTTCGACAACGAAATCCAAATGGACCCGCTGAACGCCGAGCCGGGCGTGACCAAGCTGAATATCAAGCCGCAGGTGGACTTCTACACCTTTCCCGACGGGCACGGCATCTTCGTGCTGGCCGAGGGCCGGCTGGTGAATCTGGGATGCGCGACGGGGCATCCGAGCTTTGTGATGAGCAACAGCTTCGCCAACCAGACGCTGGCGCAGTTGGACCTATGGGCCAAGAAGGACAGCTACAAGGTAGGCGTCTATGTGCTGCCGAAGAAACTGGATGAAGAGGTGGCGCGGTTGCATCTGGATAAAATCGGCGTGAAGCTGACCACGCTGACCGCGAAGCAGGCCGACTATCTCGGCGTGCCGGTGGAAGGGCCGTACAAGGCGGAAAATTACAGGTACTAAAGGCAGTGGTTAGTGGGTAGTGGTTAGTGATTAGTTGTCCGTTGCCCGCTTGAGCGGTTGTGGTATCCCAGGTTTCAAAATCGAGATCTGGGGCACCTTTACTGATCCGCTTTCAGGGCTTTCTTCGGGGTCCAGCGCATGGTTTCGCCGCTAAGTTTTTCTTTCGAGCTGTTCCCCCCGCGCACGCCGGAAGGCGTGGCCAAGCTGCCGGCGGTGATTGGCCAGCTTGCCGGGGTGCGGCCGAACTATTTCTCCGTCACCTACGGCGCCGGCGGCTCCAACCAGGACGGCACCTACGAGACGCTGGTGACGGTGGTCAAGCAGACCGGCGTGGAGGCCGCGCCGCACCTGACCTGCGTGGGCTCGACGCGCGCCCACATCGCCGCCCTGCTTGAGCGCTACCGGGAAGCGGGGGCCACGCGCATTGTCGCCCTGCGCGGCGACCTGCCGGCTACGGCCATGAGCGCCTCCGCGCCGGGCGACTTCCACTACGCCAATGAGCTGGTCAGCTTCATCCGCGAGACCCACGGCGAGGCCTTCAAGATTGAGGTGGCCGCCTACCCGGAGATGCACCCGCAAGCGTCCAGCCCCGGCGCGGACTTCGAGCACTTCCGCCGCAAGGTGGAGGCCGGCGCGGACGGGGCCCTGACCCAGCTGTTCTATAACGCCGATGCCTACTTCGACTTCATGGAACGCTGCGGCAAGGCCGGCATCACGATTCCGGTGACGCCTGGGATCATGCCCATCACCGGCTTCGCCAACACCGTGCGCTTCTGCGCCGGCTGCGGCGCCGACCTGCCGCGCTGGGTGCGCCTGCGCCTGGAAGAGCTGCAGGACGACAAGCCCACGCTGCTGGACTTTGGCCTGGAGGTGGTCACGCGCCTGTGCGAAACCTTGCTGCGCAACGGCGCGCCCGGCCTGCACTTCTACACCGTGAACCAAGCCGACCCGACCCTGCGGCTGTGGAAGAATCTGGGGCTGCCGGCGCCCGTGTGAGCGAAGCCGGGGCGCGGCCGGGGCTTTGTTGTGTGCGCTACCGCCGCTTGCGACCGATGAGCCGGTGGTAGAGCTGCCAGAGCGCGCTGTGCAGAAGGCGGGTCTGCTTGGCCTTGAGTGCGGCGTAGGAGCGTTCCACATAGAGGTCGAACTCGGGGGGCCAGCCGATGGTGGAGCGGCGTTCGGTGTAGTCGCCTTCGGCCCACTTGGCCAGCACCGCCTTGTAGCCCACCACGTGGGTGACAAAGTCGAGCAGACAATGCGGCATCTGCTCCTCGACGATGAGGTAGGCCTTCTCGATAATGATCTTCTCGCGGACGTCGTTGAGGGGCATGAAGATGGTGGTCATCCAGAGGACCCACTCCTTCATCTCCTCGTCGAGGATGGGAAAGCTCTGCGTCTTGCCCTGCTTTTTGAGCAGCGAGCGGTAGGCGATGCTGCCCGCCTGCGAGGCGACATAGAGCGGGCCGTAGAACTCGTTGAGGCGCCTGTTCACCAGCTCCAGCTTGTCCTTGCGGCGGGCCAACATGCGGGCGCTCATGAAGGTGGCCAGATAGCTGACAAACGCCAGAATCAGGGTCAGCACGGCTGCGTTTTGCAGAAGATTCGGAGAGAAGAACATCGATAGGTCCATCGCGTGGTTTGCCTTGCCGACGAGTATACGCGCAGAGGAGATTCGGGTGTAGTGACGGAAATCTCTGATTTGGGCGGCGTGCGTGGGGTACAGGGCTATTTTTGGGAAGTGGGCCGGATTGGGAGTTGGTGGTTTCCCACCCGGCATACATGCGGTCACAACCTGAGACCCTCAAAGGGCATCCATACAACAGAACGGTAATAGCGCAGGCTTGACGGGCGGCCACGGTTTCAGGCCGTGTGCCGGCCGAATCCTCCAATCTTCCTCAACCCAACCGGCGACCTTCCTCAACCAGCAGCAAGGAGATCTTCTTATGCCCACGATTACGACCAAAGACGGAACACGAATTTATTACAAGGACTGGGGCACGGGTCAGCCCGTGGTCTTCAGCCACGGCTGGCCGCTGAGCGCGGACGCATGGGACGACCAGATGGTGTTTCTGGGCTCGCATGGATATCGGGCGATTGCGCATGACCGGCGGGGGCACGGGCGATCGAGCCAGCCCTGGGATGGGAACGAGATGGACACCTACGCCGACGATCTTGCGGCGCTGACCGAGGCACTCGATCTGAAGGACGCGGTCCACGTTGGTCACTCGGCCGGCGGGGGCGAGGTTGCCCGGTACATCGGACGCCACGGGACGAAGCGCGTGGCCAAGGCGGTGCTGATCGGAGCGGTGACGCCGCTGATGCTGTTGACGGAGGCCAATCCGGGCGGATTGCCAATGGAGGTGTTCGACAAAATTCGGGCTGGGATTCTGGCCGACCGCTCACAGTTTTTCAAGGATATTACCGTGACGTTCTATGGGGTGAACCGGCCTGGTTCCAAGGTGTCGCAGGGGTTGCGGGACTCGTTTTGGAGACAGGGTATGCAGGCTGGATTCAAGGCGGTTCTGGACTGCATCAAGGCGTTTTCCGAGACGGACTTTACGGAGGATCTGAAGAAGATCGACGTGCCGACGCTGATTATCCATGGCGACGACGACCAGATTGTGCCCATCAACGACTCAGCCCTGCTCTCCGCCGCGCTTGTGAAGGGAGCAACGCTGAAGGTCTATAAGGGGGCGGATCACGGGCTTTGCTCGACGCGCAAGGACCAGGTAAATGCCGACCTGCTGGCATTCATTCGGGCGTAGATGGGTAAGCAAAGAACGAGAGGATGATTTGGGCAGGTGGAGTCCCAGGTCTCAAAGGCGAGACCTGGGACACCCGGCGCAGCAGATCTCTTGCTAGCCCTGTCTGCGACCGACCATCCAGCCGATCGCTGCTCCAGCCGCAATGCCTACCGCGAATGTCGCCGCTACTGATTCGACCGGATACCGTTGTACGCGCCTTCTTGTGTCAACAAAAAGCTCTGTAGCTGCATGGCTGCCTTGTTTTGCGGCACGCCGCGCTGCTCCTACGCCATCCTCAAGCGCATCCGCAACGGCAGATGCCGCCCGCGAAGCCTTGCGCGCTGTTTCGTCAATTCGCTCGTCCATCTGTTCCAACACTGATTGCGACATTTTTGTCCTGACCTCTCTGGTTTCTGTGTGTGACGTTGATTTGCCTATTCGCCGACAGCCTTTTCAACCTTGCCGACAAAGTTCTGAACTTTGCCCGCGTTCTTTTCAGTTCTGCCGTCGGATTCAAGGCAGGGGTTTTTGGTAAGCTCGCCGGCCTTCTGCTTGATTGCGCCTTTGACTTCGTGAACCTTGCCTGTTGCCTTATCGCTCGTGCTCAGTTTCATGGTGAAGTTCTCCTCTGTTCGATGGTGGGTTTCAATAGATTGAGATCCATCGAGATCTCCTTGCGCCTTGAGGATCCGCGACCAGGCAAAATACTCCTTGGGAGGTTCCCTTGCCTGATGCGGAGCCTTCTATCGACCAGTCTCAACGATCCTGCTGGTGAAAGCTGGTCGGAATTGCTCGCCGCGCCACGCACCGGCGGGCGGCCAGGTCCAGGCTGGGCTGTGGGGGTGCTAGGAAAAAGCGAAGGATGGGAATCCCAGGTCAGAGAAGGGCTGTCCACGGAGTTTCAGAGACAAAAAGCGGCAGGTTGAGGTTCATCGTCTCCCACATCTCAAAATCGAGATGTGGGCCACCCAGACCATCAACGACTCAGCCCTGCTCTCCGCCGCGCTGGTGAAGGGAGCTACGCTAAAGGTCTATAGGGGAGCGGATCACGGGCTTTGCTCGACGCGCAAGGACCAGGTAAATGCCGACCTGCTGGCATTCATTCGGGGGTAAAGGGCGATCAGGCGAGCAGTTTGGCGGCGTCTTTGGCGAAGTAGGTGACGATGAAGCCGGCGCCGGCGCGGCGGATGCCGAGGAGGGATTCGAGAATGGCGCGATCGTGGTCCAGCCAGCCCTTTTCAAAGGCGGCCTGGAGCATGGAGTACTCGCCGGAGACCTGGTATGCGCCGATGGGCACGCCGAAGCGCTCGCGGGCGGCCCGGATCACGTCCAGGTAGGGCATGGCCGGCTTCATGAGGATCATGTCCGCGCCTTCTTCAAGGTCGAGGCCGATCTCGCGCAGGGCCTCGCGCAGGTTGGCGCCGTCCATCTGATAGGATTTGCGGTCGCCGAACTGGGGGGCGGAATCGGCGGCCTCGCGGAAGGGTCCGTAGAAGGCGGAGGCGAACTTGGAGGCGTAGCTGAGGATGGGCGTATTGGGGCAGCCTTCGTCGTCGAGGGCGCGGCGGATGGCGGCGACGCGGCCGTCCATCATGTCGCTGGGGGCGACGACATCGGCTCCGGCGCGGGCGAGGCTGGCGGCGGTTTGGGCGAGCAGATCGAGCGAGGGGTCATTGTCCACGGTCCAGCCGTCGCGGGTTTCGACGACCATGCCGCAGTGGCCGTGGCTGGTGTACTCGCAGAGGCAGACGTCGGCGATGAGGACCAGCTTTTTGGCGGCGGCGGTTTCTTTCAGGGCGCGAAGGCCCCGCTGGACGATGCCGTTTTCGTCCCATGCGCCGGAGCCTTGCTCGTCCTTTTCTTCGGGCAGGCCGAAGAGCAACAGTCCGCCGAGGCCGAGGCGGGCGGCTTCTTCGGCCTCGCGGAGTGCCTCGTCTACGGAGAGGTTGAAGACGCCGGGCATGGAGCCGACCGGGCGGCGGACGCCCTCGCCGGGACAGAGAAAGAGGGGGTAGATCAGGTCGCCGGGCTCGAGGGAGGTTTCGCGGACGAGGGACCGGAGAGGTTCGGTGCGGCGCAGGCGGCGCATCCGGGTTTCAGGAAAACTCATGGATCAGATTGTACTGCTTGACGAGCCGCTCGAATTTGCATTCCCTCGGCGCCTAAAGCCGCAGCCAATTCCCCGCTCCTATGGCACGGGTTCTGCCGGGGTTTCACAGGCTGCGGAAAGACTCGGGATTTCGGGTGAAATGGGCGGAAAGCGTCCCTCCGGGGCTAAAGCCCAACGTTCCTTTTGCGACCTTTGCGGCACGACTAAAGTCGTGCCCTGATACAGAACCGGCGTTTTTCCGCAGCCTGTAAAGCCCCGGCCTGCCCGCCGCGCAGACGATCCTTCAAAGTGGGGTGGATTTGTGCCGGGGCTAAAGCCCGCGTTGATTCTGTTGGCAATCTACGGCACGACTGAAGTCGTGCCCTGATACAGAACCAGCGTTTTTTTTGGCGGCCTGTGAAACCCCGGCCTACCCGCCGCTTCCTGGTGACCCCGAGACCTGGGGCACCCGGCGGGCGGTGACGGGGGCGGGCTACTTCCGCGAGGGTTTTGGGCGGGAGCTCTTTGCAACGCTCAAGTAGATGGAACGGGCCGTGCGGGGATCGATGAGCCACTGCAACAGGGGCGGATGGCGGTCCAGGTCGATGCGGGCGATGGAGCCCTTGCGCATACGGATGGCGGCGCCGCCGTCGCCGGAGACCAGGCGGCTGAGGAACTGGAAGACGTTGGGGTTGTGGCCGACCACCAGCACACCCTCGCGGTCGGCGTATTTCGCCAGCAGCTTTTGGAAGGCGGCGTAATCGGCGCCGGGCCCGAGGGCAGGGCTGATCTCGACTTTGGCTTCGTAGCCCAGTTCGGTGCCCACAAACTGCGCGGTTTGCAGGGCGCGCTTGAGGGGGCTGGAGACGATGACATCGACCTGGACCTTGAGGGCGCTCAGGACACGAGCCATCAACATGCACTGGTCTTTTCCCTCTTTGATGAGTGCCCGCCTGGCGTCGAGGGTTGGGTTCCCTCGGGGCATTCCGGCATTGGCGTGGCGCATGAGGTAGAGGTTCATCGGGGGCGATCCGGCGGGGTCTGCCGGCTCCTTGAGGTTCGATATTAACACGAATGTAACATTTCAATCGAGATGAGTGCCGGGCTGAGTGCGCCATTGCTGCTGAATCCGCGAGGTTTGCGGGCCAAAGTTCGTTTATCGGCAGACCGCTCAACGTTGCCAAAGCCTGTTTGGTCTCTGAGGGAATGTATCCTCTGCTCAAGGGAACGTGTTTGAGGTGAGGCGAAAGAAATGGCTGCGATCCAGAAGGAACAACACCGCATTGGGCGCATTGGATGGCTGCGTGCCGCGGTATTGGGCGCTAACGACGGCATCCTTTCAACGGCCAGTCTGGTGCTGGGCGTGGCCACTGCGCATGCCACCCACACCAACATATTGACCGCCGGGGTAGCGGGGCTGGTGGCTGGGGCGATGGCGATGGCCGCTGGGGAATACGTCTCTGTCCACTCCCAGGCCGACACCGAACAGGCCGACCTCAAACTTGAGCGCAAGGAATTGAAAACAGACAACAAGGGCGAGCACGAGGAACTGGCGGCGATCTACGTCACGCGCGGGCTTGATGCGGAACTAGCGAAACAGGTCGCCAAACAGTTGATGGCCCATGACGCGCTGGGCACGCATGCCCGCGATGAACTCGGCATCTCCAAGAAAGTCAAACCGCGTCCGATTCAGGCTGCATTGTCGTCGGCCGTGAGCTTCGCGGTGGGAGCGGCCTTGCCGCTGCTGGTTACAGTGTTTGCCCCGGCGGCGATTCTGATTCCCCTTGTTTCTGGCACTTCATTGGCGTTCCTTGCACTTCTGGGCGGGCTGGCTGCGCGCGCGGGCGGGGCAGGCGTGATGATAGGCGCGCTGCGCGTCACGTTCTGGGGCGCACTGGCCATGGGTGTCACCGCAGGGGTAGGAGCGTTGTTCGGAACGGCGGCGTAACCGAGGCTGGGCAACCGGCCCGTGTCCTCTTCAGCCACAGTCACTTCATACGGCAAGGCCGAGTCCGACTCAGTCGGCGGCGTTGGCCTTCCTTGCCGCAGCCTTTGCTGGCGGCTTGGCGGCGGTGGGTTTGGGGATGGCGTCCAGGTCCACTTTGCCTTCGGCCAACTGCATGAGGAACTCCTGACTGGAGAAGGGTTTTGCGTCCTTGAGCAGCTTGCCGGCGCGGATGTAGGAGCCGTCGGGCTGCTGGAGGCGGGCCTTGACGGTATCGGCGAGATAAGCGGGGAGGATTTCGTCGTGGATGCGGGCCAGGGCTTCGGGCGAGCGGACCGGGAAGGCGACTTCGCAGCGCTCGAAGAGGTTGCGGGGCATCCAGTCGGCCGAGCCGAGGTAGATTTCGTCGTTGCCGCCGTTGGCGAAGTGGAAGATGCGGGAGTGCTCAAGGAACCGGCCGACGATGGAGCGGACGCGAATGCGGTCTGAGAGGCCCTTGACGCCGGGCCGCAGGATGCAGAGGCCGCGGACGATGAGGTCGATTTCGACGCCGGATTGCGAGGCCTGGTAGAGGGCTTCAATGACGGAAGGCTCAAGCAGGGCGTTCATTTTGGCGACGATGTGGGCGGGACGGCCGGCCTGGGCGTGCTCCTGCTCGCGGCGGATGAGGCGGAGGAAGCTTTCGGCCATGGTGAGGGGCGCGACCAGCAGGGGGCGGTAGTCGTCTATTTCAGCGTGGGCAGTGAGGTAGTTGAAGACCATGTGGACCCGCTCGGTGATCTGCGGATCGGAGGTGAGCAGGCTGAGGTCGGTGTAGAAGCGGGCGGTGACGGGGTTGTAGTTGCCGGTGCCGAGGTGGCAGTAGCGGCGGGTTTGGCCGTCCTCATCGCGGCGGACGAGCATGGACAGCTTGCAATGGGTCTTGAGGCCGACGACGCCGTGGAAGACCTGGACGCCGGCGTCCTCCATGCTGCGCGCCCATCGGATGTTGGAGGCCTCGTCGAAGCGCGCCATCAGCTCGACCACCAGCGTAGTTTCCTTGGTGGCCGCGGCCTCAGTCAGCGCCTCGAGCATGGGCGAGTCCTGGCTGGTGCGATAGAGGGTCTGCTTCATGGAGACCACGGCGGGGTCCTCGGCGCCTTGCTGGATGAAGTCGACGATCGGGTCGTAGGAGTCGTAGGGGTGGTGGAGCAGGACGTCATGCAGGCGCAATTCGTCGAAGATGTTGGCGGACTTGCGGCTCAGTTTGAGGGATTTGGGGGTGAAGGGCGGGAACTTGAGGTCCGGGCGCTGCACGTCGCCGTAAAAGAACATGAGCCGCGAAAGATTCACCGGGCCCTCGCCGCGGAAGACCTGATCCTCGTCGAGTTCGAAGTTGACGCGCAGGCGCTCGACGATCTCCGGATCGGCGCCGGTCTCGATTTCGAGGCGGACGGCGTCGCCCTTGCGGCGATTGTGGAGCTCGACGCGGATGGTCTCAAGCAGGGAGCGCGCTTCTTCCTCTTCGAAGTAGAGGTTGGAGTTGCGGGTGACGCGGAAGGCGGCGTGGGCCAGGACCTCGTAGCCGCGGTACATGCCGGAGAGGTTCTGGGCGATCAGATCCTGGAGGAGCAGGTAATCGAAGGAGCCGTCGGAGGCGGGCAGGCGGACGAAGCGGGGCAGGGCGCGGGGCACGGTGACCACGCCCAGGACCTGCGGACCGGAACTGCGGCGTTTGGCCCGGAGCAGCAGCGCCAGGCAGAGAGCCTTGTTGAGGACGCGCGGAAAGGGGTGGGCCGGGTCAATGGAGATGGGGGTGAGGAGCGGATCGACTTCGCGCTGAAAGTAGCTCTGGGCGTAGGCGCGGGCCTCCTGCCCAAGTTCCTTCCAGTCGAGTAGGCGGACGCCGTGCTTGCGCAGTTCGGGCAGCATGTGCTGGTTCCAGCAGCGGTACTGGGCGGCCACGAAGTCGTGGATGTCGGCGGTGAGGGCGGCGAGGGACTCATGGGGGCGGAGGCCGTCATAGCCGGGCTCGCGGTAGCCGTCCTCGATGCGCTGCATGAGGCCGGCCTGGCGCACCTCAACGTATTCGTCCAGGTTGTTGGCGGTGATGGCCAGGAACTTGACGCGCTCCAGCAGCGGGTTGGAGGGGTCCTCGGCTTCTTCAAGGACACGCCGGTTGAACTGCATCCAGGAGTGGTCCCGGCCGTTGAAGAGCTTCTGTTTTTGCGTGGTTCTGGCCATTGAGTCCGTTCAGTGCGCCGTAGTTGGCAGTCTACAGCGTTTTACCCGGTTTCGGCACGTGAAAGGCCTGTCCCGCAGGGCCGACACATATAAATTGCTATATGACGCGGCTGGGTAGATGGGCGACAAGGGGATATGGAAAATCCCCTAAAGTATTTTGCGGAGTTGCGCGATCCGCGCGTGGAGCGGAACCGAGAGCATCTGCTGGATGAGATTCTGCTGATCGCGATTGCTGCGGTATTGAGCGGGGCCGAGAGCTGGAACGACATTGCCGAGTACGGCGCGGACAAGCTGGAGTGGTTGCAGACGTTTTTAACGCTTCCCTCCGGCATCCCGTCGCACGATACCTTCAAACGCGCGGGCCACGCAGCGCAGAACTTCTCCGTATTCAGCTTCCAATCGGTCAAACTGCAAAGGTCCGATCGGGATACCGTGTGCAGTCACTCCGAAAGGGACGCGACCGCCAATGTAAAACCTATCCTATACACGCCGTGCCCTCTGAGTTGGTCAAGATCGCACCTCCGTTCTACACACGGGCGGGTTTGACGAAGAGCGCGCTATGCCTAACGCGAAAATGACCAATCTCAGGATGATGGCTCAGTGCAGGAGGCTCGCTGCGCACGCCCGGATGAGCAATTCCGACCAGCTTTCAGCAACCTGATCGTTGGATACTGATCGATAGAAGGTCTACATCGGGCAAGGAAACTTCCCAAAAGAGGTTCTTACCGGATCGCAGACATTCAAGGCGCAAGGAACTCTCGATGGATCTCAACTAATTGAAACCCACCACCAAACAGAGGAGAGAATCATGATGAAANNAAGGCGCAATCAAGCAGAAGGCCGGCGAGCTTACCAAGAACCCCAACCTGGAAGCTGATGGCAGAGCTGAAAAGAATGCCGGAAAAGTTCAAAAGGCTGTCGGCAAGATTGAAAAGGCTGTCGGAGCCTAAGCGAATCAACATCGAATTCTCCATAGAGAGATCAGAAGGAGGTGTTTGCTCGCTCTTTGGATGCGCCCACAAGACAGCCTGTGCAATGCGACGATACATCTCGGCGGTCTACACAACAAACATGGCTACTCCCGCGACGAACATCGCTGCCGTGGTAAGGGTTACGACGATCCAACCCAAGCGGGAACTGGGTTGACCCTGCATGAGTTCGTTGGTGGCCTACCGACAATGCTTTACATCAGCCCCTCTGGGAAGTTCGTCCATACGGTGAGCGGCGTAATTCCGGAGACTGTCATGCTCAAATATATCGAGGACGCTGCTTCCACTCACTGAGGCTGGGTAGAGGTGGTCGGCTGATTGGTTCCCCCCTTGGGAGGCGATCCAACATCTGGCTTCTTGAAATGGATGAAGAGCATCCCAATCAACACAACGAATACCACGAATCCTAGCACACTGAAGATGATGGCGCCGACGTGCTTGCGTATCGGCCTGTCGCCGATATTCTCGTCTGAACTTATCATTCGTTTTCCTTTCGAACTAACCTACATTAGCGACCGGCTTTGATGTATGCCCAGCCCAGTTGGAGGTATCCCGCACGTAGTTGAAAGTTGCCAGCGGCAGTTGGGTTCATATTACCCGGATTTCCATTTTGCATCTCGGCTACAGACCAATATACCCCCAGTTGCCTCCGCTGGCGATATTTTTGGCATTTCTTTCAGGTGTTCCTGGCCAAAATGCCATCTGGGTGCAAAAGGGACCTGCTTTTGATGCGGGGAGCAGTTTTGGAGGGGTGTGCCTCGCCAAAATTCCATCCGGGCGGAAAACGACCTGACCTGAGCCGACCTTATGTGCTAAACTTCCGCGTATGCGATTGATAGTGATTCTCATCGTTCTCTTGCTCCTGTTCGGTGGTGGCGGCTACTACATGGGCCCCGGAGCCGGCTACTACGGCGGGGGCGGCGTCAGCCTTATCCTGCTAATCGTAATTCTCTTTCTGTTTTTCGGAAGAGGTCGCAGCAACCTTTAACGGGAACTTTCTGTCGGTGGTCTCTGACCTAGTGGCCATTGCTGACCAGCACACTGGCCTGGCGATGATTGGACGAGGGTGTTTGAAGCTCTCGCGTTTAGCGGTATTGCGTAAAGAGCTAAGTGACCTTTCGCCGCCTAGCCGCTTTCAATTTTTTCATGGCTTTACGTATCCGCCAAGCCAGGACGGAAATTGCGAGCCATGCCAGCCCCGCGATGGTAAGGATGGCCGGACTGGAGTGACTGGGCAGGAAGCGCCAAACCAGTATTGCGAATGCAATTAGGCCCAGAGTCCCCATCGCCGCCCCTACTGCATCGATGCCTGCGGCTGCTCTGCCTCTTGAAGTGCCATCGAAACCGGCTCGCCGCTTTTTCTCCCTCTCCTGCTTCTCGATCAACGTGGCTCCAGCGGGAAAAATCGCTGGAAATGCGAGGAAGAGTCCGGCGACACCCGGACCATACCGCCTTGCTATCAATCCCGCAAGCGCCGTTACGATGCCGCCGAAGACGAAACGCACAGCGTAGTCCCTCCAGCGAAAGTGCTGCATAGAGGGAACATCAAGTCCGATTCTCATAGCTCCGTCCTATCGCACCCAAACAAACCAGAGCCCAAAGGCAGTGGCCAGCCATACCAGCATGAGTGCCGATGTCGCAACTAAGGCCGGCGGCCTATAGCGCATCATGACTTTGCTCACGATCAATGCGTAGATGAAGAACGCGATCGCTCCGGCGATCATGGAGCGAGCCTCAATTGCAGCGTAGTCCCTGCCCTCCGTTGCAACTGTCAATCCGAGAGTAGCGAGCGCAATCGACGGTGCAGCGCCAAACAGGCCAGCGAAACTTTTTGGACGAACGGCATCTCCTACTAACGCAAAAGCCGACACGAGCGTGCCGCCAATCAGAAAGCGGAAAATGAGTTCATCCATGCGTCTGTGCTCTCAGGACTTCCTATTGTGTTTCCAATCCTTTTCGACG
>PMYL01000053.1:77528-78992 GCA_003170825.1 Acidobacteriaceae bacterium
GGATTTGAGTCTGGAGAAAGACGCCGGATCAACCATGATCCTTCGATAACCTGAAACGGGTCAGGAGAGCGTATCGCAGAGCTAATCGCTTCCTCGTAGTAGGACTGACGATGCCCAATCTGGTCATTCAACCAGGAGCAGGCAGAAGGGAGCATCGACTTTGCTTCTCGGGCAATAAAGCCACCCTGCCATCTGGCGATTGCTACGAATCGTTTCTGCCCAAGACTCCCCAACCCGGCCTGACGTCGGACGACTTTGTATTCCATCTTCGGGTCAGGCAGCGTCTTCTCCAATGCATGCTTCAGGTCACTGGCAAGCGAGTGCCTGACAGTTGGCAAGCGGTTTAGCTTCCCCCAAAAGTCAGAAGGCGGCTTGAAGCTGTCCACTCCGAGTTTGTCCAGCTTTTGCTCTCGTTCGGCGAGGACGATCGGACAACCGCCCTCGCGGAGTGATTGCAGATATCCGTCCAGGATGGCACCGCATCCGTCCTTAAACCTGATGGAAAGGCTACCGGCATCGATCACGATCTTCAGACTTGCGGCCAAACGGACGATGTCGTTTGTGTAGGCCAGGGGGTAAGACTCATCGAAATCGTCGACACCCCAACAGAGGCGGCCCTCAGCATCCCGCCAGGTTCCAAAACTATTGACATGCAGATCCCCTACTGCGAGAACCTTCGGTGCGTCACACAACTGGGCGCAGATAGACGGCCAGAGTTGAGCCCACCTGTAGAAGGTACCCCTCAAGAACTGGAATGGGCTCTCTTTCATTTGCTCGTGTTTCGATCGAAGATCGGACGAGACGACCGCAGTACAACTGCGCATCCATCCCTCGTAACTGGCGGTCGCGCTTTCGATGTTTAGTTCTCTGCCTTCGGACAATTGTCCGACGATGGATCTTCTCCCGTGCTGTTCAGTCTTCATGACCCGCCTGACATTGTGAATCGCATGTTCATTCTCAGTGAATGGGATGCAATTTGATCCGCTCAAGTTGTTTATTATGTGCCGACAGGAGGCCCAGTTGAGGCATGGTCTGACGCATCTTTGCCCACTGCTGCGAGACGGGCGGCATGAGGCCACGCACCGAGTAGGCCGGAGGAATTTCACCTCCAGCCTCTCACAGAACCGTGTGTGAACCTGTCGATTCACACGGCTCGTTCCAGCCATCCATTTGCCTGTTACGAGAGCAAAGCGACGCGGGAGGCAGAGGCTCCTCCTGGTTTCCAGTTGGCTCTCCCACTACAAAGAGAGTGAACTCACGGCCATCTTTCGCATTTTGACGAGACACAGGCTCGATATCTCAGTAGCCAACAAACTCATCTGTTCGAATGTCGTTCTCTTCGATCCCAGCACTAACAAGCGTCTCGCGCATAGCCGTCACCATAGTGGGCGGCCCGGCAATGTAGTAGATGGGCCCTTGCAGGTTGGCCAAATGCCTGCATAACATCTCCTTGTCTATCAGAGC